>NZ_JAOTPG010000003.1:0-21251 GCF_051062835.1 Microbacterium sp. CGR1 | reverse complement strand
GCGGGCGGCAACCTGGTGGAGGGCACGCCGATCTATCAGCAGACCCTGCTGCAGCTGGCCACGGACCGCGCTCGACTGAAACAGATCCAGTCGAGTCAGGCCAAGGGCCAGCTCAAGGCCGCGCTGCTGCCGACCTACGACGCGTACATCGAGGGCGTCCTCGCGGCCGATGCAGGTGGCCAGGATGACGTTGTGTCCACGCTGATGCTGTGGAACATCGACGCGGGCCTGTACGACGCGGCGCTGGATATCGCCGCCTACGTGCTGGCACATGGCTTGACGATGCCCGACCGATTCGAGCGCACCGCCGGCTGCGTCGTTGCCGAGGAAATCGGCATCGCCGCGCTCAACGCGTTGAAGACGGGCGCAGCGTTCGACCCGGGAGTGTTGAGCCGGGCCGTCGAAGTGACCGACGGCCACGACATGCCCGATCAGGTCCGCGCCCGGTTGCTGCTGGCCCGAGCACGCGGCCTGCTTGCGACCAACACCGAGGCAACGCCGCTCGATGCCGAGGCGGTGTCCACAGCGATTGATGACCTGCGCCGCGCCATCCAGCTGCACGACAGCTGCGGCGGCAAGGAAGACCTCAAGCGCGCCGAGCGCCTGTTGACAAAGATCGAGGGCAATCAGTCGAACGACTGACCCTCACACCGAGCGTACCCCGCAACCCCGCCGGCTCGGGGCCGATCACCAGCATCTCTCCCTGGTGTGACGCCCCGACCACCGGCGACCTATCGAGGCAACTATGAGCAGCTTCACTGCCAACACCTCACCCGTCGCCAAGCAGCAACCCGTCACTGCCGGGCCGTTCTGGCCGGAGATCGACATTGGCGTGCTGCGAGAGTCGGTCCGGGTCGCAGGCGATGTCGCTGCGCCGCGCATGCGAGCCACGGTGGTCATGGCGGTCCTGTCCGTCACGCGGGAACTGGAACAGTGGCGAGCGGGCAAGGAAGCCGCCGGTTACGCCACCCTGGGCGACGTGCCGGCACAGGAAGTCGACGGCACATCGCGCCTGGTCCAGCTGTATCTGCGCGCCGTGTATTGCGCCACGGCCGTGGAACTGCACGAACGCTACCGCTCTTATGACGCCACGGCGCAAGGCAACCAGCGTGCCGATGATCTGGCACCCACGATTGACGAGATCCGCCGCGACCTGCGCAACGCGATCAGCGACCTGCTCGGAACCCGGCGCGTCACGGTCGAGTTGATCTGATGCGCGTCCACGCCCAGCAAGGCGACACCATCGACCAGTTGTGCTGGCGTCACCTGGGCGCCACGGCAGGCATGACCGAGCAGGTGTTCGCCCTCAACCCTGGCCTGTCGTTGCACGGGCCAATCCTTCCGATGGGGACGGTCGTAACGCTGCCTGCCCTCCCCCCATCCCATTTGATCGCCACCGAGCGACCGCTGATCCAGCTCTGGGACTGAAATGACCGAACCAACCTCCCTCACCGGCACCGTAATGGTCGCCACCGGCCTCGGCCTGGCCTCCCTGGTGCCCGGCATCGACGGCGATGCCCTGATTGGCGCCTTTGCCGGGGGCACGCTGTTTGTCGTCTCGGCCAAGGACCTGCCGATCTGGAAGCGCCTGGTGTACCTGATCGTCAGCGTGATCGCCGGCTACTACGGCGCTGGCGAGGTGCTGCGCTGGGTACCGCTGCAGTCCACCGGCATGGCCGCCTTCGCCGCCGCAGCCTGCGGCATCACCGTCACGCTCGGCCTGATCGAGCGCGGCCGAACCTTCGACCTGTCCCGTATCCGTCGCGGAGGGCCACCCAGTGCATAACCTGCTTGTCGTCGCCACCCTGGTCAGCAGCCTCGCCATCTGCGTGCTGTTGATTACCTACCGGCCGGGCCCGGATGCCCGCCACCGCATTGGCGTGTCGTGCTGTGCGTGGCTGCTGATCGCCTGTACCGGTGGCCTTGCCATCAACGTTGCATTGTTTGGCGCAGCCGCACACGTCAGCGTGTGGCAGCTGGGCCTGTTGCTTGTCCTACTGTTGGTGACCTACCGCGCCCGAGGCAACGTGGCGCGCATTCTGAGGGTCGAGTAGTGGTCACCGCCGAGCAACTGAGTCAGATCATGCAATGCCCGCTGCCGCGTGCGCAGCGCTGGGCGCCCGCGCTGAACGCGGCCATGGTGCGTTTCAGCATCACCACCAAGCGCCGTGCCGCACACTTCCTCGCGCAGATCGGCCACGAAAGCCTGAGCCTGTCGCGGGTTGAAGAGAACCTCAGCTACAGCCGCAAGCGCCTGCCGGAAGTGTTCGGGAAGCGCATTGCCGCCACCGAGCTCGACGCGTTCGTCCACCAGCAGGAGAAGCTGGGCAATCGCGTGTATGCCGGCCGGAACGGCAACGGCAACGAGGCCAGCGGGGATGGCTACCTCTATCGTGGCCGCTGCCCCGTGCAGATCACCGGACGCGGCAACTACCGGCACATCGGCCAGCTGATCGGCCAGCCGCTGGAACAGCAGCCGCAGCTGCTGCTGGATGTGGAAGTGGGCGCCGCCGCCGCTGCCGCGTACTGGAAGGACGCCGGCCTGAACACTACCGCCGATGGCGGCGACGTGCTGGCGGTCAGCCGCCGCGTCAACCTCGGCTCGGTCACGTCCAAGGCCACGCCCGAAGGCATGGCCGACCGGATCAGCCGCACCAATCGCGCCTTGCAAGTCCTGGGGGCTGCGTGATCTCCCGACGCCTGGCGGCGATCCTGGCCGCGTTGCTGGTGATAGTGCTGCTGCTGGGCGTTGCGGTAGCGCTGGTGCAGCAGCGGCGCATTGATGGCATTGGCCGTCAGCGCGACAACGCCGAGGCCGAGCGTGATGCGGCCAAACAGGAGCGCGATGCGCTCAGCGGCGACGCCAAAGTCGTCACGCGCTACGTCGACCGCGTGCAATACGTGCGCGAAGCCGGCGCCACCATCGTCAAAGAGGTTCCCGTCTATGTCACGCCCGAAGCTGATCGCGCTTGCCTTGTGCCTGCTGGCTTTGTCCGCGTGCACGACGCAGCCGCCGAAAACCGCCCCCTGGCCGGACCTGCCGGAGATCCTGATGCGCCCGCCTCCGGCACTGCGCTCTCTACCGTCGCCAGCACCGTCACCGACAACTACACCACCTGCCACGCCATCCGCGAGCAGTTGATCGGCCTGCAGGACGCGGTGCGCCAGCGGCAGGCGTCCGGCCGTGATTAAGCCGGACTCGCTGCGCACGCACCTGCTGGCGGCCGTCCCCGGTCTGCAGGAAAGCGCCGAGCGTCTGCTGGTGTTCGTGGAGGATGGAAAGCTGCAAAGCACCTACCAGCCCGGCCTGTCGTTCCAGTACCGATACACGCTGGCCCTGATCCTCACCGATTACGCCGGCAGCCCCGATTCGCTGATGCTGCCGGTGCTGCAGTGGCTCACCCGGCACCAGCCGGAACTGCTCGCCAATACGGCCCGGCGCGACGATATCGGTTTCGATGTCGACGTGCTCGCCGACAACCTGGTCGACGTCTCGCTCAAGCTGCCGCTGACCGAGCGCGTTGTGGTGACGACGCAGCCCGATGGTTCCTTCCTGCTCACTCACGTGGGCGAGCCTGCCACCGAGGACTATCACGCCGCGTCGCTGGCCGGCGGCCAGGTGGTCGACGCTGAGGGCGCGCTGGTCGCCTCCCTGCCTGGCATTCCCCTTGTCTGAGGATCTGCGCGCCTTGGAGCGGTGGGTAGAACCGCTGCTGGCGCGCCTGCAGCCCGCTGAGCGCATCCGCCTTGCCCGCCGTGTGGGCACGCAGCTGCGACGCGCCGAGCAGCGCCGTATCGCTGCACAGCGCAATCCAGACGGCAGTGCCTACGCCCCCCGTCGCAAGCCCTCACCGGCCCGGCAGAAGGCGGGTCGCATCAAACGCGCGGCCATGTTCGCCAAGCTGCGCCAGGCCAAGCATCTGCGCGTGCGTGCTGATGCGCAGCAGGTATCGGTGGGCTTCGTCGGCCGCGTCTCCCGCATCGCAACCGTTCATCAGGAAGGCCGAACCGATAGCGTCATCCGCGGCGGTCCGCGCGTGCGCTACGAGCGGCGGCGCCTGCTGGGCTTCTCCGACAGCAGCCTCGCCCTGGTACGCGACGCGATCATGGACCACCTCACCGCCGGAATGCCGTAGGCGTAGCGGTTACACACGCCGGGAATGGTTACGGGTATGGGGCGATGACACCCTTGATACGCCCCTGCGCCTGGTGTCGCCATGTCCACCTTTACCGCCGTCGAACTGTCCAAGCTGCCCGTCCCGGACCTGACCGAACAGGTCAGCTTTGAGCAGTCCTACGCCGATCTGAAAGCCACTCTGTATCTGCTGGCGCCTGAGTACGCCACCCTGCTGGAATCGGACCCAATGAGCGTGCTGCTGCAGGTCTGTGCGTACCGCGAAGTCCATCTTCGGGAATCGTTCAACGTGCGCGGCAAAGGCAACATGTTGGCCTATGCCGGCGGCGGTGATCTGGACAACCTCGGCGCCTTCTTCGGCGTGGTGCGCCAGCAGATCACACCTGCCGATCCCAAGACCAACACCCCCACTGTGATGGAGAGCGACGTCGAACTGCGCCGCCGCATCCAGCTCGCCCCGGAGGGCTACAGCGTCGCGGGCCCGGAAGGCGCCTACCTCTTCCATGCGTTGTCGGCAGATCCCGACGTGCTTGATGTCAGCGCTATGAGTCCCACCCCCGGCGAGGTGCTGGTGACGCTGCTCTCGCGCAGTGGTGATGGCATTCCCTCGTCCGGCCTGGTCGAGCGAGTAGCCGCTGCTCTGATGGATGGCAACGTGCGCCCGCTGACTGACCTGGTCACTGTCCGGGCCGCCGAGATCATGCGCTACACCGTGAAGGCGGAGATCGTCACCTACGCCGGCCCGGATGCCGCAGTGGTGCTGGACGAGGCAAACCGCCGGCTGCGCGCCTACGTGGATGAGTCGCACCGGCTGGGCCGTGACGTACCGCGCTCGGGCCTCTATGCCTCGCTGCATGTTGAGGGCGTCCAGCGGGTGAACCTGATCGAACCGGCGGATGACCTGTTCATCGCCAATCACCAGGCTGCGCACTGCACCGCCTTCGACATCGTGCACGTGGGCAACCATGAGTAAGCGCATCACCAAACGGCTCACCAATGAGCCAGTCGGGATCGGCGATGGCGCGCGCACTGTGTTCGCACCGACGTTCCTTGGCAAGCCCACGCGCCTTGCCACAGAGATCACGTCGATCTATCGCCGCGACTGGCGTGGCCGGCAGCGGCTGTCGCGCGAGCCCCGCACCAACTTCCTCGCCGACTCGGATGTCACCGCGTCCTCGATCGGTAGGGTGCCCTCTGTCGGCAACTTCCCGCCCGGCTGGGTGACCGTCGTTGGGCCATTCGGCGGCTGGACCCGCGAGATAGTCGGCAAGGGCGTGCTGCCGGACGGAACGCCCTACGTCGATTACCGCCTGTGGGGCGCGAGCAATGCGTCCTACGTCCGCTTCTTCGACATCGTTTTCCAATCTGCGCCTGTGCCTGCCTCCCGTGGTTCCATCTGGACCGTGAGCGTTGGCCTGCAGGTCATTGCCGGCGACCCGGAGGCGGGCTTCCGTGAGCCGCTGCGACAGCTGGTGCTGGCCGAGTGCGACCGGAACGGCCAGTACCTGGTCAGCAGCACCAGCACCAAGCCCAACCCGACCACGCTGCAGCGCCTTTCTGTCACCCGAAAGCTGAGTCACGACGACGTGGCCGGCATCAAGTGCTACATCGGAATGGCAGTCAGCCCGAACAGCAGCGTAGACGTCACCTTGCGCATATCCCAGCCGCAGCTGGAACCTACCAGCGCGGCTACGCCCTACATCCCCACGCGCGGCGGCGCGCGTACCGTCATCGACTATGTGCTGGACGAGCGCAAGCAGATCCACCTGGGCGAAGCGCCGCCAATCGGCGCGACACTGACGTGGGACGGTAGCGTCGGTGTGGACGTGGGCACCAGCCTGCTGCCGCCGAACGCCACCACGTTGGAGCGAACCGCCGAGGCAGTCACCGCGCGCAGCTTCGACATCGACACGGTCGTCGGGTTGCTCTGGAACCCTGCCACCTGCCCCGAGAACCTGCTGCCATGGTTGGCATGGACGATGTCCGTGGACACATGGCGCAACAGCTGGCCGCTGGCGGTGAAGCGCGCCCGCGTCGCCAACTCGCTGATCGTGCAGCGCCGTAAGGGCACCGCGCGCAGCATCGCGGACGTGGTGGACAGCTTCGGTGGTGTGGTTGACATCACCGAGTGGTGGCAGACGAAGCCGCGCGGCGCCCCACACACCTTCGCGCTGACGCTGACCCTTGGCGGCCAGGACGGGGAAACCACTACTGCGCAGTACGTCGATGACGTCATTGCCGAGGTGAACTTCACCAAGCCGGTACGCAGCCACTTCACCTTCACCCAAGGCATCAACCTGGCCGCTCGCGTGGGCGTCATCGCTGCCACCCGAGCCGCTGTGTTTGTCCGCCTGCAAGCTACGGAAGCCACCACTCCATGACCGGCCTCAGATTCATCGTTACCCGCCGTGGCCGCGAGGCCATCGTCAACGCCCAGCAGAACGGCACCGCCCCGGTGCTGGCCCACGCCCTGGGCCTCACCGCCGAGGTCGTCGAGCCCCACCGCGAAATGCAGGCGCTGCCCGGCGAACACACGCGCCTGCAGTCGATCAGCGGAGGGGCCACAGCGCGGGACACGATCCACGTCACGGCCCGCGACGCCACCGACGCCACGTACTCGGTACGCGGCATCGGCCTGTACCTGGCCGATGGGACGCTGCTGGCGGTCTACGGCCAGCCGGCCGTATTGGCAGAGAAGTCAACGCAGGCTGTGCTACTGCTCGCCGCCGATGTCCAGTTCGCCGACATCGCGGCGACCGACATCACCTTCGGCGACACCAATTTCGACCTCAACGTGGGCACCGAGGAAAAGGCCGGTGTGCTGGAGTTGGCCACCCCGACTGAAACAGCTACCGGCACCGACGCGACGCGCGCCGTCCATTCGAAAGGGCTGCGCGAACTGCTCGACGCGCGGTTCGGTCCGGGCGCGCCCACCGCGCTTGCCAAGAAGCTGATCGCCGCCGCAACGGAGGGCGCGGTGCGCCAGCTGTTGGGCCTGAAAGGTGCGTCGCTCAAAGACGATGGCGAGGGCAACGGTTTGGATGCCGACCTGCTGGACGGCAAGCACGGTTCGCACTACCTATCGTGGGACAACCTTACCGGCGTGCCTGCCAGCGCCTACATGCCCGGCCAGGTGATTACCTTCGCTGGCAAGACCGCACCCTCGGGCACGCTGGTGTGTGACGGCCGTGAACTGCTACGCACGGACTACCCACGCCTGTTCGCGGCCATCGGCACCACTTACGGCGGCAATGCCGAGGGAACCACGTTCAAGCTGCCCAAGGTCGATGAGGACAGCGGCGTCATCCATACCGGCGATCCTGCCAAGGTCGGCCAGAGCAGCGCCGGCTCCGTGATTGCGCACACACACAGCGCGAGCGCGAGCGCCGCCGGCGGCCACGCTCACTCGGCCAGTGCAGATGCGGTGGGCGATCACGCTCACGGCGCATGGACGGATGGCCAGGGAAGCCACGGACATACGGGCGGCACCAACTGGGTCGGTGACCACCAGCATCTGATTCCCTTCGCCGATGCAGGCATCGCCTATCCGTGGGGCGGCGACTACAGCAACCACGCTGGTTCGCGCGGCAACGTTGACTACGACAACCCGTGGCCGAACAGCAGCGGGGCTGGCGGTCACTCCCACGCCTACACAACCGATGGCGCCGGCCACCACGCGCACAACATCGGCATGAATGGCGCCGGCAGCCACAGCCACACCATCAACGTTGCCGGCGTTGGCGACCACTCGCACGCCATCACCGTGGGTAGCACCGGCTCGACCCGCAACCTGCCCGCCGGCATCCGGATGCTCTTCTGCATCGCCTACTGAGAGAGAACCATGCAACTGAAAACCGACCACGAAATCTATGGACACTCGTTCGATTCGTTGACCGGCCTGTACGTACTGCCCATTCGGATCTACCCGGAAGCGGACGGTAGCTGCCCGCTCCCCAACAACACGGTCGATTTCCCTCCAGTGGAGCAGGCCGGCACCCACCAGGCGTGGCGGATCAATGCTGAGCGCACGGCATGGGAGACGGTCGCCGACTTACGAGGCGTCATGCTGTGGGACAAGAGCACAGGTGTGGCGGCGCCTAATCAACTCGCCCTGGGTGAACTGCCGCCGGCAGGCGTCACCGCGCAACGACCGCTGCCTATCGGACCGGGCGCCCCGCTGGCGAACCGCTGGAACGAAGCGCTCGATGCGTGGGAGCTGGTGCCCGACTACAGCCAGACCCCGATCTGGGATAAGGCAACCGGCTTCTACCTGCCGCAGTTGGCCGTGGGCGAGCCGCTGCCGGCCACGGCGACTGCGCTGGCACCACCGCGCGACAACACCGGGCCGTGGCGCTACAGCGAGACTCAGGGCGGTTGGGAGAGCGTGCCGGCGCCAGAGCCGATTGAACCCGACCCGGTACCGCCGGAGTCCGCCACCGATCCTGCGGCGGGCTGATCGCCATGGCGCGCGGCGACATTCCAGCCGAGGTCAGCAACATGCTCCGCTGGGGCACGGTGATTGCCGTGCGCACCGCAGCGCCCGCACGCGTCCGCGTCCAGACGGGCGAGATCCAAACCGACTGGATCGCCTGGCTGGAACGCAGGGCCGGGCCGAACGGCCGCACCTGGCACGCGCCAGGCAAAGGCGAGCAGGTGCTGCTGGCTTGCCCCGATGGGGACATCTCACAGGCGGTCATCATCGGCAGCACGTCACAGGACGCGTACCCGCAGCCGGCCAGCAGCGAGGACGTCGACCGCACAACCTATCCCGACGGGAGCGTTGTCGAGTTCAACCACGCAACCTCGACCCTGTCGGTCCATGCCGGCAAGGGCCAGGTCATCGTGAACTGCCAGCAGGCCGAGGTGCATGCGAGCGCGGCGGTGGTGCTGGATTCGCCCACGGTGCACGCCACCGGCAGCGTCATGGCGGATGGCAACGTGTCCGCCGGCACCGGCGCTACGGGCACCTTCACTACCGGCACGGGCCAGGTCGTGAGCGTGGAACGCGGCAGCGTCACCAACATCTACTGAGGCACCCATGAACCCACAAGGCTCCCTCCCCTTCAACGCCGAGACATTCGACCGCCTGGCGGACCAGATCAACGCGGTGCAGTCCTGCGCCGAACTGCAGGCGCTCACCGACGAAGCCATGCAGTCGGCCAACGCACTGCTCGCCGGCATCGGCGCGCAGATGGCGGCGCTACAGCCGATGATGGCGCTGCTCAGCCCGCCGAGCGTCAACCCTGCGCAGATCGTTACGTGGATCACCAGCTTCATCTCGACCTTCCTGCAGCCGTACGTGAAGCCTATGCTGGTGCTTCCGCTGCAGATCGCCCAGATAACCGCGGCTATCGCCAAACTGCAGGCTGCGATTGATGCGGCCGCTTCGCGCATCGGCTCCTGCAGCATCGAGATGCCGTCCGTCACCGTCCCCGAGCTGCCCAAGCTGCCAGAGGTTCCTGAGCTGCCGTCCGTAGAACCGCCGAATCTTTCCGGCTCGTAGCCCGCAGGTGTTTGCGTAGCTGATACACGCCAACGGGAGCGCCTTCGGCGAAGGCCGTCCACAGAATGAGGTCATGGCTTCGACCTCGCCCCATCTGCCCCACCTGCGCCGTCGCGCTCCCTTGTGGAGCGCGGTGCAATGAGGGGCATGGATGCATCCACTGGCCGCTGGCTGGACGATGACGCGCACCTGGTGCAGTCCATCGCTCGCATCCTGACCACGCCCATTGGCACACGGGTGCAGCGCCGCGACTTCGGATCGCTTCTGCCCGAGCTGGTCGACCAGCCATTCAACAGCACCACACAGCTGCGCCTGTACGGCGCCGCTGCCACGGCGCTCATGCGCTGGGAACCTCGCCTGCAGATCAAGCAGCTGTCGCTGTCACGCGGCGAACGGCCGGGCGCGTTCGTGCTCGATGTCACCTGCCGTCGTGTGCGCAGCCAGCAGTCCAACGAGTTCACCCGGCTGACTGTCCCCCTCCGCTACCGCGAAACCTGACCCAAGGAGCCAGCAATGGACCAGTACCACCACGGCGTACGCGTCGTCGAAGTAAACGGCGGCACCCGCCCGATCCGCACGGTGGCCACGGCCATCCTGGGCATCGTCTGCACGGCCGAGGACGCCGACGCATCCGTATTCCCGCTCAACAAGGCCGTGCTGCTGACCGACGTACGCGGCGCCGTCGCCAAGGCCGGCACCAAGGGCACGCTGGCTGCCAGCCTGCGCGGCATCGCTGACCAGTCCAATCCCGTTGCCGTGGTCGTGCGTGTCGCTGAGGGCGCGGCAGATCCGGAGACGACCACCAACGTCATCGGCAGCAAGGACACCGGCACCTACACCGGCCTGCAGGCGCTGCTGGTGGCCGAGGCGCAGCTGGGCGTCAAACCGCGCATCCTGGCCGTGCCGGGGCTGGATACGCAGGAAGTAGTCGCTGCGCTGGCCCCCATCGCCAAGACGCTGCGCGCCATGGCCTACGTCAGCGCGTCGGCCGCCGGCAAGGTGTCCGATGTCATCGTCTACCGCGATCAGTTCAGCGAGCGCGAACTGATGATGATCTGGCCCGACTTCCTCGCCTGGGACACCACCACCAGCACCCCGGCGATGGCCTACGCGACCGCCCGCGCCGCTGGCCTGCGCGCACGCATCGATCAGGAACAGGGCTGGCACAAGTCGATCTCCAACGTTCCCGTTTCGGGCGTGACCGGCATCAGCCGCGACGTGCATTGGGATCTGCAAGACCCCAACACTGACGCCGGACTGCTCAACTCCAAGGACGTGACCACCCTGGTCAACGTCAACGGCTACCGCTTCTGGGGCAACCGCACCCTGAGCAGCGATCCGCTGTTCGCCTTCGAAACGGCCACGCGCACCGCGCACATCCTGGCCGACACCATCGCAGAGGCGATGCTGGTCTACATGGACAAGCCGCTGCACCCCAGCCAGGTCAAGGACATCTTGGAGAGCATCAACGCCAAGTTCCGCGAGCTGAAGAACGGCGGCTACATCATCGACGCCAACGCCTGGTACGACGAAGCCGCCAACCTGCCCACGTCCCTGTCGGGCGGAAAGCTGGTCATCGATTACGACTTCACCCCGGTGCCCCCGCTGGAAAACCTGCAGCTGAACCAGCGCATCACCGACCGCTACTTCGCCGACTTCCCGAGCCGCATCAACGGCTGATCGGCACGACATAGGAATCCACGAACATGGCAATGCCCAGCAAGCTGAAAAACCTCAACCTGTTCAACGATGGCGAGAGCTACCGGGGTCTGGTGACCGAGTTCAAGCTGCCCACGCTGACCCGCAAGATGGAGGAATACCGTGCTGGTGGCATGGCTGGTCCCATCGACATCGACATGGGCCAGGAAAAGATCGAGGCCGAGTGGAAGTGCGGCGGCCTCTCCCGAGAGGTGTTGCGCCAGTACGGCAAGACCACGCACAACGGCGTGCAGCTTCGCTTTGCCGGCGCCTACCAGCGCGACGACACCGGCGAGGTGGATGCGGTGGAGATCGTGTTGCGCGGTCGCCACAGCGAGATCGACGCCGGCACCGGTAAGGCCGGCGACGACACAGAGTTCAGCGTGAAAACCTCCGCGAGCTACTACAAGCTGTCGATCAACGGCCGCACGGAAATCGAGATCGACATGGTCGCCATGATTTTCATCGTGGACGGCAACGATCTGCTGCAGGAACAGCGCCGCGCCATCGGCATCTGATCCGCCCACCACGGCCCGGCAATGCCGGGCCTTGCTTCCCACTGGAGAGACTATGAGCCGCAAGACCCACGACAACGCCCTGCTGGACACCACCACCGGCAAGGTCAACGCCCCCGACTACGTCACTTTCGAACTGGATGCGCCCATCCAGCGCGGCGACCAGGTCATCGAGAAGCTGCAGCTGCGCAAGCCCGATGCCGGCACCCTGCGCGGCGTGAAGCTGGTCGATCTGCTGCAGCTGGATACCACCGCCATCCGCATGCTCGCACCGCGCATCACCACCCCCAGCCTGACCACCGCGGACGTCGACAAGCTGGACCCCGCCGACCTGGTCACGCTCGGTACCGAGATCGCCAGTTTTTTCATGAAGAAGGCGGACCGGGAATCCCTGAACGCGTAGAGGATGCGATGGCCGATGTGGCCGTCATCTTCCACTTTCAGCCCAGCGAGATGGACCGCTGGACCGTGACCGAGTTGATGGAATGGCGGGAGCGAGCCGTCGAACGTAGCGGAAACAACACATGATCCCCACCAGCGCAGCCCCCTCCCCGTCTACCCGCCGTGATCGTTCGGCGGCCCACACCGAGGGGCTGCGCTGATGGCCGGCGACAACCTGCGCATGCAGGTCATCCTGTCCGCAATGGACAAGGCGACCGCGCCGTTCCGCAAGATTCAGCGCGGTGGCAAGGGGCTTGCCGAGCAGCTGCTGCAGTCACGCGATGCGCTGCGCAAACTCAATGCAACCCAACGCGATCTGGGCGCCTTCCGACAGCAGGTAGCTGCGTCGCGTGAATCGGCTACTGCCTACGCCGCACAGCAGGCCAAGGTGCGCGGACTGGCTGCCGCCGTCGCGGCTGCCACGCAGCCCTCCCGCTCACTGACCAAGCAGTTCAAGGACGCCACCCGCGTCGCTGGATTGATGAAGGATAAGCAGCAACAGCAGGCGTCAGAGTTGCAGCGCCTGCGCAGCGGTCTGGACCGCGCCGGTATCAGCACGCGCAACCTTGGCAACGATGAGCGCCGCCTGCGTGCAGACATTGCCCGTACCAACGAGACCATCAAGCGGCAGGAGACACGCCTCGCCGCCGCCAATCGGATGAAGGAGCGCGCAGCCAAGCTGCAGAGCGCCGGCATTGGCATGGTCGGCACCGGTGCCGGTTTGGCATTCGGCGGCCAACGTGCCCTGATGGCCGGGGCGCTGCCGCTGTCTGAGGCCATGAGCTTTGAATCGGCCATGGCCGATGTCCGCAAGGTGGTGGACTTCGACACGCCCGAGCAGTTCAAGGAAATGGGCCGTGACGTGCAGAACCTCTCGACCAAGCTGCCGATGGTGTCGACCGACATTGCCAAGATCGTTGCCGCTGCCGGTCAGGCCGGCATCGCCAAGGCCGAGCTGGTCAGGTTCGCCGAGGACGCGGCCAAGATGGGCGTTGCCTTCGACACCACCGCCGAGGACGCCGGCCAAACCATGGCGACCTGGCGCACTGCGTTCCGCATGGGGCAGGACGATGTCGTCGTGCTGGCCGACAAGATCAACTACCTGGGCAACACCGGCCCCGCCAGCGTCCAGAAGATCAGCGAAGTGGTGAACCGAATCGGCGCGCTCGGCGAGGTCGCCGGCCTCGGCAGCGGCCCGCTGGCCGCGCTGGGTGCGACGGTCGCCGGTATGGGCATCGAGTCCGAGGTGTCGGCCACCGGCATCAAGAACATGCTGCTCACGCTGTCGTCGGGCGAGGCCGCCACCTCGCGGCAGGTCGCTGCGTTCAGCAAGTTGGGCATCAAAGCCACCGATATGGCGCAGGCCATGCAGAAGGATGCCGGCGGCGCCATCCTGAGTGTGCTCGACAAGCTGAAACTGCTGCCCAAGCATGAGCAAGCGGCGACGATGACGACGCTGTTCGGGCGCGAATCCATCGGCGCGATCGCTCCGTTGCTGACGAACCTCGACCTGCTGAAAACGAACTTTGACAAGGTCACCGATGCCACCCAATACAGTGGCTCGATGTCGGCCGAATACGCCTCACGCGTGGCGACGTCTGAGAACGCGCTGCAGCTGCTGAAAAACACCGTGAACGTCACCGGCCAGGCCATCGGCGAGACGCTGCTGAGCGACTTCAAGGCGCTGGCCGAACAAACCGCCGAAGTGGTCAAGACCGTGATCGACTGGATTCGGGAGAACCCCGAGCTGGTGAAGATGCTCGCCAAGGCGGCCATCGTTGGCGCCGCCCTGGTCACCGTCTTCGGTGCGTTGATGGTCACCGCTGGCGTGGTGGCGATGTCGTTCTCACAGATCAGCGCTGCCATGGCGCTGCTGTCCTCTGGCGGCGGCATGGGCGGCTTGGTCACGCGCGTAACGTCCCTGGCCGGCCGCGCGTTCCCGATGCTGCTCAACGTGGGGCGCATGCTGCTGCCGCTGCTCGGCGGCATCAGCCTGCCGGTGCTCGCCATCGGCGCCGCCGTGGCCGTGGTCGCTGCCCTGGTGTGGAAGTATTGGGAACCGATCAAGGCGTTCATGATCGGCGTATGGGAAGGCATCCTCGACGTGGTTAATCCGATCATGGACGAACTGATGACCGCGCTGGAGCCGCTGGGCCCGGTGTGGGACATGATCTCCAACGCCATGAGCCAGGCGTGGGATTGGGTCAAGAAGCTGTTCGAACCTTTTGAGGCCACCAGCGAGCAGCTGCAGGGTGCCACTGACGCCGGCCGGGGCTTCGGCCAGATCCTGGGCAACGTGCTGACTGTGAACCTGCGGCTGGCGGTGAAGGCCATCGGCTGGCTGGTCGACGCGTTCACCACCATCCTGCCGATCATCAAGAACGCTATCGGGGGCGCGTGGAAGTATCTGCAGGGCGCATGGGATCTGATCGTGGGCCTTTTCACCCTGGACGGCGATCTGATCCGCAACGGCTTGTCGTCCATGTGGGACGGCATCAATCAGATCCTGGTGGGCTGGCCCGCCAAGATGCTGCAGTCCGGCAAGGACATGATCTCTGGCCTGATCGACGGCATCCGCTCGATGGCCGGTTCCGTGGGCGATATCGTCAGCAACATCGGCAGCGGCGCCGTCTCCGCGTTCAAGAGCGTGCTGGGCATCCACAGCCCCTCGCGCGTGTTCAAGCAGCTGGGCGACTACACCATGCAGGGCTTGGCCGGCGGTCTCGACGGCGGCCAGGATCGCGCTGTGCAGTCCGTGGTGGGCCTTGGCGACCGTATGAAGCGTGCCGGCGCTGGGATGGCGCTGGCGGCCGCTGTGACGCCCGTGGTGCCTGTCAGCAGCGCGCCGGTCATGGCGCCGTCTGCCGGCGGCGCGGGCATGGCGCAGGCCGGTGGCAACACCTATCACATCACCATCCAAGCCGGTGCCGGCGCCGATGCGCAGGCCATTGCGCAGGCCGTCCGCGCCGAACTGGATCGCCGCGACCGCGAAGCGGGTTCACGGCACAACGCCCGCCTTACTGACTGAGCACTGCCACCATGATGATGTCCCTGGGCACGTTCGTTTTCTCGCTCTCCACCGCCGCCTACCAGCAGCTGCAACGGCAGATGTCATGGCGCCACCCAACCAGCGAGCGCGTGGGCGCGCGTGCGGCCCGGCAGTACGTTGGCCCCGGCGAAGAGACCATCGACCTGTCCGGCGTGATCCACGCCGAGCTGGCCGACGATCTGCTCACGCTGGACGTGCTGCGGGAGCTGGCCGCCGAGGGCCGCCCGCTGGCGCTGGTGGAGGGCAACGGCACGGTCTATGGCGCCTACGTCATCCTCTCGATCAACGAAGGCCGGACAGAGTTCTTTTCCGATGGCACGCCGCGCCGCATTGATTTCCAGCTGCAGCTGGCGCGTACCGACGATGACACCGAGGAAGCGGCAGCATGAGCGCCTTCTACCCGATTCCGCAGTTGCGCGCGACACTGGACGGTGTAGACATTACCGACCGGATCGCGCCGCGCCTGCTGGATCTGAGCCTGACCGAAAGCCGGGGCGATGAGGCCGACCAGGTTGACCTGCGCCTGCATGACCATGACGGACGCCTGGCGCTGCCGCGTCGCGGTGTGACATTGGCGCTGGCATTCGGATGGGCTGACAGCGGCATGGTCAACAAGGGCACGTTCGTGGTCGATGAGGCTGAACACAGCGGCCCGCCCGACATCATCACCATTCGCGCCCGCAGCGCGGATCTGACGCACTCGATCCGCACGCGCCGCGAGCGCAGCTGGCATGACACCACGCTCGGAACAGTGCTGCGCGCCTTGGCCGGGGAACACTCGCTGAAAGCAGCCATAGCGCCTGCGCTCGATAGCGTGGCGTTACCGCATCTGGATCAGGCAAACGAAAGCGACGTGAACCTGCTCACGCGGCTGGGCAAGCGATTCGATGCCGTGGCGACCATCAAGGCCGGTACGCTGATCTTCAAGCCCATCGATGGCACTACAACCGGTGACGGCATCAGCCTGCCGGTGCAGAAGCTGACACGCGCATCGGGGGATTCGCACCGGTACGCCGTGGTCGACCGCGATGCGGTGACCGGCGTGCGTGCCTACTGGGGTGATCGCGGCGCGGCGCGGCGCAAGGCCGTGCTGGTGGGCACCGACAAGAACGAGAAGAAGCTGCAGGCGACCTACGCGAGCGAGAGCGAGGCGCGGCAACATGCGACGGCGGAGTTGCAGCGGTTGGCACGGGGTACAGCGACACTTTCGTTCAAGTTGGCGCTAGGCCGTGCCGATCTTTATCCCGGTCAGACTGTGAATGTCGCGGGCATCAAGCCCGAGATCGACGGCACGGACTGGCTGGTGGTGAAGGCGACGCACACCATTGATGGCGGCGCCGGCTTTACCACGTCCCTTGAACTTGAACGCGGGGCAACGGCGTAGGCGCCTGTCGCGTTTGCCTCTACAGGCGCCCTTGCCACGGTCGATATTTTGACCAACAGTCAGTATCAGCTGTCCGATATTCAGCTCGAGCGTTTCCGACCGCCCTTGTTGCGCGAACCGATCTGGAAGCTGACATCGCCCTGGGTCACCGTGCCCGCATTGACCTGGCCGGAATTGTTGCCGCCCACCATCGGCGCCGCGCCAGCTTCGGCGTGCTTCGCAGCGGCCTCCTTCGGCGCCGTCAGCATCAGCCGCACCGCAAAGCGCATTTCAGGCGATGCCGACCGGAAGCGGGCCAGCATCTGGCCGTCCTCGTCGTCCAGTTCCGTCGGGAAGCCTGTCAGCACATACCCGATATCCACACCGAGCGCGGCCAGGTCATGCAGGTAGGCGGCGGTAGGCGAGTTCACGCCCGTCTCGTAACGCATCTGCGTGTTCTTGTTCTTGCCGGCGCGCGATCCCATTTCCTCTTGGCTCAGGTCCAGCCGCTCGCGCTCCGCACGCAGTCGTGCGCCTACGCCGAGCTTCGGATCTTCAGTAAGTGACATTTTTCGAACTCTCCATGTTGACTGGTGCGCTTTTTCGCACTATCGTTGCCCCAAGTACACAATAATCACACTTTGGTGCCCGATATGTCCAAACCTGTCCTAAAAACCGCACCCGAGGTGCGAGAGGAACTTGACCGGAAGGGCATCTCTATCGCCGAGTTCGCCCGCGCCAACAACCTCGACCAGCGCGCCACGTGGCTGGTGCTGTCCGGTCGCAACAAGGGTCGCCGCGGCGAAGCGCACAAGGCCGCAGTAGTGCTGGGCATCAAGGCCGGCACCATCGATCCCGCGTCGAACTGAGGGCCGATCATGTCGTCGCACAGCGCACGCAGGAAGGTGGTTTTTCGATGCCCCTTCTGCCATTCCCCTTTGGTGAAGCGCACCAGCCACCTGAGCCATGACCACCTCCGGCACGACTCGTTCAACTGCACCAACCCGGTCTGTTCTGCCGCTTTCACCGGGCACACCGAACTGACCGGCGTTGCCAGTCCCAGCGGCCTGCCTGATGCACGGCCGACTGATCTTCCCCCAAGCCCCGCATATGCCCGCGAGATCGCCCAGCGCGCTCACCGCATGCAGCACAGCGGCAACCAACCCGATCTGCTGGACGCATTGCCGCTCCCCGCCGACGACTGAGGTAACCAACCATGGCTGTTCTTGAACTGGCGATGCTCTCGCCAATGGCGAAGCTTTGCCTGCAATCCACCATCCGTCACGGCGGGTTGGTGGTTGGCGCACGCGGCTACACCGGCCGTCAGGCCCAGGCCGGCGAAGCATTCACCGCTGCGCCCGTGTGGCAGTTGATGGCCTTGGGCCTTGTGCGCTGCGCCCCCGGCAATGACCGCCTGCTGGAAGCGACTGATCGCGGTATCGAGTTGAACGACTGCGGCGTGGTCGAAATCAAGAACCCGCCCGATGGGCTGGGCCTGATCGACGCCGAGGCCGACCAGGGCGAGGCCACCCCATGAGCCAGCGCGACGCATGGTCGACCGCACAGGTGCCCTTCCTCGTCCCCGGCCCTGCCGGGTACGTCCCTACCGATCCTGCCAAGAAGGCAGAGGACGCCGCCACGCTGGCCGCGCGGGTAGCCGCGTTCCGCAAGGCAGGCGGCAAGGTCGAAGTCATCACCGAACCCACCTACCGCCCGCAGAAGAGCAGCAAGCGCCGCAGCGCGAAGGCCTGAACCGATCATGCAAGAAGACATCCGCCAGCAAGTTCTGCAGCGCATCGAGCGGGACTACGGCCTGAAGCACCGTCCCAGCACGGAATACATGCGCGGCGGCAAGTGCCCCGCCTGTGGTCAGAAGGAGCTTTACACCAGTTTCCTGAATCCGTGGGTGCTGCGCTGTGGCCGCCAGGCCAAGTGCGGGCATGAGGTCAGCGTCAAGGATGTCTACGACGATCTGTTCGATGACTGGTCAAAGCGCCACGAACGCACGGAGACGGCGCCGCACGCTGCGGCGGACGCCTACCTGCGGTACTCGCGCGGCTTCGATCTGACGGCGCTCCGTGGCCTCTACACGCAGGAGAGCTACTTCGACCGCAAGTCCAGGGAAGGCACCGCGACGGTACGCTTCCCGCTGACCAAGGGGGGCTATTGGGAGCGTCTGATCGACCGCGCTCACCGCTTCGGCAAGCAGAAAGCGCGCTTCATGCCGGGCCAGAGCTATGCGGGCGCTTGGTGGATCGCCCCCGCTGCGGCCGACATGCTGCCGACCGCGCGTGAGGTCTGGATCACCGAGGGCATCTTCGACGCTATCTCGCTCCTGCAGCATGGCATTGCGGCTGCATCCGGTATGTCCAGCAACGGCTACCCCGAGGAATCGCTGCGCGCCCTGCGCGACCAGCGCGGCGGCAAGCTGCCGGTGCTGGTATGGGCCTACGACAACGAGCCAACCGCACGTGATTACGTGCGCAAGCATGCACGCCGGGCCGAGTCGCTGGGCTTCAAGAGCCGTGCAGCACTAATCCCGCAGAAGGCGGGGAAAAAGACCGACTGGAACGACCTGCATCTGCGCGCGTCGACCATCAACGACGCCGACGCACGCCAGGCTCAGTGGGATGCCGACATCGCGGAGGCGCGCTATCACGGCGACGTGCTGCTGGCGAAGTCCGCCATCGAGAAGGGCCTGCTGATGTATACCCACACGCAGCGCCGCGAGTTCCACCTTGAACACCGCTCGCGCCTGTTCTGGTTCAGCTTCGATAGCGTGAAGTTCGACAAGCTGTGCCAGGAGCGCGCCAAACGTAAGGAAGACCCGGACGAGGAACTGGACGCCGACGAGGCCGAGAAGATCCGCCGCGCCTGCTGCAGCGTGGAAGAAATCGCCAACTGCTATCCAGAGGCGCTCTACTTCCAGAGCCATGAGGTGACCGACGAAAGCTGGTACTTCTTCCGCGTCAGCTTCCCGCACGATGCGCCGCCCGTGAAGGGCACCTTTACCGGTGCGCAGGTCGCCAGCGCCAGCGAGTTCAAGAAGCGCCTCATCAGCATGGCGCAGGGTGCGGTGTTCACCGGCACCGGCCACCAGCTGGATTGCATCATCCGCGACGTGCTGTATGACATCACCAAGGTCCAGACCATCGACTTCGTTGGCTACAGCGAGGATCACAAGTCCTACATCCTCGGCGACGTGGCGGTGCGCGACGGCGAACTGAGCATCGCCAATGCCGAGGACTACTTCGAGTTCAAGAACCTGCGTGTGAAATCCACGCAGAAGTCGATCCGACTGGACATTCAGCGCGACCCCGAAAAGCAGCGCAACGACTGGCTGGCGTGGCTGTGGATGTGCTTCGGCACCCACGGCATGATCGCGCTCACGTTCTGGTTCGGCTCGCTGTACGCCAACCAGATCCGCAGCGCGCACAAGTCGTTCCCCTTCTTGGAAGCGACGGGCGAGGCCGGCGCCGGCAAGACCACGCTGCTGACCTTCCTGTGGAAGCTGCTCGGCCGCAGCGACTACGAGGGCTTTGACCCGGCGAAGTCATCCAAGGCCGGCCGCGCCCGCGCCATGGGCCAGATTTCCGGCATGCCGGTGGTGCTGCTGGAGGCCGACCGCAGCGATGCCGATCGCTCGCACGCCAAGTCGTTTGAATGGGATGAATTGAAGGATTACTACGGCGGCGGCACCCTCGCCACGCGCGGCGTGCGCAATGGCGGCAACGACACCTACGAGCCCCCATTCCGGGGCACCATCGTCATCAGCCAGAACGCCGCCGTGGACGCCAGCGAGGCCATCCTGACGCGTATCGTCAAGCTGCACTTCCGCAAGCCGCAGGTCACCACTGAGAGCCGCATCGCGGCCGACAACCTCAACGCCCTGCAGGTGGAGGAACTGAGCCACTTCCTGATCCGCGCCGTCCGCGCCGAAAGCCAGGTCATGGAGAAGTTCGGCGAGCGCGTGCGCTTCTACGAGGGCAAGCTGCGCGAGCGCGGGGAGCTACGCATGGAACGCGTCATAAAGAACCATGCGCAGATGCTGGCGCTGTTCGACGCCCTGCGCCTGGTCATGGAGATCCCCGAGGACATGGTGGTCGCCACGCGCGAAGCGCTGGTTGCGGCCGCACTGGAGCGCCAGAGCGCGGTGAGCGCCGATAACGCCCTGGTCACTGAGTTCTGGGAGGTCTACGAGTATCTGGAAACCACCAACGGCGGCCTGCCGGCGGTGAACCACTCGCGCGATCCATCGCGGATCGCCATCAACCTCAACGAGTTCGCCGCCAAGGCAGCGCACCATTCGCAGCAGCTGGCAGACCTCAAGGTGCTGCGCACGCTGCTGCGTGACTCGCGCCGGCACAAGTGCCTGGACACGAACGTCGCCGTGAACAGCGCTATCCGTCAGGGCAACATGGGCGCCGCCGCCACGGTCAAATGCTGGGTGTTCAAGGTATGAACACCCTAGCCGTTCGCCAATCCCCAACGCCTGCGCGCCAGGCCCATCGGTCAGGCAGCGCTCGCGTGCAGCTGCACGCCGAGGG
>NZ_JAOTPG010000002.1:0-686856 GCF_051062835.1 Microbacterium sp. CGR1 | reverse complement strand
AGGACCGCCGCCTCACTGAGAAGCCGGCCACGCGCTTCACGGTGGGCACATTCTTCGGCTCGTTCGTCTTCAACCCGCGCAAGCACCCCGACTTCGGCTGGACGTGGCTGACCAAGTTCTTCGTGATGTTCGGCTACGCCGGCATCGCGACGTTCCTGCCGCTCTACCTCGTGAACAAGTTCGAGCTCGATGAGCAGGGCGCCGTCGGCACGATCCTCATCGCGAACCTCGCGTCGATGGCCGCCATGGCGATCTCCGCCCCGCTTGGAGGGTTCCTGTCCGACAAGATCGGCAAGCGTCGCCCGTTCGTCGCGATCGCCGGAGTGATCATGGTCGTCGGGCTCGTGATCCTCGCCCTCGCGCCGTCGATCGCGATCGTCATCGTCGCGCAGGCCATCATCGGCCTCGGAGCCGGGTCGTTCCTGTCCGTCGACCTCGCACTCGCCACCGAGGTGCTTCCCAACCCCGACGACGTGGCGAAGGACCTCGGCGTGCTCAATATCGCCAATGCCCTCCCGCAGTCGATCGCTCCCGCGATCGCCCCGAGCATCATCGCTCTCGGAGCAGCCACGCCGCTCGGCGGATACACCACCTGGTACCTGTTCGGTGCGCTCGTCGCACTCGCCGGCGCCGTCCTCGTCTACCGCATCAAGGGAGTCAAGTGACCATGACAGACGTGACCACCGCCCGACCCTGGCTCGACGCGAGCCTTCCCGTCGACGACCGCGTGCAGCTGCTCCTCGACGAGATGAGCATCGAAGAGAAGGCGGGCCTGTTCTTCCACACGATGATCGCGATCGGCGACCTCGACGAGGCGAACCCGATCTTCGCGACGCCGAGCGCGCGCGACTTCGTGCACGTCAAGAACATGACGCACTTCAACCTGCTCGGCGCGGCTCCGACCGGGCGCGAGATCGCCGCGTGGCAGAACGCCCTGCAGCGCCTCGCCGCAGACACCCGACTGGGCATCCCGGTGACGCTGTCGACCGATCCGCGGCACTCGTTCAGCGAGAACCCCGGCGCGTCGATCCTGGCGGGGCCCTTCTCCCAATGGCCCGAGACGCTGGGGCTCGCGGCCACTCGCGACCCCGAGCTGGTGGAGCGCTTCGCAGATATCGCGCGTCAGGAATATACGGCCGTGGGGCTGCGCGTCGCGCTGCATCCGCAGGTCGATCTGGCCACCGAATCGCGCTGGGCTCGCCAGACCGCGACCTTCGGAGAGGACGCCGAGCTGTCGGGCATTCTCGGTGCGGCATATGTCCGTGGCTTCCAGGGCGAGACCTTCGGGCCCGGCTCCGTCTCGACCATGACGAAGCACTTCCCCGGCGGCGGACCGCAGAAAGACGGCGAGGATCCGCACTTCCCGTACGGCCGTGAGCAGGTCTACCCGGGCGGGCAGTTCGAACTGCACCTGAAGCCGTTCGAAGACGCTCTCGCAGCGGGAACCCGGCAGATGATGCCGTACTACGGCATGCCCGTCGGCACCGAGTACGAGGAGGTCGGATTCGGGTTCAACAAGTCCGTCATCACCGGGCTGCTCCGCGAGCGCTACGGCTTCGACGGCCTCGTGTGCACCGACTGGGGACTGATCAACGACGCCGAGATCTTCGGCCAGCCCTTCCCCGCCAGGGCGTGGGGCGTCGAGGACCTGACGCCGCGCGAGCGGATGCTGAAGGTGCTCGATGCGGGCGCGGATCAGTTCGGCGGCGAGGACTGCCCCGAGCTGCTGCTCGAACTCGTCGCGGACGGGTCGGTGTCGGAGGAGCGCCTCGACGTCTCGGCCCGCCGCATCCTTCGCGAGAAGTTCGAGCTGGGGCTCTTCGAGAACCCCTACGTCGATGAGGATGCCGCAGACGAGATCGTCGGACGGGCGGAGTTCCGTGCCGCGGGTGAGGCTGCCCAGCGGGCATCCGTCACGGTGCTGACGAATGATGGATCGCTGCCGTTCTCGGTCGGGATCAAGCTCTACGTCGAGGGGATCGATGCCGATGCGGCCGCGGCCTACGGCACGGTCGTCGCGACACCCGCCGAGGCCGATCTCGCGATCATCCGACTGCAGGCGCCTTTCGAGCAGCGGGAGACCATGTTCGAGAACTTCTTCCACGCGGGCTCGCTGGACTTCGCCGGCGACGTGATCGCCCACGTGAGCGAGGTGGCGAGCGTGGTGCCGACGGTCGTCGACGTGCTCGCCGACCGCCCGCCGATCCTCCAGCCGATCACCGATGCGGCGGCCGCCGTCACGGTGAACTGGGGTGTGTCGGCTGCGGCACTGCTCGACGTTCTGAGCGGCGTCGTGAATGCCCAGGGAAAGCTGCCGTTCGACCTGCCGAGGTCGATGGCGGCGGTCGAGGCCTCGCGCCCTGACGTCCCGTTCGACACCGCCGATCCGCTCTTCCGGTTCGGTCACGGTCTCGCTCTCTGACACGACCCAGCCCCTCTCGGAAACGCCCCGCAGGCATCGACCTGCGGGGCGTTTCTGCGTGCGCTGAGCGGTCGTCGATTCGTCCTGTCGAACCGCTCCGCAGGACATGCCTGTAGGGCGGTTCGAGAACAGCGCGACGAAATGTCTCGAAGAGTGACGATTCGGATAGGAAGTCTGGACGTTGGCTGGACTAAACAATCTCGATCCCGCAATACTGTCTGGACATGCGCTCGGTCGACAAGTGTCGACGCCTGGGGAGGGCCTTGTGACGCGGAACATCTGCATCACGGGAGAGGCGAATGGAAATCACGAGGGGGAAGACTCTGCGGCGACGCAGAGCCATCGGAGGGGGCATCGCCGGCGTGACCGTCGGCGCGGTCATCCTCGCAAGCGCACTGGTACCGACGGCGGCCACAGCGGCACCCGGTGACGAATCCGCGTCGAGTTCGCGATTCCTCAGCGGCAGTCTGCTGCTCGGGGGGATCTCGCTCGACGACGTCGCCGAGCTCGACGGCTCCGCCACGAGCAACAGCGGCGATCCGACGCCTGTCACCGAGACGAGCTCGCTCGATCTCACGGCGCTGAATGCCCTCAACCTCGGAATCCCGGGTGGCCTCAGTGTGCCGCTCGGTGGATTCCTCCAGCTCGGCGCGGTGAACCAGTACTCGCAGTCGTCCGACGCCGGCGTCTCGCGCGCCGCGACCGGCGCGGTCAGCGACACCGGCGTCATCGACACCACCGGCGCCGGGGCATACCCCGCGAACGCGTCGCTGAACCTGCAGGGGCTGCTCGGCTCCGCAGTGACGTCAGCGGTCGCCGACCTCGACATCTCGCTCGAGGCCATCAGCGCCGAGGTCGCCATCGACGGCGCAGGCGTCGTCACGCGCGATTACAACGTCGCCGGCGGAAACCTCCAGCTGACGCTTCCCGCCATCGGCGGCCTGGTGAACACGCTCACCGGCACCGGGGGCGTCGCATCGACGGTCGATGCCGCCGTCGCCACGCTCGCGGGCCCGAACGGGCTCCTCGCGCAGGCGCTTGCCGGCCTCAATGCCGCGCTCGCCCCGATCCTCGGGAACAGCGGCGTCAACATCGCGATCACCACGAACGTCAACGCGGCGCTGAACACGGTGCTCGACACCCCCGTGGGCGACGGGGTGATCACGGTCAACCTGCGCACGGGTGCGGTCGAGGCCGACCTCGACGCGCTGCTCTCCGACACCACAGGGCACGGCCTCAACGGCCTCGCGGTGAACGAGGAGGTGCTGTCGGCCGACGTGCTGAACAACCTGATCACGCGCGTGGGCAACGTGCTCGAGACGGTTCCGGCTCTCGTCCAGACCACCCTCACCAACACGTTGAATGCCGCGACCCTGAACATCAACGTGGCCGTGTGTCTCGTCGGAACGGGGCCGACGTGTACGACGACCCTCGTCGACATCGGCACGGGCCTTCAGGTCTCGGTTCCGAACCAGACGCTCGGCAGCGTCGTCAACGGCACCGCGACGGCGACCATCGCGCTCAAGGTGGCCGGCATCCCGATCACGATCCCCGTCGGAACTCTCCTGGGCGCTCTGACGACGCCGATCAACGCGACCCTGTTCGGACCGACGGGTGTGATCGCGACGGTCGTCCCGACGGTCACGACGGCAGTCACCACGATCATCACGGCGCTCGATCCTGTCGTCGGACTCCTCAACGGAGTCGTCTCGCTGCGTGGCAACGTGCAGCCCGACAACGGCCCGATCTACAGCGAGGAGGCGTTCGTTCTGACGGTCGGCGACCTGCTCGGCGCAGGCGGAGTCGGAACCGTGGTCCTGGCGCATGCACAGGCCGGCCCGAACGAGCTGGCTGCGGTCGTGCCGACCATCGACGCGGCGACCACCGTGCAGGCGGGCACCGATCTCTCGGTGACCGGCTCGGGCTGGCCGGCGAACACCGATGTCACCGTGCAGGTGACCGCGCCAGGCGGCGCCCCGGTGAACGACCCCGAGGTCGTGACGACGGATGGGTCCGGTGCCTTCACATACGGATACGGGATTCCGGCGGACACCGTTCCCGGCACCGGCTACACGGTGACGGCCGACGACGGCACGAGCACGGCGACCGACACGACCGAGGTCACTGCGGCTGCGGCCGTGGATGCCGCGCCTGCGGTGCAGGCGGGCACCGATCTGGGGATCTCGGGCACCGGCTGGCCGGCGAACTCGCAGGTCTCGGTGCAGCTCGCAGCTCCCGGCGGCGGCGCGAACGTCGGCGGCCCCGAGGTCGCGACGACCGACGGATCGGGCGCCTTCGTGCTCGACTACCTGGTGCCGGCAGGGACTCCTGCCGCCACCGGTTACACGGTCACGGCGACGGCGGGCACGCAGACGGCGACCGACACCACCGAGGTGACGGACGCTCCGGTCGCGACGATCGACGCCGCGGCGACGGTGCAGGCCGGCACGAACCTCGCGGTCTCCGGCACGACGTGGCCGGCGAACACGCTGGTCTCTGTGCAGCTGACCGCTCCCGGCGGCGGTGCGAACGTCGGCGGTCCGGAGACGGTGACGACGGATGGCACGGGCGGCTTCACGCTCAGCTACCCGGTTCCGGCCTCCGCGGTGCCCGGCACCGCGTACACGGTCACGGCGACCGCTGGTGCGGTCACGGCGATCGACACGACCGAGGTGACGGCCGCTGCGGCGATCGATGCCGCGGCGACCGTGCAGGCGGGCACCAGCCTTCCTGTCGCGGGCTCGAACTGGCCGGCGAACACGCTGGTCTCTGTGCAGCTCAGCGCCCCCGGCGGCGGCGCGAACGTCGGCGGTCCGGAGACGGTGACGACGGATGGCACGGGCGGCTTCACGCTGAACTACCCGGTTCCTGCCTCCGCGACACCCGGCACGGGCTACACGGTCACGGCGACCGTGGGCACGCAGACGGCGACCGACACGACCGAGGTGACGGCCGCTGCGGCGATCGATGCCGCGGCGACCGTGCAGGCGGGCACCAGCCTTCCTGTCACGGGTACCGGCTGGCCGGCGAACACGCTGGTCTCGGTGCAGCTGACAGCTCCCGGTGGCGGCGCGAACGTCGGTGGTCCGGAGACTGTCACGACGGACGGCACCGGTGGCTTCACGCTGCAGTACCCGGTTCCCGCATCCGCGACGCCCGGAACGGGCTACACGGTCACGGCGACAGTGGGCACGCAGACGGCGACCGACACGACCGCGGTCACGGCCGCGGCGACGGTGGATGCTGCGGCATCCGTCGAGGCGGGTACGAACCTCGCCGTCTCGGGCACCGACTGGCCGGCCGACACCGATGTCACGGTGCAGCTGACCGCACCGGGCGGCGCGGTGATCGGCACGCCTCAGGTGGTGACGACGGGCCCGATCGGCGGCTTCGCGATCGACTATCCGGTGCCGGCAGGAACCCCCGCAGGCACGGGCTACACCGTCACGGCGAGCGTCGGAACCCAGACGGCGACAGACACGACCGAGGTCACGGCGGCTCCTGTCGTCGTGGACGCGGCCGCATCCGTTCCCGCGGGCACCAATCTGGGCGTCACCGGAACGGGCTGGCCTGTGAACTCCACGGTGTCGCTGCAGCTGACGGCGCCGGGCGGTGGGGCGGACGTCGGTGGTCCGGTGAACGCCACGACCGACGGGTTCGGTGCGTTCACGGCGAACTATCCGGTTCCCGCTGACGCGGTTCCGGGCACGGGATACACGCTCACGGCCACGTCGGGGGCGTTCAGCGACACGGACACCACCGAGGTGACCGCGGGCGACCCGGGCGATGTCAACACGAACGCGGCCGCTTCGGCATCCGCGTCCGCTGACGCGACCGCAGACGGCGACCCATCGGCGCAGGCGGCGGCAGAGGCTGCCGCTCTCTCCGATGCGACGTCGAACGCCTCCGCGGCGGCGACGGCTGATGCGACGTCGGCGGCTGAGGCTGCGGCGACGACGGACGCTTCCACCACCGCATCCACCGACGCCACCTCGACGGCCAACGCCTCGGCGGCTGTGGCTGCTCAGGCGGCGGCTCAGGCGGATTCGTCGGATGACGTGAACGCGGATGCGTCGACGGCGGCGGACTCGAACTCGGCGGCGTCGTCGGAGTCGGCGGCGACCGCGGATTCGTCGACCACCGCCTCTTCCGAGGCCTCGGCCAACACGAACGCGGCGGCTTCGGCATCCGCGTCGGCTGACGCGACTGCAGCCGGCGACCCGTCGGCGCAGGCGGCGGCAGAGGCTGCGGCGTTCTCCGATGCGACAGCGATCGCCTCGGCGGCGGCGGATGCCAGTGCGGAGTCGGCGGCTGAGGCTGCGGCACTCACGGCGGCATCGACGGATGCGTCGACGACCTCCACCTCGACGGCCAACGCCTCGGCGGCAGTGGCTGCTCAGGCGGCGGCTCAGGCGGACGCGTCGGATGACGTGAACGCGGATGCCTCGACGGCGGCGGACTCGAACTCGGCGGCGTCGTCGGAGTCGGCGGCGACCGCGGATTCGTCGACCACCGCCTCTTCCGAGGCTTCGGCCAACACGAACGCGGCGGCTTCGGCATCCGCGTCGGCGAACGCCGATGCCTCGACCGATGCGATCGCGGAGGCGGCGGCGCAGGCTGCGGCATTCGCAGACGCCACGGCTGAAGGTTCGGCAGCGGCCGATCCGGCGGCGGAAGCCGCGGCCGAGTCTGCGGCGACGGCGACGTCGTCGACGGCAGCGACGGCGGATGCCACCTCCGAGGCGAACGCCGGTGCGGCGATCGCGGCGCAGGCGGCGGCGTTGGCAGACGCATCGACCGACACCGCGGCTGAGGCCTCGGCGACGTCGGACGCCAGCACGAGTGCGGCATCGAACGCGAGTGCGGCGGCGATCGCCAGCGCATCGACCGATGCCTCCTCGGATGCGGTCGCCACGGCGGATGCATCGGCTGCGGCTGATCCGTCTGCAGAGGTCAACACCAATGCCTCGGCATCCGCTGCGGCATCGGCTCAGGCCGACGACGACAGCAACGCCTCGGTGGAGGCGGCGGCGGTCGCGGCGGCACTCGCCGACGCGACGAGCACCGCCTCGGCGGCTGCGGATGTGACGGCGGATGCCGCGGCTTCGGCAGCGGCGACCGACGATGCCTCCACGGATGCCTCGACGACGGCCACCACGGACGCGAACGCCTCCGCGGCGGTCGCGGCCCAGGCCGCGGCGCAGACCGATGCGACCTCGACGAGCGCGGCTGACGCGTCGGCTTCGGCCGATGCCGACCCGAACTCGTCGGCGGCCGCGGCGGCCAACGCCTCGTCGTCCGCGACGGCCTCGTCGTCGGCTGCCGCTGACGCCTCGGCTGAGGCGGCTGCAGAGGCGTCGGCGTCCGCGACGGCTGAGGCTTCGGCCTCTGCGGATGCGGCGGCCGACCCGACCGGCAAGATCGCCATCGCGATCAAGGTCCCGGTTCTCGAGCGCGGCTCCCAGCAGACCGCGGTCGGCACCGGGTTCGCGCCGGGTGAATCCGTCAGCGGTGTGATGACCTCCGCCCCGATCGCGCTGGGGACTCAGGTCGCCAACGCCCAGGGCACGGTCACCTTCACCTGGACGGTCCCGTCCAGCACCGATCTCGGAACCCACACCGTGACCCTGACCGGAGCGAGCTCCGGCAGTGTGGCGGCCACGTTCCAGGTCGTCGCCTCGGGCCTCGCCACCACCGGTGGCGAGATCCAGGGCGGATGGATCGCTCTGGCGGCCCTGCTGCTGATGCTCGGACTGGGGGCGACGCGGATCGCACGATCCCGTCGGCCGATGGTCCAGGCGGAGTAGAACGCAGTGCACGAACGCTGAGAGGTCGGGGCCGTCGCTGAGGCGGCTCCGACCTTCAGCGGTGAGAAGGATGTGAATGAGCACCATGACTGAGACCTCACCGGAAGAGCAGGCGGCGTCGGCGGCCGTCGCCCAGGCACGACCCCGCCCGACCTGGTGGGTGAAGCTCATCGCGTTCGCGGCGTGCCTGCTGACCCTGTGGCATGTGGGAGCGTCGTTCCTCTGGATCGCGCCCTACTCGGCGCTGCGGGAGATCCCCACGCAGGAGGTCCTCGCCGGCTACATGCTGCCCATGTTCGGTCAGTCGTGGAGCGTCTTCGCCCCCGAGCCGATCAACGGGGACTACCACTTCAACGTCCGCGCCGTCATAGAGAAGGACGGCGAGGAGATCGAGACCGGGTGGGTGAGCGCCACCGATGTCGAGCTCTCGATGATCCGCTACAACCTCATGCCGCCCCGCGCCGGCATCCAGTCCAGCGAGGTCGCCAGCGGTCAGATGAACGCGTTCAACAAGCTGAACGCCGATCAGAAGGCCGTCGTCGGGCTCGACTTCGCCGAGGGCGACTGGGAGGAGTGGATGGTCCGCTCCTTCGACGAGCTCGAGGGGGATAACCCGTCGACCGAGGCCTACATGTCGGAGGAACACCTCTCGACCGCATACGCCACCCAGGTCGCCTACGCGATCTGGGGCGCGGATGCCGTCGTCAAGGTGCAGTACCGCGTGAGCCGGCAGAACGTGGTCCCCTATGCGGATCGCAACGACCCCGGCGCACAGCGCCCCGACCCGACCTTCTCGACGACGGGGTGGCGACTGCCTATAGAAGAGGACGGCCAGAGCCGCGAGAACTTCGCCGACACCTTCCGTGCACAGTTCGAGAGGATGCAGCCGTGAGCGCGCCGATCAAGACCGCGGCGCCCCGCGCGAACGCGAAGAAGAAGAATGCAGCGACGGGCAAGGATGCTGCGGCCGCCCGCGCGACGACCACGGCCCCCGCTCCGGCATCCGCTCCCTCGACCTTGGAGCGGGCGCCGGCACCGGCACCCGCTCCGGCCTCCGTGCCGCCGAAGTCCTTCATCACGCGCCTGCTGAGCTTCGCGTCGTCGATGATCGCGGGGCTCTGGGCGATGGTGCTCTCGGCCATCGACCGCATCTCGGCGTTCGTCGGCGACTGGCTCTTCAACGGCAAGAAGGCGCTCTACGGGCTCGCGGTCACGCGCATCCTGTTCGGTGTCACGGCGATCGGCCTGCTCGCGGCGAACTTCGGCACCCGTCTCTACACGTTCGGATCCGGGTCGGCGTGGAACGGCGAGATGGTCGAACCCGTCAGCGAGTTCCCCAAGATCTGGATCTTCAGCGCCTTCCACGCGGCGATGGGCAACGACGTCCTCTATACATCTCTCTATCTACTCCTCGGCGCGCTCGCGGTGCTGTTCGTGCTGGGGTGGCGCTTCCGCATCGTGCTACCGGTCTTCTTCTGCCTGTGGGTCGGCTTCGTCGAGGCCAACGACATGGTGGGCGATCAGGGCGACAACATGTTCCGCATCGCGCTGCTGCTGCTGTTCTTCGCCGACCCCGCCGCCCGCTGGTCGCTCGATGCCACGCGCCGAGCGAAGAGCGGCGAATGGTTCGCTCCGAACAGCCAGCCGGCGCTGCTGGGCACGGTGTTCCACAACCTGGCGCTCGTCGCACTCACCGCGCAGGTGTGCTTCGTGTACGCCTCCGGCGCGCTCTACAAGGCGGGCGGCGCTCCCTGGGAAGAGGGGTACGCGGTCTACAACCCGCTGCAGACGGCGCGGTTCGGCACCTGGCCGGTGCTGAGCGACCTCGTCACGACGTGGGGGCCGATGGTCGTCGCAGCGACGTGGGGGTCGATCATCCTGCAGGTGGCGTTCCCGCTCATGCTCCTCACCCGTCCCACGCGCCTGATCGGTCTGATCGGCATCCTCTCCTTCCACATCGGCATCGGCGTGCTCATGGGGCTGCCCTGGTTCTCGCTCACCATGATCGCGATCGACTCGATCTTCATCCGCGACCGCACGTGGGCTCGGCTCAGCTCCGGGACCAAGCGGCGGTGGGAGCAGACGAAGACCGCGCCTCCGCCCGGAACGACCGTCGAGGCCTGACGGGCCTCGCGTGGTGCCGACTGTGGTCTGACGACAATGCGGCGGGGCGGCGTGCCCGCTCGGCGTTGGAGGATGACCACAGGGCAGTTCGCTCCTGGTTGTGGCAGACCTACCATGGAGGCATCTTTACTTCCCTCTGAGAGGAATGCTCATGGTCGACGCCGCCGTCCGTCCGAAGACGACTCGCCCCCACACCGACACTGCTGACGCGAACCTGACGTTCGATGTCGCCCGGGTCACCGATCTGCTGATGGGCACCTGGGCCGACACCCGCCGCGAGGCGCGCGAGATGATCAAGGACTCGGCGTTCTGGCGCAAGGACGAACTGGGCAAGGACGAGCATCGCGAGCGCGTGCTCAGCCAGCTGCACCTGCTCGTGGAGAACAAGGCCGTGCACCGTGCGTTCCCGAAGTCGCTGGGCGGCGAGGAGAACAACGGCGGAAACATCGCGGGCTTCGAGGAACTGGTCGTCGCCGACCCGAGCCTGCAGATCAAGTCCGGTGTGCAGTGGGGGCTCTTCGGCTCCGCGATCCTTCAGCTCGGCACCACCGAGCACCACGAGAAGTGGCTGCCCGGTGTCATGGACCTGTCGATCCCCGGCGCGTTCGCGATGACCGAGATCGGGCACGGATCCGACGTCGCGGCCGTCGGCACGACCGCGACCTACGACCCCGAGACCGAGGAGTTCGTGATCAACACGCCGTTCCGCGGCGCCACGAAGGAGTACCTCGGCAACGCTGCTCTGCACGGGATCGCGGCGACCGTGTTCGCGCAGCTCATCACGAACGGCGTCAACCACGGCGTGCACTGCTTCTATGTGCCGCTGCGCGGCGATGACGGCGTCGACCTGCCCGGCATCGGCCGTGAGGACGACGGGCTCAAGGGCGGTCTCAACGGCATCGACAACGGGCGCCTGAGCTTCGACCACATCCGCGTCCCCCGCACGAACCTGCTGAACAAGTACGGCGACGTGGCCGCCGACGGCACGTACTCGAGCGCGATCGACAGCCCCGGCCGTCGCTTCTTCACGATGCTCGGCACGCTGGTGCAGGGGCGTGTCTCGCTCGACGGCGCGGCCTGCTGGGCATCCGCTCTCGGGTTGAAGATCGCGATCACCTACGCCACCCAGCGCCGTCAGTTCGACGGAGCAGACGGGCAGGAGGTCGTGCTGCTCGACTACGGCAAGCACCAGCGCCGACTGTTCCCGCGTCTCGCGACGACGTACGCGCAGATCTTCGCGCACGACGAGTTCCTGCAGAAGTTCGACGGAGTGTTCTCGGGCCGAACCGACACCCCTGCCGACCGCGAAGACCTCGAGACCCTGGCCGCGGCGCTCAAGCCGCTGTCGACCTGGCACGCGCTCGACACGCTGCAGGAGGCGCGCGAGGCCTGCGGCGGAGCCGGCTTCATGTTCGAGAACCGCCTCGTCGGGCTCCGCGCCGACCTCGACATCTACGTCACCTTCGAGGGTGATAACAATGTTCTGCTGCAACTCGTCGGCAAGCGTCTGCTCACCGACTACGCCAAGCAGTTCACGGGCAAGGATGCCGCGGCCCTCGCGAAGTTCGCCGTCGGGATGACCGCGGGCAAGGTGTTCCACGGCGCAGGGCTGCGTCAGTTCGGTCAGTCCGTCGTCGACCTGGGTCAGGTCGCACGCTCGGTCGAGAACGGTCTGCGCGAGGAGCAGCAGCACCAGCTGCTCGCCGAGCGCGTGCAGCAGATGGTCGCCGACGTGGCCGGTCGACTGCGTCCGGCGGGCAAGGACAAGGTGCTCGGCGCACAGCTGTTCAACGAGAACCAGGCCGAGCTGATCGAGGCGGCGCGGGCGCACGGCGAGCTGCTGCAGTGGGAGGCGTTCACCGATGCCGTCCACCGCGTCGAGGACGCCGACACCAAGAAGGTGCTCACGTGGCTGCGCGACCTGTTCGGCCTGCAGCTCATCGAGAAGCACCTCGCGTGGCACCTCATCAACGGGCGCCTGTCGACGCAGCGCGCGGCCGCGGTGTCGCGGTACATCGATCGGCTGTGCACGCGGCTTCGTCCGTATGCGCTCGACCTCGTCGACGCGTTCGGCTACGAGCCGGAGCACGTGCGCGCACCTATCGCCTCGGGCGCGGAGCGCGAGCGGCAGGACGAAGCACGCGAGTACTACGCGGCACTCGCGGCATCCGGAGACGCTCCGGTGCTCGAGAAGGTGCTGAAGAAGAACGCCAAGCGCTGACGCGGAGTTCGCGACTCCTCCGACACCGGCCGGGATCCTGGGATCCCGGCCGGTGTCGTCTGTCGGTGTCGTCTGACTGAGGCGCGCTCTCAGGGCTCGGGCTGAGGCGGGTACGGTGCGGGAGGCGGCTGCTGTCCGGGAGCGGGCTGCTGGCCGGGAGCTGGCGGGTACGGATGCCGTGTCGCGGTGTGTGGGAACTGCGCTGGCGGGTACTGCGCTGGCGGGTACTGCGTCTGAGCGTTCTGTGCGCCCGGATACTGGCCCGCAGAGTTCTGTGCCTGTGCGCGCGGGCCATCGCCCGGGTGCGCTGAGCCGTTGGCTGTGAGCCGCGACTGCCTCCGGACACGCAGCAGCACGACGGTGAACGTGAGATACAGCAGCCCGGCCGCTGCCCCGCCGCCGTAGAGGAGCAGGGTCGGAACCACGGTGTTCAGTCCGCGCGGCAGCTGGAACAGCATCCGGAATGTGGCATCGGGAGCGGCGATCAGCAGGATGCTGGCGATCAGCAGTGCGAGTGCCGGCAGGATGAGCGCGAAGGGAGACCACCTCGTCAGGGCGATGCCCGCGAGAACGAGCAGGGTGCCGGCGAAGACCGTCGCTGCCGCGGCGGGGCGGAGGTCGAACTGGAATCGCTGCAGGGCGTAGAGCGCGCCGTCGGCGATGCCCCAGATGATCGCCCAGGCGCCTACGGTCAGCAGCAACGGGGCGGCGACGATGCCGATCACGCCGAGAGCGGTGCCCTTCGGACGCGGGTCTCGGCGGACGAGAGCGAGCACCAGCCCCATCGCCCCGAGAGCTGTCAGCACGATGAGAGGCAGTCCGTAGACGAGGCCGTCGCCCCAGCCCCGCGGTTGGATCCGGATGATCCACGAAAGCGTCACGGGGAACACCGCGACGATCAGTGGAGCGATGCTGAAGATGCCGACGACGATCAGGCCGGCGGAACTCCAGATGCCGGTGAGCACCACCAGAATGAGCAGCGCGAGCCCGAGGGTCTGCAACAGCAGCGCGCCGATCAGCGGCGTCAGGTACCCGTCGAACCCGTACGAGAAGAATGTGAGATTCATCGTCTGTCCGCCGATGGACAGCAGTATCAGGGCGATCGGCGTCAGTATGAGAGCCATCAGGATCGTGATCAGGCGGGCGGTCAAGGATGATCGGCGCATAGGACTTCCCCTCCGGAGTCGTAGCCCCACGGTACCGATCCGAGTGCCGGAACGACACAGGTTCACCCCGTAGTGTCGACCTGCCCCACCCGAACCGACCCGAGGAGTCTTCGATGACCCGTGTCCACGCCTACGCCGCACCGAGCGAAGCCGCGCCGCTCGAGAAGACCGTGATCGAGCGCCGAGAGCTCGGTGCCCACGACATCCTGATCGACATCGCGTTCGCGGGGATCTGCCACTCCGACATCCACACCGTCCGTGGCGACTGGGGCCCGCAGAGCTATCCGCTCGCGCCGGGGCACGAGATCGCCGGAATCGTCGCAGCCGTCGGTTCCGAGGTCACGAAGCACGCGGTCGGCGACCGCGTCGGCGTCGGTTGTCTCGTGAACTCCTGCGGAGAGTGCCGCAACTGCCTGCGCGGAGACGAGCAGTTCTGCTCGAACGGTGCGATCTTCACCTACGGCAGCACCGATCGTGACGGCACCGTCACGCAGGGCGGCTACTCCGAGCAGGTCGTCGTGACCGAGTCGTTCGCCGTGCGCATCCCCGAAGCCCTCGCGCTCGATGTCGCCGCGCCCCTCCTCTGTGCCGGTATCACCACGTACTCGCCGCTGCGGCATTGGAACGTCGGACCCGGCACCCGCGTCGCCGTCGTCGGGCTCGGTGGACTCGGCCACATGGGCGTGCAGATCGCGCATGCTCTCGGAGCTGAGGTGACCGTGTTGTCGCAGACCCTCAGCAAGAAGGATGACGGAATCCGCCTCGGCGCCGACCACTACTTCGCGACCAGTGACCCCGAGACGTTCCGATCGCTGCGCGGGTCGTTCGACGTGATTCTCAACACCGTCAGTGCCGTCGTCGACCTGCGCGCCTACCTCGGCCTCCTCGACGTGGGCGGGTCGATGGTCTGCGTCGGCGCACCGGCCGAGCCGCTCGCCGTCAACGTCTCATCGCTGATCGGCGGACGCCGCTCGCTCGCCGGATCGAACATCGGTGGCATCCGCGAGACGCAGGAGATGCTCGATTTCTGTGCTGAGCACGGCATCGCGTCGGAGATCGAAGTGATCAGCGCGGCGCAGATCAACGAGGCCTACGAGCGCGTGCTCGCCTCGGACGTGCGCTACCGCTTCGTCATCGACGCGAAGACCATCGCTGACTGACGCCGTCATGAAGGTGTGATCGAAGTGGCCCTGCTCATCGAGCGGGGCCACTTCGGCGTTCGGGGAGGGGCTGTCGTCCTCGCTCTGCTCTCGTTCTCTCGTGCGTGTGCCTGCGCTCTGCGGGAGGTGCCTGTGCTCTGCGGGAGGTGCCTGTGCTCTGTGGGAGGTGCCTGTGCTCTGTGGGAGGTGCCTGTGCTCTGTGGGAGGTGCCTGTGCTCTGTGGGAGGTGCCTGTGCTCTGTGGGAGGTGCCTGTGCTCTGCGGGAGGTGCCTGTGCTCTGCGGGAGGTGCCTCTTGCGGTGGTGTTCTTGGCGGGCCGCTCGCGGGTCGTGACTTTCTCTATCGGCGGGCCCGTCCGGTTCGTGGCATTCTCATCGGGCTGAATCTACGGATCGACTTCCTCTCATGTCGTTGCCGTCTCTGGTGGCATTCCGACTGAGTCGATCCGCGTCATTCTGGGAGATTGGAATACGCCTCTGAACTGGGGTAAAACGCGGTCGTTTCGGGTCTTGAGTGTCGGTGGTCCCGTGTTGACTTGCGGGTATGAACAGCACCGCGGAGCTTCTGGATCGGGTCATCGCCGACCTCGACACGGTGCTGTCCGACGACGCGCTCGCCGGGCTGACCGATGCGGACCGGATCACGGTGTTGCAGGGCGCGGGGGCCGCGTTCCGGCGGGTCGAGGCGGTGATCGTGGAGACGGTCGCGACGGGTGATGCGGTGGACTTCCCGCACTCGGCGGGGTGCCGGGGCCTGAACGAGTTGTTGCAGCGGACGGTGCGGGTGGACGTGCGGGCGGCGTCTCGGGTCAACACGGTCGTCGATCTGGTGCGACGCCCGATGAGTCTGGCGGGGGAGCGGATGCCGGCCCGCTGGTCCGAGCTGCGGCTCGCGCTGCTGGACGGGGTGGTCGGGGTGGCGGGGTTCCTCGCCGCGACCGGTCCGATCGAGCGGGTGTGGGATCGCCTCACGGTCGATCAACGGTTGGCGGCGGATGTCGCCTTGGCAGGGTGTGCGCGCGGGCACGGCCTCGTCGATGATGATGATGCGGATGCTGAGGATCTCGAGGCGGATGCGTCGGGCCCTGCGCCGACGGTGCAGGACTTGAAAGCTCTCGCGGAGGATCTCGCGTCGATGTTCGACCCCGACGGGGAAGAGCCCAAGGACGAGGACTCCCGGCGTCGCCGCGGGATCACGATCGGTCTGTTGAAGGACGGTGTGCACGCGATCCGCGGGTACCTGACCCCGGACGTCGCGGCGCAACTGCAGCTGATCCTCGACGCGATCCTCAACCCCAAGGGTGACGGCCCCCCGATGCCCGGCGTGCACTTCGCACCCGGCGACGGCGCCGATGTCGACACCGATGTGGATGCGGATGCGGATGCGGATGCGGGTGCAGGTGCAGACTCTGACGCAGACTCAGACCCGTTCAACTCGGATCCGCGGTGTGTGTTCGATGACCGGACCTCGGCGCAGAAGCGTCACGATGCCCTCGCGACGGTCTTCCAGATCGCCGCCCGCCACAAGAACATGCCCACGCTCGGCGGGTCGTCACCGGTCCTGGTCGTGAACGTCGATGCGAAAGACCTCGCCACGCACGTCGGTCACGGCGTCGGCGCTGGCGCTGCCTTCGGGTCCGCTGTCTCCGGAAGGAGTGGCGACCACGGGAGTGGTGCGTCCGGAACCCAGGGCCGCCACGGGAATGGCGGGTGGGCGACGATCCCCGGGTCCGGCGCCCACGTGCCGGTCTCGGTCGCGGCGCAGGTCGCCTGCGCCGGGACGATCCAACGTGTCCTGTTCGACGAGGGGCGGATCATCGGGATCACCACCACCGACCGCATCTTCACCGTGCACCAGCGCCGGGCGATCATCGCCCGCGACAAGGAGTGCCTGATCCCCGGATGTCATGTTCCGGCGTCGTGGTGTGAGATCCATCACGTCACGGAACATGCGAGGGGTGGGCCGACGCATACGGACAACGGTGTGCCGTTGTGCTGGTGGCATCACCGATCCCTCGGAGCCTCCGGGTGGGAGATCCGGATGGACGAGGGCCTCCCACAGGTGCGGGGCCCGAGATGGTGGGATTCCGAACAGCGATGGCGCGTACCGAGGCTCAGCCTCCCCCGGATCCCCCGCGGTTCACTGGAACTCGCTCGCACCGGCTGAATCCGCCAACACCGTGGGTCGATTCCGCGTGGGCGCATCGAATGCACCGCTCCGAGCGCCGCCCGCCACCACCACTGCGTGGCACCCACCACTGGGTGGCACCCACCACTGCGTGGCACCCACCACTGAGTGCCACCCACCACTGCGTGCCACTCAGCACGTCACTGCACGCACTACTGAGCGCTGAGCCTCGAGCACTGACTGCTGCAGAGCGACTACTGGTTGTCCGCTCTCGGCACGCGCACGCGCATCCCCGAGGCGATGTGCGACCCCGCGCAGGAGGTTGGCTGGTGAATGCCGGCCCGATGCCTTCCGTCCTGAAGGTATTCGCACGTCCGAGCAGACCTCCACTCACCAGCGTTCCGCACCATGAGAAAGGCATGACCATGTCGATGGGTTCCCTCGAGGAACAGCTGCGACCTCAATTGCTCAGTGGCCTCGCATACGAGCGACTGCTTGCAGAGATCATCAGCGGCAGGCTCGCCCCCGGTCAGCGTCTTCGTCTCGATCTGCTCGCTCACAGCTGGGCGGTCTCGCGGACACCCGTTCGGGAAGCGCTCACGCGTCTCTCCGACATGCGGTTCGTGCACGTCTCCCCGAACGCCGGAACTCGCGTCGCGGACTGGTCGTGCGTCGACATGATCGAGCGCGTGCGCGTCATCGATCGACTGATCGTCAAGGAGTCGCTGACGGGCTCACGAGCGGAGTCACTGTCCGGCGCGCTCGCCACCCGCACCCCGCTCACCGATACCGACTGCGAGCTCACCTGGTATCTCGACCTCGCCGAAGCGCTCATCTGCCGCGAGTTCGGTCGCCTCGGCCCGCTGATCGTCGGCGATCACATCGACCCGCTTCGGCTCTTCGTCGACCCCGACACGGCCCGCCGCCATGGCGTGGACGTCGACTCGGGGCGCCCACGCAGGCGAGCACTCCTCGCCTCTGTTCGTGCCGCGCTCGCTCAGGGCGGCCACGATGCTGCCTCCGAAACGCTGGATGCCTTCGGAGCGTCATTCCTCGAGATGCTCGGGGCACCACCCGCGGCATCCCCTCGACGGGGTGCGGCAAGCGAACCTCCCCTTCGCTGACCGCCACCCTTCGACCGGCGCCCCACGCCGATCGAGCAATCTGCGACGCCGGTTCCGACCGGACCGATCTCCCCATCGGCCCGGTCGACATCGCACAGCGATCCCTTGACCGGCGCAGCAGGACACCGGGTGTGGGCGAGCGCATGCTCGTCCACACCTTTCGTCCACAGTCGCCACTCGGGCCCGCATCCGTGCGAGCACCGCCAGAAGCCTGCCCATGTCCGTGCGCCCGGATAGCGTGAGGTCATGACGTCTCTGATCGCCGGGCCTGACCATCGCGAACGCTGCGCCTGGGTGGGTGACGATGCGGAGTACCGCCGCTACCACGACGAGGAGTGGGGAACCCCTCTGCACGGCGATCGTGCACTGTTCGAGAAGATGGCACTCGAAGGGTTCCAGGCGGGGCTCTCCTGGATCACCATCCTCCGCAAGCGGCCTCGATTCCGAGAGGTCTTCGCCGGATTCGACGCTCAGACGGTCGCTGAGTTCGACGAGTCCGACATCGAGCGGCTCATGGCGGATGCGGGGATCATCCGCAACCGCGCGAAGATCGAGGCCACGATCGGCAACGCCTCCATCGTCCGGACGATGCACGACGGCGAACTGGATGCGCTGATGTGGTCGTTCGCACCGGCCCCCGGCATCCGCCCGGCCTCCTTCGCCGACGTCCCCGCAGTCACGCCCGAATCCACGGCCATGAGCAAAGAGCTGCGCCGACGCGGCTTCCGCTTCGTCGGACCCACCACCATGTACGCGCTGATGCAGTCAGCTGGGATGGTCGATGACCACATCGAAGGATGCTGGCGCGCCTGAATCCTGCACCGCACGCCGCTGCGGGGCGACGAGCGACCCTCGGGATCGTCGATCCCCTCGATATACTCTGTGATAGGGGGGAACGCCCAGCGCAGCGCGCCGGGTTCATGCAGGGCGCGGTCTCCCCACCTGACCGTGAGGAGCATGAGTGGCAACGCGCATGGCATCGACACCGCCGACGCTGGCGGGGTACAGCTACGTGCGTCCGCTCGGTTCCGGTGGCTTCGCCGACGTGTTCCTCTACGAGCAGGACATGCCCCGTCGCGTCGCTGCGGTGAAGGTGCTTCTCGCGGATGCGGTCAACCGCGAGGTGCTGCGCACCTTCAACGTCGAGGCCGACATCTCCGCCCGACTCAGTGCGCACCCGTCGATCGTCACGATCTACCAGGCATCGATCTCGGCTGACGGCCGCCCGTACTTCGCGATGGAGTACTGCCCCGACACCATGAGCGCCCGGTACAAGAAGGCGCCGCTCGCGCTCGCGGAGGTCCTCGATACCGGCGTGCGCATCGCCGGCGCCCTCGAGACCGTGCACCGGGCAGGTCTGCTTCATCGCGACATCAAGCCCTCGAACGTCCTCATCAACTCCCTCGGCGCTCCCGTGCTCGCCGACTTCGGCATCGCTGCCGCCGTGATCGACGAGGGCGACGGCGAGACCATCGCGATGTCCGTGCCGTGGAGCTCGCCCGAGGTGCTGCAGGAACGCGTCTCCGGGTCGGTGCCGAGCGAGATCTGGAGCCTCGGCGCGACGCTGTACACGCTGCTCGCCGGGCGCAGCCCCTTCGAGCGCCCCGACCGCGGGTCGAACTCGCGCGACCAGCTCACCGATCGCATCGTCAAGGCCCGATACACCGCTGTGCCCGTGCCCGGCATCCCGCCGATCATCGACGAGATCTTCGCGACGGCGATGCACCGCGATCCTGCCAAGCGTTTCGCGAGCATGGCCGACTTCGCCGAACGGCTGCGCTGGGCGCAGTACGAGCTGGGCATCCACCCGACGGCGTTCGAGGCGGCATCCGCCGAATGGGCGGCCGCGGCCCCGGTGAGCTTCTCGGATTCCGCGCCGCGCGGGCCCGTGATCACCACCGTGGCCCCCGACTCGCGGCGGGCCGTCCGCGCGGCGCGCCAGCAGGCCGCACCCCGCGACCGTGACGACCTGCCCGCCGCCCGCACCAAGACCCGCTCGCCCCTCATCGCGGGAGTGATCGGCGCGTTGATCGGCGCCGCCGTGCTCGCCGGAGTCGGCATCGCGGTCCTCTACCTGACAGGGATCCTCTGATGGCCATCGGCGACCGCAACCGCGCGGAGACGAAGCCCCGGTCGCGAGGCCGTCTGATCGCCGCGATCTCGGGTGTCGCCGCCCTCGCCGTCGTGGTCACCCTCGCCGTCACGGCGCAGGGATACCAGTCGCAGGAGGTGCCCCGCCTCGAATCCGCGGTCTGGGTGATGCGCGACAGCGGCCAGTACGCCCGAGTCAACACCGAGCTCGCCGAAATCGACACGGTGCGCAACGTCGACGATCCCGAGGCCGTCTGGCAGAGCGGCTCTGCGGCCGTGCTGTACGCGCAGGGGAACAGGCAGCGCTGGGATCTCGACCCCGCCAGCCCGACCGACCTGCTCTCCGACTCGTCCGATGCGGGCACCCCGCTCGCCTCCGAGCCGACCCCTGCGGGTACGCGGGAGATCCTCTCCGCGGGTCCCTACGTGGCCTACCGCACCGACACCGGTCAGGTCTCGGTGACGACGCTCGACGCCGGCGCGGCCACCGCGCTCGTCGACCCGTTCGCGGGCGTCGAGGTCGAAGAGGGCGAAGACCCGCCGACCTACACGGCCGATGCGATCGGGCTCTCGCCCGAGGGTCTGCTCGTGCTGTACTCGGCTGATGAGGGCGCGGTGCGCCGGTTCGACATCGACGAGCACCGATTCCTCGGCGATCCGGCATCCGTCTCCTCGGCTCCCGACGCGGGCGAGGGGCTCTCCGTCACCGTCGTCGGCGACCGCTGGGCGATGCTGCAGACGGGGTCCGGTGAGCTGTGGCTCCAGGGCCGAGACGAACCCGTCGAGCTCGATGTCGCCGAGGACGCTCGCCTGCAGGAGGGCGCCGCTTCCGGAGAGTCCTTGTTCATCGCCGACTCCGACGGGCTCGTGTCCGTCGACCTCGCCTCCGGCGAGTCCGAGCGCGTCGCCGATGCGACCGGTGTTCCGGCAGCCCCCGTGGTCGTGGGTGACGAGACCTATGCCGCCTGGCTCGACACCGGCGCGGGCACCCTGTGGACCGACGGCGAGACCGTGCCGCTGCGCGTCCCGGACGAGGCGCTCGATTCCGCGACGATCGAACCGGTCTTCCAGGAGAACGGCGACCGCGCCGTGCTGAGCGAGACGGGCACCGGACTCATCTGGACCGCGCCCGACGGCGTGCTGATCCCGCTCGAGCAGTGGGCCATCGAAGACGACACGGAGCAGCAGGAGGGCACCATCATCGTCGAGGACGTGGCGGAGCAGCTGCCGCCCGTCGCTGTCGACGATGCGTTCGGCGTCCGCGCCGGCGAGCAGGTGATCCTCCCGGTGCTGCTGAACGACCACGATCCGAACAAGAAGGACGTCCTGACGATCGACCCCGACTCGGTGGCGGGTGGTCTCGGGGATCCCGCGTTCGGCGACCTGACTCTCGTCGCCAACGGTCAATCGCTGGTCGTCAACGTCAAGGCGGGATCGGGCCAGACCTCGTTCACCTACGCCGTGACCGACGGCGCCGCGGTGTCGTCACCGGCGACCGTGACCCTGAACGTCGTCGACGCGGGCGTGAACTCGGCACCCGTGTGGTGCGGCGTCGACGCCTGCCAGCAGGAGTGGCCGACCCCTCAGCTCCTCCCCGGCGGCAGCACCGTCGTCTCCGCCCTCTCCGGCTGGGTCGACCCCGAAGGCGACCCCTTCGTGCTCAGCGACGCCTATGAGACCGACTCGTCATCGCCGGTGATGGTCGTCCCGATGGCGGACGGTCGTGTGGCCATCCGTCACACCGACCCGAACGCGGCGGATGCGGTGATCGCCGTCACCGTGGTCGTCGAGGACGTGCACGGCGCGACCGCCGAGAAGACCCTCGACGTGCAGGTCACCGGGAGCCCTGCCCTCGTGGCATCGCCCGTCGCGTTGACAGCCCGTGTGGGTGAGCTGCAGTCCATCCGCATCTCCGACCACCTGTCGGGCGGCTCAGGCTCGTACCGACTGGTCGACGCGGTGCAGACGGCCGCCACCGCGCAGGGCCTCGAAGTCACGCCGAACGCGGCCTCGGGCACGGTCGAGCTGACCGTCGCCGAGCCGGGTCAGTACGTCGTGACGTACACCGCCCAGGACGTCTCGACGCAGGCCGAGCAGTCCGCGGTCATCCGCATCACCGCCGTCGACGGCTCGTCCGGCCTGGCGATGGCGCCCCTGACCGCCTTCGTGCGCGAGGGGGAGGACACCACCGTCGACGTGCTGCGTGCAGTGCAGAACACCAGTGGTCGGGTGCTGATGCTGTCCGACGCCGTGAGCTCGACCCCGCAGCTGAATGTGCGGGTGGTCGGCAACGAGAGCATCCGCGTGAACGGCACGACCGAAGACGGCGAGCCCGGAGTCATCGGCAGGGCCACCGTCACCGTCGCCGACGGATCGGGAGCAGCGGTACAGGGCACCGTCACGGTCTTCCTCACCCCGCCGTCGACCGTGACCCGTCCGATCGTGTTCCCGGATGCGATCACGGTGCGCGCCGGCTCCCTCACCCGCATCAGCGTCACAGCGAACGACGTCGCTCCGCGAGGTGAGCCGCTGGTCGTGCTCCCCGAGGTCACCGGCTCCGGCGAGGCCGGCGAGCTCGTCTTCGCCGACCGCAACGCGCTGCGGTACCTCGCACCGACCACGCCGGGCACCTACCGGCTGACCTACTCCGTCTCGCTCGAGCGCAATCCGTCGCTCTCCGACAACGGCACCGTGACGGTCACGGTCGTGCCCCCGGGGACGAACCGCGCGCCGACGCCGACCACTCTGACCGGCCGGGTTCTCAGCGGCCAGACGGTCTCGCTCCGCGTCCCGGCGAACGGGATGGACAGCGACGGCGATCGTGTGGTTCTCGCCGGCATCGAGCAGCCCGAGAAGGGCGCGGGCACCGCGACGATCTCGGCGAGCGGCGAGTCCATCGTCTACCGGGCCCCCGCAGCCGGTGTGCAGGGCGGCCAGGCCAGCTTCCGCTACACGGTGCGCGACCCGCAGGGAGAAGAGGGCACGGGTGTCGTTCGCATCGGGGTGCTCGACGCGGATGTCGATGATTCCGCCCCCGTGACCTTCAGCGACTATGTGCGCGTCGAGGCGGGGTCGAAGACCCCGATCGTGCTCGATCCCCGTTCGAACGACCTCGATCCCGCGCAGAGCGAGCTCGAGATCACCGAGCTCGTGCCCAACGCGCCCCCGGTCAAGGGCAATCCGCTCTACGACCGGCTGAATGCGTTGATCGATTCCGACACCGACCTCGATGAGGGCCGGGTCGTGCTGCGTGCCGGCGACACCGCCGGCACCAACTCCTACTTCTACACGGTCAAGTCAAAGCGCACATCGAGCACCGCGCAGGGCCTGATCGTCGTCACGGTGACCGACGGCGCCGTCGCCGATCAGCCGAGTGTCGCCGACACCGTCCTCACCGCACGCGACCGCGACGACCTCGCGGACCGCGGAATCGACGTCGTGAAGGATCGCGTGAGCTGGCCGTCGGGCGACACGTCCTCACTGACCCTGAGCCTGTGGGGAGACCAGCCCGGATACACCGTGCAGGGCAACCGCATCGTGGGCACCGCGCCGGCCGAAGGCGCGCTCGTCCCGTTCCAGCTCAAGGGCAAGGGGTCGGGCGGACGCGACGTCGTCGCGTATGGATTCCTGCGCATCCCCGCCTTCGACGACATGCAGGTGCAGCTCAAGCCTGGCTCGACGCCCGTCGTGGTCGACGAGGATGCCGCGGCATCGTTCGACGTGAGCGACTACGTCGATCTGACCGCATCGGATGCCGTCGAGGTCGGCAGCGGTCAGTTCAGCGCCCAGCGCGCGGCTGCCTCGTGCGTCGCGGAGGGATCGAGCGGCGCGAGCTACCGGGCGGGCCGCGAGGCTCCATGGTCGGACACCTGCCTGGTGCCCGTGCGGCTGAAGGGGCAGGAGCGCTGGTCGTACATCGACGTGCCCATCAGCATCCGTCCGGCCGAGCCGCAGCTGCTGCTCTCGTCCATCTCGCACACGATCGCCCCCGGTGCGACCGAGACGATCGACATGTACGCCAACATGGCCGCCTGGGAGGGCGGGCGCGAGGGCAACGCCGGGTCGCTCGTGTACCGGGTCGTGTACTCCGGGTCGGCTTTCATCGTGACGCCCAACGGCAAGACCCTCACGATCGAGGCCCGCGCCGATGCGAAGCCCGGCAACAGCGAGAACATCAGCGTCACGGTCGAGCAGTACGGGCAGCCCTCGGCATCCGTCCGCCTCGTCGTCGGTGCCGCTCCGCCGGATGCCCCGCGAGGGGCCACCTTCACGAAGCAGTGCATCGTCACGAGCCCGAACTGCACGATCGACGTGGTCGACGTGGCGGGCGAGTACGACCCCTTCGTGGGCAAGCCCGGCTCCGGGCTGCGACTGATGTCGCTCGGCGCGGGAGCGCGCTGCGACGTGGCCTCGATCTCGACGTCGGGCAGCAAGGCGATCACGGCGAGCTGGCCCGGCGGCGGACAGGCGCCCGGCGGACAGTGCGTCATCCCGTTCGTGGTGTCGGACGCCCAGGGCCGCACCGGAACAGGAACTCTCACACTCGACCTGCAGGGCTTCCCGCAGGCGCCCGCGAGCGTCACCACCGTTGGCTTCACCCGCACGACCGTCGTGCTCGAGGTGCCCCTCGGTGAGGCCGGGCGCGCGCACCCGAGCGTCTCGGGAGTGACCATCATGCAGGACGGCTCGCCGGCGAACGCGTCGTGCAGTCCCGCGGGAGGCGCATACCGCTGCACCGTGAACGGGCTCGTCAACGGAGCGCCGCACGTCTTCACCGCAGCCGCCGTGAACGCCGTCGGCACGTCGGCCACGACCTCGCCCCTCACGAGCTGGGCGTATGCCGCGCCGGTCGTCTCGAACGCGACCGCGACGCCGGTCTACCGTCCGGGCCAGTCCGACCGCGGGCGGGGCATCGTCGCCCTCGCGATCGACGCCTCGGATGACGCACTGGCCTTCCGCATCGAGGAGACGGGTGAGGTCATCAACCGCAACGGGTCGACGACCCAGGCCGAGATCGCTCTCTCGCCCGGAGCGCAGAACCTCACGATCGTCCCGATCAGCCAGTTCCAGCCCCCGAACGGCGAAGGCGGCAACGAGGGCGGCGCGTTCCGCACGTCGGTGACGGTGGCGGGCGCCCCGTACTTCGATCCGTCGTGGACCAACGCCTCCGCAGCATCCAACACGTCGATCAACGTGGCGGGAATCGCCGCCCAGGCCAACGGCAGCGCACAAGGCCTCGACGTCGTCTACGTCGCCTGGCGCTCGGGCAACGCCAGCTGCAGCGCCGACGGCAATGGCCGGCTCTCGGTCTCCGGCGCCGAGGTGCAGTCCGCCTCGCCGTCGCTGCAGGGGCTTCAGGCCTATCAGGTCTACAACGTCAAGGCGTGCGCCTCGAATGGCTACGGCGTCGCAGAGTCCTCGACGGCGACGGTGTTCACATTCACCTTCGTCGACGGCCCTGGCGGCAACACGACCTACACGGTGGCGACCTCGCCGTCGAAGAACGGCGACCGGTACTCGTACGGGCTGTCGTCGGCCCCGGCCATCAACGTCGAAGACGGATTCGTCGCGAAGTACAGCATGTACGGCGCGTGGCGAGACGACTTCTTCCTCAACGCCGATGCGTCTCCGGGGCAGGTACGTGCTCGCGCGTGCCACGCGCAGCAGACGAACTCGTGCTCAGGTGAGGTCAACATCACCGCGACGACCGCACCGACGATCGTCGACGTCGACTTCCGGCAGTGCATGCCTGCGCGTGAATCCGATGTCGTCACGGTGTCGGGAGCGGCCAGTGGATCGTATGACCGGGTCGTCACGCCCGTCGCCGACACCCCCGGTGCCTTCGACGTGAAGATCACCTGGAAGGGCGCATACGCGACCCTGTCACCCATCACCCATCGAGTGACGGGCGCCTGCCCCTGAGGCGGGTCGCCCGGCCACCACACAACCAACGAATACTCTTTCCTTATGCCTGCTCCCACAGCTGCTCCCGTCACCCTCGCTCCCGAACAGGCCGCCTGGTTCGCGGAGACCTTCTCGATCCTCACCGGCAACGTCGAGCAGGCGATCCTCGGCAAGCGGCACGTGGTCGAGCTGGTGCTCGCCGCGGCCGTCAGCGGGGGACACGTGCTGCTCGAGGACTTCCCCGGCACGGGCAAGACGGCGCTCGCACGCGCCATCGCGCAGACCGTGACCGGCACGAGCACCCGCATCCAGTTCACCCCCGACCTGCTGCCGGGTGACGTGACGGGCATCACGGTCTACGACCAGAAGGAGGGCGCCTTCGAGTTCCACGCCGGTCCCGTCTTCGCGAACATCGTGCTCGCCGACGAGATCAACCGCGCGAGCCCGAAGACGCAGTCCTCGCTGCTCGAGGTGATGGAAGAGGGAACGGTCACGGTCGACGGTGTCACCCGCCCCGTGCCCTCGCCGTTCCTCGTCATGGCGACGCAGAACCCCATCGAGCAGGGCGGCACCTACCGTCTGCCCGAGGCACAGCTCGACCGGTTCATGATCAAGACGTCGATCGGCTACCCCGACGAGGCGGCGACCATGCGCATCCTGCAGGGAGCCGCGCAGCCGAAGCACGTGCTCGACGGCATCGTCGGTACCGACACCATCCTCACGATGGCCGAGATGACCCGCGGCGTATACGTGAACCCGCTCGTCTCCGACTACATCATGCGCATCGTCGACGCCACGCGTCGGGCCTCCGAGGTCCGTCTCGGCGCGAGTGTGCGAGGCGCGATCGCGCTCTCGCGCCTGGTGATGACGTGGGCCGCCAAGAACGGTCGAACCTTCGTCACGCCCGACGACGTGCGCGAGCTCGCGGTCGTGGCGCTCGCCCACCGTCTCGTGCTCGAGCCCGAGGCCGAGTTCGACGGCGTCACCGCCGTCGCCGTCGTGGGCCAGATCCTGCTCGATGTCGAGCCCCCGCGCGAGAACGGCACTGCGTGAGCTTCAGCACCGAGTCCCGTCTGACGCGCACGACGGCGGGCACGAGCACGTCGACGCGCACGTCGACGGTCACGCGCTACGACCGCACACGCCGGGGCCCCGTCCGCGGCGCGGTGTTCGGCGTTCGTCGTGCGGCTCGCAACACGGGGCGCGCGGCGCGCGCATCCGTCGCCTGGGTGCGCGAGACGGTCACGGCGGCAGGGATGCTGGTGGTCGTGGCGCTTGTTCTCGGTCTCCTCGCCGGGCTGCTGTTCGGCTGGGTCGAGGCCTGGGCCGTGGGTGCGATCGCTCTGGTGCTGCTGGTCGCCTGCGTCCCGTTCATCCTCGGCACCCACGACTACCGGATCGACCTCACCCTCGATCGTGACCGCGTGGTGGCCGGAGCGGAGATCGGGGCCACCCTCGACGTCCGCAACAACGGCGAGCACCTCTCGCTCCCCGGCGTCGTCGACGTGCCCGTGGGGGAGGGGCTGGTCGAGGCGCACGTCCCGCTGCTTCGCCCAGGCTCCCATCACCGCGAGCAGCTCACGATCGCCGCTCATCGTCGCGGCGTCATCGACGTCGGTCCCATGACGATCACTCGCGGCGACCCGATCGGCATCCTGCGTCGTGAGCTCCGCTGGCCCGACGTGCAGCGCATCCATGTGCATCCGGTCACCGTCCGGCTTCCCAGCACCAGTGCGGGCCTCATCCGCGACCTCGAGGGCACGCCGAGTTCGGTTCTGGTCGACGCCGACCTCTCGTTCCATGCCGTGCGCGAGTACGTCGTCGGCGACTCGCAGCGCCACGTGCACTGGAAGTCGACGGCCAAGACCGGCAAGCTCATGGTGCGCCAGTACGAGGAGTCGCGGCACGCCCGTATCGCGATCATCCTCGACCTGGACGCCGAGTCGTACGAGAGCGACGACGAATTCGAGAACACGGTCAGCGCTGCGGCATCCCTGGCGCTCCAGGGAGTGCGCGACGGCCGCGACGTGCTCTTCTCGGTGAGCAACGAGATCCCCGAGCACAGCCGTGCCGAGGTGCTCTCGATCCGTACGCTGCCGACCGTGACGCCCAAAGCGCTGCTCGATGCCACGTCGACCATCGATGCGGCCGACCGGGTCATGCGTCTCGAGGCGGTCACCGCACTCACCGTGCAGTCGTATCCGGACCTCTCGATCGGGTTCCTGCTCACCGGCTCGCGGATGCCGCTCGACCGACTCCGACTCGCAGCGGTCAAGCTGCCCGCAGCGGTCGAGGCGGTCGCCGTGCGCAGTGAACTCGGCGAACAGCCGACCATGCGCGCGGCCCGCGAGCTCGCGGTGATGACCCTCGGGGCCCTCGGTGACCTGCCGCAGATGCTCGCGCGCGGAGCCCTCCGATGAGCGCGGCAGGAGCGAAGCGCGGCGTGGCGCGGTCACGACGCTCGTTCTCCGTCTCGGCTCTCACGTTCTGGTCGCTCGGCTACGTGCTGGTCGGTGTCGGCCTCGCGACCGCGGCGGTCTGGCCGGTGTACGAATCGCCGCGCGCGCTGGCCGTCGGCCTTGTCGGCGGTCTGCTCGGCATGGCGATCGCCGTGCTCACCCGCCTGCTGCGCTGGGGGATGCTGATCGGCGCCCTCGCGGCGGTCGGCGCGTACCTCGTGGTCTCGGTGCCGCTCGCGATCCCCTCCGCGCTCTCGTCGATTCCCGCGTTCATCGGCGGCCTCCGCGATGCGGTGCTCGGTGTCGTGCTCGGGTGGAAGCAGATGCTGACGCTCAACCCGCCGCTCGGCGAGTACCAGGCCGTGCTCATCCCGTTCCTCGTCGTGATGCTGTTCGGCGCGTTCGTCGCGACCCTCCTCGTGCTCGAGCACGGACGCCGTGCCACGATCGCAGTCCCCGTCGTGACGGCGATGAGCGTGTTCGGCATCGCCTTCGGCGTGAGCGGCACCACGTCGCCCGTCTCGATCCTCGGCGTGGCGCTTCCGGCTCCCCGGGAGTGGCTGATCGGCGTCGCCCTCTTCGTCTCCGCGCTGGTCTGGCTGGTCGGTCGTGCGCGTCTCCAGCGTGCGCAGGCGCTGCGCACGGTCGCCGCCGCCAACATCTCTCGCCGGGCCACCCCGGTGTGGCTGACCGTGCGTCGGCACCTGCTGTCGGCAGCGCTCGCGGTCGTCGCGCTCGTCGCCGGATTCGCGATCGCCCCGGCGGCTGCGGGATGGTCGGACCGTTCGGTGCTGCGCGACGAGGTCGAGCCGATGATCGTCGTGCAGCAGCAGGCGAGCCCCCTCAGCGCCTACCGTTCGTGGTTCGCGGGCGGCACACTCGACGAGACCGTCCTGCGGGTGCAGGGCGACCCCGGTGCGGTCGATCGCATCCGCCTCGTCACCCTCGACTCGTACGACGGCGAGGACTTCCACATCGACCCGGACGACCGGTTCAGCCGCCTCCCGCGCACGGCGCTCGCCGCGTCAGGGCGGGTGACGCTCGACATCACCATCGGCGACGCCTACCGAGGCATCTGGGTGCCGTCACCGGCCGGTCTCGCGGAGGCGCCGGCGTTCTCCGGCACCCGTGCCGACGCGCTCGCCGACGGGTTCCATGTGAACGAGGGAGGCGACACGGCGATCACGATCGCCGAGACCTCCAGCGGCGAGGAGGGACTCATCCCCGGCGACCGCTACACCGTTCTCGCGGATGCCCCCGGCGACCAGGGCGACATCACCGCACTGCAGGGTGGGGCGTCGAGCCTCGACACGGATCGGTATCCGGCGCTCGTCGAGTGGGCCGAGATGCAGGAGCAGCCTCGCACGGGCGCGGGCTATCTCGAGATCGTCGATCGTCTGCGCTCCCGCGGCTACCTCAGCCACGCGCTGCTCGACGATGAAGCGGCAGCCGGGTGGATCGCCTCGCTCAAGGAGTCCGAGGGGTATGCGTTCGCACCGAGCTACGCCGGGCACTCCGCGGCTCGCGTCGAGGAGCTCTTCACCGACATGGTCGAGCAGGAGCGGCGGGCGGGAGCGGATGCCGCACCCGAACTGCTCGTCTCTGCGGTCGGCGACGACGAGCAGTTCTCGGTGGCCGCGGCGCTTCTCGCCGAGCACTGGGGCCTCGAGTCCCGCGTCGTGATCGGCACGCGCCTCGCCGCGGCCGAGGAGGTGCCGGGGATCCCCGCGTGCACCGAGACGTGCACGGGGGCGAACATGAGCGCCTGGGTCGAGGTGCGGGCCTCCGGCGCCGACTGGATGCCGGTCGACACGACGCCGCAGTACGCGATGCTGCCCAGCTCCATCACGGAGGGCGAGCAGCTTCCCGAGCATCCGACCGTCCCCGAGCAGCCTCGCTCCGAGGCGCTGGATCCTCCCCAGGCACAGAGCGACTCGAACAACGATGCGCCTCCGCTCGAGGATCCTCAGTCGGAGGTGCTGGCGATCCTGCTGCCCATCCTGCGGGCGGTCGGTCTGAGCCTGCTCGGACTCGTACTGCTGGCGCTGCCGTTCCTCGTCCTCGTGCTCGCCAAGAGGTATCGCGCGAGAGCCCGCCGCACGGCGGCGGACCCTGAGGTGCGGCTCGCCGGTGCGTGGGAGGAGCTCGTCGACGTGTACGCCGACCACGATGTCGAGATGGACGCGCAGGGCACCCGCGCTCAGCGCGCGCTGTCGACCGACCGTGAGGCCGCGGATCGTCTGGCGGAGCTCGTCGACCGTGCGGTGTTCGCGGAGCATCCGCCGACGACGGATGACGCGAGTGCCGCGTGGGAGATCGTGGATGCGGAACGTGCTGAGCTCGCGCACGCCGGCAAGCGGTGGCACCGGCTCGTGATGCGGGTGCGCCCGACGTCGTTCATCGGCCGCGTACGGGCAGCGGGCGGCATCCGCTCCTTCGGGCTTCGGCCAGCGCTCGGTACGCTCGGATTGACCGGTTCGCTCGGCGACCGGACAACATCAGGAGGACAGACATGACGATCTTCGAACCGCTGCCGCCCGCACAGCCGCCCATGGTGCCTCCCGTGCTCTATCTGCCGTTGAGCGTGCAGTCCACGCCGCAGGAGCAGGCGGTGGAGATCCGGGAGCTGAAGGACGGCCGCCGCGCGCTGCTCGCGTACACCGCACTCGATCGGCTGCTCGACCTCGCAGGCGAGCGACAGCCGTGGATACTGCTCCGCACCGAGGAGCTCGCCCAGATCAAGAAGTCGCAGCCCTACGATGTCGTGATCTTCGATCTCGACATCCCCGCCTCGTACCGTCGGGACGGAGCGATCGCATGACCCGCATATCGATGGACCCGGAGGTCATGGCCGTCCACGCGAGCATGCACGAGGAGGCGGTGGAGTTCATGCGGGGAAAGCTCGCCGCGATCCCCGGATCCGTCGACGGGGGTCTCGCATCCGATGCGGTCGCGGCGATCATGATGCGCGTCGGCGAGGGGGTCGACGCGCTGTACCGCATCAACGGCACGCTCGGCGAGGTCGTGCGAGCCGTCGCCGACGATGCCGCGACGAACGAGCAGGACGTCATCGACCAGCTCTCCCCGGTGGCCACGGCGGTCGAGGACCTCTGATGACGATCGACACCACCACGCACGGAGACCCGGCACAGGTGCGCGCCGCCGCCGAGTGGCTCGACCCTGGGCTGAAGGATGCGGCTGACGCGTCCTCGAAGACGACGAGCTTCATCCCGACGGGCGTCCGCTCGCACTGGTACGGCGAATCGGCCGACGACTACGTCACGATCCTCCTCCGTACGACGGATGCGGCGAACGAGATCAGGGACCAGGCGGGCGATGCCGCGGAGAAGCTCCGCTCCTACGCCGGGCAGCTCGAGCGGATGCGCGACGACTTCGCGGCCCACCGGGACAACGCGCGCGCCCAGGGTCTCCCCGTGAACGGCATGGTCATCGGCCGGCCCGTCTCGCTGCTCCCGACCTGTCCCGCGACCCGTGACGACCCGAACTGGGATACCTGGCAGGAGCACCTCGATCGCATCGATCTGTACAACGAGATCGCGACCGATGTCGGAGCCTGGTGGGGCGAGCTCGAGGTCTGGATCAGCGAGAACCTCGACGCGTTCCTCGGGGGACTTCCCGGAGCGACGACGGCGGAGAAGATCCTCTCCGGCCTGAACGAGGCCGGCGGCGAGATGCCGAAGATCTACCTCGACGGTCAGGGTCTGGCGTGGAAGAACACCGCCAGCGATCTCGTCAGCCACGCGGACGAGCTCCGCACCGGAGCATCCGACTTCGTGAGAGACCTCCGCTCAGGGAACCCCGCGACGAAGGCCGCGGCCGAGGCGGCGAACCCGCAGGGCATGCGATGGGCGGCCGATGAGGCTGAGGATCTGGCTCGCGGGCTGTCGCGCGCGAGCAAGGCCGTGCCGTTCGTCGGCTGGGGCATCGACCTCTGGGACCTCGGGACGGCTCTCGAGAGCGGTGACGACCCGTCGTCGACAGCGGTGGAGATCGGCGGCGGACTCCTCGGCGGCGCAGCGGCCGGACTCGGGGTCGCCGGGCTCGCGGCGGCTGGCATCGTGACCCTGCCCGTCTGGGGAACGGCCGTCGTGGTCGGTGGTGCGGCGGTCGCCGTGGGCGCCGGCGCGGTCTGGGCCTACGAGAGCTGGGTGCCGCAGGACGTCAGGGAGTCGATCGACGCAGGGCTCTCCGATGCGTGGGACGCGTCGACGGACTTCGCCGAGGATGCCTGGGAGAACACGACCGACGTCGTCGGAGACGTCGGTCATGGCATCGGCAGAGCCTGGAAGGGCGTGTTCGGATGACTTCGACCGAGACGACCGCCGTGCAGACGATCTTCGTGCCCGGACATGCGGGGTGGGCGGGCCAACAGCGCTCCACGACCGGACTGACCGTGCTCGGCGTGGTGCTCGGGCTCGCGCTCGCCGGCTATGGGCTCCTCCTGGTGCTGGATCCGGCTCCGGCGATGAAGCTCCTCGGGCTGGCGGTGTTCGTGACGATCGGTCTCGCGGCATGGTTGCTCGCGGCGCACCTGCGCGTCTCGCGGGTCCGCGTCGTGCGCGTCGAGGCCACCGATCGTGCGCTCGCCTTCCGCGGTGCCGAGGAGATCATCACCCCGCTTCGGCTCCTGGCCGTAGCCGGGGTGCTCATCCTCGCTGGATGGGCATGGGCGATCGTCGCGGTCCCGGCCGAGCGGCTCTCGACCCTCACCCTGCTCGTCGTCCCCGCCGTCGGCATCACGCTGACCGTCGTCGGGACGCGGAGTCTGTTCCGGCGGCCCGACGCGCATCGGATGACGCTGACGCCGGAGGGCATCGACCTGCGCATCCCGCGCACGGGACTTCGCGCGACGTGGGACGACGTGAGCGGCGCGGCGCTGTCGGGAGATCGGGTCGCGCTGCGCACGACCACGGCGAGGCCGGCATCGTGGGCCGCACGCGATCTCGCGAGCGATCCCGTGCTCCTCGCCGAGCTCGTCACGTTCTACGCGGCCACGGCGTCTGCACGCGCCGAGATAGGACCGCGTACACTCGATCGCCTGCGTTCGGGCGAGTTCTGATGCCTCGCCGAAGTCGGCGGAGCGGCCGGTCCCGTGGTGTTCGTCGGTCGGATGGTGTCGCGCTCGGTACGCTCGGATTGACCGGTTCGCTCGGCGACCGGAAGAAGGGGGACTCATGATCGCGCCCGTGGATGCCGGCTACGCGACGATGCTGGCCATCGTGGGCGGTCTCGGTGTGCTCATCGGCATCGCCATCTACGTCTGGTACGCGTATGCGCTCTCGCGCCTTTTCCCGCGTATCGACGGCGAGGGGTGGAAGGGCTGGGTCCCGATCCTCAACGAGGCCGAGATCCTCGCGCGAGGTGGAGTCCCCGCCTGGTCAGTCGTGTTCTACTTCATCCCGATCGTGCAGCTGTACGGCATCTACCTCAAGGTCGTCGCGACCCACCGCATCAACCAGCGGTTCGGGCGGGGCGCCGGGATGACGGTGCTCGCGATCCTGCTTCCGCCGGTGTGGGCGACGGTTCTCGCCTGGGGCGCCCCTCCCTACCCCGAGGGCGAGCGCCTGGCCGCTCTGCAGCCCGGGCCGCGTCGCACGTCGCAGCCCGCCGCGGCGCCCGCTCGTGATGCGTCGGGCTACACGATCCCGTCGCTCGCGCCGCACGCCCAGAGCCAACCGGATGCTCCCGCGCTCATCTTCCCCGACTATGCGGCCCCGCCTCGGGCGACCGAGACGTCGGAGCCGGCGGCGCCCGCTGCGCTGTCCGCGTGGGGCGCGCCGCCGCAGCCGCCATCCGCTCCGTCATCGGCACCGGGCGCGCCGGTCGGTCCGCCGCCCGTTCCCGGTGCGCAGTCCCCGTCGTACCCGCCCACCGGTGGGCAGTCGTCGAACATCGGAGCGCCTGCCGCGTCGTTCGCGCCGCCCGCACCACAGGCCGCACCGCAGCCGCCCGCCCCGGTGGCGTCGCCGCAGCCCCCAGCGCCACAGCCTCCATCACCGCAGCCGTCGGCACCGCAGTTCGCCTCGCAGCCGTCAGCGCCGGTGGCGTCCTCCGCTCCGCAGCCGCCGGCTCCTGTCGAGGCGCACCCGACGACCGGGATCATGGCTGCGATGGGTGGAGAGCCGGTGGCCCCGCAGCCATCCGCGCCCGTCGCTGCTCCGCAGCCTCCTGCCGCTCCGCAGCCTCCTGCTCCTGCCGCGCCGCAGCCTCCCGCTCCTGCCTCTCCGCAGGCGCCCGCTCCATTCGAGGACGCGCCATCCGCGCCGCCTGCCGTGCAGTTCGCGGCGCCCGCATCGCCGGATCACGGGGCAGCGGATCAGTCGCCCGTAGCGCCGACCGCCGACCCGCAGCGTGTCGTACGTCCCGCCCCGCCGTCGTTCCGCGACGGTGCCTCCGACCTCGAGCCGCAGATGCCCGTCATCCGTCCGGCGCCGTCCGCGGCAGCGGCAGCGGCAGCGGACGCGCCCGTGACGCCGGCGGCCCCGGTGGTGCCCGCGCCGGCCGACCCTGCGCCGGTCGACCCCGCGCATGCTGCCGCATCCTCGGCCGCTCCGATGCCGCTCGGCGGACTCGCCGCCGACGTCGACAAGACGGTCGTCACTCCGCGTCCGGCAGAGATCGACGTCGACGACTTCGATGCCACGGTGGTCGTTGCGCGCAAGCGCGGCGTCCGCCGCTCGCTCGTGCTGGATGACGGCCGCAAGTTCTCGCTCTCGGGCGCGAGCGTCGTGATCGGTCGCAATCCGATCGGCGAACCGGGCGAGCAGCGACTCGCGATCTCCGACACCACACGCACGCTGTCGAAGACGCATGCGCGCCTCGTCGTGCACGACGACGAGTGGCGCCTCACCGATCTGCACGCCACGAACGGCGTGGTCGTGGTCGAGGAGAACGGCACGGAGACCCTGCTCGATCCGGGCGAGAGCGTCACCGGCAACGGGCGCTTCATCCTCGGCGAAGTGGGCATGCACGTCATCGCGGAGCGCGATTCGTGACTCTCTCTTCGGTGGTCCTCAACGTCGCGTCACTGACCGACACCGGTCTCAAGCGCGCCGCGAACGAGGACTCGGTGCTCGTCGCATCGCCGGTCTTCCTGGTGGCCGACGGCATGGGCGGACACGAGGCGGGCGATCGCGCCAGCGCTGCGGTGGTCGAGGCCTTCGAACCGTTGCGAGGACGCACACTCGAGGTCGCCGACATCGGCGAAGCCCTGAGCCATGCTGCGGCCGTGGTCGAGGACATCTCGGCCGAGCACAAGCGCGGGGCGGGCAGCACCGTGACCGGCGTCGCGCTCGTCGAGCACGACGGCGCACCGCACTGGCTCGTGTTCAACGTCGGCGACTCGCGCGTCTACCGGCACCACGGCAACGACCTGACCCAGCTGACGATCGACCACTCGCTGGGGCAGGAGCTCGTGGATGCCGGGGAGCTGCGCCCCGAAGACCTCGCGTCGTTCTCGCAGCGCAACGTCATCACCCGGGCCATCGGGGCACCGGACAGCACGGCCGACAGCTGGCTGCTTCCCGTGGTCGACGGCGAGCGGCTGCTGCTGTGCTCCGACGGACTGAGCGGCGAGGTCAGCGATGAGGCCATCCGCGCGACCCTGACGATGAACGGACGCCCCGAGACCGCCGCCGCGGCGCTGGTGAGTCGGGCGCTCAAGGCGGGCGGCCGAGACAACGTCTCGGTCGTCGTGATCGACGTGGTCGCCGGGGGTGCGCGCACGCGACCCGACGACAGCACGGCCGGCCGCATCGCGGCATCCGCTTCTCTGACCGACTCGATGCTCGAGGGCACGACGATCCCGGTGCGGGCGCGATGACCGACGACGAGAACGACGGCGAGGAGACCGTCATCCTCACTCGTCGCGACCGGCGTCGAGGAGGCGCGGTTGCGGATGCACCGCCAGCGCCGTCAGCGCCGTCAGCGCCGTCAGTGCAGTCAGTGCCGACGGACGTTGCGGACGTCGCGGACGTCGCGGACGAGGATGCGAGGTCTGAGGATTCGACGGATGGCACCGACGTCGAGGTTCTCGATGAGGCCACCGTCGTTGTGGACCGGAGCGCGGGACCGGTCGCGGAGCCCGCCGGTACTCCCGACGACGACGCCGAGGTTCTCGATGAGGCCACCGTCGTGGTGGACCGGAGCGCCGGAGTCGTCGAGGAGCCCGCCGGTACTCCCGACGACGAACTCGTCGAAGAGGCGACTGTCGTCGTGTCCCGGCCGCCTCGACCTCTGCGTCGCAAGCGAAAGAAGGGCGCCGACGAGCAGGACGATGCCCCGGTCGATCCCGCGTCGACCGCCGCGCCCATCTCATTCGAGGCGCCGACCGACGTTCGGCCACCCGAGATCTATCGTCCCCGCCCGGCGCCGCTCGGGCCCTCTGCGCCGCCGATCGTGGCCGGAGCCGCCGCACCCACCAGGGCGGTGGATCCGGAGCTCCCCTCCGTCGCCAAGCAGGGACTGCGCTGGAGCATGGCGACACTCCTCGCTTTCGCCGTGGCCTGCGCCGTCTCCGTCGCCGGTCTCGTCACCCTGGGGTTCGTCGTCTTCGCCTGAAGCCCCGCCCGCTGAGCGTCGGCTGACTCTCTGCGGCTGCTGCCGGGCATCTACGACCTCGAGTACACAGACGAACAGGAGCTCACCACCATCGATCCCGGCGGTGGCGATGGCGAGCCGTCGGCCGACTCTGTCAGTTCACCCGATCGGCATCGGCGCCCGTGTCCGGCGTGTGCAGCAGTCCGCCCTCGCGCTCGAGCTCGCTCGGATCGTCGACGGGGGCTTCCCTGCGGCGTCGCAGCACGATGAGGATGCCGAGCACACCGAGCAGGCTCGCTCCGCCGATCGCGGTGAACAGCGCCGCTTCACGCGTGAGGAGGAACGGCGAGGCTCCGTGGTCGGGGTCCACCGTGGCGACGGGAGGTCGAGCCGCGCTCTCGGCGGTGTCGAAGTAGGGGCTCACGGGGCCCCGTGTCGTCTCGTCCGGGAGCAGCTCGATCGCGGCGAACGGCTGGATGAAGCCCCACCCGTTCACGTCGTCGCGGTTGTCGGCGTCGGCTCGAAGCCCGGTGGCGGTGAGCCGATAGGCCCACCCTGCCGGAGGATCCTCGGGGTGCGCCTCGGCGACGAGGGCTGCGGCAGCGCTCGCATATCCGGTGGCGAAGCTCGACGCCGGGGCGTCACCCGCGAAGACGCAGTCCCCTCCTCCTGCCGCCGCCGTCAGCACGTTGCCTCCAGGAGCCGTCACGTCGACCTGGGGGCCGTGGATCGAGCTCTCGGTGGCTCGGCCGTTGCTGTCGGCCGCGCTGACCCCGAGAGCCTGCTCGTACGCTGCGGGATACCTGGCGGCGTCCGCCGCATCGGCATCCGACGCCCGGTTGCCGCCGCTCGCCACCACCAGGGCTCCGACCGCGGCCGCATGCTCGACGGCGGCGCGGAGCTCGGCGGAGTCGCTGCTCTGCGACATCGAGACGTTGATGATGTCCGCGCCGTTGTCAGCGGCCCAGTGGATGCCGTCGGCGATGCGCTGCGAGGTCGGTCCGTAGCCCTTGTCGACGTCCTGCTGCTGGTTGCTGCGGAACACCCGCACCGACAGGAGTCGTGCGTCAGGTGCGAGTCCGACCACGCCCGACCCGGGCACCTGCTGTGCGGCGATCTGCCCGGCGATGGCGGTGCCGTGGCCCGTCGTGTCACTCATGCCGTCTGCGCGTTCGCCGTCGCCGACGAGGTCGACACCGCCGATCACGACCCCGGCGAGGTGCGGATTGCTCGCGTCGATCCCCGAGTCGACGACCGCGACGACGATGCCCTCGCCCGTGGCGAGCCGGTTCGCGTCCTCTGCTCCGAGCTGAGCCAGAGCGACCGGAGCCTCGGGGCTGAAGACGACGGTTCCCGGGGTGCACGCCTGCCCAGCCGTCGCGGTCGAGACGATCGATGACGAGGTGGCGGTCGACGCCAGCGCCGTCGCCGGTGCTCCGAGCACCGCCGTGCCGAGCATGACGGCCGCGAGGGCGGCGCTGCGACGACGCATCAGTTCGTCCCGGAGCCGGGCGACTCTCTCGCGGCTTCGGTGGTCAGGGCGGGCCCCGCCGCGAAGAACTCGAGCCAGGCGTCGGACACGCGTCCCACATCGTCGGGGGAGTAGCCGAGCTGCGCGATGGGGCCGCTCGCGGCATCCTCCGCACTCTGCTCGGCGGTCGCCCCGGGGATCGCGTAGGCGGTGCCGGATTCGTCGATCAGCACGGCCATGCCCACCGCGTCGTCTGATGCGGCGCTGACCTGCACGAGGGCCCCGCCGCCAACCTTGACGTCGACCGTCGAGCGCTCCTCGGGCAGCCCGCTCGTGGTCGCTCCGAGCACGGTGCGAGCGTCGTCGGTGAGCACAGCGCACGGAGACTCGCCTGCCGCGAGGGGCTTCAGCGGCAGTGTGGGCCAGTCTTCGCCTCCGATGTACGCAACCGTCGGCACATCTCCGGTCTCGGCGGGCGAGACCTCCTCTTCGGATGCCTCCTGGCCGCTGCCGAGAAGGTACAGCTGGTAGGCGAGAGGGCTGAGGCGTGCGAGCTCACCGGTCGCGAGAGCCACGTAGCGCTCGTCGGCGGGGGTGCCCTGCGTGTGCACGATCGTCCCCGCCGTGAGGTTCGTGTCGGGCACGGGGGCGCCCATCGCGTTGAGCCTGATCGGCTCGAGCTCCTCGCCGGATTCGAAGAGGTTGAGCCAGCGGCCGTCGACCTCGAGGATGTCGCTGGTTCCTAGGCCGACCGCGCGGAGCACGGCGTTCGCGTCATCGGCCGAGACCGCGTAGCGCAAGCCGTCGGCGATCACGAAGAGCTCGTCGCCGCGTTGGACGACCGCGCCCGTGCCCGTCGAGACGTCGGCGACGGGAGAGGTCGAGAGCGAGACGGCGGCGCCTTCTCCGTCGTCGACGCACGCGGTCCACGACGAGTTGATCAGCGCGTTCGGGGCCGGAAGGTCGTCGGGGGCACCGAGGATGCCGATCGCGGGGCCGACCGGGATCCCGTCGAGCGCGGCCTGGTCGGTGCGCACCACCTTGAACTCGCCGGCGGGGATCAGCAGGCGTGCACTGGCGGTGTTGATCACCGGGTACAGCGTGCCGTCGACCGAGACGTAGCGGGCACCTGTGTCGGTCGCGACGATCAATCGGTTGTTCTGCCAGTCGCCGGGAAGACCCGGCTGCATGATGCCCCAGAACACCCCGACGAGGATGACGCCGACCGTGAGCGCGACGCCGGCGACGACCGCGCGCAGAGGCTTGGCGGGGTCGAGCTCCTTGCCGCCGGGGGCGCCTCCGGTGAACGCCGAGAGCAGTCGGCGCCGGCTGAAGCCCTGCGCCTCGATCAGATCTTTCTTGGTCGCCATCGGTCAGACGAGCCCGGCCGTGGTGACGCCGAGCGGCAGCAGGAGCGCGAGAGCGATGACCTCGACGGTGTCGCCGAGGCGGGTCAGCCGCAGGCGGGCCTTCGGAGTCAGCAGCGTCAGTCCGACGAGGATGACGGTCGCGACGACGAGGATGAGGAGCATCCAGGTGCGCACGTCGGGGAGCGCGAGCGCCACCGTCACGCCCGTCGTGGCGAGGCCGATGGCTCCGATCGCCATGAGTACGAGCACGCCGAGGCGGGCGTGGATCTGCCGCGACTGGAACATCATGCCGACGAACGCGAGAACGCAGAGCAGAGCACCGAAGACGCCGCTGGCGGCGACAAGCGGAGTCGCGATCAGGGCGGCGAGGCCGAGCGCGGCACGCAGCGCGATGAGGGTTCGTGTGCCGGCGGCCGCGCGGCGCTTGACCTCGTCGGCGTCGATCGGCTCGGGGGCGGCGAACATGTCGGCATCGCTCTGCGGAGAGATCACGCGGATGCGGGTGGAGGTGAGGGCGAGCCACGGGATGCCGTTGGCGAGCAGCGCCGTGGTCGCGAGCATGATCGCGTACGGCGCGAGCGCGTCTCCGAAGATCGCGGCGCTCGTCGCTGTGATGCCGATGGATGCGCCGAGGGCGATGGGCACGAGGTGGATCTCGGGCTTGTCCTGGGTGACCGCGAGTCCGACGCCGCCGACGATGACGAGTCCGAGGCCCAGAGCGGCGAGCGGCCACCCCCAGATGCTCTGCACCGGCACGGCGAGGTACCCGGCGAGTCCTCCGTAGGCCGCCGCGGTGAGCCCGAGTGCGTGTCCGGCCTCCGGCTGGCGGAGGCGCATGAGGACGGCGGCGGCGACGCTCAGGACGATGGCACCCGCTCCCGCGATGATCGCCGGCAGGAGCGACGTCGGCGGCGTGGCCACCAGCAGGAGCGCGCAGAGCGCGAGGAACGTGAGGCTGACGAAGAGAGCGGTGCGCGAGCTGTCTGCCGGGGTCCACGAGCCGTGCTGCTCGGCGGTGGCGTCGATCACGGCCTCGACGACGTCGTCGTAGACGCGCGGCTCCTTCATCAGGCCGCCGCGGACGAGGGTCAGCAGTTCGCCGTCGTGCACGCCCTGCGCAGCGGCGCCGCGGGCGGGGTCGAGGGGGGTGCCGTCCGCCCTCTGCAGCGAGTAGCCGCCGTGCGTGAGCGTCGGGTCGAGCACGCCCAGGCTCCGGGCGAAGCCGGGGATGATCTCGACGAGGGGGACCTGCGACGGCACGCCGACGTCGAGCCGGCGGTCGTCGCTGACGACGGAAAGCCGCAACACGGTGCCTGCCGCTGTGCTGCTCTGAGTCATGGAACGATGCCCCCTCCATGGTTGCCGCCGGTCGGGAGGAGACCCGTGGCTGCGCATTCCGCCTTTCACCCTAGTTGAGCCGTGCGACAACGCGTAGTCATCGCCTTGGGGTTTTGTCCATCGATGGTGGGAAGTCGGGGTGGGTGTGTGGGGTGTTCTGGTGATTGGGGGCGATCTGATCTAGCCTGTGTCGTGAAACGAATCGTGGGGGGTTGTTTCGAAGTCGTCCCAATACTGGGATGCGCTCCCCGCACGTGTGTCCTTTGTGGACCGGAGGGAGTGAGTTATGGCTGATGTCATCTCCGCTGAAGAGGGGGCTCTGCGCCGCGGAGCCCAGGCGGTGCGGGAGACGAAGTCCGGGATCGATCAGCAGACCAAGAAGGTCCGTGGTGAGATCGAGCAGCTGCGTGGTTTCTGGACGGGTGCCGCTGCCGCGTCGTTCTCGACGCTGATGTCGCGGTGGGACGAGCAGGCTCGTCAGCTGAACGAGGTTCTCGTGACGCTCGAGGATGCTCTTGCGGGCACTGAGCGTGACCAGGCTGCGACTGAAGAAGCTCACCAGCAGACCATCTCGGGCCTCGGCTCGATGATGGGTTCCTGAGCGTAGACCACAGAGATTTCAAGGAGGACATGATGCAGTCGATGTCAGTTCGTCCGGAGCAGGTCAATGCTCTGGCAGGGCAGATCCGTAGCGGGTCGCAGGCTATTCGTTCGGAGCTCGATCGTCTCGAGTCCGAGGTCGGGAAGCTGCGTGCGGCGTGGGATGGTTCCGCGCAGCAGGCGTATGACCAGGCGCAGGCGAAGTGGAACCGTTCGCTGAGTGAGATGCAGCAGCTTCTCACGCAGATCGCGGGTAAGACCGAGGAGATCTCGGGCCAGTACGTGCAGACCGACAAGTCGGCTGCCGGGCGGTTCGGGGCGTGATCCCGTGACGCGGGCCCGTCGCAGCGATGCGTCGGGCCCGCGTCGTCTGCTCTGCCCTCCGCCCTGGTCGGAGGACGGTGCAGACGTCAGGGGTTGCAGCGTATGAAGGAGGGGGTGCGATGAGAGCGCGCTCCTTGGAAGTCCACGGCAGTGCAGTGCAGGGCGGATAGGGTGCAGGTGTGGCAGTCGAGACGGTAGAGCGGCGTCGGATCGTTCTTCAGAGTGAGGATCGTCGCTTCGATCTCTCCCTTCCCTTCGATGAGACCCTCGACGACGCTCTCATCCTCAGCGGACTGTCGACGGCCGATCGCTTCGTGACGATCGGCCCCGGCGGCTTCGAGATCCCGGGTGAGACCGAGTGCGAAGACCTCATCGACGGCGGACTGTATGCGCTCATCGACCGCACGGCGCTCGCCCCGCAGGCCCGGCGCGCAGGTGCGCTCCCGGCTGCCACGCGTGCGGATCACGGCGCCCGATGGTGGATGCTGGCCGTCAGCGGTCTGCTGCTCGTCGCGGTGTTCGCGCAGGGAGCAGGCGATCCGCTGCTCAGGCTGCTGATCGGTCTGCTCCTCGTCGTCGGAGCGATCAGCGGTGCGGTCGCGTGGGCTCGTCGGGACTCGGCGGCAGGAGTGCGTGGCATCCTCGGTGTCCTCGCCCCGATCCTCCTGTCGTTCGCGGCCGGGGCGCTGCTGATCCCGGCGGGGCTGGAGGAGAGCGCTCATCTCTCCGCAGCCACCGGTCTCCTCGCGGCCGGGATCACCACCGCCGTGATCGCCGTGTCCGCTCGGGCCCGTCCGATGCGGGCGGCCGCAGGAACGGCGACAGTGCTGCTCGTCGTCCTCGCCTCCGTCTGGGGGCTCGCGCTGCTCCTGCGCTGGGGACAGGCCGAGGCAGCCGCCATCTCGCTCGGACTCGTCCCGCTGGGGCTCCGAGCTCTGCCGAGCAGTCTGGTGAACCTCCCCGAGGGATACTTCATCGACTACAAGCACTTCATGACCAGCCGCTGGACCGTGCGCGGAGCCATTCCCGAGTCCGTCGGCCTGCTGCGACCCGAGCGCATCACGGCCGTCGTCGACGACTCCTCCGCCCGACTCATCGCCGGGACGGCCGTGCTCAGCCTCGTCGCGGTGCTGATGACTCCGCTGGCCGTCCTGCGCGAGTGGCCGGACGATCCGATCGTGCTGTCGGGAGGAATCGCCCTTCTCGTCTGCGTCGGCCTCGCGCTGCTGCTGACTCCGCGGCACACGACCTCACGCATCCTGCGCTGGCTTCCGCGTGCGGCGGCCGCCGTGGTCTTCGTGATCGCCGGCATCCAGGCCTCGGTGGCTCTCGGCGCAGGTTTCCAGGTACTCGGTGCGGCAGCGCTGTTCGTCGTCGGTCTCACCGCGGTCGCGGTCATCATCCCGATCTCGCGTGGTGCGAGCTCGCTCATCTGGTCGCGATTCGGCGACGCGTTCGAGTGGCTCGCCGTGGCGCTGGCGCTGCCGGCCGCACTGCTCTACGCGAATGCGCTGTCGCTCGTTCGTGGAATGATGGCGGGATGAGCGGGAACGGCGAACCACAGCCCTGGCCGGCGGGTGGACTGATCCCCCCGGTGCAGCCGGGACCCGGTCAGCATGGTGAGATCCCGGCACTTCCTCCGGCACTGATCGCGGCGCCTCCCGGGGTCGACGGCGCACCGCTGCGCTCCGCACCCACCCCTCCCGCACCCACCCCGATCGTCTCGACGCGCGCGCGGACGCGGCAGCCCGCAGACGGTCTGGGGCCTGCATTCGTCGGCTCGCCGGCGGGCACAGGGCTGCGGATCGCGGCCTTCACCCTCGATGTCGCCGCGGTGATACTCATCGCGGCCATCGTGCTCGTCACCACGCGCAGCATGCTCCTCGCCGGTCTGACGGTCGCCGAGCTCGCGATCTTCCTCTGGGTGCTCGAGGCCCGCACGGGTCTCACCCTCGGCAACGCCGTGCTCAGGCTGCGCGCGGCGCGAGCCGACCGCCCGTACTCTCCCGGCATCGGCCGCCAGTTCGTGCGAGGAGTCGTCACCGGTGCGGGATTCCTGGTCGCCGTGGGCAGCTGGGTCGTCGTCGCATCCACAGCCTGGGACCGCGGCGGCCGCCGTCAGTCCTGGGCCGACCGCATGGCGGGCACCGTGGTGGTGTCGGTTCCTCCGCGCGCGGCCGCAGACGTCGACCCGGTGGTGCCCGTGCCGCAGGCGGCGGCGCCACTCGCGCCCCCTCAGGTCGTGCCGCTGGGTGCGCATCCCTCGGCGGTCGAGGAGGACTCCGAGCCCACCGATGCCCGTGCGGCCTCACACCGCACCGAGACGCCCGCCCCCGTGCCTCAGGGCGAGGACCGGCCGCTCTTCACGGTGGCACCTGCCCCGGCGCAGCAGTCCGGCGGCGACGCTGCAGGCCCTGCATCCGAGTCCGGCGCCCTGCTGCTCATCTTCGACACCGGTCAGCGGGTGCAGCTCGGGCTTCCGGTCGCAGTGAACCTCGGTCGTGCCCCCGTGGCGAGCGTCCATGACGACCGGCTCGTCACCGTGACCGATCCTGATTCCTCGGTGTCCAAGACGCACCTGCGCATCGAGCACTCTCGAGGCCGCACCTGGGTCACGGACTTCGGATCCACCAACGGTTCCGACATCCGCTCCGACGACGGACAGATGACGGAGCTCGTCGCGGGTGAGCGGATGCTCCTCGACGACGCCGACCGCGTCCGCATCGGAAACCGCAGCTTCACCATCAGCCTCCTGCTGGCCACAGACAGCAGCGCCGGAGAGAGAGCATGACAGGACCCCGCCTCGCGCCGCCGCGCGTCCCCTCCGGAAAGCTCCCCGTCCAGGCGCCGCCCGAGCTGCAGCCGAACGACGGCGGCATGGGGATCCTCGGATCCCTCCTGCCGATGCTCGGAAGCGTGGGCGCGATCGTCATGGTCACCATGTCGAACCAGTCCGTGACGGGCCTCCTCACCGGTGGCATGTTCCTGCTGTCGTCGCTCGGCTTCGTCGCCGTCAACGGCTGGCGCCAGCGTTCGCAGCGGCAGGCGGCCACGCTCGGCTCGCGCCGGGAGTACCTGGCCTACCTCACCGAGCTGCGCCAGACCGTGCGCGTCGCCGCGAGGCAGCAGCGGAGAGCGGCAAACTGGCACCTCCCCGCGCCCTCAGCGCTGCCGTACATCGCCGAGGAGCGCACTCGCGTGTGGGAGCGCGGGATGAACGACCCCGACTTCCTCACGGTGCGGGTCGGCACGAGCGACCAGCCGTTGTGCATCACGCTCGAAGCCCCCGAGCTCCCTCCGCTCGCGCAGCTCGACCCGGTCGCGGCGTCAGCCGCGCATCGATTCATGCTGACCCACGAGCTCCAGAAGAACCTGTCGCTCGGCGTCACCCTGCGCGACTACGCGCGCGTCGAGATCACCGGCGACGAGAACGAATCCCGCGGCCTCGCGCGAGCCATGCTGCTGCACCTCGCCACGATGCACGACCCGGACATCGTGCAGATCGTCATCGCCGCCGACTCCGCCGTCCTGCCGCAGTGGGAGTGGGCCAAGTGGATGCCGCACACGCACTCGCGCACCGTGAGAGACGGTCTCGGTGCTGCGCGAATGATCGGCTCCCAGCTGTCCGAGCTCGAGGACATGCTCCCGGCCGAGGTGCGGGAGCGGTCGCGCTTCTCACGTGACGGGTCCGGCGCCAAGGTTCCCCACATCGTGATCCTCACCGACGGCGTGAGCACGTCGTTCAACGACATGCTGGTCAGCGGCGACGGCGTGCAGGGTGTGACCGTGATCGACCTCCCCTCCCGCTGGAGCGACCTCGACGACCCGAACGCGCTCCGCATCGCCTTCGAGCCCGGAGACAAGGGCAGCCGTGCCGAACTCGTGAGCCTGCAGGCCCCTGCGCGGCCGTTCGAGGCCGACGCGATCAGCATCGTCGAGGCCGAGGCGACCGCGCGGCGACTCATCGCCCTGTACTCCGGTGGCACGACCATCACGAAGAAGAAGAGCGCGACCGATCAGGCCGAGCTCGTCGAGCTGCTCGGACTCCCCGACGTGCGCGATCTCGACCTCGACGCGGCCTGGGCTCCTCGTCTCGAACGCGACCGACTGCGTGTGCCGATCGGTCAGACCGAGGACGGCAGCCCGCTGATCCTCGACATCAAGGAATCCGCGCAGCAGGGTATGGGCCCCCACGGTCTCATCATCGGTGCGACCGGTTCGGGTAAGTCCGAGGTGCTGCGCACGCTCGTGCTCGCCCTCGCGATGACCCATTCACCCGAGCAGCTTAACTTCGTGCTCGTCGACTTCAAGGGTGGCGCGACGTTCGCCGGCATGGCGGACATGCCCCACGTCTCGGCGATCATCACGAACCTCGGCGAGGAGATCTCGCTCGTCGACCGCATGCAGGACGCCCTGCAGGGCGAGATGGTCCGTCGGCAGGAGCTCCTCCGCGCGACCGGTCCGTTCGCGAACGTCGCCGACTACGAGAAGGCGCGTCGTGGCGGACGCAGCGACCTCGCTCCTCTTCCCGCGCTGCTCATCGTCGCGGACGAGTTCTCCGAGCTGCTGTCGGCCAAGCCCGAGTTCGTCGACACGTTCGTCAACATCGGCCGACTCGGCCGTTCGCTCCAGGTGCATCTGCTGCTCTCCTCGCAGCGCCTGGAGGAGGGCAAGCTCCGCGGCCTCGACACGCACCTGTCTTACCGCATCGGCCTGCGCACGTTCTCGGCGGCGGAGTCGCGCACGGTGCTCGGCGTGCCCGACGCGTATCACCTGCCCACGCAGCCGGGTGCCGGGATCCTGAAGTCCGACACCGAGACGATGACCCAGTTCCGTGCCTCCTACGTGTCGGGGCCGCCGCCCCGACGCAGGCGCCGCGCGGCGACCGGCTCTGCGCAGAGCACAGGCTCGACCGCGGTCGAGCTGTTCACCGCGGCTCCCGTCTGGCGTGCTGACACCCCGGTCGACGAGCCCGAGGTCGTGGTCGACGCCGAGCCCGAAGAGAAGCGCAACACCTTCGAGATCGCCGTCGAGATGATGAGCGGTCGCGGCCCCTCGGCCCACCAGGTCTGGCTGCCGCCGCTCGAGACCCCGGCCACGCTCGACCAGCTCTTCGGCGACCTCGTCGAAGACCCGGCCCTCGGCCTGATCTCGCCGCGGTGGCGGGGCGCCGGTGCGCTCACTGTTCCGCTCGGAATCGTCGATGTGCCGCTCGAGCAGCGCCGCGAGAACCTCGCGATCTCGCTCGGCGGTGCCGCGGGTCACATGGCGATCGTCGGTGCGCCGCTCAGCGGCAAGAGCACTCTCGCGCGCACGGCGCTGGTCGCACTGGCGCTCACGCACACTCCGCAGGAGGTGCAGTTCTTCGTGATCGACTTCGGTGGCGGCAGCTTCACCGGCCTGCAGAGGTTCACGCACGTCAGTGGCGTCGCGACGCGTTCGGAACCCGACATCGTGCGACGCACGGTCGCCGAGGTCACGAGCCTGCTCAACGCCCGCGAGGTCTACTTCCGTCAGAACGGCATCGACTCGATCGACACGTATCGTCAGCGCCGTGCCCAGGGGCTGGCGGATGACGGCTACGGAGACATCTTCCTGATGGTCGACGGCTGGGGCACGCTGCGAGCCGAGTTCGAGATGCTCGAACCGCAGATCCAGGCGATCGCCGCCCGCGGTCTGACCTACGGCGTACACGTCGTGATCACGGCGGCTCGCTGGATGGAGATCCGCGCCAACATCAAGGACCTCATCGGCACGCGCATCGAGCTGCGGCTCGGCGACCCGACGGACTCCGAGGTCAACCGCAAGGCCGCGGAGAACGTCACCGCGATCCCCGGTCGCGGTCTGAACGAGAACGGCCTGCAGATGCTCACCGCGCTGCCGCGCATCGACGGCGTCGACGAAGCCTCCTCGCTCGCAGGCGGCATCGACGATCTCGTCGCGCGAGTCGCATCGGCGTGGCATGGCCCGGCCGGACCCAAGCTGCGTCTGCTGCCATCGCGCATCGGTCACGCCGACCTGCGCGGCGTCGCCGCGGCCGCATCGGCGGACGGTTCGGAGCCCCGCGAGATCCTCCTCGGCATCGACGAGGCGAACCTCGCTCCGTTCTCGATCGACCCCCTCGAAGAACCGCTGCTCTATCTCTACGGCGATGCCGACTCGGGCAAGTCGTCGATGCTCCGCGGAGTCGTGCACGAGATCACTCGCCTGTACGGGCCGTCCGAGGCGAAGATCTTCGTGGTCGACTACCGCCGTGCGCTGCTCGGAGAGATCCCGCAGGAGTATCTCGGCGCCTACCTCACCTCGCACGAGATGACGGAGGGCGGCATGAGCGAGCTCGCGCAGTTCTTCCAGAGCCGCATCCCCGGCGCCGACGTCACCCCCGACCAGCTGCGCACGCGGTCGTGGTGGAAGGGCGCCGAGGGCTTCGTGCTCATCGACGACTACGACCTCGTGTCCACTTCGCAGGGCAACCCGGTGGCCGTGCTCGCGCCGCTGCTCGCGCAGGCGGCCGACCTCGGTCTGCACGTGATCCTCACGCGTCGCACCGGTGGAGCGAGCCGTGCGGCCTACGACCCGATCATCCAGCGCATGACCGACCTCGGCGCCACCGGCATCCTGCTCTCGGGCAGCCCGGAGGAGGGTCAGCTGATCGGCAAGGTCAAGGCGATCCCGGCCATCCCCGGTCGTGCGCAGATCGTCAGCCGTGATCGCGGCCTGGTCGCCGCGCAGCTGCTGTGGGTCCCGCCGAGCTACCAGTGACGGACGCGAAGAGGATCGCCGTCGAGACCGTCTGGGTCCCCGGTCACACCGGATGGCAGGGGCAGCAACGGTCGACGACCGGGCTGATCGCACTCGGCGTCCTGCTCGCCGCCGCGATCCTCTTCTACGCGGCGACGCTGGTGGTCGACCCCGCCCCGGCCATGAAGGTTCTCGGAGCGGGAGTCGTGGTGGCCGTCGGTATCGCCGTCTGGCTGCTGGCGGCCCACGTCAGGGTCGCGCGCGCGAGAGTCGTCCGCCTGGTCATCGACGAGACGAGCGTCGTGTTCGGTGGCGCCGAGCAGATCATCTGGCCCGTGCGCACTCTCGTCCTGGCGGGAATCCTCCTCCTGGCCGGGTGGGCATGGAGTGTCTTCACGGTTCCCGCAGAGCGGATGACGATGCCCACCCTGCTGGGCGTGCCCGTGATCGGGGCGATACTGCTCATCACGGGCGCTCGCTCGTGGTTCCGGCCGCCTTCCCGCCATCGACTGGCGATGCGCCCCGACGGCCTCGAGCTGCGAATCCCGCGCAACGACGTGAGCGCGACCTGGGACGAGGTCGAGGATGCATCGCTGGAGGGTGATCGCGTCGTGGTCCGCACGTCCGCGACGCGTCCCTCGTCGTGGGCGACTCGTGATCTCGCGAGTGATCCGGTGCTCGTCGCGGAGCTCCTGTCGTTCTACGCGCATCATCCTGCGGCGCGTACCGAGATCGGTGCGGGAACGATCGCACGCCTCCGGTCCGGAGATTTCTGAGGAACCGGGTCTCAGTGATCCGGCGCCCTCGCCCGGGGGTCAGCGCGCGGCGTCGGCCAGGTGGCGTGCGTTGTGGCTCAGCACCTTGACGATGATGCCGTGGCGGCGCAGCTCCTTGGCCGTGCGGGCGCCTTCGTCGGCGTCGCGGCCAAGGGCGTGGATGTTCGCGACGACGAGCACGTCGCCCGTCTTCAGGGTGCCGATGAGCCGTGAGAGCCGGTCGCTCCAGCTCTCGAGGATGTCGGGGGAGGGGTGACGGAACCCCTCGATCGGCACACCGAACCGGGTGAGGTCGTCACGCTGCTCGACCACCGAGGGCATGCCTTCGCGCGACACGACGAGTCCGACGAGGCGGGAGCCGTCCGGGCGGGCGAGCCAGAAATCGCGGTTCTGCTGCAGTTCGGTGAAGCACTTCGGGCATTCCGCTGCCGCATGCGGCAGGTGCAGCGGACTCGTCAGGGCCTCGTCGACGGATGCCGTCGCCTTCATGGGATCGATCGTCTCGCTCATCGCGCACCTCCGGCATCCATTCTGCCCTGATCCGGGGCCGCGCGGTGACCTTTCAGAGCATCCCGAGGGCTCGCACCGCTTCGCGCTCCTCGACCAGCTCCGCGACGGAGGCATCGATGCGTGCGCGGGCCCAGTCGCTGACCTCGAGTCCCTCGACGATCTGCCACTCGCCGTCGATCGAACGCACCGGGAACGACGAGATCAGACCTGCCGGAACCGCGTACTCGCCGTGGGAGACGACGCCGGCCGACGTCCAGTCGTCGGTGCCGCGCACCCAGTCGCGCACGTGCTCGATCGTCGCGTTCGCGGCCGAGGCCACCGACGACGATCCGCGCACCTCGATGATCTCCGCCCCGCGCTTCGCGACCCGCGGGATGAACGTCTCGTCGAGCCACGCGGGCACGTCACCGACGATGGCCTCGAGGGCATCGGCCACCGGAGCGCCGCCGACCGTCGCGTGCGAGACATCGGGGAACTGCGTCGCCGAGTGGTTGCCCCAGATCGGCACCCGTCGCACCGTGTCGACCGGTGCTGCCAGCGTCTGCGCGAGCTGAGCCCTCGCCCGGTTCTCGTCGAGGCGGGTGAGCGCGGTGAACCGCTCGGCGGGAACGCCGTCTGCGGACGCCGCCGCGATGAGCGCATTCGTGTTCGCCGGGTTCCCGACCACGGTCACGCGCACATCGGACGAGGCGTGTGCGGCGATCGCCGCTCCCTGCGGTCCGAAGATGCCCGCGTTCGCGGCCAGCAGGTCTCCCCGTTCCATGCCGGGCCCGCGCGGCCGCGCTCCGACCAGCAGTGCGAGGTCGGCTCCGTCGAAACCGACGGCGGGGTCGTCGGTCACCTCGACATGCTCGAGCAGCCCGAAGGCGCCGTCCTGCAGTTCGAGCGCCGCGCCTTCGGCGGCACCGAGCCCCTGGGGGATCTCGAGCAGTCGCAGCCGGACCTTCTCATCGGGTCCGAGCAGGTCTCCGGCTGCGATGCGGAAGAGCAGCGCGTATCCGATCTGTCCGCCTGCACCGGTCAGCGTGATCGTGGTCGTCATGACTCGAGCCTACGACCGTGACGAACCCTCGGTGCAGAGTACCCTCGTGGCATGACCTTCAACCCAGATGCCGATGTCTCCGGCAACACCGCCAGACGGCGCGGTCGCGGCGCCGTCGTCGCCGGAGCCGGCGGCGTCGGCCTGCTCGGCATCATCGCCCTCATCGCGGGGCCGCTGCTGGGGATCGACCTGACGGGCCTCCTCGGGGGCGGGGGAGCCACCGGCGACGGATCCGAGCCGCAGGAGGGCAGCGTGATCGAGAACTGCCTCACCGGTGAGGACGCCAACGAGAACGTCGACTGCCGGGTGGCGAGCTCGCAGCTGGCGCTCGACGGCTACTGGGAGGACTACGTCGACCCGTACCGGGCGCCGCAGCTCATCATCGTCGACGGGGCGACCTCGACCGCGTGCGGTACGGCCTCCAATGCGGTCGGTCCCTTCTACTGCCCGCCGGACGAGACGGTCTACATCGATCCCACGTTCTTCGATCTCATGCAGCAGCAGTTCGGAGCATCCGCCGGCAACCTCGCGCAGCTCTACATCGTGGGGCACGAGTGGGGACACCACATCCAGAACATCACCGGCGTCATGGACCGGTACCCGAACAACGGCACGGGTCCCGACAGCAACGGTGTGCGCATCGAGCTGCAGGCCGACTGCTACGCGGGTGCCTGGATCGGTCAGATGACGAAGGAGAAGGACCCAGACGGGGTCCCCTACCTGCTGGCGCCGACCGAGGCTGAGATCACCGATGCGCTGAACGCGGCGAACACCGTCGGCGACGACAACATCCAGCAGCAGTCGTCGGGGTCTGTGAACCCCGAGAGCTTCACGCACGGCTCGAGCGAGCAGCGCAAGTACTGGTTCGCGAGCGGCTACAAGAACGGACTCGACGTGTGCGAGCAGCCTCTGACGCTGTCGGGGGACCAGCTCTGATCACGTCGACGTGATCACGACGGACTGCTGAGACCCTGGGGAGAAGACGATGGACCTGGACGCGCTGTATCCGCCGATCGAACCGTACGAGACCGGTGAGCTGCTCGTCGGCGACGGTCACCGCATGTACTGGGAGGTCAGCGGCAATCCCGACGGCAAGCCCGTGGTGTTCCTGCACGGAGGGCCGGGAAGCGGCACCTCCGCCTGGCAGCGCCGGTTCTTCGACCCCGAGGCGTATCGGATCGTGCTGCTCGACCAGCGCGGCTGTGGGCGCAGCACCCCGCACGCGAGCGCGCCCGACGTGGATCTCCGCTTCGTCACCACCGCGCACCTGATCGCCGACATCGAGCTGCTTCGCCGCAACCTCGGCATCGAGCAGTGGCAGGTGTTCGGCGGATCGTGGGGGAGTGCGCTGGCTCTCGCCTATGCGCAGGCGCATCCGGATGCCGTGAGCGAACTCATCCTCCGGGGTATCTTCACGCTGCGCCGCGAGGAGCTGGAGTGGTTCTACGAGGGCGGCGCGGCGGCGCTCTTCCCGGATCTGTGGGAGGAGTTCCTCGCTCCGATCCCGGTGCTCGAGCGGTCGCACATGATCGAGGCCTATCATCGGCGGCTGTTCGACCCCGACCCGGCCATCCACGAGCCGGCGGCGGTCGCCTGGTCGCGGTGGGAGGCGTCGACGGTCACGCTGCGTCCGGACGCCGCGCAGATCGAGGCGATGTCCGACCCGCGTACCGCGACCGCGTTCGCCCGCATCGAGAACCACTTCTTCGTGAACCGCGGATGGTGGTCGGAGGGTCAGCTGATCGCCGGGGTCGACGGCATCCGTCACATCCCGACCGTCATCGTGCAGGGGCGTCATGATGTGTGCACGCCGATGATGACCGCGTGGGATCTGCATGTCGCATGGCCGGAGGCGGAGTTCGTCGTGGTCGACGACGCCGGCCACTCGGCGACGGAACCCGGCACCCAGCGGGCACTGCGAGCGGCGACCGACCGCTTCGCGAGCTGAGACCCCGCAGCGGTCGGAGCGTTCAGAGGTCGAGGATGCTCAGGAGCGCAACGCCTGGGTCAGCGTCTTCAGGAGTCCGACGATCCCGCCGTTCGCGCGGAACCGTGTGAGGCCTTCGCTCACCGCGGCACCCGTGCGTGCCGACACGAACCACGGCGGCTTCGGGAGGATCGTGAGGCGCCCACCGCCGTTCGCGATCGGCAGCGAACGCGGGAACGGCCGGAAGGGGCCGCGGATCACCGAGCGCTCGACGCCGTCGAGCAGCAGCGCATTGTGGACGACCCCGATGCCGCTGCCGACGTCGTCGATCGTGCTGCCGGGGAACGCCCCCCAGGTCAGGGTCGGTGTGATGAAGCCGAAGGCGGTCCATCCGTTGATCGCGATCGAGCCGTAGCGCAGCGCCGCGATCGCCCGGTCGAACCCGGCGCCGAGCGTCTTCTCGGTCGACGGGTCGATCAGCAGATTGGCTCCCAGCGTGCCCTGCAGCTGCTCGTTCGCGTAGGCCACCGCGGAGTCGAGGAACTCCTGCCCGGTGCCGGCGACAGAGACGACGCCCAGGACGGGAGCGAAGTATTCGGTGCTCTGCAGTGCTGCGGCGTCGTCGCCCTGCTCGATCTCGACCAGCAGGCGGTCGCCGAGCACGAGGGCATCGGGGTAGGCCTCTGTCGCGAGGTCCATCCGCGAGGGCGAGCCCGGGTACCAGATCGGGCGCTCGGGAGCGTTGGCGTAGGCGCGTCGCAGGGCCGCCCGGAAGTCGTCGGCCTGCGCCCAGTCCGACGACAGGATGACGACCTGGCCGGCGATGCAGTTGTGGCCGCTGTTCTGCAGACGCATGGTCGCGACGTGCTCGGCCTGATACGTGAGGTCGGCGGCCGTCCAGTCGCCCGGCACGATGATGATCGGCGAGACTCCACCGAGCTCAGCGGTGATGGGCTTCTTCAGCTGCGGTCGGTTCTCGCGACGCCGACGCGTGGCGGCTGATCCCGAGCCCCAGACGATCGCGTCGAACGTCGCGGCGGATCCGGTGATGTGCACGTGCGCGAGATCGGGGTGTCCCGTCAGGTAGACCCCCACCGCAGGCCCCCCGCGCACGATCCGCAGCAGGCCGAGAGCGATCAGCGGGGCGAAGGCGCGCTTGTACACCGGCACGAGAGCATCCTGGGTCGGGTTGACCTTGAGCAGTGCGGTGCGGTTGTGCGCCAGCAGCTCGTAGAGCACGTCGAGCACGGGGATCGAGGTGATGTTGCCGGCGCCGAGCACGAGCCCCACGCCCCCGGACTCCGACGGCGTGCGCTGAGCGAGGCCGGCCGCGGCCCGCGCACCGTTCGGGGTGATCCCCGGTTCCAGCCACACCTCGCCCGTGTAGCCCGAGAGCAGGAACCGGTCGATGCTCGTCAGCGGGAAGGCGTGCACGCGAGAGCGTCCGCCGGGTGCTCGGTCGATCCTGACGCCGTCGAGTGGATTGGTGCCGTTCGCGAGGCGAGTGAGGGTCTCGATGTACGCGTCGAGAGCCCCGAGCACGCTGTACGGCCCGCTGAGCCATTCCTCCCCGCGCAGGGGATGCCGGCCGTCGAGGCCCTTGGATGCTGCGGCCGTGTTCGCCCAGTCCTCCGCGGTCGCAGCGACACTCGTGCGGACGCCGTGCAGCAGGGTGACGCGCTGTGCGAGGGTCAGCGCAGACCAGGTGCGACTGCCGACGTGGAGCTCCGCGATCGCGGCATCGAGGCGTTCGCGTTCGCCCTCCGGCAGGTCGGTGGTGGTCGTCGTGGTCGTCGTCTTGGCGGCGGGCGTGGTCGCAGAAGTCATCGGCGTCTCCTTCGGACGGGATCCCAGCTTAGGCCGGGCGCTCGCTCAGGCGTCGATGTCGGCGCGACGCAGCCGGTATCGGCGAAGGGTGAGCATGCTCGCCACCATCAGGAGTGCGGGAAGGAGGCTGAAGCTCAGCACGATCCCCATGATCGCCGCGTCCGGCTGCTGTGCCGTCACGCCGGCGACGGTCGAGACGTATCCGGTGGCCGCGAGGGTGAGCGAGACAGCTGTGGCGCCCAGGGCGAACCCGACCGTCTCGCCCGCCGTCCACACCCCCGTGAACGTGCCCGCCTGGCCCCTGCCGCTGATGCGCTCGTCATGCGAGATGACATCGGGGAGCATCGCCATCGGGAGGGACTGCAGTCCGGCGTATGCGATGCCGGCGAATCCGATCGCGCCGTACATCCAGGTGCCGGGCATCCAGGCGGCAAGGACGAGGGACGCAGCGGCGGCCGTGAACAGGATGCTCGCGATGGCGAACGCCCGTTCCTTGCCGATCCTCCGCGCGACGACCGTCCAGACGGGGGTGGCGATGAGGGCAGGGCCGACGAGAGCCAGGAACACCAGGGTGACGGCATCCTCGCTGCGCAGCACCCACGTGGCCACATACTGTGCGGCGGCGAGCATGGTGCCCGTAGCCAGGGCCTGCAGCAGGAAGGTGCCGAGCAGCGCCCGGAACGGCTGGCTGCGGCGCAGCGTGCGCACGCCGGCCGCGTACTGCTCGCGGATCCCCGCCGGCGCAGTGAGCTGGCGGCGCTCGCCGTCGTCCGGGCGGTGTGCGGCGGCATCCGCGGTGCGTGACGCGATGAGCATGCCGACGCCGATGGTGATGCCCGCGACGACGCCCATCAGGAGGTACCCCGCGGCCGGGTCGGACCCGGCGCTGCGCAGCTCGGGTCCGCCGGCACCGAAGAGCAGGATCGCCGCGGTGAGCACGACCACGCGCCACCCGAGCAGCCGGGTGCGCTCGTCGTAGCCAGAGGTGAGTTCGGCGGGCAGTGCGACGTAAGGAACCTGGAACAGACTGAACGACGTGGCCGTCGCGAGGAAAGCGAGGAGCACGCAGATCGCGCCCGCTGTCGGTCCCCACGACGGAGGCACAGCGAACGTGAGCGCGAAGAACAGCGGGAGCGTGAGGGCGCCCACCACCATGAAACCCCGACGGGAGCCTGTCTTCGCGTACTGGCGATCGGATGCCGCCCCGATCAGCGGGTCGATGACGACGTCCCAGATCTTGGCCGCTGTCACGATCAGACCGGCCGCGAGAGCGGCGACACCGAGGTTGTCGGTGAGGAAGTACGTCAGCACGAGACCCGGAAGGGTCGCGTAACCCCCCGTGCCCAGCGAGCCGATCGCGTACAGCGCGACCGTGCGGGCGGACAGGCGGGCGGATGCTCGTTCAGGCCGAGCCGCGGTGCTCATCGCGCCAGTGTATCGGTGCGCAAAGAGCCCGCAGCGGGGTCAGAGGAGCGGACTCAGATGAGGGAGAGTTCGCGCAGCTTCGACTCGACGTCGGCGTTCGACGGCTCGACGTGGTGAGAGGAGTCGGGGTAGAGCACGACGGGGATGTTCGTGCGGCCCGAGATCTCCTTCGCGACGTCGGCGGCCGACGGGTCGGCGACGAGGTCGACGTAGGTGTACTCGACACCGAGTCCGTCGAGCTGCTTCTTGGTGCGGATGCAGTCGCGGCACCAGTCGGCGCCGAACAGTGTGATCGCGGATTCTGCAGGAGAAGTCATGTATCCAGGGTAGAGCCGCATGGCTGGACGGGCGCCGAATCGGGTACCGCGGGAACCCGACCGTTGCTAGGTAAGGCTAGCCTTACCTATACTCGATCCCATGAACACTGCGTGCGAGCACCTTGAGGATCCGGACTGGGAGCACATCGAGGGCGTCGTGCTGATCGCTGGGGACTCGACCGATGTCGGGGCGATCGCGGCCATCGCGTCCCGTCTGCCCTGGGATGCGGAGGGGGTCATCATGCTCGAAGCGGCCGCACGCATCCAGTTCCGCCACATCGATGTGCCCGAGGGCATCTCGGTGCGCTGGCTGCTGCGAGGCGACGGCATCCGCCAGCACGCCAAGGGGGAGCGGCTCGCCACCGCGGTGCACTCGTGGTGCGTCGAGTGGACGTGCTCGGAGCCGCCGCTGCAGTGGACGGTCTGGCTCGGTGCGCATACTCCGCCGCACGTCGCGCGCATGGCTCGCAGCCTGCTCGGCGTGGCCAACTGATCGCGACGCCTCAGCGGGGGCGAACCGTCGCACCGGTGCCCGCGGAGTTCTCCGCCCACAGGAATACATGGAACGATGGACCCCTGCGCGATGCGTGAAGCGACGGAGGGATGCTCGTGGGGACAGCGGTCACGGTCATTGTGCCGACCTTCGACGAACGCGACGACGTCGAGGAGCTCGTGCACCGGGCGGCGGTGGCGCTCGCCGGATACGACGCCGAGATCCTCTACGTGGACGACGGCACCGACGGCACCGACCTCGAGGTGGAGCGCGTCGCCGCAGCGGCGCCGCTTCCCGTTCGCGTGATCCATCGGGACGACGCCGCAGGCGGTCTCGCCGGAGCCGTGGTCGTGGGACTCCGCGCAGCAGGCACCGACCTCTGCATCGTCATGGACGGCGATCTGCAGCATCCGCCCGAGCTCCTCCCCGCTCTCCTGAGCCGGTATGACGCAGGGGACGTCGATGTGGTCGCCGCCTCGCGATACGTCGGAGGCGGAGACACGAGCGGTCTCGGCACCGCTGTGCGCTTCGGCGTCTCCCGAGCCGCGACCTGGTTGACGAGGGCGATGTTCCCGATCCGGCTCGCCCGCAGCACCGACCCGATGACCGGATTCTTCCTGGTCGACCGCACGCGTCTCGACATCGATGCATTGCGCCCGCAGGGCTTCAAGATCCTGCTCGAGATCCTGGCGCGGACCGACCTTCGCATCGCCGAGGTGCCGATGGAGTTCGCCGAGCGTCGGAACGGCACGTCCAAGGCGAGTCTGCGGCAGGGCGCCACCTTCGTCGCCCATCTGGCGCGCCTGCGGTTCGGCAAGATGTCGCTGTTCGCGTTCATCGGAGTCATCGGCGCCATCGCCAACCTCGGGATCATGTGGATGCTCACAGCTGCCGGAGTCCCCTACATCTGGGCGGCGATCATCGGTGCCGAGGTCACGATCATCGGCAATTTCCTGCTGCAGGAGCGCTTCGTCTTCGCCGACATGCGCACGGATGCGCGCGGCCTCGGGATGCGCTTCGTCACGTCGTTCACGTTCAACAACGCGGAGGCGGCACTGCGCATCCCCGTGATGGCGCTGATGGTCGAGACGTGGCACATCTCGAGCGTGCTCGCCACGGGGCTGACCCTGATCGTCGCCTTCTTCGCGCGCTTCCTGTTCCACTCGCTGTTCGTCTACGCGCCGCGGCGTCACCGCCAGGCGGATGCGGCGGGGGCCGAACCGCGGCCGGACACCGCCGCCGTCCGGATCATCCGGGCGATCGACGCCGAGGCCATGAAGCCCGGCGAGCTGTGACCGCCGTCCCGTCATCGAACACGCTCCACGGAAGGACCACCGATGCTCCCTAACGTCGTCGTCGGAGGAGGGATCGTCGGTCTCGCGACCGCGCGGGCGATGCTGCGCCGCGAGCCCGACCGACCGCTCGTCGTCCTCGAGAAGGAGGACGCGGTCGCGCTGCACCAGACGGGGCGCAACTCGGGAGTGATCCACTCCGGGCTGTACTACACCCCGGGGTCGCTCAAGGCGGACTTCGCGATCCGCGGCGGTCGGATGATCCAGGACTACTGCGAGGAGAAGGGCATCCCGTACGACGTTCCGGGCAAGCTCGTCGTCGCCACGAGGCCAGGCGACCTGCCCCGGCTCGAAGCTCTGCGGGCGCGCGGGATCGCGAACGGCGTCGCCCTGCGAGACCCGGAGCCGGGGGAGATCGCCGAGCGCGAACCGCACATCGACGTCCTCCAGGCGCTCGTGGTGGAACCGACCGGACGCGTCGACTACGGCGAGGTGTCGCGCGCGATCGCGCGCGAGGTGCGCGAGGCCGGCGGCGAGGTGAGGTTCGGCGTCGAGGTCTCCTCGGTCGTCGACACCGCAGAGGGCGCGCGCATCGAGGCGGGCGACCACACCCTCATCGCCCACCGTGTCGCGGTGTGCGGAGGGCTGCATGCCGACCGCATCGCGCGTCGCTCAGGGCTCGACGTCGACGTGCGCATCGTGCCGTTCCGCGGCGAGTACAGCGAACTCCGCGCGGACCGCGCGGACCTCGTGCGGGGGCTGGTGTACCCGGTGCCCGACCCCGATCTCCCCTTCCTGGGCGTCCACCTCACCCGCGGCATCGACGGAACGGTGCACGTGGGGCCGAACGCCGTGCCCGCGCTGGCCCGCGAGGGCTACTCCTGGGGACGGATCTCGGTGCGCGACACCGCCGATTCGCTGCTGTTCCCCGGCGCCTGGCGGCTGGGCTCTCGATTCGCCCTCGTCGGGGCGAAGGAGATCGTCCGATCGCTCTCGGGTCGGGCCATGCTGCGGGCCGCGCAGGAGATGGTCCCCGAGCTCCAGCCGGGCGATCTCGTCCCCTCGCAGGCGGGAGTGCGCGCGCAGGCCGTCGGTCGCGACGGACGCATGCTCGACGACTTCTTCTTCCTGCGCAGCGGACGCGCTCTCCACGTGCTCAACGCGCCGTCCCCGGCGGCCACGGCGTCGCTGCTCATCGGTGAGCACATCGTGGACGTGCTCACCGCGGAGTGAGTCGAGGTCGTCAGCGCCGACCGAGGCCGCGGTAGGTCCACCCGGCCGCGCGCCAGCTCTGCGGGTCGTAGCTGTTGCGCGCGTCGACGATCCTGCGTCCGGCGACCAACCCCGCCACATGTGCGGGATCGAGATAGCGGTACTCGTCCCATTCCGTGACGAGCACCACCACGTCGGCGCCGTCGAGGGTCTCCTCGAGGGACTCGCGGTAGTCGAGCTGAGGATGCAGGGCGCGGGAGTTCGCGATCGCCTCGGGGTCCGTCGCCCTCACGTGCGCGCCGAGACCCTTCAGTCGCACGGCGACGTCGAGCGCGGGCGAATCGCGCACATCGTCGGAGTGCGGCTTGAAGGCGAGGCCGAGCACGGCGACGGTCTTGCCGTGGGGCTGGTCGTCGAGGAGCTCGACGACGTGATCCACGACGCGCTGGCGGCGACGCAGGTTGATCGCGTCGATCTCCTTCAGGAACGCGACTGACTCGCCGCGGCCGAGCTCCTCCGCGCGAGCGGTGAACGCTCGGATGTCCTTCGGCAGGCACCCGCCGCCGAACCCGACGCCGGCGCCGAGGAATCGGCGGCCGATCCGCTCGTCGTGACCGATCGCATCCGCGAGCTGGGTGACATCGGCGCCCGTGACCTCGGCGATCTCGGCCATCGCGTTGATGAAGGAGATCTTCGTGGCGAGGAATGCGTTCGCCGCGACCTTCACGAGCTCCGCCGTCGCGAAGTCGGTGACCACCAGCGGGGTTCCGAGATCGAGCACCGGGCCGTACGCCTCGCGGAGCGCGGATTCGGCGACCTCCGCCTGTTCGGGCTCGGGAGGGAGACCGAACACGAGCCGATCCGGTGCGAGCGAGTCCTTGACGGCCCACCCTTCGCGGAGGAACTCGGGGTTCCACGCCAGCAACGCGCCGCTCCCCGACTCGGCGACGACCGCGGCGAGGCGCGATGCCGACCCGACCGGAACGGTGGACTTGCCGACGATGATCTCGCCCGCGGTGGTGTGCGGAAGGAGCGACGCGATCGCGCCATCCACGTACGTCATGTCGGCCTGATTGCCCGTCTTGCTCTGCGGGGTTCCCACGGCGACGAAGTGGATGCGGGAACCTGCGGCGTCCTCCATCCGCGTCGAGAACCGCAGGCGCCCGGATTCCACGTGAGCGGTCAGCAGCTCGGGGAGCCCGGGTTCGAAGAACGGCGCCTCGCCCCGTGTCAGAGCCGCGACCTTGCGCTCGTCGACGTCGATGCCGACGACGTCGTGGCCGAGCTCGGCCATCGCCGCCGCATGGACGGCCCCCAGATACCCGCAACCGATGACTGAGACGCGCATCTCAGATCCCCCTCGTTCGAAAACTTCCCCATGCCCGCATCGATTGAGATCCGAGTCCTCTCCATCATGGAGGAGATCGGACCCAAAAGCTCTCGTCTCCGCGGACGGAGTCCGACGGGAGGCGGAACCGCTCACACGATCGCGCTGAGCGTACCGTCCGTCTCGCGGTAGCGCTCGCCCGAGACCGGACACACCCAGTCGTCGCCCTCCGCCTCGAGCGGGTGGCCGGCGGTGCCGACCCAGCCGATCCTCCGGGCGGGGACGCCGACGACGAGGGCGTGCGGCACGACGTCCTTCGTGACCACCGCGCCGGCGGCGACGAGCGCCCAGGCACCGATCGTGACCGGGGCCACGCAGACCGCGCGGGCACCGATCGACGCTCCGGCCTCGACGGTCACGCCCACGGCATGCCAGTCGTCCGTGCCCTTGGGGGTGCCGTCGGGGTTCGCCGCCCGGGGATACTCGTCGTTGGTGAGCACCGCCGCCGGTCCGATGAAGACCCCGTCGCCCAGCCGTGCCGGCTCGTACACGAGAGCGTAGTTCTGGAGCTTGCAGGAGTTCCCGATGACGACCTCGGGCCCGACGTACGCGCCGCGACCGATGTTGCAGTCCGCCCCGATCTGCGCGCCTTCGCGCACCTGGGCGAGGTGCCAGACCCGCGTCCGCACCCCGATGGCGGCGAGGTCGGAGACATCTGCGGAGGGCTGGATCACGGGATCGTCTGTCATGCCGCCATCATCTCGCAGACACTTGTCGTGCTCCAGGCCTGAGGGAGGCCGAGAATTGGGACTCGTAATCTCCGGCTGTATCCCGGTACACTGCGAGGTGGGGAATGCGAACTCACCGTTGCCTGGGGAGGCTGTGGGAGTTCGCCTTCGATCATTGACACCGATCGTAAGAAAGCTGCGGCGTGAGCCGGTCAGCTGAAAACTGGGGAATCTCATGGGGAACATCGTCATCGACGAGACCGCTGTTCGTCGCGCCAGGACGCCGCTGCATCGGCGCGTGATCGCGATCGGCGCGCTGATCGCGGTCGCTGCCGCGATGCTCATCGCCACGCAGCCCGAGACGGCCTCCGCGGCGAGCCCGTGCGGTCCCGACGTCAACGCGATCGTGTGCGAGAACCAGAAGCAGGGCACCGATCCCGAGGAGTGGGACATCTCCGGCGCGGGAGACCCCAGCATCCAGGGCTTCGCCACCGACATCAGCGTCAACGTGGGATCGCGCGTCGATTTCAAGATCGACACCGACGCCGCTCAGTACTCCATCGACATCTACCGCACCGGCTGGTACCAGGGGCTCGGAGCCCGCAAGGTCGACTCGGTCGTGCCGTCCGCCACGCTCCCGCAGATCCAGCCCGAGTGCATCTCGGACACCACCACCGAGCTCTACGACTGCGGCACCTGGGGAGTCTCGGCCTCCTGGAACGTGCCGTCCGACGCGGTGTCGGGCGTCTACATCGCCAAGCTCACGCTCGCTGACGGCGGAGCGAGCCACATCATCTTCATCGTCCGCAACGACGGGAACACGTCGGACGTCGTCTTCCAGACCTCCGACCCGACCTGGCAGGCCTACAACACGTACGGCGGCTCGGACTTCTACCAGGGCGCCGCCAACGGCCGCGCCTACAAGATCAGCTACAACCGTCCGTTCGCCACCCGTGGTCACGAGAACGGACGCGACTTCTACTTCGCGAGCGAGTACGCCACCGTGCGGTTCCTCGAGCGCAACGGCTATGACATGAGCTACATCGCGGGCGTCGACACGGATCGCGACGGCGCTCAGCTGCTCAACCACGACGTGTTCCTCTCGGTCGGTCACGACGAGTACTGGTCGGGAGCGCAGCGCGCCAACATGGAGGCGGCCCGCGATGCGGGAGTGAACTTCCAGTTCCTCACGGGCAACGAGGGGTACTGGCGCACCCGCTACGAGCCGTCCGTCGACGGTGCGAGCACCCCGTACCGCACGCTCGTCTCGTACAAGGAGACCTGGGGCAACGCCAAGATCGACCCGGCGACGGAGTGGACCGGCACGTGGCGTGATCCCCGTTTCGCCGACGCCTCGGCGGGAGGCCACTCGCCCGAGAACGCGCTGATCGGCACGATGTACATGGTCAATCACGACGACCTCCCCGTGACGGTGTCGGACCGCGAGGGCAAGCTCCGGCTGTGGCGCAACACTCCGCTCGCGTCTCTCTCCTCGGGCTCGTCGGCGGAACTCGCGCCGCACACCGTCGGCTACGAGTCGAACGAGGACATCGACAACGGCTTCCGGCCCGCGGGACTCGTGCGCCTGTCCACAACCGTCGGGCCGACCCCGCAGTACCTCACCGACTACGGCAACACCGTCGTGCCCGGCACGACCAAGCACCACCTGACCCTCTACCGCGCCGACAGCGGCGCCCTCGTCTTCTCCGCAGCCAGCGTGCAATGGGGCTGGGGACTCGACCAGACCCACGACGGCGACGGTGCGCCCGCCGATCCGCGCATGCAGCAGGCGCAGGTCAACCTGATGGCCGACATGGGCGCGCAGCCCGGCTCGCTGATGTCGGGGCTCGTCGCCGCGACGGAGTCCGGCGACACCACGGCACCCGTCACCACGATCACCTCGCCGGCCGCCGGCACCACCGTCGCGAACGGGACCGGCATCACCGTGACCGGAACCGCGTCGGACGCCGCGGGTCAGGTGGCCGGTGTCGAGGTCTCTCTCGACGGAGGAGCCTCCTGGCACCCGGCCGAGGGTACGACGTCGTGGACGTACACGGGTCTGCAGCAGGGGCACGGAGCGGTGAACGTGGTCGCCCGTGCGATCGACGACAGTGGGAACTTCGCCGAGCAGGGCACGTCGCTGCCCGTCACCGTGGGGGGTCCGTACTCCGCGCTCGGCGACGTGGTGCCCGCAGTCGCCTCCGCCGACGACGCGCAGGCGGTCGAGCTCGGACTGCGATTCACTCCGGACGTCGACGGCTTCATCGCCGGCGTGCGCTTCTTCAAGGGCGCGGCGAACACCGGGCAGCACACAGGATCGCTGTGGGATGCCGCGGGGAATCGCCTGGCCACCGTGAGCTTCGCCTCGGAGACGGCGGAGGGCTGGCAGTCCGCGCAGTTCCTCACCCCCGTCCAGGTCGTCGCCGGTCAGCAGTACACGGTGTCGTACACCGCTCCTGCCGGCGGATACTCGATGCAGGCGCTCTACTGGCCGTACACCACGGCCTCGTCGCCGGTCGCGGTGAACCCCGCCGTCGGCGCTGCCGCGCCGGGCGTCTTCGGCGCGGCCGGAACCTTCCCCTCGTCGACGTGGAAGGAGTCGAACTACTTCGTCGACGTGCTCTTCACCAAGTCCGACACCTCGCCGCTGCGGATCTCGGGTCGCACTCCTGCCGCCGGCGTGTCGAGCGTGGCGCTCGACGCCTCGATCACCGCGACGTTCACGCGCGCCGCCGACCCGGCATCCGCCTCTCTCTCCGTCGCGGATCCCGCAGGGCACGCGGTCGACGGAACCGTCTCCTACGACGCCGCGACCAAGACCGTGCGCTTCGCCCCGGTCGCCGCCCTCTCGCCCCGGACCGCATACACGGTCACGGCGCACGCCACCGACGTGCTCGGTGTCGGTCTCGCCGAGGACTCGACGTGGACGTTCACGACGAGGGCCGCCGACCAGGCGGCGGGTGAATGCCCGTGCAGCCTGTTCAACGAGAGCCGCGTGCCCGTCATCCCGTCCGAGACCGAGCACGTCTCCGTGACGCTCGGTGTGAAGTTCACGGTCGCGGAGGCGGGGACGATCACCGCCCTCAAGTACTACCGCGGTGCGGCGAACACCGGTGAGCACACCGGAACCCTCTGGGACGCCGCAGGAAACGTGCTCGCGACCGCTGCCTTCCAGAACGAGTCGACGGCAGGATGGCAGACCGCGACGCTGAGCACCCCCGTGGCCGTCCAGCCGGGCACCACCTATGTGGCCTCCTACGTCGCCCCGAGCGGCGGCTACTCGGCGACGCCGGGCATGTTCAGCACACCGTACTCGCGCGGTCCTCTGTCGGTTCCGGCCGAGGGCGCGGTGTTCACCTACGCGGGCGGGTTCCCGACCGGCACCTCGACGACCGACTACAGCGTGGACGTCGTGTTCGCCCCGACGACTCCCGTGGCGGCGCTCGTCTCCACCTCGCCCGCGAACGCGGCGACCGATGTGTCGCGCACGGCGAACGCCTCGGCGACGTTCACGGCCTCGATCCGCGACGACTTCTCCGGCGTGGTCAGCGTCGGCGGGCAGAACGTCGCGGGATCGTGGACGACCTCCGCGGACGGCAAGACCGTCACGTTCGATCCGACCGCCAAGCTGCCGGCCGGAGCCGTCGTGAACGTGAGCCTGACCGGCATCCACGGCGTCGACGGCGTCTCGGCCCCCGACGTGTCCTGGTGGTTCCAGACCGCCGGTGAGAACGCCGTCGAGACCGTGCTCGGGGGCAGCCTTCCGGCCAGCACCGAAGCGGCGGGCACGGCGTCGGTCGAACTCGGCATGGCGTTCACCGCATCCGTTCCGGGTTCTGTGACCGCGATCCGCTTCTACAAGGCCGAGGTCAACACCGGCACGCACGTGGGATCGCTGTGGAACGCGAACGGCGACCGGATCGCCCAGGTGACGTTCCAGGCCGAGACGGCGTCGGGATGGCAGCGGGCCGAGCTCAGCACGCCCGTGACGCTGACGCCCGGCGAGGTGTACACGGTCTCGTACCTGGCGCCGCGCGGCGGATACTCCTACACCTCGGGCGGATTCGCCTCCCCGGTGACCAACGGACCGCTCACGGCCATGAGCCCGGACAACGGCCTCTACCGGTACGGCACCGGCGGAGTCGCACCGAAGAGCAGCTACAACTCGTCGAACTACTTCGTCGACGTCGAGTTCGTGCCCGGCGGCCCGGCTCTCGCGGTCCAGACCCGCGTGCCTGCGAACGGTGCCCAGGACGTGGCGGTCGGCGCGCCCGTCACCGCCACCCTCAACCGCGCTCCGTCCGGTGAGACCGTCGCGATGACGGTGTCGGGACCCGCGGGCGCGCTGAACGGGACGGTGTCGGTCGACGCGCAGACGCGCACGGTGACCTTCACGCCGGTGGCTCCGCTCGCTGCGGCCACGTCGTACACCGCCACGGTGACCGTCGACGGCCTCGCCCTCGACAGCTGGAGCTTCCTGACGGCCGAGCCCGCGACCAGCGGCGATGTGCAGAACCTCTTCGGACGGCAGGCTCCCGAGGTCGCCGCGGCGATCGACGGCTCGTCGGTCGAGGTCGGGACCGCGTTCACTGTGGCGAAGCCCGGAACCGCGACCGCGATCCGGTTCTTCAAGGGAGCCACCAACACGGGCGCCCACCGAGGAACGCTGTGGGGGCCGAACGGCGAGGTGCTCGCACAGGTGCAGTTCGCCGCCGAGAGCGCATCCGGCTGGCAGCGCGCCGCACTGACGACTCCGGTCGCGCTGCAGCCTGGCACGACATACGTGGTGTCGTACCTCACGAGCACCGGATACGCGTACACGAGCCAGTACTTCGCGACGGCGAAGGTGTCGGGAGACATCACCGCCCCGGCGTCATCGAACGGACGCTTCTTCTACGGAGCGAACGGCGGCTACCCGACGTCGAGCTGGAACGCGTCGTCGTACTTCGTGGACGCCGAGATCGACTTCGGCACCGCGCCCGCGAACCCGACGACACCGGCCCCGACACCGGGCCCGACTCCGACTCCCACGCCGACACCGACGCCGACTCCGACCCCGACTCCGACGCCGACCCCGGAGCAGCCCGCGCCGGTGACCGTCGCGGTGACGCAGGCCGCTCCGGCACGCGACGCGAACGAGGTCGCACCCACCACCACCGTCACCGCCGTCCTCGGCGCAGACGTCGCGTCGAGCATCTCGGTCACCGGCCCCGCCGGTGCCGTGGCGGGGGCGTCGACCTACGACGCGTCGACCCGCACCGTCACCTTCACTCCGACGACGCCGCTGGAGTGGGCCACGTCGTACTCGGCGACGGTCGCCGCATCGGGCGCGACCGTGACCGACGCCCAGTGGTCGTTCCAGACCGCGGCGGCGCCGGTGACCGTCGACGCCGCGACCATCTTCGGCGATCAGCTGCCGCAGCATGCCGCATGGGAGGAGAGCATCGCCGTGCAGGTCGCGACGAGGTTCTCGGTCTCCGCAGCCGGCACCGCCGAGGGGATCCGTTTCTACAAGGGCGCAACCAACACGGGTGCTCACACCGGCTACCTCTGGAACGCAGCAGGGGAGAAGATCGCGGAGATCGAGTTCGTCGGCGAGACCGCCGACGGCTGGCAGACCGCGCGCTTCACGACCCCTGTGGATCTGCAGCCCGGGGTCGAGTACCGGGTCGGGCTCCACAGCACCACTGGCCGTTACGCGGTCGATATCGGTACGCTGGCGACGGAGACGGTGGTGGGGCCTTTCACCATCCCCGCGTCGGGAAGCTCGTACAGCTATTCACGGGAGCACCCGGCGGCAACATCGGTTCACAATTACTGGGTCGACGTGCTGTTCGTCGTCGCTGGCTGAGGCTGTTCGTCTGAGGGGGCGGCAGTGATGGGGGAGAAGTGTGACTGAAAGACTGAACGTCGCCGTCGTGGGCGCCGGATACTGGGGACCGAACCTGGCGCGGAACTTCCGCGCCAGTCCCGACTGGAACCTCGCGGCGATCTGCGACCTCGACACGGAACGGGCGCAGCGCGTCGCGGACTCCGTCGGGGGAGTGCCCGTCTCGGGCAGCCTCGACGAGGTGCTCGCCGACCCGGGCATCGACGCGGTGGCGATCGCCACTCCCGCGCGGACGCATCACGCGATCGTGCTCGCGGCCCTCGAAGCCGGCAAGCACGTCATCGTCGAGAAGCCGCTCGCCGACACCCGTGAACGCGGCCTCGAGATGGTGGAGGCCGCCCGTGAGCGCGGCCTCGTGCTGATGGCCGACCACACCTACTGCTACACCCCCGCCGTGCTGAAGATCCGCGAGCTCATCGCCGACGGGTTCCTCGGCGACATCCTCTTCATCGACAGCGTGCGCATCAACCTGGGTCTCATCCAGCCCGACGTCGACGTCTTCTGGGACCTCGCTCCGCACGATCTGTCGATCATGGACTTCATCCTCCCGGGCGGACTGGATGCGTCGACGGTCGCGGCTCAGGGCGCGGACCCCCTCAAGACCGGCAAGTCGTGCGTCGGGTACCTCACGCTTCCGCTCGCGGGCGGCGCGATGGCGCACATCCACGTCAACTGGCTCAGCCCGACGAAGATCCGGCAGATGGTCATCGGCGGCACCAAGCGCACGCTGGTCTGGGACGACCTCAATCCGCAGCAGCGACTGAGCGTGTACGACCGCGGTGTCGACCTCGCCCTGCAGTCGAAGGAGTCGAGCACGACGGCGACCGCCCGCGATGCGAACATCTCGTATCGCCTCGGCGACACCTGGTCGCCGGCGCTGCCCGAGCGCGAGGCCCTCGCCGGCGTCGCCGCCGAGTTCGCGGGTGCGATCCGCGAGAAGCGCGACGCCCGCACCAGCGGTGCGGCCGGCCTCCGGGTGCTCTCGGTGCTGGAGGCCGCCGCGGGCAGCCTCCGTGCGGCCGGTGCGCCCCACCCCATCGACACGACCAACTGAACGGAACACGACACATGACGAATCTCGAAGGGGCGAGCATCCTCGTGACCGGCGGCGCCGGCACCATCGGGTCGACTCTCGTCGACCAGCTCCTGGATGCCGGCGCGGCGAAGGTCGACGTGCTCGACAACCTCGTGCGCGGACGCCGCGGCAACCTCGAGGACGCTCTCGCCTCGGGGCGCGTCGAGCTCATCGACGGTGACATCCGCGACGGCAAGCTCGTCGACGAGCTCGTCGCCGGCAAGGACGTGGTCTTCCACCAGGCCGCGATCCGCATCACGCAGTGCGCCGAGGAGCCTCGGCTCGCGCTCGAGGTGCTCGTCGACGGCACATTCAACGTCGTCGAGGCGGCGGCGAAGCACAAGGTGAGCAAGCTGATCGCGGCGTCCAGTGCCTCGGTGTACGGCATGGCCGAGCAGTTCCCGACCGATGAGCGGCACCACCACGAGAACAACGACACCATCTACGGTGCGGCGAAGACCTTCAACGAGGGTCTCGTGCGGTCGTTCCGTGCGATGCAGGGACTCGACTACGTGCTCCTGCGGTACTTCAACGTGTACGGCCCGCGCATGGATGTGCACGGCCTCTACACCGAGGTGCTGGTGCGGTGGATGGAGCGCATCGCCGACGGCAAGCCGCCGCTGATCTTCGGCGACGGACAGCAGACGATGGACTTCGTGTGCGTGCCCGACATCGCGCGGGCGAACGTGCTCGCGGCGCAGAGCGACATCGTCGAGGGCACGTACAACATCGCGAGCGGCACCGAGACGAGCCTGCTGGAGCTCGCCGAGGCGTTGCTGCGCGTCATGGGCTCCGACCTCGGGGTCGAGCACGGCCCCGAGCGCGCGGTCAACGGGGTGGCTCGCCGACTCGCCGACACCACCGCTGCCCGCCGCGACTTCGGATTCGAGGCGACGACGGGTCTGGAAGACGGACTGCGTCAGCTCGTGCAGTGGTGGGAGCCGCTGCGCGAGGAGATCGCCGCCGGACGCAAGGTCGATTCCTGATGGCCTCGCGCATCAACGTGATGATCCCCTGGCTGAGCCAGGAGGAGTCCGATGCCGTCGCCGAGGTCATCGCGAGCGGCTGGGTCGCACAGGGCCCGCGCGTCGCCCGCTTCGAGGAGGAGTTCGCCGCCGCCATGCAGGCGCCCCACGCGGTCGCGGTGACGAGCTGCACGACGGCGCTGCACCTCGCCCTGATCGTGGCGGGGGTGGGCGAGGGCGACGATGTCATCGTGCCGTCGTTCTCGTTCATCGCGAGCGCGAACGCCGTGCGTTACGTGGGAGCCAACCCGGTCTTCGCCGACGTCGACGAGACGACCGGCAACGTCACGGCCGCGACGGTCGCCGCCGTCCTCACCCCGGCCACGAAGGCGGTCATGGCCGTCGACCAGGGCGGGGTCCCGGTCGATCTCGACGCCATCCGCACGGTCACCGATCCGCACGGGATCATCATCGTCGAGGACGCCGCCTGCGGCGCCGGATCGACGTACAACGGTCGTCCGGTCGGCGCCGGAGCAGACATCGCGGCCTGGTCCTTCCATCCGCGCAAGCTCCTCACGACGGGCGAAGGCGGCATGATCACGACGTCCCGCGAGGACTGGGCGCGCCGCGCCAAGCACCTCCGCGAGCACGCGATGAGCGTCTCGGCGGCCGACCGTCATCAGTCGGTGCTGCCGCCGGAGGAGGAGTACTCCGAGGTCGGCTACAACTTCCGCATGACCGACCTGCAGGCCGCCGTCGGACTCGTGCAGCTGGGCCGACTGCCCGCGATCGTCGCGCGTCGCCGCGAGATCGCGTCCCGCTACCAGGACGCGATCGCCGAGATCCCCGGACTCCGTGCGGTCACGGACCCGTCGTACGGCACCGGCAACTACCAGTCGTTCTGGGTCGAGGTCGAGGACGGCTACCCGACGGATCGCGAAGGACTGCTCGAGGCGCTGGCGCTGGCCGACATCTCGGCGCGCCGCGGGATCATGGCCTCGCATCGGCAGCCGCCGTATCGCGAACTGGCCGCGGACAGCGTCCTGCCGATCACCGAGCGGCTCAACGACCGCACCCTGATCCTTCCGGTCTATCACTCGCTGTCCGCAGAGGACCAGGAGCGGGTCATCGCCGTGCTGCGCTCGCCGGGCGGTCGGTCGGAATGACGCAGGACGTTCTGCTCGTGGGGGCGAGTGGACTCGCCAGGGAGGTGCTGGCGGCCGGCATCACCGGTGTCGTCGGCATCCTCGACGACTCCGAGGCGCTGCAGGGCCGAGTCGTCGGCGGTGCGGAGGTCGTCGGGGACATCGCGCACGCCGCGCAGCGCGATGAGCTGCTGCTCCTCTGCGTCGGTCCGGGAGCGGGTCGTCGATCCATCGTCGCGCGGCTCGACGCGCTCGGCGTCCCGCCCGAGCGCTACACGACGTTCGTCGCCGCCTCGGCCCGTGTCGGCGCGTCCAGCTCGATCGGTGCGGGCAGCATCCTGCTCGACGGGGTCGTCGTCACGGCGGACGCGTCGGTGGGCAGCCACGTGGTGGTCATGCCCTCGAGCACCATCACGCACGACTGCGTGATCGGCGACTTCGCCACCCTCGCCGCCGGTGTGACCCTCGGCGGCAGCGTCCGGGTGGGCGTCGCCGCCTATCTGGGTATGAACGCGTCGGTCCGTCAGGGACTCCGCATCGGCGACACCGCGACAGTGGGCATGGGAGCCGTCGTGCTCGCCGATGTCCCGGCCGCTCAGACCTGGGCCGGAGTGCCCGCACGACCCTTGGGAGAACACGCGTGAGCCAGCAGATTCCTTTCCTCGACCTCGCGTCGCAGCAGGCGGAGATCGCCGACGAGGTGCTCCCGATCTGGCGCGAGCAGTTCCTCTCCGCCGGATTCATCGGCGGCAGGCACGTCGCGGCGTTCGAAGAGGAGTACGCGGCATACATCGGGGTCGAGCACGTGATCGGCGTCTCGAACGGCACCGACGCGCTCGAGCTCGCCTTCCGCGCCGTCGGCGTGAGCGCGGGCGACGAGGTCGTGATGCCGGCGAACACGTTCATCGCCACCGCCGAGGCCGTGTCGCGCATCGGTGCGGTTCCGGTGTTCGTGGACGTCGACCCGCAGCACCTCCTGATCGATCCCGACGCGGTCGAGGCCGCGATCACCCCGCGCACCCGGGCGATCGCGCCCGTGCACCTGTACGGGCAGACCGCGCCCGTCGAGCGGATCCTGCCGATCGCGCAGGCGCACGGCATCGACGTCGTCGAGGATGCCGCGCAGTCGCAGGGCGCGTCGTCGACGGCCGGCCGCGCCGGAGCACTCGGCAGGGTCGCGGGAACCAGCTTCTACCCGGGCAAGAACCTCGGCGCCGCCGGCGACGCGGGCGCCGTCATGACGAACGACGCGGCGGTGGCCGAGGTCATCCGCAACCTGGCGGCCCACGGCAGCTCGGTCAAGTACGTGCACGACCGGATCGGCATGAACGCGCGGCTCGACGCCGTCCAGGCGCCTGTGCTCAGCGCGAAGCTGCGCCGGCTCGACGGCTGGAACGCCGCCCGCCGCGCCGCGGCCGCGCGCTACACCGAGCTCCTCTCCGAGATCGACGGCGTGCAGACGCCGATCGTGCGCGAGGGCAATGAAGACGTCTGGCACCTCTTCGTGGTGCAGGTCGACGACCGCGAGCAGGTCATGGCGAAGATGGCCGATCGCGGTGTGGGCGTCGCGATCCACTACCCGACGCCCGTGCACCTGACCGATGCGTACTCGTTCCTGGGCGGTGCTCGCGGTCAGTTCCCCGTGGCCGAAGCCGCCGCGGACAGGATCCTCTCGCTGCCGATGTTCCCGCACCTCACCGCACAGCAGCAGGGCACCGTGGCAGACGCCCTCCGGTTCGCCGTCAGCGGGCGGTGACGATCTCATGATGCAGCGCGAGCCGTCAGAGGCGCTCCGCACGCGCCCGACCGCCACCGTGGTCATCCCGTGCTACAACTACGGCCACTTCCTTCCGGCGTCCGTCGCCTCCGCGCTCGATCAGGAGGGTGTCGACGTCGATGTGGTGATCGTCGACGACGCCTCACCCGACGGGAGCGTCGAGGTCGCACGGGCGTTGGCCGCCGCGGACCCGCGGATCTCGCTCATCGCCCATGAGACCAACAAGGGGCACATCCTCACGTACAACGACGGTCTCGCGACGGCGACCGGCGACTACGTGGTGCTTCTCTCCGCGGACGACCTGCTCACGAAGGACGCCCTCAGCCGGGCGCTGGCCCTGATGGAGCGGCACCCCGAGGTGGGGCTCGTCTACGGTCCCGTCGTCATCTTCGACGAGGTGCCGCCGGCCGAGAAGTCTGCGCCGTCGGAGGAATGGGTCGTGTGGGGCGGACGCGAGTGGGCCGACCGGCTCTTCCGCTACGGCGTCAACGTGATCAAGTCGCCCGAGGCCGTCGTGCGCACGAGTGTCCTGCGCCAGGTCGGTCTCTACGACCCCGAGCATCCGCATGCGGGAGACCTGCAGATGTGGCTGCGGATCGCGGCCGTCTCGGATGTCGGGTACCTGCCCGGCGTCGTGCAGGCCTGCTACCGCCAGCACACCCAGAACATGCACAGCGCGGTGTTCGGCACGGACCAGGTGCGCGGCATGGTGACGGATCTCCAGCATCGGCTCGACGCCTTCACGACCGCAGCGTCCTCGTTCGGAGAGGCGGAGCGTCTCGCGACGCAGATCAGGCTCACCTCGGCGCGTGAGGCGATCGATCTCGCATCCCGCGCCTATGTCTGGGGGTTCACCGAGACGTGGCCCGTGGACGAGTTCGTCGAGTTCGCGCGGCAGCAGGATCCCGCCGTCGACGAGACGACCGCCGGGCGGGCCTTCCGACGCCGTCGCACCGTCGGCCCCCGCCTCTCTCGCAGGAACCCGCTCTTCGTGCTCCGCGAGCGGCGCCTCACCGGCGCGCGGCGGGCGGCGGAGGAGCATGTCGTCGCCCTGGGGCTGCCCGGATGACGGCGCCGACCCGTCGCGCCCGCCCCGACGGCGGGGATCGGACATGAGCAGGACCCTGCACGCAGTCGCCGCGAGGATGCTCACGCTTCTGGTCTCGGTGGTGGATCTGTCGCCCGGGATCGTCCGTTACGGCATCGGACGGGATGTCCGTACGCGGGTGCTGCGCCGACCCGTGAGCGCGCTGATCGGCGGAACCGTCGCCGTCGAGGAGGCAGCGCCGGAGGGCGCCGTCTCCGCCGGGGACGCCTCGTCGACCTCCGCCGGGGACGCCTCGTCGACGGTGGTGCTCGCCACGCGTTCTCTCGGCACCGGCGGCGTCGAGGCGGTGATCGCCACGCTGTCCCGGTTGCTGCCGAGCCACGGCCACCGGGTGGTGGTGCTGTGCACGCGCGGCGGAGCCACGGCCGAGTCGCTCGCCGCGGACGGGATCGCTGTGTCCGTGGTCGACGACCCGGCGGCGCTCGCGGCTTCCCTCGGCGCTCTCCCCGGTCCCGCGGTCGTGCAGCTGCACAACGCCCCCGAGTGGTTCGCCGACGTCATCCATTCCCTCTCGATCCCGATGGTGCCCGTGTTCCACACCACCGACGTCGATCTCTCCGACGCGGACTGGCGTGCACAGCGCGTCGTGGTCGACCGGGCCGCAGCGGTGATCGCGGTCAGCGAGACGGTCCGAGCGTTCTGCGCCTCGCGTCTGGGCGTCGCCCCTGGGCGCATCAGCGTCGTGCCGAACGGCGTCTCCTTCCCCGCGCTGAGCTATGCGGAGATCACCGACGCGCGGGCCCGGCTCGCGACGCTCTTCTCGGCGTCCCTCGACGGCGATGCGGTGTTCGCGAGCCTCGCCCGCTATAACATCCAGAAGAACATCGCCGGGCTCGTCGCCGCATTCCTGCACGCCGCTGAGCGGCGAGACGACATCCGGCTGGTCGTGGCCGGACCGATCGACGACTGGATCGAGTACGCCCTCGCCGACTCGATGCGGCGTGCCAGTCGCCATGCGGATCGGGTGCTGCTGCTGGGGCCGAGCACCGCGCGGACGGTGCTGGCCGCCTCGGACGCGTTCGTCCTGGATTCGTTCTTCGAGGGCTGGCCGATCGCCGCCAGCGAGGCCGCACGCGCCGGACTTCCTCTGGTGCTGTCCGACGCCGGCGGTGCGTCCGAGCTCGTGGGAGACCCGCAGATCCGCGGTCGCAGGGTGGCCAATCCGGCGGCGGCAGGGGCCGGGATCGAGGTGAGCGACATCCGTCGCGCTCGGCGCAGGCCGTTCCGGCAGGTCAATCGTGACGAGCTGTCCTCGGCGATCAGCGCTGTGGCCGCGGACGGCGACTCGTGGCGCCGCCGGCGTGACGAGCTCGTCGGCGAGTCGTCCTGGCTCGACGCCGACGAGATGGTCCGGCGCCACGCCGGACTGATCTCGACGATCGGACGGGACTGACATGAGCGGCACCGCACCGGGCGCAGACGACCCGATCCCCGAGTCCGAAGACGGCGGCTCCGTCGGCAGCAGGACGGCATCAGGGGTCATCTGGGTGACCGTGCAGAAATGGGCGATCCGGATCGCCGGCTTCGTCACGATCGCCATCCTGACGCGACTGCTCAGCCCCGCCGACTTCGGGGTCGTCGCCGCCGCATCGACCGTCCTGCCTTTCTTCTATCTGCTCGCGGACCTCGGGTTCGCCGCGTACATCGTGCAGGCCAAGGACGTCGGACAGCGGATGCTGAGCACGGGCTTCTGGTACTCCTTGGTCGCGGGCGTGGTGCTGTGCGGGATCATGGTGGCGATCGCGCCGGTGCTGGGATTCGCGTTCCAGGCGGATGACGTGGTTCCCGTGATCCGCGCGCTGTCCGTCTGGGTCGTGATCACGGCGGTCGCGTCGGTGCCGACAGCGCTGCTGCGTCGGCGGATGAGCTTCGCGACGATCGCCCGCCAGGGAGTGATCGCGGCGGTCGTCGGTCAGGCGACGGCGATCGCGATGGCTTTCGCCGGCGGGGGTGTGTGGGCCCTGGTCGGTCAGTCGCTCGCGTCGGCGGTCGTCGGTGCGGTTCTGGCCTGGATCGCCGCCAAGTGGCGCCCGAGCCTCGCCTTCTCCCGTTCGGAGTTCACGCAGATGGTGACCTTCGGCGGCAAGGTGCTCGGCGTCGAGTTCGTCGCGATGCTGCGCGCATGGGCCGAGGCGGCGATCATCACGAACACGCTGGGGATCGCGGCCCTCGGGTACATGAACATCGCGCAGCGTCTCGTGCAGATCGCCCAGGACCTCGCCGGAGGCGCGCTCGTGCCCGTCACGACCGTGGCGTTCGCGAAGGTCCGCGAGTCGTCGGAGCGGCTGAAGAACGCCTACGACCGCTCGCTCCGCGCGACGTACGCCCTGCTGTCGCTCCCGCTGCTTTTCATCGCCGTCACCGCGCCCCTCCTGCTGCCCATCCTGTTCGGCCCCGGCTGGGGGGAGAGCTATCCGGTCGCGCAGATCCTCGCGCTGGCCGCGACCCTCACCGTCGGCGCATCGCTCGATCACGGCCTCTTCTACGGGTTGGGGCGTCCGGGGCTCTGGTTCGTCTATGCGATCATCGTCGACACCGTGACCGTGGCGACCACGGCGGTGGTCGCGCACTGGGGGCTCTCCGCGATCGCGCTGGGCTTCCTGGGCGTCGCGCTCGCCGCGACGCTCGCGCGCTGGTATCTGGTGCCCATCATGCTGAAGGGGTCGTTCCGGATCCAAGCCCGTCAGTTCGCGATGCTGCTGGCGCTCGTCGCGATCACGGGCGGCACCGGCTGGCTGGTCGCCGGGGCGACGGAGCAGCTGAACCCCTTCGTGTCGGTGCTCATCGTGGGGTCGTCGATGACGGTCGTGCATCTGGTCGGGGTCAGGCTGTTCGCCCGACCGATCTACGCCGAGGTCGGGCAGTTCCTCGGGCGTTCGTCGTTCGTCGCGCGTCTCCGCCGCCGACCGGGAACGGCGGCGAACCCGTGAGCTCCTCGACCACTCCTCGCGCACCGCGTCCCGACGAAGGGCGCGGCGGTCGGCTGCGCGCACGGTGGGCATCCGCATTCTTCGGAACCGTGGTGACGCTCACGGATCTCGTGCCGCCGCACTTTCGCTACGGCTACGTCCACGCGCTCACGCGGCGGGCGTTCCGGCATCCGCTTCCGGTGCTCGGCGCGAACGTCGGCGCTCCGACGTCGGCCCCCGGCGTGCGCGAGGCGGCACCGCAGGCGACGCTCACGTGCGCTCTGCTCACCGGCTCGATGGACGTCGGCGGCATCGGCTCGGTGGTCGAGATGCTGGCGACGGGGCTCGCGGCGACGGGCGTGCGCCCGGTCGTCGTCTGCACGGCCGACGGAGCGCGCGCCGATCGGCTGCGCTCCCGGGGGATAGAGGTGAGGGTCGTCGAGGAGACGACCGCGTTCCCCGCGCTGGTCTCCCTCGCGCCCGACGTCCTCGAGCTGCACGGTGCGCCGGAGCTCCTCGAGAACGCCGCGATCTCATCGGGCATCCCGATGGTCCCGGTCTTCCACAACACCGAGATCCACTACTCGAGAGCGCGGTGGCGCCGTCTCGAGCGGTTGCTCGAGCGGTCCGCGGCGGCGGTCGCGGTCAGCGAACTCGTGCGCGAGTTCCACGCCAGACACCTGCCGGCCGCCCTCGGCGGTCGCATCCACGTGGTCGCGAACGCGGCTGCCCACGCCTCCGCACCGTCGGATGCCGAGCGCGCAGAGGCCCGCGGCGCACTGGCGGCCGCTCTCGGCCGCGATCTGTCCGAGGACGTCGTCCTCGTGTGCCTCGCCCGCTACGACTCGCAGAAGAACGTGGCCGGACTCGTGGCGTCGTTCCTGTCCGGCACGACCGACCCGCACGTGCGCCTCGTGGTCGCCGGCGAGCCCTCGGACTGGGCCGAGGTGCGGCGCGCGGAGGCCATCCGCGGGTCCCATCCTGCAGGCGACCGGGTCGATCTGCTCGCCAGCTCCGACGCGCGGACGCTCCTCGCGGCCGCCGACGTGTTCGTGCTCGACTCGTTCTTCGAAGGGTGGCCCGTCGCGGCGACCGAGGCCGCGGCCATGGGGCTGCCCCTGGTGCTGAGCGACTTCGGCGGGGCACGCGAACTGGTGGACAGAGACCCCGAGCACTCGGTTCTGGTCGCCAATCCCTGCGGACGTGCCGACACCGTCACGGATGCCGCGGTCGCCCGAGGTCGTCGTCGAGCCCGTCGCCAGGACAACGCCGTCGTCCTGGGCGCGGCGATCGATCGGGTCGTCGCGGACGTGCGATCCGGCTCCCGACCGGCCGCGGTCGACACGGGAGCGCAGATGGACGCCATGATGGAGGGACACGCGGCAGTGCTCCGCGCGGCGTCCGCCGACGCAGGGGGAGAACCGGTCGTCGATGAAGAGCAGGTCGAGAGGGGTCGGCAGTGAGTCGTTGGAACGGTGCGCTCGCCAAGGTGAAGCGCGCACGGGAAGTCGGAGGGCGGGGTATCGCACAGCGCATCGCGCAGCGCGCGTACTTCAAGACGGGTGCGGCGGAGCTGCTGTTCAACCTGGCGTTCGAAGACATCCTGACCGAGGCCCCGGAGACCCTGCCGGTGCCGGAGACGCGTCCCACGAAGGGCGAGCCGATCGCGGTGGGGTGGGTCTCGACCCCTCCGGCGCCGGGATCGGGGGGCCACACGACTCTGTTCCGCATGGTGCAGGCGCTCGAGGCCCGAGGCCACCGGTGCGTGCTCTTCCTCTATGACAAGCACGGCCTCGACGTCGAGGCCGTGACAGCCGTCATCCGGCACCACTGGCCGCACATCCGCGCCGAGATCCGCGACATCACCGGCGGCGTCCACGGTGTCGACGCGATCGTCGCGTCCGGATGGGAATCGGCCCACCTGATCGTGAAGTACGGCGCGCAGCCGCTGCGCCGGCTGTACTTCATCCAGGACTACGAGCCCTTCTTCTACGGGATGGGCGCGGAGCACGAGTTCGCCGCGATGACCTACCGGCTGCCGTTCCGTCGTATCGCGCTCGGCGAGATGCTCGACGGCATGATCCGCGAGGAGACGGGGCTGGCGAACGACGTCGTGCCGTTCGGATGCGACTCCGTCGCATACGGCCTCCCGCCCGCGGGGACGACGAGGACCGGGATCGTCTTCTACTGCCACCCCGGGCATCCCCGACGCGGATACCAGCTCGCCAGGGTGGCCCTGCGGCGCTTCCACGAGCTGCACCCCGAGCAGGAGATCCACGTCTACGGCGATGCTCCCCGCGATCTGGACTTCCCCGTGACCTTCCACGGCCGGCTCACCCCCGCGCAGCTGAACGACCTGTACGGGCGCACGATCGCGGGCCTCGCGATGTCCTTCACCAACATCACCCTCGTCGCCGAGGAGATGCTGGTGGCCGGCAACATCCCGGTGGTGAACGACATGGCGCTCGCGAAGCTGGTCCTCACGAGTCCGTCGGTGCGATGGGCGCAGCCGACGGCGGCGGCGCTCGCCGACGCGCTGAGTGAAGCCGTGTCGGCGACCGACATCGAGGAACGGGCGCAGGCGGCATCCGCCTCGGTCGTCGGCCGCTCGTGGGAACCGACCAAGGACGCAGTGGTGCGCATCATCGAAGAAGAGGTTTACGGCTCATGAGCTCTCCCCACATCCTGATCATCGTGCAGAACCTGCCGGTGCCGCTCGACCGGCGCGTGTGGCTGGAATGCCAGGCGCTCGTCAATCGGGGCTACCGCGTCAGCGTGATCTGCCCGAAGGGGCCCGGTGACCCGGCCTTCCAGCACCTCGACGGCGTCGACATTTACAAGTACCGCCCTGCCCCCGAGGCGGAGGGACTCCTCGGATTCGCGTGGGAGTTCGCCTACAGCTGGGTACGCACGGCGTGGCTCTCCCTCAAGGCCTGGCGGCGCGGCCGCTTCGACGTGATCCAGGCGTGCAACCCGCCGGACACGTACTGGCTGCTCGCCGCGCTCTGGCGTGTGCGCGGGGTGAAGTTCATCTTCGACCACCACGATCTCAACCCCGAGCTGTTCATCTCGCGGTTCGGACAGCCGAAGGGCGTCCTGCGCAAGCTCGAGTACGCGGGGCTGCGCTGGCTCGAGCGTCGCACGTTCCGCGGAGCGGACCGCATCCTGTCGACAAACGAGTCGTACAAGGCCGTGGCGGTGCGTCGAGGCGATCGTCGAGAGGGTCACGTGACCGTGGTGCGCAGCGGCCCCGACACGCAGCAGATGCGACCCATCTATCCCGAGACTCCGCGGAACCTCGGCGACGTCGAGCTGGTCTACCTCGGCATCATGGGCCCCCAGGACGGCGTCGACCAGGCGCTGCTGGTCATCGACGAGCTCGTCAACGGGCGGGGCCGGACCGATGTCAAGGCCACCATGCTCGGCTTCGGCGACTGCCTCGAGGACCTCAAGCGGCAGACGACGGCGCTCGGTCTCGACGATCACGTCACGTTCACCGGTCGCGTCGACCGCGTGGCGATCGCGGAGTACCTCAGCCGGGCCGACATCGGTCTGTGCCCCGACCTCAAGACCCCGCTCAACGACCTCTCGACGATGAACAAGACGATGGAGTACATGTCGTACGGCCTCGCCGCCGTGTCGTTCGACCTCGTCGAGACCCGGGTCTCGGGAGCCGACACGGTGCAGTACGTGCCGTCCGGCGACATCATGGCGTTCGCGGACGCCGTGGAGGCGCTGATCGAGGACCCCGCCCGACGGGTGGACCTCGGTGTCCGCGCTCGTGACCGCGTGTCGGCGGAGCTCGACTGGCGACCCCAGGCCGAGGCGTACGTCGCGGTCTTCGACGAGCTCACCGGGTTCTCGAAGCCGGGTCCCGCCGTGCCTCCGACCGAGACCGTGGGGGAGGCCGATGCGCAGGGCCGCCGCTATGTGCCGCTCGACGACGCGGCCGAGTTCGCCCGCTTCCTCGAAGAGCGGAGGGCCCGGTGATCCGCACCGAGTTCCATCACCTCCTCGCCGGAGCGGCCGCGCACACCCCGGATGCCGCGGCGCTGACCTACAAGGACGCGACAGTGTCGTACGCGCAGGCGTGGCGGGCCACGGAGGCCGCCGCGGCGCAGCTGCAGTCGGCAGGTCTCGGCAGAGGCGACCGCGTCGCGATCTACCTCGAGAAGCGTCTCGAGACGGTCTACGCGTTCTTCTCGGCGACCGCGGCCGGCGGCATGTTCGTGCCGGTCAACCACGTGCTCAAGACGGCGCAGGTCGGGCACATCCTGGTCGACAGCGGTGCGCGAGTGCTCGTGACCTCGGCGGACAGGCTCACGCAGCTCGCCGAGACCCTTCCCGGCACCGCGATCGAGACGGTGATCGTGGTCGGGCCCGAACCCCGGACCGTTCCCGACGGCATCCGCGTGCATCTCTGGGACGACGGACAGTCCGAGGCGGGCCGACCGGCGGTGGTGCCGGTGATCGACGGCGACCCCGCGGCGATCCTCTACACCTCGGGGAGCACCGGCCGTCCGAAGGGCGTCGTGCTCAGTCACCGCAACCTCATCGTCGGCGCCGAGAGCGTGTCCTCGTACCTGCAGAACGCCCCCGACGACGTGATCCTCAGCGCGCTGCCTCTCAGCTTCGACGCCGGTCTGAGCCAGGTCACCACGGCGTTCGCCGTCGGGGCGCACTGCGTGCTCATGAACTATCTGCTGCCGAGGGAGGTCGCCAAGCTCTGCGCGCGTCACCAGGTCACCGGTCTCACCGGGGTCCCGCCGCTGTGGCTGCAGCTCCTCGACATCGCCTGGCCCGATGAGGCCACGCGCAGCATCCGCTACTTCGCGAACACCGGCGGACGGATGCCGCGCACGGCGCTCGACCGCCTGCGCGAGATCTTCCCCGGCGCGCGGCCGTACCTGATGTACGGCCTCACCGAGGCCTTCCGCTCGACGTATCTCGATCCCGCCGAGGTCGACCGCCGCCCGGACTCGATCGGCAAGGCCATCCCGAACGCCGAGGTGCTGGTGCTGCGCCAGGACGGCACCGAATGCGCGCCGGGCGAGGAGGGCGAGCTGGTGCACCGCGGTGCCCTCGTCGCACTCGGATACTGGAACGATCCCGAGCGGACCGCGGAGCGCTATCGCCCCGTCGTCAAGGAGGGCCACGGTTGGCGCACTCCCGAGACCGCGGTGTGGTCGGGCGACACGGTCGTCGCCGACGACGACGGGTTCCTCTACTTCGTGGGCAGGAAGGACGACATGATCAAGACCTCGGGGTACCGGGTCAGTCCGACCGAGATCGAGGAGGCCGTGTACGCCACAGGTCTCGCCCGCGACGCGGTCGCGATCGGCGTCGAGGACGCCGCTCTCGGGCAGCGCATCGTCCTGGTGGCGACCGCGAGCGGGGACGAACTCGACCCCGCGGCGCTCACGACGGCACTGCGACAGCGCCTGCCGCAGTACATGGTGCCGTCGGACATCCGGGTGCGGGTCGAGCTCCCGCGTTCGCCCAACGGCAAGTTCGACCGCAACCTGATCAAGAGCGAGGTGACGGCATGAAGCCGCACGAGCACGCCGAGGCATTCGGCAGCATCGACGGAGAGCTGCGCATCGGCGGGATGCCGCTGAGTCGCATCGCGGCGCGGGTCGGGTCGACCCCCTTCTTCGCCTACGACCGCGGTCTTCTCGACGCGCGTGTGGCGCGCCTGCGCGACGTGCTGCCGCCCGCGATCGAGCTGAGCTTCGCGATGAAGGCCAACCCCATGCCCGCCGTCGTGCATCACCTGGCGAGCAGGGTCGACCGCATCGACGTCGCCTCGGCGCTCGAGATGCGCACGGCGCTGGACTCGGGCATCCGTCCCGATCGGGTCAGCTTCGCGGGGCCGGGCAAGGTCGCCGCCGAGATCCGCCAGGCCGTGGCCGCGGGGATCATCGTCGAGATCGAGTCGGCGACCGAGCTCGCCCGCGTCGCGGCGGCGGGGGAGGAGCTCGGCCTCACCCCCTCGATCGCGGTGAGAGTGAACCCGGACTTCGCCGTCAAGGGTTCCGGCATGCGCATGGGCGGCGGTCCGCAGCAGTTCGGCATCGACGCCGAGCAGGTCCCCGAGGTGCTCGCACAGGCCGCGGGTCTGGGCGTCGACGTGCTCGGGTTCCACATCTTCGCCGGGTCGCAGAACCTCAATGCCGACATCATCGCGGAGGCGCAGCGGCGCACGGTCGACCTGGTCAGCGTCCTCGCCGAGGACCTCGCGGGCGAACTGCGCTACCTCAACCTCGGCGGAGGGTTCGGCATCCCCTACACGGAGCGGGATCGACCGCTCGATCTGGACGCCGTGGGGCAGAGCCTCCACGAACTCGTCGACGACGTGATCGCACCGAGATTCCCTCACGCGAGTCCGGTGATCGAGCTCGGCCGGTACCTGGTCGGCGAGTGCGGCGTCTACGTCACCCAGGTGGTGGACCGCAAGGTCTCGCGCGGACGGACGTTCCTCGTCGTCGACGGCGGCATGCACCATCAGCTCGCCGCCTCCGGCAACTTCGGACAGGCGATCCGCCGCAACTATCCCCTCGTGGTCGGAAACCGCATCAGCGAGGCCGGCGGCGACGAGGGCGTGAACGTGGTCGGCTGCCTGTGCACCCCTCTCGACCTGCTCGGCGATGATGTGAGCCTGCCCCCGGCCGAGATCGACGACATGGTCGTGATCTTCCAACAGGGCGCCTACGGGCTCACCGCGAGTCCGACCGCATTCCTGGGGCATCCGGCTCCCGCCGAGATCCTCGTCTGACCCCTCATCCACCAAGGAGATCCCATGGCCGACACCATCGACACCGTACGCACCGTCCTCATCGACGCACTCGAGCTCTCGCAGAGCCCGGAAGACCTCACCCCCGACACCGCGCTCTTCGGCTCGCTGCCCGAGCTCGACTCCTTCGGGGTCGTCTCGCTCGTGGGCGCGCTCGAGGACACCTTCGAGATCACGATCGACGACGACGAGTTCGGCGCCGAGATCTTCGAGACGGTCGGTGCGCTCGTCTCGTTCGTGGACTCGAAGACGTCGCAGGGCTGACCGGGATGTACGACGACGCCGCGCTTCCCGGTTTCCTCGCGTCACTGGGGGAGGCTCCGGTGCGCGGCGCCCGGGAGGACGGCGCCGTCGCGACCACCACGCGCGGAGCGGTGACGCTCACCTCGTGGGGAACGTCACCGTCTCCCGGATCGTCGGACGTCGTCATCCTCTCCCGCGTCGTGCGTGACGGCGGTGGCGAAGTCGAGGAGCAGGCGGTGGTCGCGCGCATGCGCGACGACCCGTCGACCCTCGCCCGGCTGCTCCCACCGTTCGCGGCTGTGGCGGCCGACGAGCACGGGGCCACGATGGTGGCGGACTCGATGGGCTTCCGGCAGCTGTTCCACAGCGAGCCGGGTGACCCCGACCGCTGCGTGATGAGCACGTCCGCGCTGCTCGCGGGTCGACAGAGCGGCGCTTCCCTCGACGAGGTCGCGCTGGGCGTGCAGTCGCAGCTCGGCTGGCAGCTCGGCCAGCGGACCCTGCACACCGGCGTCCGCAAGCTCGCGCCGGGCGCCGTCGCCTCGCTCGGTGCCTCCGGAATCGTCGTCGACCACCCGCAGCCGGTGGACGGATCGCCCATCGTGCTCGCTGAAGCCGTCACGCAGGCGGCGGCCGTGCTCAGGGAGTCGCTAGAAGTGCTCCTCGACGACCACCCCGATGCGGTGCTGCAGCTGACGGGAGGGATGGACTCCCGTCTGCTCCTCGCGGCCGTCCCGCGGTCGCGTCGCCGCGGGCTCCGCGCCATGACCCTCGGAGACGCCGACAGCGGGGACGTGCGGATCGCGTCGCAGCTCGCCGCGCGGGACGGCATCCGCCACGAGGTCTATCGCGCCGCCGACATCAGCGGAGTCCGCCCGGACGAGGCCTGGGAGGCCAGCCGTTCTGCGGCGATCAGGCTCGACGGGATGGCCGACCCGATCACGCTGGCCGTGCTGGGGTGGGATGAGCGCAGCTTCGATCAGGGAGTGCGGATCTCGGGCCTCGGCGGAGAGGTCGCGCGCGGCTTCTACTACCTCGGTGCCGTGCACGACCGACCGGTCACGGCGCACGAGGCGTCGCGACTCGGCGCCTGGCGGATGTTCGTCAACGAGTCCGTCGAACCGGGCATGCTCGTCGACGACTTCGCCGCAGCCGCCCGGCACGACGCCGATGCCGAGCTCTTCGCCGCCCTGTCCGACGGCGATGCCGAGTGGTTCCGGGCTACGGACTCGCTCTATCTGCGCCACCGGATGCAGCGGTGGGCCGGAGCGACCGACACGGCGGTCGCCTACCAGCGCATCGTGGTCAACCCGATGCTGGACGAGCGGTTCCTCGGGCTGGCGCAGCGACTCGCCCCGCAGCAGAAGGCGGACTCGCGATTCCTCGCCTCGCTGCTGATGGAACTCGACCCCGACCTCGGAGGCATCCCGCTGGAGGGAAGGCTCGCTCCCGCCTCCTACGCGAATCCGACGGCGTGGCAGGGCCTCGCGAGGCGAGCGCTGCTCGCGCGCAAGCTCGCCCGCAAGGCCGCTCAGAGACTCCGGGGCACCAATCGCGCCGCGGAGGGCAACGTCGTCCTCGCGGACAAGGTCGTGGAGCACTGGAGGGCGAACAGTGCGCTGCTCGAGCCGCTCGCCGCCACCGGACTCATCGATGAGGCATGGATCGACGGAGTGCTGGCGGGTCGGATCGACCCGCGCCCCAGCTCCGTCGGGTTCCTCACGAACATGCTGGTCGCGTCAGGTCAGAGCGTCTGACTGCGCCGCGGCCGCGGCGGAGTCGGGCCTCGGTGCGTCGGCCTCGTCGAGACGGCGGGCGACACGGGCGGGGTTCCCCATCACGACGGTGTGCGCGGCGACGTCCTTCATCACGAGCGAGGCCGTGCCGACGACCGCGCCGCGCCCGATCGTGATGCCGGGCAGGATCACGCTGTTCGCGCCGATCCAGGCGCCCTCCTCGATCGTGACCGGCGCGCTGGTCAGCTCGCCGGCGCGCTTGGCGGGGGCGCCGAGCTCGTGCGATCCGGTGAGCACCAGGACGTTCATGCCGATCGACACGTTGCGTCCGACGCGCACCGGCGCCGAGCCGTCGAGGAAGACCCCGAAGTTGAGGGAGCTGCCACGCCCGATCGACACGGCGGTGCTTCCGATGAAGCCGCGTGCGTCGATCACCGAGCGCTCGATGTCGAATCCCGACAGGCGCAGCAGTATCCAGCGCGCGCGATCCGGCACCAGCATCGACGAGACGAATCCGTTGATCCACACGTTGAACAGATGCCGTCGCAGGATGACGCCGAGTCGACGGAGGATGCTCACGGGATTGCCCATGCGACGATCATAGACGCGGGGCGTCGGCCTCGACCTGCGCTCGGCGGCGCCGGACGCTGCGCCCGCGCTTCTGCTCGGGATCGTTGCGCGCGGAGGCGCGGACCTCGAGGATGACGACCACCGCGATCGTGCCGAGGACGCCCAGGACCAGGGTCATCCCCGCAGCGCGCGGACCGCTGCCGTCGACCTCGACGATCTGCGGCGCCTCCGGCGACATCCGGAGTCCGATCGAGTTGATGGGGTCGACTCCGTGCTCGCTCTCGAGTGCGCGGAGCTCGTCCTCGATCAGCGCGTAGGCCTCTCGGACGCGGTCCTGCGCGCGTTCGGGCGTCGTTCCCACCGTGGAGATGACGAGAACCTGCTGCTCGAAGGCGGCGATCCACTGGTTCCCGGTGTCGAGCAGTCTGATCCAGGTGGTCTCTGTGATGTCGGGGGAGCCGATCGGAGTCGCGGCCGCGCTGCCGAACTTCAACTGCTCGCCGGCGCCGTTGATGCGTTCGGCGACGATGCCGGCCGTGAAGATCAGGGATTCCGAGCTCGTGACGAGCTCGTTGGGATAGCGGGTGCTGGTCGGGGCGAGGAAGACGACCTCGGTGCGCGCCTGGTACATCGGCTCGGTGCGCGTGGAGAGATAGGCGAGGCCCAGCGTGAGGGCGGCGGCGACGGCCACGACGTACCAGCGCTTCCACAGAGCGCGCATCAGGTCGGCCAGCGTCATACCTTCATCACCGACTCTCAGGCGTCGTGTTGTACCGTTGTGTTGCAAATGAAGAGTAGCGCGCGCGACCTTGCGCTCGCTGGGAGTCGGACGTTCCTGCCTGTCGGCGGGTTCTCTCGGCAGGGGGAGTGACAGGTGGGGATCCAGGAGATCTTCGGGGCGTTGGGGCGCCGCTGGTATGTCGTGGTGGTGGGCGTGCTCGTCACCCTGGGTGCCGGATGGCAGCTGTACCAGACGACTCCGCCCGAGTACACGGCACGGAGCCTCGTGCTGCTCCTTCCTCCGCAGGGAGATGTCACGGCGCCCGAGGCGGTCGGCGTGAACCCCTTCCTCGAGCTGGCGGGACTCGATCTCACGGCGCGCGTCGTGATCGCCACGTACACGAGCACGGCCTTCGAAGAGGAGCTGGCGGAGGTCTCTCCCGATGCCGAGGTCGAGGTCAACATCGATGACTCCACCCGCGGCGGAGTCATCGCCGTCGTGGCGAAGGACCGAGGAGAGGCGCAGACCCTGCGCACCCTCGAGTACGTGACGGCGAGCGTGTCCGAGCGTCTCGCGTCGCTGCAGAAGGAGGTCGGCGTCGCCGACATCGACGCGGTCCGCTCCATGCAGCTGGCGACCGACACCGAGGCCACCCGCGATTTCCAGTCCCTGATCCGACTGCTCGTCATCGTCGTCGGAGCAGGATTCGGGGTGACGTTCGTGCTGGCGCTCGTCCTCGACGTGGTGCTCGTGCGGCGCCAGCGCCGAGGCTTCATGGTGCGCCGCGAGCGCCCGTCGTGGTTCTGGAAGCGCAAGAGCGCAGCGGTGCAGGGTGCCGCGGACGAGACCGAGCCGACGTCGTCCACGGGACGGTCACCTCGCCTTCCCGATCTCGACGATGATTCGTCGTCGCCCAACGGCGCCCCGCGCCCGCGCAGCGGACGCCGACGCGCCCCGGCGAGTCCTCGACCTGCACCCCGCCAAGACACCCGGCCATGACCACGATCGCCTACGAGGGCGCGGCGAGCCTGCGAGACAGGCCGCAGCCGCGCCCGAGGTCGGCGGACTCGGTCACGTGGCTGACGCTGTACCTCGTCGTCCTGCTGGCGATCCCGTCGCGCTTCGTGATCGGGCCGCTCGGCAGCGCAGGAGCGCCCTCGATGCTGATGGGACTCGTCAGCCTCGTCCTGTGGCTGTCGCTGCTGCTCATGCGCCGCCGGTCCGCGGTGCGCCTGCGTTTCTATCCGCTGCGCTGGGCTCTCGGGATCATGATCTTCGTCTCCGGGATCTCGTACGCGCTCGCGATGTCGCGGCCGATCAACGGCGACGAGATCAGCCCGGCGGACGTGGCCCTGCTCTCCCTGCTCTCGTGGGCGGGCACGCTGCTGCTCGCCGCGGACACGATCCGCACCCGCCGCCGCGTCGACGACCTCGTGTGGCGCGTCGCGATGGCGGGCGGGCTCTTCGCGCTGCTCGGTCTCGCGCAGGTGGTCACCGAGCAGTCGATCACGAACCTCATCAGCATCCCCGGGCTGTCCGAGGTGTCGAGCTCCGAGCTCACCTTCCGCAACGGCTTCGTGCGCCCGAACGGCACCGCGACGCATCCGATCGAGTACGGGGCGATCGTCGCGATGATCCTGCCCCTGGCGCTGCACGTCGCGCTGAATCACACCCATCGATCGGCGCTGCTGCGATGGATGCCGGCGGTCGCGATCCTCGCCGTGGTCGGCCTCTCGGGCTCGCGCTCCGCCTATCTCTGCGCGATCGTCGGAGTGGTCGTCTGCATGTCCGCCTGGACCCCGGTGCTGCGTCGCTGGATGATCGGTCTCGCCGTGGGCGGGCTGGTCGTCGTGTCGCTGGTGTACCCGCGGATCATGCGCTTCATCACCGGCCTCTTCGAAGACCCCGACCAGGACCCCAGCATCACGTCGCGCACCGACAGCTTCGACTTCGCGTGGACCTTCATCGCGCAGCATCCGCTGTTCGGGCGCGGATTCGGGACGTTCCTGCCCAAGCACCGGATCTTCGACAACCAGTTCCTCGTGCAGCTGGTGAGCGTCGGCCTGATCGGGACCATCGCGCTCGTCGCGCTGGGCTGGGTCGCGATCTCGGAGATGACCCGCGTCGCGAGGACCACCCGCGGGTCGGAGGTCATGCGCACGCGCGACCTGACGGCGTCGATGTCGGGCGCGATCGCCGCCGGGTTCGTCAGCATGGCGTTCTTCGACGCGTTCGCCTTCCCCATGACGATGGGCACGCTGTTCCTGCTGCTCGGCATCGCCGGCGCGATATCGCGACTCGATCGCGACCATCAACCGTCCTGGTGACCTCGGAGGTCAGACGCGCACTCCCTCGAGCCAGCCGGGACCCCGGCGCTCCCGCCAGCGGCGTGGGGTGAGCAGATCGAGGAACGCGGCGCGGCTCGTCTTCTTGCCGAGCGCCGCACGGGACCCTTCGCGCAGCACCAGGGCGAGCCAGAACGCCACGGATGCCACCGGGCCGTGGCGCCGGGCGTAGAGCATGGCCCTGTTCAGCGTGAGCAGCGACCACAGTCGGGGCGAGTGCGCCGACTCGCCTTTCAGATGCTGGGCGACGGCGGTCGGCTCGTAACGCAGCACGAAGCCGCGGTCGCGAGCGCGCAGGTGGTACTCGGTCTCCTCCGAATAGAGGAAGTAGGACTCGTCCCACGGCCCGCAGGCGCGTGCGCAGGTGGCGCTCACCAGCTGGGTCGACCCCTCTGCCCAGTCCGCGATCCGGGGCGAGTCGTAGAGGGCGGTGTCGGCGACGACCTCGCCGAGCGTGCCGATCCGACCGGCGCGGCGCGCGCCGATCAGCGCATCGGCCCAGATCCGGCGCAGCGCGGGTTCACGGCGCAGCGAGCAGTTGAGTGCGCCGTCGGCCTCGATGAGCCGCGGCACCGCGATGCCGGTCCTCTCGTCGAGCGTCGCGAAGAGCGAGGCCGCGCACCCGGGGGTGAGCCGCACGTCGGCGTTGATGATGAAGTAGGCGTCCTGATCCCCCGCTGCCTCGATGGCGGCGTTCACGCCACCGGAGTACCCCAGGTTGCCACCGGTCTCGACGACGATCGCCTCGGGGGCGTGCCGGGCGATCTCCCGGAGGGTGTCATCGCCGGAGGCGTTGTCCGCGAAGACGAGCGTCCACTCGGTTCCCGCGGCTCCCTCGGGAATCGAGGCGACGAGGTCCCGGATCAGGGGAGCACTGTGGAACGTGACGACGCAGATGGCGATGCGCGGGGCGGGCAAGTGACTACCTCGTTCTCCTAGGCGATTCGGCCCTTCGACGATCGAGGCGCACGGTGGCTCGGAGCCACCGTGCGCCTCGAAGGTCGGCCTGTCGATCAGCCTACGGGTTTGCCGTCGTCGAAGACGTTGTTCGACCAGACATTCCCCGGCGCCTTGCTGTCGAAGGAGACGATCGCGCCGTAGTACCCGCAGACGCCGGACTCGCCGCGCTGCCAGATGTTGTTCGTGAACTTGATGTTGTTCACGCCGGCCGAGTACGGCTTGTCGGTGGAGGATCCGCCGTACACGCAGTATCCGCCGGAGCCGCCGACGAACAGGTTGCCGTCGATCGTGTTCTTCTCGACCACGGCGAAGTCGCCGTATCCGGTCAGAGCGGCCGAGCAGCCGGCGCTCGCCGAGCCGTCGGCGGCACCGCAGGCGATCGTGTTGCCGCGGATCACGCTGTTGGAGCCCATGCGGATCCCCGACTGGTGCGAATCGCTGCCCGGTTCGCGGTACTGGTCGTGCACGAAGGATGCTTCGACCGAGCAGTTGCTGAAGCAGTTGATCGAGCGGTTGCCGCCGGTCACCTCGACGCGCAGGGCGGCGAAGTTGGAGTCGCCGATGCCGGTGCCCTCGGAGTCGTCGCCGACGTCGATGTTGCTGTCGGTGACGCTGAACGAGCCGGAGCCGTCGGTCGGGTGGGTCCAGATCGAGCCGTTGATCTGCGAGTTCGTGATCGTCACGTTCTTCGCGAGGATGCGGAGCTGGCAGTTGATGATCTTCGAATCGATCACGGTGTTCGGCGTCTGGATGGCGCACGGACCCGAGTACGGGGTGAGCGCGGTGCCTGCGGGGACGCCCGTGGTGTCCGCGTTCGGGAAGCTGCGATCGAGGACGATCGTGCCTCCGGTCTCGGGAGCCGTGACCGGAGGTTCGGGCGTCACGACCGGGGGAGACGTCGGCGTCGGGGGCACCGGGGCCACGGTCTCGGTCGGGGTCGGAGTGGGCGTCGGAGTCGCGGTCGGCTGCGTGGTCGCCGTCGCGGTCGGTTCGGGACGCGGAGTGGTGGAGCCGTCCGGAGCGAAGACGACGTCGACGAGGTAGTTGCTGCCGCGCCATGTCGAGTCCGGGAAGGCGCTCGTGTCGGTGTAGGTGTAGACGCCGGCGCTGGCGCCGAGCGTGAACCCGTTCACAGACCGGGCCTTGAGCAGATCGCCCTCGGTGACGGCGTATCCGCCCCGGGGAGCGAAGTAGGACGCGACGTAGGTGCTGCCGGCGGTGACATCCACCGGCTCATCGAGCGTGAGGGTGCGCCATCCGGGTGAGCGGGTCGCTGAGAAGTCGACCTCGGCGAGCACATCGCCGTCGCCGGACCACAGCGTCGCCGAGGTGACGCCCCGGGCGCCGCGGCTCTGGTAGTACTGCAGCGCAGTGATGCTGCCGGAGTTCTCCGCGGTGAAGCGGATGCCGAGTTCGACCGCGCTCCGGTCGGAGTCCACGGCGATTCCCGGTGCGAGGTCGTCCGGGAAGATCCCGGTCGTCGAGGCTTGAGCACTCGAGGCGACTCCGATGCCCGCTGTCGTCAGAACGGCGACGAGGGCGAGGGTGAGGGCGATGCGAAAGCGTTTGATATGTGTGAGGTTACGTATGCGCGTGTGCGTGTCGTGGCTGATCATCACAATCCTGTATCAGTCTGTATCGGGCTTCCCCTCCCGTCGGCAAGGGTACACGACTCCCGTGAACGCGCCTACTATGCTTCATCTGCCGTATGCGCGCGACCCGATCAGGGCCGCGGCGAGTCAGGGCGAGGGGGCTGCTTTCCGATGGAACCGTCACGAGGACCCCGCGCCCGGCCCTGGGTGATCGTCGGCCTGGGGCTCTATCTGCTCGTGGTGGTCGCGATCCTCGTGCTGCCGGTGTCGTACGCCGACATCGTGCACGCGCTGGGTGAGCGTCTCCGCGAGATCGGCATCGGAGGCTTCGGCACGGGCTGGATCGAGTTCGTCACCAACATCCTCATGTTCGCTCCGCTCGGTTTCCTGCTCACGCTGCTGTTCCGTCACACCTGGCGCGGGGTCCTGCTCGCTCTGCTCTTCTCCGCGGCGGCCGAGATCGCGCAGATCGTGATCCCGTCCCGTCAGCCCAGCATCCGCGACGTGCTGGCCAACGTGCTCGGGGCCGCGATCGGTGCCGGCATCGCGTGGGTGGTGGTCCTGCGCCGACGTGCACGGGGTCGCCGCGATGAGGCGCAGTCGACGGACGCGGCGTCGACGGACGGATCGGGCTCGGGCTCGCGAGGCGCGTCAGTCTCTGACCACTGACGGCGACCAGGCGTGCTCGATGAAGACCTGCGCTGCGCCGGAGCCGTCGGCTGAGAGCGACCACACGTCCGTGTCGCCGGGAACGCCCTCGCGCGGCATGCCGTAGAGGATCGTGTCGTCGTCGAGCCACTCGATCTGATCGTCGATGCTGCGCTCCTCGGGGAGGAGCTGCACCTCGCCGGTCTTCAGATCCATGATCGCCGGCGTCCAGTGCACGGTCGGACCCGAACCGGACGTGACCTTCTTGAACGCGATTCTGGTGCCGTCGGGCGACAGGGACGGGCACTCGACGTCGTCGGCGACGGTGGTCAGGGTGCGCTCGTCCAGGTCGCCCTTGACGAGCTGCGTCGTCCCCTCGAGCGTCAGCCCGACCGTGGCGTAGAAGGTGGTGTCGTCGACGAACGTCACGCCCCAGAAGTTCCGGTCGGCGGCGGTCGACACCGCACCATCGCGGATGAACGTGAACTCCTCGAGGTTGCCGAGGCTCTCGCCCTCGCGCGTGCGGATGACCGTCTCGGTGGAGAAGCCGATCGTCGCGTAAGAGTGGCCGGTGACGAACGACGTCGTCGCGATGAGCTCTCCGTCGGAGGAGATCCGCGTGCGGCTCGGGACGCCGGGCAGCGGCCATCGGTCGGTCGGGGACTGCTCGTTGTCGTAGATGACCGCCTCGAACGTCGTGGCGATCCCACGATCCGTGCGCAGGCACGCGAACTCGTCGTCGACGGCGTCGACGCGGTCGCAGACGACATCGGTCAGCGATCGGGACCCCTGGGGGTCGTCGAGCGGAACGCTGGCGACATGGCCGTAGCCCTGACCCGATGCCGTGTTGCGGAAGACCACGCGGTCGCCGACGTCCCATCCCGCAGCTGCGTCCGCAGTCTCCACGGCGCTGGGTGCGCTCTGCCGCTGCTCGAACTGCTGCCAGGCGAACCACGCCACCACGGCGCTCGCGCCGAGGGCGATGACGGCCACAGCGGTGACCAGCAGCCAACGGACGCGCGCGCTCATCGTCGGTCCTCCCCGGCAGGGTCGCCGATCTCGTCCGGCGTGGCGGGGTCGGCGGTGACCGAATCCGCCGCGTGAGGCTCGGCCGCAGGTTCCGCCGCATGGACGGGTGCTGTGCGCTCGGGTGCGCGCAGCAGCGGTCTCAGAAGCGCGGCGACGAGGGGTATGGCGACGGCCAGGACCACGGCGACGACGATCAGCGACGTGTCACGTCCGAAAGCGAACCAGAGGATGCCGAATCCGGTCGCAGAGGCGAATCGTGCGAGCGCGACGACCGTCTGCGCCGCAGCGATTCCCGTGCCCCGGGTCTCGGGCGTCGTGAGCTGCGCCGCGAGCGCCGCGAGCACACCGTCCGTGGCGGCATAGAAGCCGCCGAGGAACGCGAGGCAGAGCACGGTCGCGGCGATGTCGGGGACCGGCAGCACGGCGACCACATACGCGGCGAGCAGGGCCCCGTGGCCCCAGACGAACACCCGTGCGCGTCCGATGCGGTCCGAGAGTCGTCCGAGAGGGATCGCGAAAGCGAGGAACGCGACGTTCGTGCCCACATAGAGGAGGGGGAACCACTGGGCGGCGAAGTCGCTGCGCGACTGGAGTACGAGGTAGACGAAGCCGTCGCCGATCGTCAGCAGCCCGAGGATGCCGGCAGCGGCGAGGACGCGGCGAAGAGAGCCCGTCGTGAGCACGGACCAGTCGAAGCGGCGCCGCGGTGCGGGTTCGGGCTGCCCCGAACCCGCGGTCGCGGTGCCCGGGGTGGTCTCGAGCGGATCCTCCTCGGTCGCGCGCGTGCGCACGTTGGGGACGATGAGACCCAGGATGACCACGCCGATCATCGCGAACGCCAGCGAGATCACGAAGATCACGTGGTAGCCGTCGGGGATGATCAGGAGGATGAAGAACGCGAGGAGCGGACCGATGGCCGCGCCGATGTTGTCGAGCGTGCGGTGCACTCCGAACGAGGTGCCGAGGTTGTCGGGATCGGACGAGGCCGTGATCAGCGCATCGCGGGGGGCGGTGCGGATGCCCTTTCCGATGCGGTCCGCCGTGATGACCGCGGTCAGCATCGTGAAACCGGCGGCGAAGAGCAGCCCGACCCGGGCGACGGCGGCGAGCGCGTATCCGACGAAGGCTACCCACTTCGGGCGGTCGTAGCGGTCGGATGCGTACCCGCCCGCGATCCGGACGATGGCCGACACGCCCTGGTACAGGCCGTCGAGAAGGCCGAAGGCGATCGTCGACAGGCCCAGCACCCCGGTGATGTACAGCGGCAGGATGGCGGCGACCGACTCCGAGGAGATGTCGGTGAGCAGCGAGACGACTCCGAGGCTGACGACCGTCGACGAGACGGTCCGAGCCCCCGGCTTCTTCACGCCGCGTTCACTGCGTTCCGGCTTGTTCGAGAAGGAGATGTACACAGGTGATCATTCGTTCCGATTGCGGGGCGGTCGTCACTCGGTGCGGAAAGAACCGAGGATGTTGTACACGGTACCTGTCGCGGAGTCTGCGGAGAACGCGAGAGTCACGGTCGCCGATCTGCCCGCGAAGGTGAGCACCTGGGGGTCTCCGGACGACTGCTCCACCAGCCCGAGTCCGGACCAGAGGGTGCGGTAGCCGGCGAGGACGTCGGCCGACGACGCGTCGGTGCGGGCGACGAGCGTCGCCTGCATCGCCGATCCCTCGCTCGCGATCGCACTCGAGAGCACCTCCGACTCGTCGAGGGGGCCGACGATGCTCGACGGGAAGCCGTCGACGAGGCCGTCGGCGCGGCTGCCGGATGAGGGCAGGGGTGCCGAGACGAGGGGGCCGGACGGTGCGAGATCCGGGATGCGGTCTGCGGAGGGAGGCGAGTCCTCCGGAGACTGGACCTCGGATCCGCTCGTCGGCTCCGCTCCGGGAACCGGGCCGGGGGTGGCGGAGGCGGTCGCCGTCGGCGGCGGCGTGCTCGTGTCGGAGCCGGCGGTGGCGAACCAGGCCGCTGCGGCCAGCGCGATCACGACGACTCCCGCGGCACCCCACAGGACGCGCTTCATCCCGGGCGTCAGCCGCGCGGTCGCGCCGTTCTCCGGGTCGGTCATCTCGGCCCCCTGCCGGCATCCTGGTTCCTCTCGGCGGGTCGCCAGGAGTTCGGTGCGTCGGACGGTCTGCGGGCGAGGGCGCCTGCGATCAGGGTGATCAGCACGTACGGTACGGCCGGGAAGGCGAGTCGCGGGTGCGGGACGACGACGTCGCGGAGCCACGACCACCTGTTCGAGGCGCGCACGTCGGCATCGACCGCACCGTCGTCCGCTGCCGACCGCATCTGAGCGTTGCCGCGTCGGACGCGGACCAGGCGCCGGACGAGCTCCCGCGTCGTGAACGGCGCGTCGACCGTGATCGTGACGGCGTCGACCTGCTCCTTCTCGGACGCGTCGAACTGCGCGTCGAGGAAGAGGTCGTCGGCCACCATGAGCGGAAATGCCTCGAAGCGACGTCGACCCGACTCCGAGACCGCGATCATCCCGCGGCCGAACAGTCCGTCGCGGAAGACGGGGAGGCGCTCATTGATCGCGAAGTACGAACGCACGGGCCACGGTCGCCCCGTCGTGTCGATCCGCCGGCGGGGCACGACCGCGAGAGGCGCGGGGGCGTGCGCGAATCTGTCGAGCAGCGAGGCCACGGCCCCGCGCGGGACGACGATGTCGGCGTCGAGGTAGATGCGGGGGAACCGGGTCGCGACCCGTTCCGCCGCGTTCAGGGCATCGGCCTTGCCGGGATCCGGCCGGTCGATGACGACGACGCCGCGTGAGGACGCCACCGCGACGGTGGCGTCCGTGCAGCCGTTGGCGCTCACGACGATCTCGATCGGGATGTCCCCGGCGTCGGCGTCGGCGATCAGCGCATCGAGGCACGATCCGAGGACGCCCTCCTCGTTGTGCGCGGCGATGATCACACTCACCATGACAGCCCCCTCAGACCGTTCGCGTAAAGCCCCTGCCCACCGGCGCGGTGCATGCCGCGCCCGATCCCTGTCAGATCAGTATGCCCCGCTGGGCTGCACCATGGCCTTCGCGGTGCGCCACATGATGTGCAGGTCATCCTTCACGGACCAGTTCTCGACGTAGCGGAGGTCGAGTCGCACGCTGTCCTCCCACGAGAGGTCACTGCGTCCGGAGACCTGCCACAGGCCGGTGATCCCCGGCTTGACGAACATGCGACGCGACACGAAGTCGTCGTAGCCGCTCACCTCGTGAGGCAGTGGCGGACGCGGGCCGACGACGCTCATGTCGCCGATCAGGACGTTCCAGAACTGGGGGAGCTCGTCGAGGGACAGCTTGCGCAGCACCTTGCCGACGCGCGTGACCCGCGGGTCGTCCTTCATCTTGAACAGGAGGCCCGATCCCTGGTTCTGCTCCTTGAGTGCGGCGAGCTGCTGCTCGGCATCCGTCTTCATCGACCGGAACTTCACGATGGTGAAGTTCTGTCCGTCGCGGCCCACACGCGTCTGGAAGTAGAAGAGAGGACCGGGAGAGTCGATCTTGACGAGCAGCGCCAGGATCGGGGTGATGAGCGCGATCGGGATGAGCGCCGCCGCGGCGACGATCACGTCGAGCGTGCGCTTGACCGTGTAGCGGGTGCCCTCGTAGGCGCTGACGCGTGCCCGGATCAGCGGCAGGCCGTCGACCGTCGAGAACGAGATGCGGTCGGCCGCGACCTCGGGAAGGGGATTGGACAGCACGAGCTCGGCGACCTTGCCCTCGAGCTGCCAGCTGAGCGTCTTCACGAAGTCGGGCTCGTCCGCCGGGCGGCTCGCGATCAGGACCGTGTCGACGCCGAGCTCGGCTGCGGTCTCGGCGATCGACGTGATGTTGCCGAGCACGGGGAACAGCACGCCGTCGTGCGCGAGGTCGCGAGCGTTCCCGTCGAGAAGGGTGATGCCCACGACGTCGTACCCCGTCGTGCCGGTCGGGTGCAGCGACCGCAGAACGTGTTCGACGTCGTCTCTGTTGCCGACGACGAGCGTGCGCGAGGCGAATCGCCCCTGCGCACGCTGCGCCGTCAGCCGGTGCCGCCAGACCCGCCGGGTGACGAGCAGGGCGGCTCCACCGAGCGGGAGGCCGACGAGCAGAACGGGCTGCATCGAGTGCCACCCGAGCAACACGCTGAGCATGGCGATGATCCCCAACGCCAGCCCGGTGGCGTGAAGCACACCTCGGTTCTCGGTGGTGCCGGAACGGAACAGCGCTGCATCACGAGTGTGCAGGAGGCTGAGCATCAGATACCACAGGGTGGCCGACAGGACGACGGTGCGCAGCGCCTCTTCCGCTGCGACTCCCGTCACCAGTTGGACCGCCGCAGTGGCTCCGACCGCGACCAGGATGACCCCGGCATCCGTGATCTGCAGCCAGTTCCGATGACGCCGCTCCCAGGTGCGGCGTCGTTCCAGCGTTGCGGAGACGCGCGGTGCCACCACCGAACGCGTCCCCGACGACGTGGCTCGCGGAGCGGCGATCGGCGCGAGGACCGAACCCGTGCGAGCGATGCTCACGGCATCCTCGACGGAGGTCATGCCGAGGCCCCTTGAGCCGTGATTGAACGCAGACGTCCCCAGTGCGCCATGATTTCCCCAGTTTTCCCCAGACTGGAAGCCCCACGCCCCCAGCAAAATCTGCATCCCGACCCCTCGGGTCCTGCTACTTCCGTGATCCCACACCACGGAATGTGATCGACGTCCCAACGCCGATCTCTTGCAGCAGGCACTGCAGATGGGTTTCACTGTAGCCGAACCTCGTCCCGCGCGGTAGATATATCGTGAGAATGGACGAATCGGTGCTCGCCGGGGAGGGTCAGCGGGCTCCGCGGATCGGTAATGTGACCGCGTGACCACGACTCCCGCTCCTCGATTCCACCTGAGCCGCATGCTGCCGCGCGATCCCGCACAGCCGCATCGCGCGGCAAGCACGCTCGAGCTCTTCTTCGATCTGGTCTTCGTCGTCGCCGTGAGCATCGCCTCGGCGCAGCTGCACCACGCGTTGAGCCATGGCGACTTCGTGCACGGCATCACGTCGTACGCGATGGTCTTCTTCGCGCTGTGGTGGGCGTGGATGAACTTCACGTGGTTCGCGACCTCGTTCGACACGGACGACTGGCTGTACCGCGTCACCACGATCGTGCAGATGGGCGGGGTGCTCGTCTTCGCCTCCGGGATCCCCGCCGCGTTCGAGCACGGCGACTTCACCGTGCCCGTCCTCGGGTACATCGTGATGCGCATCGCGATGGTCGCGCAGTGGCTTCGGGCGTCGCGGGGTGCGGGGGAGCTGCGGTCGGCGACCCGCCGGTACGCCTTCGGGATCGCCGCGGTGCAGGTGCTGTGGGTGCTGTTCCTGCTCATTCCCTCTGGTCCCGCGCAGCTCATCGCCTTCGTGGTGTTCGCGCTGATCGAGGTCAGCGTTCCGGTGTTCGCCGAGTATCGGAGGCAGACGCCGTGGCATCCGCATCACATCACCGAGCGGTACGGCCTCTTCACACTGATCGTGCTCGGGGAGAGCCTGCTCGCATCTGCCAACGCGATCATCGACGCGAGCCATGAGCTGGAATCGTTCGTCCCCCTCATCTCCATCTCCGTGCTGACTCTCGCAGTGACGGCATCGCTGTGGTGGATCTACTTCTGGCCGCCGCACCACCGGGCGATCACGACGTTCGGTCGCTCGCTCCGCTACGGCTACACGCACTACGTGGTGTTCGCCGCCGCCGCCGCGTTCTCGGCCGGCATCGAGGTCGAACTCGACGTCCTCACCGGGGAGAGCCACCTCTCGAACGTCGTCGCCTCCTACACGGTGACGATCCCGATCGCGATCTTCCTGCTCGGGATCTGGTGGATCGCGATCCGCGAGAACGCCGACCGAGTCGTGAATACGGCGATCCCGATCGGGGCGGTCCTCGTGCTGCTCGACCCGATCCTGCCGATCCCGGTGGCGATCACCGCGCTGGTGCTCGTCGCGATCGTCGTCGTGCTGGTGCTGCATCCGCCCGTCGACAAGAGGTCATAGCTTTCGCATAGACGAGGCATAGCTCGCTGATCGGCTCCTCCGTGACCATGGGTACATCGACAACCGCATCGACAACCCGAACCCACCGAGAGGAGCACGATCATGAGCCGCATACCCGAACCCGTCCAGACCCCTGAGGGCCCCACCTACGAAGGGCGGCTGCTCGACCGGGTGGATGAGGAGGTCATCGATCAGGGCGCCGCCTTCGACATCCGCACCCTCGTGACCCGCCGCGGCGTGCTCGGTCTCGCAGGTCTCGGCGTCGGCGCGGTCGTCCTGGCCGCCTGCGCCCCCGCAGCGACCGGCACGTCGAGCACGAGCAGCAGCGACCCCACGGCGACGACCGAGAGCGACGCGTCGACCGGCACCGCGACAGCGGCGGGGGAGATCCCCGACGAGACCGCAGGCCCCTACCCCGGAGACGGATCCAACGGTCCCGACGTGCTCGAGGAGTCCGGCATCGTTCGCCAGGACATCACGACCTCGATCGACGGATCGGCCACGGCCGACGGCATCCCGCTCACTTTCGAGTTCGAGGTGCTCGACCTCGCGAACGGTGGGGTGCCCTTCGCGGGTGTCGCCGTGTACGCCTGGCACTGCACCGCGCAGGGGGAGTACTCGATGTACTCCTCAGGGCTCGAGGACGTCACGTACCTTCGCGGCGTGCAGGTGGCGGATGCCGAGGGCAAGGTCTCGTTCTCGTCGATCTTCCCGGGCTGCTACTCGGGACGCTGGCCCCACATCCACTTCGAGGTGTACCCGGACGTCGAATCGATCACCGACTCGGCCAACGCGATCGCCACCTCGCAGATGGCGCTCCCCGAAGAGGCATGCGCCGCGGTGTACGCGGATTCCCGCTACGACGGCTCCTCACGGAACCTGTCGCAGACGAGCCTCTCCGGAGACAACGTGTTCGGCGACGACTCCGCCGCCCTGCAGCTGCCCACCATCACGGGAGACGTGGCCGGCGGCTACGCGACCACCCTCGTGGTCGGCGTCGACACGACGACCACTCCCACCGCAGGATCCGCCCCCTCGGGTGGCGACGGCGGCCCCGGCGGCGGTCAGCCGCCGTCCCACTGACGCTCTCACGAAAGGAGAGAAAGACATGCTTCAGAACCTCACAGGGTGGCACGCCCTGATCATCCTCGCGATCGTCCTCCTCGTCTTCGGCGCGGCGAAGCTCCCCGCCCTCGCCAAGAGCGTCGGGCAGTCCATGCGGATCCTCAAGTCCGAGGTCTCCGAGCCTGCGGGCGACACCGCGGCCGTGCCGAACGCCGAGTCGCGGCCGGTGACCACACGGGACGCCCGTGCGTACGTGGACGCCGTCGCGTCGGACGATCTCGCCCGTCCCGTCGCCCGTACAGCGGAGTAGATCATGACGGCGCTCGCTCCTGATGCGGTCGGGCCCCCGGCCTCGGCGACGCCGGCCGGCGCCTCTGCCGGGATGCCGTTGTCGGAGCACCTGAGGGAGGCCCGCACGCGGTCCCTCCGGGCGGCGGCGGCGTTCGTCTTCGGGGTGGTGGTCGGCTACGTCCTCTCCGACCAGATCATGGAGGTCGTGCGGGCGCCGATCACCGCGCTCGCCGAGTCCCGCGACGCGAGCCTGAACTACGACAGCATCACGGGGGCGTTCGACCTCAAGCTCAAGATCGCCCTCTTCTCGGGCATCGCGCTGTCGAGTCCGATCTGGATGTACGAGCTGTTCGCATTCCTCGCCGCCGGACTCGACCGGCGCGAGAAGAGGTACACGTTCGGCTTCCTCGCGGCGTCCGTCCCGCTCTTCGCCGGCGGCTGCACTGCGGGGTTCCTTCTCTTCCCTCATATGGTCGACCTGCTGGCGGGCTTCGCCTCGACAGAGGACAGCACCCTGCTGCAGGCCTCCTACTATGTCGACTTCATCCTGAAGATCGTGCTCGCGACCGGTGTCGCCTTCGTGCTGCCGGTGTTCCTCGTGATGCTCAACCTGCTCGGCATCCTCCAGGCGCGCACGATCGCCCGCAGCTGGCGCATCGTCATCGTGGCGATCGTCCTCTTCAGTGCCATCGTCACTCCGGCCGCCGACGTGCTGTCGATGTTCCTGATCGCCGTGCCCATGACGGCGCTGTTCCTCGTCGCGCTGCTCATCGCCTGGCTCCACGATCGAGCGGCGGCTCGTCGGCTCTCGGTGGGCACCGATCGGGCGATGGAGGGCTGACCGATGTTCGGACTCACGATCGAGAAGCTGTTCCTGGTCGCCCTGCTGGCCGCGGTGATCATCGGTCCACGCCGACTTCCGGAGTACGCCCAGAAGCTCGGCGCGCTGATCCGCCGACTCACCGTGCTCGCGGGCGATGCCACCCGTCGCGCCGAGCAGGAGACCGGGGTCGCGACGATCCGACAGGACTGGACCGCCCTGGACCCTCGGCAGTACGACCCTCGGCGCATCATCCGGGAGGCATGGGCTGCGGTCGAGGCCCCGGAGATCGCGGAAGTCGTGGCTCCTCCAGGGAGAGCATCCGCCGACGATTCCCGCGCCCCTGCCGGCACCTGGGTGATCGCCGGGTCGTCGGGTCATCCGCGTCGTGTCTGGGTGCCCGTGGAAACTGCTCCTCGCCCTGTGGATGCCGATCTGCTAAGCTGATGGTGCAGCGTGTGTTCTGGCCCCCTCTAGGCCACCACGAAGCCACTGATCAGGGCCATCACGGACCAAGCGCATCGATGCGCGCGGCATCCGCCCTCGATCTCATCATCTTGCGGGCCGCGACAGCGCGTGCCCGTCACACAGCAATGAGTATGACCATGAGCATGACCACTTTTCCTCCTTCCGATCCGTTGACCTGGAAACAGGCCGACACCGACGTGCACGTCGCGACCCGCGCCGGCGAATTCGCCGGTTTCGTCGAGTTCGACGGCACCACCCACCTCGCCCGCGATCAGCGGGGTACGGAGCTCGGCTCGTTCGAGTCCCTCGACGATGCCCGCGACGCCCTGGAGGGCGCGAACACGCCTGAACGGCGCCCGTCGGCGTTCTCGCGGCGGCTGCGTCAGGTGCTGCGGCGCGGCCCGCATCGGGCGCGCGCCTGACCATCGCCTGTGACGTGCCACAGAGTCGTCACAGAGTCCGCGACGTATTCCCCACAGCGCATGTGCGGGGGGTTATGTTGAGGTAAGCGTTGGGCGATCTGCCTTGGGCTTTCCACAGCTCAAGGGCTCCAATCGACAGGAGAGCATCATCTCCATTGCACAGGTCGAAAAGACCGCAGCCACCCTCGGCCCCGTACGTCAGACGTATTCGGGCAACGCAGACATCCCGCCGATGACTCACGCCTACAAGCAGGTGTCGCAGGTCATCCGCGAGACCGGCCTGCTGCAGCGCGCCGGATGGTTCTACATCTTCGTCGCCGCCGGCATCGCCGTGGCCCTCGGTGGAGTCATCACCGGCTTCATCCTCCTCGGTGACAGCTGGTTCCAGCTCCTGATGGCCGGCGCGCTGGGCATCATCCTCACCCAGGTGGCGTTCCTCGCCCATGAGGCCGCCCATCGCCAGATCCTCTCGACGGGCCCGGCGAACTTCCGTCTCGCCCGCATCCTCGCCGCAGGCGTGGTCGGAATCAGCTACTCCTGGTGGGACTCCAAGCACACCAAGCACCACGGAAACCCGAACCAGGTGGGCAAGGACCCCGACATCGAGGTCGACACGATCTCGTTCCTCGAGACGGATGCTGCGCAGTCGCGCGGCCTGGTCCGCCTCATCACGCGCAAGCAGGGTTGGTTCTTCTTCCCGCTGCTGACGCTCGAGGGCCTGAACCTCCACTACCTCGGCGTCAAGCACCTCGTGACCAGCAAGAAGGCCAAGGGACGCTGGATCGAGCTCGGGCTCATCGCCCTCCGCTTCGCGATCGTGCTCGTCCCGGTCTTCCTGATGCTGCCGCTCGGCATGGCATTCGCCTTCATGGGTGTGCAGCTCGCCGTCTTCGGCGTCTACATGGGCGCCTCGTTCGCGCCGAACCACAAGGGCATGCCGATCATCGACCCGAGCGCTCGTCTCGACTTCTTCTCGAAGCAGGTGCGCACCTCGCGCAACATCCGCGGCGGATGGTGGGCCACCTGGCTCATGGGCGGGCTCAACTACCAGGTCGAGCACCACCTGTTCCCGAACATGCCCCGCCCGCACCTCTCGAAGGCCCGCGAGGTCGTTCGCGACTACTGCGCAGCCAACAACGTGCCGTACACCGAGACCAGCCTCGGCCGGTCGTACGCGATCGTCATCCAGTACCTCAACCGCGTCGGGCTCGCCGCCGGAGCCGATCCGTTCGACTGCCCCGCTGCCGCGCAGTTCGTCCGCGCGTAAACCTCTCGCGGCTCACGAGCCGTCCTCCGCATCGAACGGCCCCATCCTCCGGGATGGGGCCGTTCGCGTGCCGGGCCGTCAGTTGCGTCTGATCCAGCGGAACGTCGCGCGACTGAGGATGAAACCCGCCACGAGCCATGCGGTGAGGGCGATCGCCACGAAGCCGAGCTCCCACGATCCGCTCGGCTCGGCCGCCGAGAACGACTCGGGCAGTATCGCCGCGCGCATTCCCTGAGCCATCCACTTCAGGGGGAAGACCGCAGCGACGTTCTGCAGCCATTCCGGCAGTGCGGTGAAGGCGATATAGACGCCGGAGATGAACTGCAGCAGCAGCACGACCGGGATCACCACCGCAGAGGCGGTCTTTCCGGATCGGGGCACGGCCGAGAGCGCGATGCCGAGGAGAGTGCACGAGAGCAGCCCGAGCACGAAGACCCAGGCGAAGCGCCCCCAGGCCTCGGGATCGGAAGGCAGCTCCACCTGATACAGAACCACCGCGACGACCAGCAGGAGGGTGATCTGCAGAATCGTGGTGACGAAGACCTCGCCGACCTTCCCGATGAAGTACGTGGCGGGTGAGATCGGAGTGCTGCCCAGCCGCTTGAGGGTGCCATCGCTCTTCTCCACTGCGATCTCGATCGACAGCCCCTGCATGCCCGACAGGAAGATGCCTCCCGCCACGAGACCGGGAAGGTAGTACGTCGCCATGCTGATCCTGTCGGCACCCTCGCCGATGTCGCCCGTGAAGATCGTCGCGAAGATGAGGTACATCAGCGTCGGGAACAGGAAGGTGAAGAAGACCTGGTCGCTGGCGCGGAAGTACTGACGCAGTTCGAACGGGATGCGGCGGACCCCGAGGCGGATGGTCCGAGCGAGCCCGAATCCCTGGGTGGCGGTCGTGGCGGTCGTGGTGCTCATGCGGACTCCCTCGCATCGGCCCGCAGGTCGTCGACCGTCGGATCGGCATCGGCGCCGACTCCATGCTCGCGGATGAGGCCGAGGTAGATGTCCTCGAGCGTGGGACGCACCACCTCGAGGCTGTCCGGCTCGCCGTTCGAGCGCTGGAGCTCGGAGACGACCGCACCGGGAGTCGTGGTGCGCTGTTCCTGGCGCACCCCCGCGGCATCCCTCCACCGCACCATCGGCGTCCGCGCCTCGGGTCCGCCGATCTCATCGATCCGACCGATGGCCACGATCCGACCGTCCGTGATCACCGCAGCTCGATCGCCCAGACGCGCCGCCTCGTCGAGGTAGTGGGTCGTCAGCAGGATGCTGGTGCCCTCCGCCTTCAGTGTGCGGATGAGCTGCCAGAACTGCTGCCGCGCCTCGGGGTCGAAACCCGTCGTCGGCTCATCGAGGAACAGCAGTTCTGGTCGGCCGATGATCCCGAGGGCGACGTCGAGACGTCGTTGCTGACCGCCCGACAGTTTGCCCGCTCTCGATCGCTGCTTGTGCTCGAGCCCCACTGCGGCGATCACCTCGTCGACCGAGCGAGGGTCGGGGTAGTACCCGGCGAACTCGGTGAGCAGTTCGCGCACGGTGAAGTTCCCGGCCTCGCCGGTGGACTGCAGCACGATTCCGAGTCGCGCCTTCCACGCCAGACCGCCGCGCTGGGGATCGACCCCGAGCACGCGTACGTCACCGGAGGTGCGGTGTCGATAGCCCTCGAGGATCTCGATGGTCGTCGACTTGCCCGCGCCGTTTGGGCCGAGGAGGGCGAAGGTCTCTCCACGGCGGATGTCGAAGCTGATGCCGTCGACCGCGACGGCGCCGCCGTACTCTTTGCGGAGGTCTCGCACCTCGATCACGCTGTCTGTCATAGGTACAGCGTGCACGCTGAAGGGCCGGAGCGATAGCCGGGGTAGGCCACGAAACGGGGGCGTGTGCGGATATCCGCCCACGCCCCCGTTCGTCAGTCAGGAGAGGATGCTCAGCGCGATGCCTTCTCGTCGGACTCGACGACCTCGATCGTGATCTTGCCGTCGATGGTCTCGGCGTCGTCGTCGAGCAGCTCGTCGTCCAGTGCCTCGTCGCCGCGGAACTCCGACGCCGGCTCATCGGTCGCATCCGTGTCATCGGCCTCGGTGTCGTCGATCAGCTCGGCGTCGACGGTGTCGACGCCATCGAGGTCGGCGTCCTCGTCGGCCTCCGCTGCGGTCGCGACGGTTCCGAGGGTCGGCGCCTCATCGCTGAAGATGCCGTCGGGGCGGATCAGCTCGCGCACCTCGGCCATGAAGCTGGCGAGCTGCTGCTGCTGCCAGCGCAGCTGCCTGGCCTGGTCCTCGGCATCGCGCAGCACCGTGGAGGTGTGGCTCGTGACGGAATCGACGATCTTCTGCGACTTCACGCGGGCGCGGTCGAGGGTGTCGCGCGCCCGCACCTGGGCATCCGCTTCGATGGTCTGCGCCTGCGAGCGCATCAGGCGCTCGTAGTCGTCTGCCTTGCCCGAGATGCGCTGTGCGTGATCGAGCGATGCGGCGACCTGCTCGTTCGCGTCGGTGGTGATGCGCTCGGCGTGGGCGACGGCCTGGTTGTGCAGCACCAGGAACTCCTGCTGCGCGTCGTCCTGGCGGCGGGTGAGGGTCTCCTCGAACTCGAGCACGCGCGCGTTCATCTCGCGCACTTCGCGCTCGGCGTCCGCGCGCAGCTGCGTGGTCTCCCGAGTGACGAGGGAGCGCAGCGCCGCCGCACCCTTCTCGGCCTCGGTGCGGATGGCCGTGGCCTCCTGCGTCGCCTGGTGCACCTTCTCGGCCGCGTGCGCCGCCTCGCGCTCGAGCGTGGCCTCGTGCGCGGTGTACTCGGTGTCGATCTTGAGGCGCACCTGATCGGCGTCGTGCTGCGCCTGCGCGATGATGCGCGTGACGTCGGCGTCGGCCTCGGCGCGCTGCGTCGTGACCTCTTCGCGAGCGGCGGCCATCAGACGGTCGGCCTGCACCGCGGCGTTCTGGATGAGCACGTTCGCCTGCTCCTCGGCGACGCGGAGGATGGCTTCGAACTGCTCGCGCGACGGCGCTTCCTGCCCGTCTGCGCGGGGCGTGTCGACGAGTTCGTTGGTGAGGGTGGCGACCTGTGCCTCGGTCTCGGCTGCCTTCGCCTTCGCGGTGAGCAGCTCGGCCTCGAGCTCTTCGCGAGCGATGCGCTCCTCGTCGCGGAGAGCCTCGACGGCATCCTCGTGACGCGCCTCGGTCGCTGCGAGATCGGCCTTCGCCTGCTGCAGCTGGTTGCGCAGCGTGCTGAGGGCCGAGTCGACCTCGGCCTTGTCGTAGCCGCGGAACGAGGCGGTGAAGCCGGACTGCTCGCGCGGGTTCTCGCGGGGCGTCTCTTCGATGAGCTTGTCGAAGAAGTCGGGGGTGCGGTCGTTGTCGGGTGATGCACTCATGGGTCAGCCTTTCCGGCGCAGGTCACAGGGACTGAGGACTGTGATGAGAAGTGGTGCCGTCGCTGTCCGGCTGGAGGGCGTGTCGGGGCGTCATCGGCAATACCACAGCCTAGTTGCGACGGCTGTGAGATGCACCCGGTCCTGGCATCGACTACTCGAGCGACCAGGCGCCGGAGGCGTCGTCGCGGCGGTGGCGCAGTGCAGGCCCCGCGGTGATGGCGACGCCGCGAGCGCTCGCCGCGGAGGTGACGCGGGAGCGCAGGTCCGCCCAGAACTCCGTGGTCTGCGGCATCCCCAGATACTCCCGGAACCGTTCGATCTGCACGCGAGTGCCGTCCGGGTCCTCGACGAGGCGGACGAGGGAGTCATCGGGTTCGACGAATCGGATGCCGTAGTCACCGTCCGCGAGCACCGTGAACTTCCGGGGCTGCTGCAGTACGACGCCGTCCATGATCTCGCGCGCGACGGGTTCGGGCGCGTGAAGCACGACCGTGGAGCCGAGCTCACCGAGGATCTCTTCGAGGCGGGATGCGGTGACGCGCTGCTCCGTCCGCTCTCCGGCCGACCGGCTCGCACGCCGGATCCATCGGGGCAGGAAGATCGCCAGCACGATGACGGCGACGATCAGCGCGATGAAGAAGAGCGGGTTGTCCACGCGTCCAACCTACGGGGCGGGCGTCGACGAGCACCCCTTGGAGGAATTTAGCTACAGTGCTAGATTCGGAACATGTCGATCATCCGCGATGTCCGGGCACAGCTCCGCAGGCGACTCCTCATCAGCTACCGCGTCGACCCGGTGGTCGCCGCCACGCTGCTGCCCGACGGCTTCCGACCGCAGATCGTCGGCGGATCTGCGCTCGCCGGGGTGTGCGTCCTGGGGCTGGAATCGATCCGGCCGAGCTGGGTCGATCGCCGGTGGGGCCTCCGCTCCGAGAATGCCGCGCATCGGATCGCCGTCGAGCGGGACGGCCCGGAGGGCGTCGAGCAGGGCGTCTTCATCTTCGAGCGGCATAGTTCGGCGTGGCATCCGGTCCTGTTCGGCGGGCGGATGTTCCCTGGCGTCCATCGCAGAGCGCGATTCCGCATTCGGGAGTCGGGCGACCGCTACGCACTCACGATGCAGGCAGGGGCGCACAGTCTCGATACTGACGTGGAGGTGGGCGGCGAGTGGACGAGCGGGGTCTTCGCCTCTGTCGACGAGGCGTCGGACTTCTACCGAGCGGGTCGCGTCGGGTGGTCGCTGGGCCACGACGGACGAACCGTCGAGCCGGTGGCCCTGTCGACGGACGAGTGGAAGGTCGAGGGCGCGCAGCTGCATCACCTGCGGTCATCGTTCTTCGATGCGCTTCCCGAGGGATCATCGATCTTCGACAGCGTGGTCGTGATGCGGGATCTCCCACTGGTGCTCACGGATGCCCGGGGGCTCGCGGATGCCGAGAGGCTCAGCCCAGCACGAACATGATGAGGATCAGCACCGGGAGGCATCCGAGCGTCGTGAGGAACACCGTGTCGCGCGAGATCGTCTCGCCGATGTCGTACCGCTGCGAGTAGTTGAAGACGTTCTGCGCGGTCGGCAGGGCGGCGAGGATGACCACGATCAGCACCTCGGTCGACGACAGCCCGAACACGAACTCCGCGACGACCCACGCGATCAGAGGCATCGCGATGAGCTTGAGCACCGTGGCGAGGATGATGTCCCGGCGGTGGCCCAGAGCGCCGAGCACCCGCTGGCCGTGCAGGGAGATGCCGTAGCTGATGAGCAGCACCGGCACCGCTGCGTCGGCGATGAGCTGCGCGGGCTCCATGACGATCGGGGGAACCGTGATGCCGAGCACCGAGACGAGTGTCCCGAGCAGCGAGGCGATGATGATCGGGTTCGTCGCCGTGCGCACGAGCGTCTTGCGCAGCGACACCCTGTCGCTGGTGACCGCGTCGAGGATCGTGAGCGAGATCGGTGTGAACACCAGCAGCTGCATGAGTACGACGGGCGCGGGGTAGGCGGCGCTGCCGAGCAGGTAGAGGGACAGCGGGATGCCGATGTTGTTCGAGTTGACCTGGCCGGCAGACAGGGCGCCGATCAGCGTCTCGCCGACGGGTCGCTTCCACCAGAAGCGCGCGACCAGGGCATAGACCGCGATGATCGACACGGCGGCGATCGCCGAGACCGGCAGCAGTGCGGAGAACAGCATCTTCGCATCGGCGTGGGCGAGCACCGTGAAGAGCAGGAAAGGGGAGAGCACGAAGAAGATGAGGCGGCCCAGCACGTGCCGGGCGTGCGGGCCGAGCAGGTCGATCCGTCCGAGCACATAGCCGAGGGTGATCGCGACTCCCACGACGGCGAATCCGGTGAGCGTCTCGAGCATGGTTCGAGCGTATCGAGGGTCGGCTCAGGTCGTCGCCACGAGCTGAACACGCGCACATCGTGCGCGTAGCAGGTCGAGCGACTCCACGTCAACGGTCGGGCCTCGACGGGCGTCAGGAAGCCTGTCGCCCTACGCTGGCAGTACGACGAGCCGCAGTCTGCCGCTCTGCGTCGGTCGAACCAGACGGTGCCCTCGAGTTCTCTCGGTCTTGAGCGCCCACATGGGGGTGGGTACGCTTGCGGACCTTCTCAATCGGCTGCTCCGGCCCTCCCCGTTCGGGCGAGGGAGGGCCGGGACCAACACCTTCTCCGCTATTTGAAGCGGAGCATCCGCTGCACGGCCTTCACGCCGGCATTCGCGCTGCGGGCGCGCATCGCCGACTCCAGCTCTTCGAGGGAGTCCCTCGTGTCCACACGCGGTGCGCCGAGGTAGAGGTCGCGGAAGACCAGGTACCAGAAGTCGCTCAGCATCAGTCGGTACAGGTCGTTGAGAGCGCGGTCGGTGAGGAACTCGAACAGCGCGACGTGCGCCTCGATCCAGCCCTCGCCGGACTCGACCGATTCGATCGCAACCTGGATCAGCTCGCAGGCGATGACCAGGTCCGTCTCCGACAGTGCGAGCGCGGCCTCGCGGATGATCTCGCCGCCCTGAGACGCGGCGAACTCGCGGGTGATGCGGGAGCGCTCATCCGTGATGTCGGTGACCATGGAGTAGCGGTTCGCGTGCACCTCCATCAGCCCGGCGCGCGCCAGCCGCTGCACGGCCTCGCGCACTGGTGTGCGCGTCACGCCGAGGTCGTCGGCGATCGCCTTGTCGCTCAGCTTCGCGCCGGGGGCATATGTGCCGTCGGCGATGGATGTCGCGAGGCGGCGGAAGAGCTCATCCGGCCCCAGGTTCCGCTGCGCCCCAGGCGCAACGGGAAGTTCAGGTCCCATATCGGTATATTACGACGCTTAACAAAGGAAGCGCGTTTTTCATAGCGCTCTCTCACCTGTGAGGAGCAGCCTCAGGCGTCAGCGGAACGTGCCTCGCGGCTGACGCGACGATTGTGGAGGCCCAGCACGATCATCGCCGCCACGGGGCCGGCTGCGACCACCATCAGGGTCCAGTGCCACCCTTCGGTGCTGACGAACACCGCACCGAGCACGATCATCCCGGCGGTGAGGGCCCGCATCTGGATGGAGCCGTGCGGAATCTCGCGTGGTCGCCCACCGAAGGGGATGCGCACCCCGGCGTTCGCACGCAGAGTTCTGCCGAGTGCCACATGGAGCAGCACGATGCCGATGACCGCGGCGGCGATCCCGGCGATGAACATGGCTTCGACGGTATCAGGGGAGTGAGGGGGGCCGAGCCTGGGACTCTCGTCCGGAAAAGCGGAAACCCCCGCCATGTAGAAGCTAGGCGAGGGTTCCTAAGGTGACTGTAATGATCACCCTGTGGCTCCGACGGGCGTCGATCCCGTGACCTCACGATTTTCAGTCAGATTTGCGCCTCATCGCCTGGATTCCTCGGCGCTCACACTCGAGGAGTTCCGGTGATCTTTGTGATCTATGTGATCACCTCGATCGTCGTTCGCGCCGGGAGTTGTGGTCAAACTGTGGTCAAAGTGGTCAGCCGGCACGCGAACGCCACGTTGTTCCAGGAAGCTAGCCATGCGTCGAAGCTCAGCGAAGGATTCGGCCACGCGGTTGCGGAGATGCCCCAGATCGTTGAAGCCGGCGAACTTACGATTGACCTGAAGCGCCCTCGCTAGCGATTCCGTATGGTGCGCCACTTCCCGTCGTTGCATTTCATAGCTTCGAAGTGCGACCAGGGCAGCGGTTTCTTCAGGCGTCTCCGCGTTCACATCCATGAATAGTTGGTGCCCCTCGAACGGGAGGGACAGCCATTCGAGGAAGTCGATCGCGGACATCGTCGCGATCTCCTCACTGACTCCTGAAATCCCTGTCGGCTCGTAGGGACGGTGGTGGTCGACGAGGATCTGCTGTGGTGCAACGCCCAATGCTCTGGACAGCTCGAGAAGCTCGACGACTGTCAGATCGAGCTTGCGCCCCAGCTCGATGTTGCTGACGACCTTCGCGCTGAGGCGTGCGTTAGGGATAGCGGCAGCTAGCTCGCGAACGGATCGGAATCCGCGACGCAGACGCAGATCTCGGATGCGCTCACCGATCGAGCGCGCAAACGAATCTTTCCCCGATTCGGACCAATCCATCCCTCCATGGTGTCTCACACTTCAGACGTTGTCATCGTCGAAGCAAGTGCTCACAGAGAACGAGCACAACGAAACGAAGGGGACATGATCATGGATGACTCACTACTCACGCCCGCGGAAGCTGCCCTCATCGCCGGAATGACGACCGGCGCGCTGGCCCAGCTTCGCTACCTCGGCAAGGGGCCCGACTTCTACAGGCTGGGACCTCGAACGATTCGCTACGCGCGTTCTGAAGTCGTGGAGTGGATCCGCCAGAGCCGCACCACGGCGAGCGGCAGGTGACCCGGTTGGTTACTCAGATACCTGAGCTCGCGGACGCGCTCGATTCTGCTCAGCGGGCTATTCGCCGATACTGCGTTCTGCCGGACGCGGCGTCGTATGACGCAGTGACGCTGTGGGCGGCCGCATCTCACGTGGTTCCCGCCCTAGATGTTGCACCGAGGTTGGTGATCCGATCAGCCGAGAAACGATCGGGGAAGACGCGCTTGCTCGAGGTGCTGAGCCTGCTGGTCAACGACCCTGTGCGATTCGCAGACGTCAGCGTTCCGTATCTCTTCCGACGCATCGAGAAGGCAGGGGACACCCCGCCGACGTTGATGCTCGACGAAGCGGAAGCGATTTTCTCAGCGGGACGGCCGAGTGAACGCTCCGAAGCCCTCCGCGGGATCCTCAACACCGGATTCCAGCGGGGTTTCGTATACGGCCGGGTCGAGAAGCCAAACAATCAGCTGAAGGAGTATCGAGTCTTCGCCCTGGCAGCGATCGCTTCGATCGGCGCACTGCCGGACACTATCGAAGACCGAGCGATAGTACTCACTATGCGTCGGCGTTCGGGAACTGAACCCGTTGAGCAGTTCCGGCTTAGGGACGCAGGGGAGTACCTCGCCGTAGTGCGCCATCGCCTGCATCGTCTGCTCACCGACCACCAAGATGAGATAGCCGGTGTCCGCCCCGAACTGCCGGTGGAAGACCGCGCAGCTGATCTTTGGGAGCCGCTCGTCGCAGTGGCCCATCTCGCAGGAGACGAATGGATCAATCGCGCCTGGGCAGCAGCAATCACCATGGTCGAGCAAGCGCGAGAGGACGAGAGTTCCGCGAACGTCGGCTTGGCGCTTCTGGAAGCCACTCGCGAAGTACTCAACTCGTACCGCGATGGCGCATGGATCGGCAGCGTCCAGCTGGTCGAAGCCCTCAGCAAGGTGCCCGAATACCGCGATTTGGCGAGCGCGCTGGGAGTCGCGGGAGTCGCTCGGGTACTTCGTCCATACGGAGTCCGACCCGCCAACCATCGTGTCGGGGAGAGCGTGCGAAAGGGGTATCGACTCGTCGATCTTCGTGACGCATGGATGCGGTACCTCCCCTCTGCGCTTTCGCCCGCTACAGGAGCTACGCCGCTACTGCCGCAGAGAGATCAGGAGGAAGCAGCCACGCGACAAGCTACACAGCCGCTACGCACCGCTACCCACGAAGCGAATCGAGGGCAAGGGAATGCGGAGCATCCCGCGGCAGCCTCTGTTTCCCAAATCGAAGAGGTGACGCATGTGCGGTCATGAATCCTGCGGAGCAAGCTATACGGTTAGGGCCCCTAACTCGGCTTGTCTGTCCAGTCGAAGTTTCTCCCGTTCGCTGCGCTGGGCATGGAGAGCATGATGGTCGACCGCGCAAGCCAGAACCGCCGACGGCCGAACGCACCCGCCTCGCGTCAGATTGTTCACAAGGTGAAAGTTAACGAGGAGGAAGAGTCCGCACTGGTCGCTCGCTCCACGGAGCAAGGCGTGACCGTTGCCCGACTACTCGTCGAGTCGGCACTGTCACCCGAGCCCGGCGAGACGGCCACCGATCGAAGGAATGCCCTGGAGATGTTCTTCCGTATCGAGCGACTCATCTCGAACATCGCAAGCAACGTGAATCAGATCGCGAGAGTAGCGAACACTACGGGCAGCACCGATCTGTCATCTCTACGCGAACACCTTCAGCAAGCGAAGGCAGCGTACGAATCCATTGATCGATGCGTCGAACGGTTCTCCTTATGACCGGGACTGGGCGACCGAAGCCCAGGAAGGTCTCTTTCTACGTCGATCTATCGCTCGATGAGCGTATGCGGGCGGCCATGCTCAACACGATGGTCGCAGAAGGACACCGCTCCCTGTCGGACTTCTTGAGCAACGCCGTGCTCTACGAGCTTGCTCGTCTCGAGGCGCGGTACAACTCGGGGGAGCCATTCGTGGTCACTGCTTCGGGCTCGGTTCCTCGGGGCCGACCGCCGGCGCTTCGGGCGCGGTCGAGAAGTGTCGGCGACTGAACACGGTCTCGTAGATGTCGTCACTGATGAGGCCGCGGCGCGCCGCGTCGTCGATCTCCGACCAGGTGCCAGGCGGATCGACGATCAGCGAGTCATACCCGTCGGTATGGCCGCCTTGCACGTAGGGGAACCGCGTGAGTTCGTCCACGAGCTGCGCCTGATCGATGAACCTGGCGGCATAGCGCTGGCATATCTCGTACGGCGTCGCGCCGGAGAATCCGTCCAGAGGCATTGTCACCTTAGCGGCCGTGCGGAGTGCGCTGAGCACTGACGGCTGGGCCATCCCGAGCCATCTGGCGATCTCGCGTTGGCTGTATCCGTGCTGGTCAAACCGGCGCAGCTCGCGCCGGTAGTCCAGCTCAGCCATCTCTTTCCGATGGCGCGCGGACACCGCCGCACGGGCCCAGTCCGGAACCTCTGAGATCGCCATATCTATCACCCCTGATAGGGAATTCTATCTCGTCCATAGTGATCACTATCGGACGAGTGCTCGTCGCACGCTAGAAGTTCCGACCCCGAGCACGCGCGCGATGCTTGCCCAGCTCTGCTGCCCGGTACGCATGCGCTCGGCCTCAGCAATCCGCTCGGGCGTCATCACGCTCGGACGGCCGCCGACACGACCCTGACTGCGCGCGTAGTCGAGACCGCGGAGGGTGTTTTCCCGGATGGTATCGACGCGGAGTTGCGCGAACACCGCGACGATGCCGTAGAGAGCTCGGCCCATCGGCGTGGTCGTGTCGATCATGGGCTCGGTGAGGCTGACGAGGTTCACCTGCCGCGCGTCTAGGTCCTGCAGCGTCTCGATCAGGATGCGTTCACTACCGGCGAGACGGTCGAGACGTCGCACTTTGAGAATGTCGCCCGCTCGCAAATAGTTCAAGCACTCGAGCCATTGCGGGCGGTCCGTGGAGCGGCTCGATTCGCCGTGGTCGACGAATACCCGTTCACAGCCGGCGGCGCGCAGCTCAGCCTCCTGAGCGTCGGGGTTCTGCTCGCGCTTGGAGACTCGGGCGTACCCGACTTCGTGTGCCATGCCGAAAACGCTACAGCCGAGGTATCGGGGCGTTTAGGTTTCGGCAGGGGGTATCGGCAGGCCACGTGCCGGCGTGTCGCGCAGGTGATCACAATCGGTGGCAAGACCGTCGAAATCGATCGTTTTCGGCGGAGACATGGCGTGGAGAAGCCGGGGGGCATAGACCACCGGCTACCGGACAGTAGTTTGATGGTCAGAGTTCAGTGTGTGTGGGCGGGTTTGCGCCTGAGCGCGATGTCGTGACACCCGCGACGCGCACCGCCCACTGCCCGATCGCCCAGAGTGACGGCTCGTCGAGCCGCATCCCGCCCGGTATGCCGAGGCCCTGCCGGAACGCCTCATCGAGAATCGCTCCCATCGCTGAGTCGCCCGCGCCGATCGTGTCGGCGACGACGATCCGCGCGGCGGGCACGGTTGCCCGCGCGATGGCGGACGCAATGATTAGGCCTCTGCTTCCACGGGTCACGACTGCGAGCTGGGCGCCGAGCGAGAGCAGGCGGGTGAGCACCTCATCGAGCTGCATCCTCGGGTACAGCCACTCGGCGTCTTCGTCGCTGAGTTTGACGATCTCGCACGCCGCAGCGATTCGCTCGAAGCGCGCGAGAGCATGGTGCTCGCCGATAACAGCGGGACGGATGTTCGCGTCGACGCTGGCGGTGACTCCGGCGGGCAGCGCCTCAAGCAGATCGAGGACTGCGGAGCCGCCCGGTTCGAGGTAGATCGCGATGGATCCGGTGTGCACGTGGGCGGCCGAGGACGCGTCCGCGGCGGGCGGGTTCCAGGAAAGGTCGAATTCGTACTCGGCCGAGCCGTCCCCGCGGAGCATCGCGCGCGCGACGGAGGTGCGCTCGGAGTCGCCGTGCAGCACCTCGACCCCTGAAGCGCTGAGGTGCCCGGCGATACGCCGGCCACGAGCGTCATCGGCGATGTCGGTCACGAGAGTCGCCTTGCGTCCGAGCCGGGCCAGGGTCAGTGCGACGTTGGCGGGAGACCCACCAACGTGCTCGGTGCTCGTGCCGTCACGCTCGACGATATCGATCAGCGCCTCGCCGATGACGAGAACTCGGGGCGCAGTGCTGTCGTGAGGTCCTTTCGTATTCGTGGTGGGCATGTCGAGATCGGCAGGCATCCGGCTTTCCTTCGGTGGTGGTGACACTCACGGCAGGCGCGCGCGAAGTCGCGTCGCACCTGCCGTGTGAGGTGCCACGGTGGCTGCGCTGAGCGTCGTCCTTCTGAGCGTGTCGTGCGGCGTGGGCACTTCGCTGACTTGGTGTTGTCAGCGGCGCTTGTAGAGCTGTTGTCGACGGAGGTGATCGACGGCGACGGCGCACACAAGGATGGCGCCGACGACGATGTTGTTGAACTGGGGTGGGATGCGGGAAACGATGAGCGCGTTGTCAATGAGGGAGAGGAGGACGGCGCCGATGGCGACACCGGTGATGTTCCCGAGTCCCCCGAGCAGGCTCACGCCTCCGATGAGGACAGCTGTGACGACGACAAGCGTGGTCGCAGAGCCTCCTGCCTCGACCTGACCTGCCCCTACTCGTGCGGAGTAGAGCAGGCCTGCGATACCACCTGTGACCGCTGCGATGGCGTAGAGCGTGAGGTCGAGCTTCTTGACGTGGAGTCCGTTGGCGACTGCAGCTGCACGGTTACCGCCGAGGGCGCGAATGTTGACACCGAAGCGGGTGTGTTCGAGTGCGAACCATGTGACGATGCCCACCAGGACGGCGATCCAGATGATGTTGGGGACGCCGACGAAATAGCCCTGTCCGAGACGGACAAAATCAGGGGGAAGGGGGATCACGTCGAGGCCGCCGGTGATGAGGGAGTTGGCGCCGAGGACCACGAAGAACACTCCGAGGGTGGCGATGATGGGCGGGACGTGCCAGTAGGTGATGATCAGGTGGTTGAGGACACCGACGAGCGATGCGATGACAAGGGCGGCGAGGACGGCCAGCGGGATCGGAACACCGATCTTCATCAAGGAGGTGCCGGTAAGGGCGCTGAGGGTGAAGACCGCGCCGACGGAGAAATCAAGCCCCCCGCCGATGATGAGCAGCGCGGCTCCGCAGGCCATCACGAAGTAGATGACGGAGCTACGGAGGATTTCAGTGATGTTGTCGCCGCTGAGGAATGCCGGGTTGATCAGTGTGGCCGAGATGACAATGACGGCGACCACACCGAGCAGGGATGCTTCTTGGCGTACAAGAAACGACGAGATTCGGCGCTGAGCTTTCTGAGTGACGACGGGCGCCGGGGCTGTAGAGGTGATCTGTGTCATGACTTTTCCTTTGATGCGGCGGACGTAGCACCGCGAGGGATCGCGCCGGTGATCATCCCGATGATCTCGTCACGCGTCGTCTCAGCCGTGCGCCGTGTTCCGACGCTGTTACCGAGGCGGAGGACGGTGATGCGGTCAGAATGCTGGAAGACAAAATCGAGATCGTGGCTGATGACGATGACGGCTTTGCCTGCGGCGCGGAGTTCATCGAGCATGCGTCCAACCTGGGCCGTCTCCTGCACGCCCAGTGCGGCGGTCGGTTCGTCGAGCAGGATGGTGGGTGTGTCCATGCGGACGGCGCGAGCGATGGCGACGACCTGCCGCTGGCCGCCGGAGAGCAAACCAACGGGGGTTTTCACGTCGCCGACTCGGACGTTCAGGTCGGTGAGGACCTTCGCGGCATCTCGGTCCATGCGTCGACGATCCAACAACAGCCCAAAGCGTTTGGGGAGGTTTCCGAGCGCCATGTTGGTGGAGATGTCGAGGCATTCGACGAGCGCGAGGTCCTGGTAGACAACAGCGATCCCTTTCTCGAGAGTGCTGGCGCCGTGGCCTTCGATGACGTCGCCGTTGATCAGGATGTCGCCGCCATCACCTCGGTGGATACCCGTGATGATCTTGATGGTGGTGGATTTGCCGGCGCCGTTGTCGCCGACGATGGCGTGGATCTCGCCCGGGAAGGCGGCGAGATCCACCTGCTCGAGGGCGGCGACGGATCCGAAGAACTTCCGGATGCCTCGGAGTTCGAGGGCGGCGGTGTCGGTCACGACCAGCCCTTCTCGACGTACTCGGCGTAGTCGTCTTTCGTGGCCATGCGGGTGCCCATGTCGATGAGAGTCGCGTCGCCGCCGGCGGCGGTGCCGCTTTCGAGGCGATCGGCTACGGCGTTGAGTGCGTCCTTGCCGCCGTCGCACAGTGCTTGCAGCAGGAAGCGGTACTCAGCTCCGCTTTCGATGGCTTCCTTGCCGCCGTTGTCGGGTCCGTTGCCGATGAAGGAGATGTCTCCGGTGAGTCCCTTCGCCTCGATGGCGGACACGGCACCCTGGGTGGCGGTTCCCATGTTGGTGAGGATGACGTTCACGTCAGGGTGTGCGGTGAGCAGCGCGTTGGTCTGGGCGAGCGCCTTCGCGGAGTCGTCGCCGGTGTACACCTCGCCGACGATCTCGATGTCGTCGGTGTCCGCGACAGCTGCCTTGACCCCGTCCATGAACAGCTTGCCGATGCCGGTGTCGGCGCTCGTGATGATCCCGACCTTCTTGTCACCGGGGAGCTTCTCGACCTCGTCGATGTACACCTTGCCGAGCTCGGTCCAGTTGATGCCGACGTTGATATCAGCACCACTGCCGTCGGCGCCGTCGCCGTACATGGTCGCGGTGACGATACCGGCGTCGCGGGCCTGCTGGAGCAGGGGTCCGAACGCGTCGCTGGCGGGAAGTGTGATGATGCCGGACTTCTTGTTCGCGATGGCGCTCTGGATCTGCTCGATCATGGTGGTGGGGTCCATGGCCTGTCCGGTGGGGCCGGTCTCGTTGAAGTCGACTCCGCGTTCCTCGGCTTGGTCGGCCATGCAGTCGCCGATCACGCGCCAGGCGGGGTAGTTGGGCAGCGGGTTGACGAACTGGATGCTGACGGCGTCGGCGCCAGCGTCAGCGTTGGAGTCGTTGGACGCGCCGATCGGGCCGTCGCTGCATGCGCTGAGCGACACGGCGAGGGCGGCGGTGCCCATGAGCGCGATCATTCGGGTGGTGCGGTTCATGATGGTGCCTTTCTGAGAACGGTTGGAACAGGGAAAAAGGGAAGGGTCAAAGGGCGGTAGGGGTGAGAAACGTGGAAGCGTCGTCTCGGCGCAGGCGATCGAGCGAAGAGGTGTACGCCGCACGGAACGCGAGGTCCCCCCCGAGCTCGCCGAACCAGTCGGCACGATCCAGGAACGACCCCGCGTCGACTCGCTCGTCGAGGAGTCCCTGCTTCACGTCTTCCGCTTGGCGGTCCCGAAGTGGACCTGAGGCGTTGCGGTCCTGAAAGGCGGCGACGACCCAGCTGGCGATGACGGCCGCGGTGGCGGGCGCCGGCTGCTTCTGCCGGAGAAGATCGTGAGCGATCGGCACGACGAACTTGGGGATGCGGTCGCTGGCGTCAGTGGCGAGGCGTTCAAGGGTGTCTCGGACTGCCGGGTTGGAGAAACGCTGCAGTAGCAGGGCACGGTAGGCGGGCAGATCGATTCCGGCAATAGGGGGGACGGTGCTCTGCGCTTCCTGGAGGAACGCCTCGACGAAAGATGCGACGGCAGGGTCGGCTATCGCGTCATGTACGAAGGTGTGACCTCGGAGAAGTCCGACGTAGGCGAGAGCTTGATGGGATCCGTTCAGCATCCGAAGCTTCATCGTCTCGAATGGCGCGACATCGTCGACGAGCTGAGCCCCGACGTTCTCCCACTGCGGACGGCCCGCCGGAAAATGATCTTCGATCACCCATTGGGTGAAGTCCTCGCTGATGACAGGCCATGTGTCCTCGTACCCGGTTGTGGTGTGGACCCACTCGCGGTCAGCGTCGGTGGTGACAGGGGTGATGCGGTCGACCATGCTCCCGGGAAACGCGGTGGCCTGCTCGACCCAGTCGGCCAGATCGACGTCGGACATCCTGATGAAGGAGGCGAGTGCTTCGCGTGCCCTGGCGCCGTTGTCCTGCATGTTGTCGCAGGACAGGACCGTGAACGGCGCCAGACCTGCGTGACGACGGCTGCGCAGTGCAGCAGCGAGGTAGCCGAAGACCGTGGTGGGCTGTTCCTTACCCCAAAGGTCGGCGCGCATCGCAGAGTTGGTGGTGTCGAACCGTCCCGTAGTGTCGGAGAGGTTGTAGCCGCCCTCGGTGATGGTCAGAGACACGATCCGGGTGGAGGCAGCGGCGAGTAATTCGATGAGCGCAGCGGGGTCATCGGGGCCGTAGAAATAGCCGGAGATGGAAGAGATCCGATGCACGTCGTCGGTTCCGTCGGCCGCGCGTTCGACGAGGGTGTAGGTGTAGTCCTCGGCCTGGAGGGCGTCGCGCATGCGGACGTCACCGGGGAGCAACCCTGCTCCGATGATTGTCCACTCGAGGTCTCGGCCTTGCTGGTGCAGTTCGTGCAGGTACTTGGCTTGGTGGGAGCGGTGGAAGTTCCCCACGCCGAAGTGGACGATATGCGAAGTGGTCATGGCGGTGTCCTTTCGGGCGGGGCTTACGATGCCGCAGCAGGCAGCGTTACGGACAGGGCGCCGGCACTTGAGATCGCGATCGAGAACGCGGCGTAGGCGCGGCTGAGGGCGCTGGTCGCGGCGGGTATGCGCGGAACCATCTGTTGGAAGCCGTGGGTGAGCCCGGGGTTGGGCAGATAAACGGTGGGGACGTCCGCCGCGATGAGGCGGGTGGCGAGTTCGCGGTCTTCGTCGCGGAGGGGATCGAAATCGGCGCTGACGACGACTGCCGGTGGGAGTCCTTCGAGTTCCGCGAATCGCGGGGCGGCGCTGGGGTGCCGACGATGCTCGTCCGAGGGCACGTACAGGTCCCAGAACTCGCGCATGGCGTCGGCGGTCAGGAGGTAGTCGGCACCGTTGTCGGTGTAGGAGAGATTGTTGAAAGCCGTCGGATCCACAACCGGGTAGAGCAGAAGAATCGATGACACGATGCCCTCGGTCTTGACCGCGATCGCCGCACCCAGTGCAAGATTGCCTCCGGCGCTGTCGCCGGCAAGGGAAATGGACCGGTGAGGACTTCGCTGCAGCTCCCGTAGAACCGCGGTGCAGTCATCGATGGCGGCGGGGAACGGGTGCTCAGGTGTCCGGCGATACTCGACCGAAACGACAGGGAGCCCGAGATGCGCAGCCAACCGGCGAACATCTGGGTCGTAGGAGTCGATGTCACCGGCAAGCCAGCCACCTCCGTGGAGGTACACCACGACGTCGGTGTTGGCTTGCGGTTCACCGCCATACCAGCGAACGTTCACTCCCGCGATGGAGGCGTCTCGCACGGGAATGAGGGCGAGTTCGGGCTCGAGATCGCCTCGCATCCACGAGTGAAACCGCGCCTCTCTGATCCGAATCTGCTCCGTTGTCGCGGAGGAATCGATGGCGAGAACCGAGGGCGCGTCGGCGATCAGGTTCACGACGTCGGGATCGACGGGGACGCGAGAGGTCATCATTGTCCTTCCGGGGTCGAACCGAATTTGGCACGCAGCGGTGAAAGTGCGCCGCGCTGCCCGATCCCGGCTCAACTGGGGTGTGCCTCCGACGTTACGGCGGCCCACCTGATCGTCGGACAGCCATTTGGCTGTAATCAGACGTTCGGCTGCGCCATTTGTCGAATCAGGTGCGGAGGGCCCACCGGAGAGCAGTGATCTGGTCGACGAGCGCGCGCTGTCCCACATTGGTCATTCGGTAGCCGTCAAAGCCGTGGATGGTACCTGGATACTGCATGATCCCGACAGGAACGGAGGCGGCCATCAGACGCTGCGCGTAGGCGTAGCCCTCGTCGCGCAACGGGTCGTACTCCGCAATCCAAATGGAGGCAGGCGGCGCGTCAGCGACGTCTTCGGCAAGGGCCGCGGCAGCTCGATAATCTGCCGGCACCGCAGCGTCGGCGAGGTACAGTTCCCACATCAGCAGATTTTGTGCTCGATTCCAGCCAGGTGTTGTCGTGAATCGCTGCATAGACGCGGTTTGGCTTCGGCAGTCCAAAACGGGGTTCACCAGAAGCTGGTGAACCAGGGATGGTGCTTCATCAGTTCGAGAGGCTAGGGCGACGGAAGCAGCGATCGCACCTCCGGCGCTGTTGCCTCCCACGCTCAACCGTTGATTGTCGATCCCGAGTGAAATCGCTTCGTCATGCATCCACCACAACGCATCGACGCAGTCGTGGAAAGCTGCGGGGAAGGGGTGCTCCGGGGCCAGCCGGTAGTCGATGGAGACGACTGCGCACTGCGCATCCCGAGCGTAGTAAGCGCAGCGATCGTCCTCCGTGTCCAATCCTCCAAGAACGAATCCGCCGCCGTGGATGTAGAGAATCGCTGGCAGAACTCCGACGTGGCTCGGGCGATACACCCGGGCGGCAATTGTTGAACCGTCTCGGCGGGGAATGAGCACATCCTCCGTGACTACGCCTTCGACGGTGCGCCGACCCTGGGCAACGAGCTCTTGCTCAAAGCGTCTGGACCCCTCGACATCCGTGAAGTCGAAGCTCGGGATCATAACGCTGATCGCAGCCAGCTCAGGGTCGAGACGCAAGGGGGAGGGCAGCTTGTCGACATTCACCCCGCCATCATCCCCTCTCTAATCCAGCAGGGGAACCGCCACTCGGCAGGTGGCGTTGAAGAAGTCCGCCAAACGGCGACACCAGGCATGTTCACCTCGTAGGATCAGAGCATGCAGGGCCTCATGGTGAAGCTGCTCAATGTCGACACTCCCGGGGAGCGCGCACTTCGTGTTGTCGCTTACTTCGACCAACTGGTGTCGAACACTCCCGATCTCGACGCGGTAGTCCGTGCGACAGCGGTCCTCGCCGACTGCCCCGCAGGTGTAGAGCTCCCCTCTCGTGGGTTGTCCATGCGCTACTCCAGTGAAGGCGCACCACTGACGGGCCCCGCAGCTCATGTCTCACAGCACGCGGCCATCGATGCGGGCAGCAGTGAGCGCGGCACCCTCTGGCTGGAACGCGGCGACGCCGGGTACGAACTCGACGAGTTCATCCTCGAGCGCTTCGCGCTGACCGTCGCCGCTGTCCTCGCTCGACAACGTCCGACGAGCGGCGCGGACGCTGCATCTGGAATGTCAGACCCAGCGCTCGCGCAACTGCTCGTCAACGCACGCAGCACGGAGGCGGAACGCTCTCGCGCTGCGCGCCTGATCGGGCTGCAACCGGCCAGCTCTATTCAGCTCATTGCGGTGGAGTCGACAGAGTTGACGCCGCAAGACCTTACGGATGGTCCTCTCCGCGCGGCGTGGCAGCGTCCGGTGCATATCGCGGCTCTGTCCCGCCACCTCTCGCTCGTGATTGCCGTGGGTTCTGACCCTGTCGACTGGGCAACTGCGCACGGCATCGAAGGGCGAGCCGCGAGTGGGCCTGTCGTCGATATCCTCGGTGCGCCCCAATCCTGGGTAGTCGCTCGCGAGACGCTGCGCTTCGCCGGCGCTACCTCGTCCTGGCCGCGACTCCTCGATGCAAACCAGCTTGGTGTCGTTCGCTTGATCGGCTCATTAGACCCCGCAGTCGTGGCCGACAACCCCGACGTGCTGCATCTCGAACGACTCGCGTCCGGGGCGCAGGGCACTGAAGCGATCAACATTCTCGACCACTACCTCCACGCTGACTCCTTGCGATCCGCGGCGCGGGCTGCCAACTTCCACCACAGCAGCCTGCAGAGCAAGATCACCCGAATCGGGCAATCGCTGGAGATCGACCTACGTTCCGCCGCTGGCCGTGAAAGAGCAACCCTCGGCCTGTTGCTCTGGAAGATATTCCGCTCCGATAACTGATCAATCCGCAACGGTCGCGTCGGCGGTAAGTCTTGCTGCTAGAGGATGAATCTCGCGTATTCACGCCCTCGTTCGCCCGGAATCAGACGAACCGCCGGAAACGCCTGCCGAAACGAGGTTGTGGACACCGTTTGCGGCAAGGCATTCTTGCTGCCTCGCGCGTCTGCGCCGTAAACGATCGTTTCCGGCGGGGCTACGCTTCAACTATCATCAACCGCCGCCGCTGCTCGATGCTTGCCGAAACTCCATTTGTCTGACGGTAGGCGGTTGTCCCATGCCTAGGCTTCGACGGGCATACTCCCAGGCTGCGAGGTTAGCCAGGCACGGGGCGAGCGTCCGAGGCGCTGCGCGAATGAGCGGGAGAACGCTGACGCACTCGCGTAGCCGAGCTCGGCGGCGATCGTGCCCACCGGCATCCCCGCGCGCAGATTCTCTTGCGCGATGGTGAGCCGCCATTCGGTGAGGTAATCGACCGGTGTCTGGCCGACGACTTCTTTGAATCTCGACGCGAAGGCGCTGCGCGACATGTTCGCTCGGCGGGCCATCGTCTGCAGCGTCCACGATTCGCCCGGCGTTTCGTGCACGGCGACGAGCGCGGGCGAAAGACGCTCATCGGCAAGGCCCGACAGCATGCTCTGCGTGAGGGCGAGGTGCGACGGGTTGTCGAGCATCCAGCGCAGCAGCTGGATGAGCACGACTTCGAACAGCCGATCCGCCAGGATCGGATGCCCGCAGCGGACGTTGTCGACCTCGGAGAAGAGCAGATCCAGCGCGGGACCGAGAGTGGCGACTTCATCGAGCGGAAGGATAATGACCGACGGCAGGGCCTGAATGAGCGGATGCGTGGCGCCCCCGTCGAAGTCGAGGGTCGCGCAGGTGAAGTCCGACTCAGCGGTCGGCGCGTTGAGGAACGAGTGATCGCTCGGCCGGGGGAAGAACAGCAGGCTCGGTCGCGTGATCTTCACTAGTTCCGTGACGCCGCGCTCACCGGTGGCCGTCAGCTCCATCTCACCGCGACGGAGAACGTGCAGGAATCCGCGACCCGGCTCGGCCGGGAAGGCGGTTACTCCACAGAGCAGACCGGCATGGAACAGGTGCGTACGCACCCGAAATCGCTGCAGCAAAGGAGTGAGCCGATCAACCGAGGTCATGACCCCAGTCTGTGGACGATTCGTGGAGAAGTCAAGACGTGAAGATGCACATCGTCTCGCCCTAAGGAGAAGAGTGGGGCACATAGACAAAGAGGAGAGCAGACATCATGACCATCAGAGTCGCCATCAACGGGTTCGGCCGCATCGGCCGTAACTACTTCCGCGCCAGCCGCGGAGGCGAGCATCGATTCGAGATCGTCGCGGTGAACGACCTTACCGACAACGGCACGCTCGCTCACCTTCTCAAGTACGACGCGGTGAGCGGGCCCTTCCCCGGCAGCATCCGTCATGACGACGACAACATCTACGTCGTCGACCGCCGCGTCCGCGCTCTCTCCGAGCGCGACCCGGCGAAGCTGCCATGGGCCGAGCTCGGCGTGGACGTCGTCATCGAGGCGACCGGGTTCTTCACCGATGCCACCTCCGCCCGAAAGCACCTCGAGGCCGGGGCGAAGAAGGTCATCGTGACCGCACCGGCCACGGGAGACGACGTGACCGTCGTGCTGGGTGTGAACGAGCGCGAGTACGACCCCGCGCTGCACGACATCATCTCTAATGCGTCATGCACGACGAACTCGCTCGCACCGATCGTCAAGGTCTTCGACGACGCCTTCGGTATCCAGCGCGGCCTCATGACGACCGTGCACGCGTACACCGCGGATCAGAACCTGCAGGACGGACCCCATCACGATCTGCGTCGAGCGCGGGCTGCCGCGTCGAACATCGTGCCCACCTCGACAGGGGCGGCGAAGGCGCTCGGACGTGTGCTGCCGGAGATGAGCGGCAAGCTCGACGGTTTCGCGCTCCGCGTCCCGGTGCTCACCGGATCGATCACCGACCTTACCGTCACGGCATCTCGGCCGGTCACGGTCGATGAGGTGAAGGCCGCGTACCGGGCGGCGGCGGAGGGCCCGCTCGAGGGGATCCTGCGATACACCGAAGACGAGATCGTGTCGAGCGATATCGTCGGCGACCCGCACTCCGCCATCTTCGACGCCGGTCTCATCCGCGTCATCGGCGATCAGGTGAAGGTGTCCGCTTGGTATGACAACGAGTGGGGCTTCTCGAACCGTCTCGTCGACCTCACCGATCTCGTCGCGAAGCACCTGCCGTGATCACCCGGAACGACGTGACCGACGCCGCCTCCGCGGCAGCCGCCCGCTTCCTCACTCCGGTCGTGCGCTCCGCTCAGGCCCTCGCCGTGAACCTCAAGCAGGCGCACTGGAACGTCTGCGGAGCGAACTTCCTCGCGATCCATGAACTACTTGATGCTGTCGCGTCGAACGCCCGCGAAGCCGCCGACCTCGCGGCCGAACGAGTCGTCGCCCTTGGGTTGCCGATCGATGCGCGCCTGCAGACGATCGCCGACACGGTGGACTTCAGCGAGGTCGCGCCCGGATTCTCGTCGACGGAGCAGACGGTGCGTGCCGCTGTTCAGGACATCGACGATGTACGCCAGAGGGTGGCCCTGGCGATCGCGGGCCTGGACGGAGACGATCTTCCCAGCCAGGATGTCGTCATCGGGATTATGGCAACGCTGGACCGGGACCGCTGGCTGCTCGCCGCACATCTGTCGATCTGAGGCCGCGGCGGCGTCACTCGGGGTGGCGGGTCGCCAACCACTGCTCGAACGAGAGCAGCGGGGGAGCTCGCTCGCCCGCTGAGCGCGGATACCGCCACCCAAGGGTCCGTCGTGAATGAGCCAAGCGAGTCGAGAGAGGAGGGGATCCCCGTCCGGGCGAGCGGCGGGCAGCTGCTCATAGCGGATCGGGGTCCGCCAGTGCTCGGAGAGCAGTCTCGCGAAAGCCTCCCCGTCGATGCTCTCACCCACTAGATTGAATTCTCTTCCGGACCAGCCGCGCGGGCCGGCCAAGGCCTCCGCCACGACGCGTCCGACGTCGTCCGCGGCGATCGCGGCGATCGCGTGGAGTGTGTCGAGCGGCTCCATCAGGAACCTGATGGTGCCATCATCCGGCAGCCGTCCTGTGTCGACGACCATCTCCATGAACGTCGCCGGTCGCACGATCGTCCACGGGACGCTCGCCGAGCCGTTCCGCGATCTCGGTGTCGCCATCCTGCAGCTGCCGCGCGTGCTGGATCCCGGCGCGAAGGAGACACCCGCTCCACGCGAGCACAGAGCAAACTAGGCGTTCACCGCTCGCTCATTCCTGGACGATGTGTCACGAACTGGGGACGATACGGTGCGCATCAACCGGGGCATCCGGGAAGACTGAGATCAAGCCCGAACAGAGGCCTCACTTCCCACCTAGGAGCATCATGCCCAACGTCCCTCTCGTCGACCGCGACACCGCCACCGGATCAGTCAAGGAACATCTCGACCAGATCACTTCCGCCTTCGGAACCGTCCCCGCCATGTTCAAGGCTGTGGCGAACTCGCCCGCCGCCCTCGCGAGCATGTGGGGATCCTTCGGCGCCTTCGGCGGCGGCACCCTCGGCGCAGCGCTCGGCGAGCAGATCGCCGTGGCAGTCGCCAACCGCAACTCCTGCGAGTACTGCCTCGCCGCCCACACCGCCCTGGGCAAGAAGGCCGGCCTGACCCGCGACACCCTCGCCGCGGCTCAGGACGGCCAGTCCGACGACCCGAAGACGGCGGCCCTGCTCGACTTCGCGCTCAAGCTCGTGAACGACCGCGGCCAGCTCTCCGCAGCCGACGTGCAGGCCGTGCGCGACCAGGGGTGGAACGACGAGCAGATCGTCGAGACCATCGGCCAGGTCGCCCTCAACCTGTTCACGAACTACGTGAACATCGCACTCGACGTGCCGATCGACTTCCCGAACGTCCCGCTCCGTCGCGCGAGCTGACTGCCGGCCGGGCGAGCACGAGAGGAAGACGAATGTCTGACGAATCACACCCCCGCATCTTGCTCGCCCTCCGGCATGTCCAGTTCGAAGACCTCGGCATCCTCGAGCCGGCACTCGTCGCCCGAGGCTACAGCATCCGGTATCTGGATGCCGGAATCGACGGCATCGATCCCGAAGCGGTGGATGCTGCGGATGTCGTCGTCGTCCTCGGCGGGCCGATCGGCGTGCACGACGAGGATTGCTACCCGTTGCTGCGGGAGACGAAGGTAGCCGTAGACCGGCGGCTGCGCAGTGGTCGACCGATGCTCGGAATCTGCCTCGGCGCGCAGCTCATCGCGGAGGCGATGGGCGCAGCCGTGCGATCCACGGGTGCGGTGGAGATCGGGTACGCACCCCTAGATCTCACTCCGCAGGGACTCACCTCTCCCCTACGGCACCTCGACGGTGTCCCCGTACTGCACTGGCACGGAGACGAGTTCGGGATTCCCGTGGGTGCCGCGCATCTCGCGAGCACTCCGGGTTTCCCGCACCAGGCCTTCAGTGCGCCGAACGTCCTCGGACTGCAGTTCCACCTCGAACCCGACTCCGAGTCCATCGAACGCTGGCTCATCGGGCACGCGCACGAGCTGAGCCAGCACGACGTCGATCCAAACGTCATCCGAGCCGATGCCCGACGGCACGGTGCAGAACTCCGCCGCGCTGCCGCCGTGGTGCTCGACGCTTGGCTCGACGACTGGGAACACCCTTCGACCCGCTAGAAGAACAAGAGACCCTCATGCCTGCATCCACCCTCGCCACCGAGCAATTCACCCTCGACGTCTCGTCGTGGCTGAACAGCGCTCCCGTCTCGATCGAGTCGCTGCGCGGGCGCGTCGTCGTGATCGAGACGTTCCAGATGCTCTGTCCCGGCTGCATCAGCCACGGCCTGCCCCTCGCTCAGCGCATCCACCGCACCTTCGACCGCGACGAGGTCGTCGTCCTCGGCCTGCACACGGTCTTCGAGCACCACGCCGTCATGGGACGGGAGGCCCTCGAAGTGTTCCTCTCCGAGTACCGGATCAACTTCCCCGTCGCGATCGACCGCCCCGTTCCCGGCCAGGCGATTCCCGCGACCATGCAGCGATACGGGCTACGCGGCACGCCGTCGATGCTGATCATCGACCGCGACGGACGTCTGCGCGACGTCACCTTCGGCGCCGTCGACGAGCTGGCCCTCGGAGCCCGACTCGGGCGGCTGCTCGCCGAGTCGCCGTCGGAGCTGAGTCGCGCCTCTGGAGAGACCATCTCATCCGGGCCGGCCTTCTGCGACATCGACGGAAATTGCGCCTGACCCCTCAGCTTCCCCCGCACACTCAACGAAAGCACGTCCATGACTGACTCCTGGCTCCCCTCCCTGCAGACCGCCACCCCTGAGGAAGGCTACGCACTCGCCGTCAAGCTCTCCCGCACGGCGGTGAAGCTCACCCAACCTTCCGCGGAGATTCGCGAGCGAGTTCGCGCCGACTACGCCGAAAACTTCGACGCGCTGATCGCGATCTCACACGTCGTCGCAACGAACTTCCAGACCGTCTCAGCCGCCAACGGATACTGGCGATCCTAAGGGGCGGGCTCGCCTCAGATCGGTCGGCTCGAATTCGGAGAGGTCGCTTACTGCAAGATTCTTTTCTGGCGTGCTGCCGAGACTGCTGCGGTGCGCGAGCTGATATTGAGTCTGGAGAAGATGTGGGCGAGATGTGATTTCACCATCGTCTCGCTGACGAAGAGTCGGTCTGCGACTTCGGTGTTCGATCGGCCTGTAGCCACGAGCTCAAGAACTTCGATCTCGCGACTGCTGAGGCTGACCTGAGGGGCGCGCATGCGGTTGAGGAGCCCGGACGCGACCCAGGTGCAAGGGCACTCTCCCTGCGGCGGCAGCGCGGACGGCGGCGGTCAGCTCGTGTGGTCGCCCGGCGCGCGACACCAGCACCCTGGTGGGGCATCGCCGCCATAGGAGCGGTCACACTACTGGTCGGGTTCTGGCTCCCCCTCGTCGGATGGACACTCCTCGCATTCCTCGTCCTCGACTCCGTCATCAGCATCACCGCCCGGCGACGATCGAGCATTCGCTGATGCTTCATCTCCCTGCTCCTTGAGATTCGCAAGGGGCAGGGGGATGGAGAAAGTAGGCGCCCGCCGAACCCCCCCCGGCCGATTCCTCCCGCCGTGAACCCGACCAACAATTGGCATGGGCTGTAGGCAGGCCTCGAAACGAGCTTGGCCGCAGCGCGCCGAAAACGATCGTTTTCGGCAGGGCGGGCCGCCACTGTTATTGCTTTGTGGCCGCATTCTCTGATCGCTATTTCGCGCTATCGAGAATCGCGGGGTATCTCCGCGCCTACGGAAGTGCGAGCGCGATGGCAGTGATGGCACGACGCACTGCAGTTCGGTCAAGTTCTACGGTCTCCAGCGGTCGATGGATGAGGCGTCCCTCCACAAAAGCATCTATCGCCTGGGATGCTTCGACTGAGAAGTGCCGCGACAAGCTCACCCGGCTGAGAGCGAGCCATCTAGCCATCAGTCGGTGGGCGCGATCGTTGTGGTTCGAGAAGGCGTACAGCTCGTAGATCGCTACAAGCTCGCCTTCCGACGCGAATGAGTCTCCACACACGAGCTCAGTCACTGCATCACACGCGGCGGACTGATCCTCCGCCGCATCGAGCGCTGCTGCATATCGCGCCGACACCGTGGCCATCAGACCCTCGAACGCCGAACAGACCACGTCCTCCAGCGTCTTGAAGTAGTAAGTCACCGACCCGAGCGGAACGGCTGCAGCCTCGGCGATCTTGCGGTAGGTCGTGCGGTATACGCCGTGCGCGATGATCACACCGAGAGCGGTAGCCGCAATCAGCTCTCGCCGGCCAGTATCGTTCGACCCACGTTCGCTTCCCATCTGAACCCCCTGTCAGAAACTGTACTGGAACCATGTGTACGTTTGTACACATGGACCGGAACACCCTGGAAGCCCCCGCATCGCGACGTCGGTTGGCGCTTTTCGCCCTCTTCTTCGTGCCAGGTTTGAGCATCTCTTCGTGGGTGACGAGGACGCCCGACATTCGGGACCTTCTGGGGGCCTCGACGGCGGAGATCGGGCTGGTCCTTTTGGGGCTGTCAGTGGGTTCCATGGTCGGAATCCTGAGCGCAGGTCCTCTCGTCGCCCGCTTCAGCACGCGCCCGATGATGGTGCTCGGCACCGCTCTCATCTTGCTGAGCATGCCCACCATCGGCTTCGGCGCATCATCGAGCCAGAGCGGCGTCGTCACCGCAGGTCTGCTCCTCTTCGGTCTCGGCATGGGGGGCCTCGAGGTCGCCCTCAACGTGGAAGGAGCCGACGTCGAGAAAGCTTTGGACAAATCGGTTCTTCCGGCGCTGCACGGTTCGTTCAGCCTCGGCACGTTCATCGGCGCCGTCGCCGGGATCATCTTCACTGCCACCGAGTACCCCGTCCTGCACCATCTCCTCATCGTCGGCGGCATAGACCTTCTGATCCTCGTCGTCGCCATCCGCCAGATCTCCCCCCGCGTGGGCAAGACAGACCACGTGGCCGGTGCCTCAGGTGCGGCGACCCGCGGTGGATTGGGCGCGCTGTTGCGTGACGGGCGCCTTCTGATCATCGGTGCGGTGGTGCTGGCGATGGCCTTGGCCGAAGGTACCGCGAACGACTGGCTGCCCCTGGTAATGGTCGACGGACATGGGTTCGACGCTGCCCTCGGTTCGGCGATCTACGCCGTGTTCGCCGCGTCCATGACAATCGGACGATTCTGCGGCGGCTGGTTCATCGCACGCTACGGCCGCGCCGCTGTGCTCTGCGCGAGCGCGGTGGCTGGTGTTGCCGGGCTCGCCGTAGTGATCTTCGTCGACAACCAGGTTGCCGCAGGCGCCGCTGTCATCCTCTGGGGACTCGGAGCTTCGCTCGGATTCCCGGTCGCGATCAGCGCGGCCGGCGCCTCCGGTTCTCAAAGCGCGGCGCGTGTCTCCTTCGTTGCGACGCTCGGATACGTCGCGTTCCTCGTCGGCCCCCCTGTGCTCGGGTTCCTCGGTGAGCACTTCGGTCTCCGCAGCGCCCTCATCGTGCCCCTCGCACTGGTCGTGATCGCAGCATTCCTTGCACCTCACATCGCTCTGCGTCGCGGACAACTCCAGGAGTCGAATATTCGTTGATTGGGCGTCGACCTCATGTTTCAGCGGCGTCCACAAGCAGAAAGATACTTCGCCTCTCATGGCATCTCCAACGGGACGAGTGAGCAGACCGTTAGGAACCGTGCACGTGCACAGCATTTTGCTAGCCTGATCGCATGACGGTATACATCCCCAGCATCGAGACCCCGTTCCGGCCGTTCCCAGAAGACCGCTGGTCGGTGGATCCTGCCTCGGGCAGCATCCGTGTTTCCAGCATTCCGGGCACCGACATCTTCACCGACCCAGGCGGCGACGACGGCGGCCAGGTCACGTCGTCGACGCTGCACAACGCCGCAACGCTTCTGACCGATGCTCCCGCTGGCGACTTCCAGCTCAGCGCGCGTGTCCGCGTCCGCTTCGCAGGCACGTTCGATGCCGGCGTGCTGTTCCTGCGCCACGACCGTGAGACATGGGCGAAGCTCTGCTTCGAGTTCTCGCCACGCAGGCAGGCGATGATCGTCAGTGTCGTCAACAATCGCATATCCGACGACGCCAACGCCTTCACAGTCGACGGAGATCACGTGCACCTGCGGGTCTCTCGGAAGGGGAAGGTCTTTGCCTTCCATGCGTCCGTGGACGGCGAACGGTGGGAGCTGATCCGCGCGTTCTCGCTCCCCAATGCAGACAAGCCGCTGGAGATCGGATTCGAGGCCCAGTCGCCCCAGAGCGACGGCTGCGACGTCGTTTTCGACGAACCACGCCTCGTGGAGCGCACGATCTCCGACTTCCGCGACGAGTCGTAAACCACCGTTCAAGCCCGCTGAAGTCGCACCCTCATCGCGAATGCGCTGGTCCTTGATCTCCGATCGTGACCCACGATCGGAGATCAAGGCAACGCTCGCAACCGACCTCCTCCACGAGCGGCATCGCTTTGCCGCCGCAATCGTCTGCCGGAACTCTGTTGCGGCCGACGTTTTTGGAACGCCGCGCAGACCGAGGAAGACAGACCCGCCGCAAACGATCGTTTCCGGTGAGGAAGCTGGTGGTGCCCCCCTAGCGGTCGACCGTGAACGGATGATCTTGAGTATCAAGGCGCCATACTCGCTCGTCCCGCTCTATTGTCAGTGCTATGACGCCCGAAGACTTCTTAGCCAGCGTATTCATCAGCTACCAGCACGCCGACAAACGATTGGCTGCAGGGCTGCAAGATGGTCTTGAGAAGCTCGGTTACTTCGTCTGGCGCGATGAGGGCGAACTTCTGGTGGGGGACAGCATTGTCGAGCGCGTCACTGCGGCACTCGACCAGATCGACTTCGTCGTCGCCCTCGTTAGCGAGAGCAGTGTCACGAGCCCTTGGTGTCAGAAGGAGGTTTCGCTAGCCATGACGGGCGAGATTGCTCGAAGCGGCGTGAAGGTCTTGCCGGTGCGGATTGACCAGGTAGAAATGCCGCCGAGCCTGAAAGACAAGCTCTATGTGGAAGTGCACCGGGACGACGTCGCTCAAGCGACCGAGCGCCTGGCGGCCAGCATCGAGCGCCATCTGGCCCCGGCACGAGTGATTCCGTCCCGGCGGCAGCACGCCCCTGAGAGGGGGCGTGCTTCCAGCAACGAATCTGCGGATGCTCCCATCCGCGTCACCGGCGTCGATGAGAAGGGATTGGGCCGCCCAAGAAACGACGGAACGCGAGGAAGTGCGCTTTACCTTGTTCCGCTGCGACTCTCCCGACAGCCGTCACGAAACTGGGCTGCGTACTTCGAACGAGCTTGGAACGGGGGCTTTTTCTCGACGATGCATCGGGCCGGGATCGCCTCGGTTTCCGGAGACCGTATCCTCCTCGACGGTACGACCGTTGAGGAAGTTGCGAAGCATCACCTCGAAACTGTTCGCAAGGTGGTGTTGGAGGCAAACGAGTGGGAGCGACAAGCTCACGCGGCTGAACAACTTGAGCGACAGCGGCAGGCCAATGCTGAGGCCGAACGTCAAGACCGAATCCACGCGGCGCTGAATGGGATGAAGTTCGACTGAACGGCACATGGCCCCGCGGGCCCGACGTGCGCGGAACGCTTGTGCGTGGAACACCGAAGACGCATGAGCGCCGCTCTGTGCCCTTCCCTGCGTTCCTAGAGCCTCCGCTGCGGGCAAGAGCCGCAGGGAAACAACCCCAGGAGCCGCTGTTCGTCTCTAGTCGTGGCCTGGAGATGCGCAACGGCAACTTCCGCAAGCGGGTGTTTCTCCCGGCGCTCAAGCGTCTTCAGGAGCGTGACGCGCGCTTCCCGACAGTGACAGTGCATGATCTGCGCCACACGGCCGCGTCGCTCGCGATCTCAGCAGGCGCAAACGTGAAAGCTGTGCAGCGAATGCTGGGCCACGCATCGGCCGCGATGACCCTCGACGTGTATGCCGACCTCTTCGACGATGATCTTGACCATGTGGCAGGTCGTCTCGACGATGCGGCTCAGCAGGGCGTGGCCAAAATGTGGTCAAGTCCTTCGCCGGGGTAAGGCAAAACCCCCGCCATGTAGAAGCTAGGCGAGGGTTTCTGGGACCACTGTAATGATGGTCCTTGTGGCTCCGACGGGCGTCGATCCCGTGACCTCACGATTTTCAGTCGTGCGCTCTACCAACTGAGCTACAGAGCCATGCGACCGGCTGAACCTGCCGCATCTAGACGAAAGGCCTTTCTCGAAGAGAAAGGCCCGTCGCTTAGAGCGACCCTGACGGGACTTGAACCCGCGACCTCCGCCGTGACAGGGCGGCACGCTAACCAACTGCGCTACAGGGCCATACTTGTTTTCAATTGTACCGGAAGGAGTGACCCCAACGGGATTCGAACCCGTGCTACCGCCGTGAAAGGGCGGCGTCCTAGGCCGCTAAACGATGGGGCCGAAGTCTGTCCCGGGGGACTTCCTTGCCGACGCTCAAGCATAAGGGAAGATTCAGGCAAAACGCGAATCGAGGGCGAGCCTGCTGTCGCCCGGGCGTGTTCGGGGGGACGATGGAGTCGTATCGCTGTGCCCTCCGGCGCTGTCCGCTGCCTGTTGCGGATGTGAAAGATGTTGTTAGTGTGGCATTTGTGAAACCGGCGGAAGGGGCCGTGTGAACGACAAGCACTCCTCGAAGGATGCTGCCACGGCGGCCTCCGACGATTGCGGCTGCGCGCCCACACCTGCAGAAAGCCGAGCGTTCTGGAAGAACGGCTCGGTCACTCGACGCAGTGCGCTCACGATGGGCGCCCTCAGCGTCGTCGCCCTCAGCGCCTTCGGTGTCTCCTCAGGGGTGACCGCCGCATACGCCGCGACGTACCCCAGTTGGGACGACGTGCAGCGCGCCATGGCGAATCAGTCCTCCAAGGCCGCCGAGATCACCCGCATCGAGGGGCTCATCCAGTCGCTCACGCAGCGCGTCGCTGACGCGCAGGCCAAGGCCCAGCTCGCGGGTGAGGAGTACAACACCGCACAGCTGGCGTACTTCGACGCGATCGCCGTGGCCGAGGAGTTGCAGGCCCAGGCCGACGCGCAGGCCGTGGTTGCCGACGAGGCCACCAAGAAGGCCGCCCAGCTCGCCGCACAGCTCTATCGCAACGGCGGCGATGACACCGCACTCGAACTGTTCTTCGCCGGCTCCGCCGACAACGCCGACGAGCTGCTCTCGCGGCTCGGCTCGATGGACAAGGTCTACCAGTACAACCAGACCGTCCACGACAATGCGGTCGCCGCACGCAACTCCGCGCAGTCGCTGACCGACCAGGCCGTCGTCGCCCGCACCGAGCGCGACCGCCTGCAGCAGATCGCCGAGCAGAAGATGATCGAGGCGCAGGCCGCGGCGGATGCCGCTCAGGTCGCTCTCGACGAGCAGACGGCCAACCTCTCCACGATGCAGGCACAGCTCGCCGCCCTCAAGGACGCCACCGCGACGACGGTCGCCGGCTACCAGGAGGGCGTGCGCGTCGCCGAAGAGCAGCGCAGGCAGCGCGAAGCAGCCGAGGCGGCAGCGGCAGCAGCTGCAGCCGCGAACAACGGCGGCGGCGGGGGCGGTGGCGGCACGGGCGGTTCACCGGGATCCGGTGGCTGGGTCCGCCCGCACGGCGGTCACCGCAGCGCAGGATACGGCCCCCGGCCCAAGCCCTGCGCGGCCTGCTCCGGCTATCACTACGGGGTCGACCTCGCGAACGGCTGCGGAGCGGCGATCTACGCGGCGAACTCCGGGACAGTCGACTACGCCGGCCCGCGCGGGAACTACGGCAACTACATCCGCATCCAGCACGGCGGTGGGGTCTCGTCCGGCTACGCGCACATCAGAGACGGCGGATTCGCCGTCCGCAACGGCGCATGGGTGAACTCCGGTCAGGTCATCGCCTATGCGGGCAACACCGGAGCATCCGTCGGGTGCCATCTGCACTTCGAGGTCTACCTCAACGGGGCCTACACGAACCCGATCACCTTCCTCGCGAACCGCGGCATCTCGGTCTGAGAACCGCGTCTGCCACGAAGAAGACCCCCGGCCGCTGAGCGGAACCGGGGGTCTTCTTCGTGAAGCCCGGGGTCAGTGACCCTGCTCGCCGAAACGGACGATCGCCTCGTCGAGGATGCGCTGCGCCTCAGCGGCGTCGCCCCACTCGTCGACCTTGACCCACTTGTTGGGCTCGAGGTCCTTATAGTGCTCGAAGAAGTGCGAGATCTCCTTCTTCGTGTACTCGGCGATGTCGTCGATGTCCTGGATGTGGGCCCAGCGGGGGTCCTTCGACAGGACGGCGACGAGCTTGTCGTCTCCGCCGGCCTCGTCGCTCATCTTGAGCACGGCGACGGGGCGCACCTCGACGACGACGCCGGGGTAGATGGCGTGGTCGAGGAGCACGAGCACGTCGAGTGGGTCGCCGTCCTCGCCGAGGGTGTTTTCGAAGTAGCCGTAGTCGGCGGGGTACCCGAAGGTCGTGTAGAGCACACGGTCGAGGTGCACTCGTCCGGTCTCGTGGTCGACCTCGTACTTCACGCGGCTGCCGCGCGGGATCTCGATGACGGCGTCGTGTGCGCCCATGCGTGTGCTCCTCAGAAAAGACGGTTGGATGCCGCGCACTAGCCTACCTGCGGGCGGCGGAGCACCTCGGACGTGTTCCGGAGGGAGGTGATCAGCCCGCTGCGGGGCGGCGCTGCCCGATGCGGTCCAGCAGTTTCGTCACCACGCCGCTCAGCAGCAGCACCAGCAGCCCCGCGTACCCGTAGGGCTGCACGAAGACCGCGATGGCCAGGGCGACGAGGAACAGGATGATGGCGGCCAGATCGCCGATGACCCCCGCGCGCAGGGTCTCGACCGGAGTGGTGGTGAAGTCGGGGTGGCGCAGCAGATAGACCCAGCCGGCGAGTGTCGTGACCTGGGTGAGGATCAGGGTGCCGATGTACACCACCGGCTGCAGGAGGTCGGTGTCCAACTGGCCGATCATCGCGGTCGGCACAGGCAGCCAGACGATGGTCGCCATCCACGCGATGTTGATCCAGAGCAGGGGAGTGGTGATCCACTCCACGTCGCGGTACTGGCGATGGTGCCCCATCCAGAACGTCGCGATGAGAACGAAGCTGAGCCCGAAGCTCAGCAGTTGGCCGGAGTGCTCGGAGAAGAACTCGGCGGTGCTCAGCTTGTCCGACGCGGCATCCGACACCGACTCCATGAGCGGCAGGATCAGCAGTGTCATCGCGATCGCCACGACCGCGTCGACGAACGCCTTGAACCGCTCGGTCCGGAATCGCACTGTCTGTTCTGCCACGGCGTCAGGTTATGACCACACGAGGGCTCAGCGCGACCGTCGCGCGGCGATCCCTCGTCGTGATCTACCGTGGAGCTGTGCCCTCGCTCTCACCCGCCATCGCCGAGATCCGCCTCGCAGTGCGCACCGCGCTCGCCGACCTGCCCGAGGGATCGACCGTCGTCGTGGCGCTCTCCGGGGGCGCCGACTCGCTCGCTCTCGCCGCGGCGACTGCGTTCGAGGCGCCCAAGCTCGGGCTCCGAGTGGGGAGTCTCACGGTTGACCACGGTCTTCAGGACGACTCGGATGCCGTGGCCGCACGCGCCGCCCAGGCAGCGACGGCGCTCGGACTCGAGGCCCTCATCGTGCGCGTCGAGGTGGGCGAGGAGGGCGGCCCCGAGGCCGCGGCACGCGACGCGCGATACCGGGTGTTGAAGGACGCGGCAGCGGATGCCGGTGCGGCGGCCGTGCTGCTCGGACACACGCTCGACGACCAGGCGGAGACCGTGCTGCTCGGACTCGCCCGCGGGTCCGGCGCCGCGAGCCTGCAGGGCATGGCGCCGGTGCGCGAGGACGATGACGGACTGCGGTGGGTGCGCCCGTTGCTGGGTGTGAGGCGCGAGACGACGCGTGCGTTCTGCGAGAGATCCGATCTCGCGTTCTGGGACGACCCCCACAACTCCGAGGACCGCTTCGCGCGGGTGCGCGTGCGGGAGCGGGTGCTGCCCGTTCTCGAGTCCGAACTGGGCCCGGGCATCGCGGAGGCCCTCGCCCGCACCGCCGAACAGCTTCGCGAGGACGCAGAGGCGTTCGACGAGATGATCCACGAGACCATCGAGGACATCGTCGAGCATGCCGAGGCGGGGATCTCCGTGAGCGTCGCCGCTCTCGCCGCAAACCCGGCCGCTCTCCGCAACCGGATCATCCGCCTCGTCGTCGACAGCGAGTTCGGCGTGAGCCTGACGCGGCTGCAGACCCTCGAGGTCGCCCGTCTCGCGACGGACTGGTCGGGTCAGGGTCCCGTCGATCTGCCTGCGTGCTCGGCAGCGCGACTCGGCGGGCGGATCGTCTTCACCGCGCGGTGAGTCGGAGCAGCGGAGCGACCGACACGCGTCGAACGCTCCGCTGGGCGCTACTTCTTGCCGCCGCCGAGCAGGCCGCCCAGCAGGTCGCCGATCCCGCCGCCGCCCGAGGACTTGCCTCCGCCGAGCAGGCCGCCCAGCAGGTCACCGATCCCGCCACTGCCCGACGAGTTGCCTCCGCCGAGCAGACCACCGATCACATCGCCGATCCCGCCGCCGCCGGGCTGCGCCTCTGCGGTCTCGGACTTCGTGGACTTGCCCTTGGTCGCGTTGGCGATCAGGCCCATCACGATCGGGGCGAGGATCGGGAGGAGCTTGCCGAAGTCGATGCCTGCGGTCTCCTTCGACTCGGTGAGCTTCTGCGTGACCTTCTTCTCGTCGGCGCCGAGGATGTGCGAGACGATCTTGCCGCCGTCCTCTTGGTCGATGTCGTCGACCTTCGCGGCGCCGGCCGTGCCCTCATGGCGCTTGAGCGCGTTCTCGATCGCGGAGGAGCCCTCGGCGGTCGAGGCGTTCTTCGCCAGACCGCCCAGCAGCACGGCGCCGCCCTGCTCGACAGCCGACTTGGCGACCTCGGGGGAGACTCCGAGCTTCGCGGCGATGTCGTCGATCGGGACCTGCGCGAGGATGTCGTCGAGAGCCATGGAGATTCCTTCCGTCTGGGGCATCCGCCCGTGTCACCGCCCAGAGTAGTGCGGATGAGTCCGCCGCGCGCAGTATCCTGACCTTCGCCCTCGAGGGCCGAACCCAGGGGGAGCAGAGGATGCCGAGACACTCATCGCGATTATTCGTCGGGCGGTCGGATGAGCGCGCCGCGGCCACGATACGAATCTCTCCCATCGCGTCGGGCAGCGCCGCCATCGGCGTCCTGCTCCTCTCGGCGATGACGGCGTGTGCACCGGCGGTCGACACGGCTCCGCAGACACTGGCGCAGACGTTGACGATCACGTACGCCGACGGCAGTGCGCCGACGACGGACGACATCGACGTCGACGGGATCCAGTGCTCGGAGACGCAGGAACTCAGGTCATTCATCGGCGGCGGTGACGTCGATGGTCGTGCCGCAGTGACTGTCTCGTTCCTCGGCGATCAGGCCACGGTCGCGATCCACCTCGAAGACGACCGCTGGTTCGTGGGCAGCGGCACCACGGAGTCCGACGACGACTCGCTCGCATTCGACGGCTTCGAAGGCTCGGTCGTCGAACAGGGCGCCGACCTCGGCATCCTCGGCATCGTCGATGAGGCTGCCACGCTCTCGGGCACGCTCACCTGCAGCTGACGCACCCGCCCTGCGGGCATGCGGTGCGGCGCGGTCCGGTTTCTGGCGAGGTGGTGCGACGACGTAACATCGATCCATGCGCGCCGCGGAAATCCAGGACGACCTTGCTCAGATCCTCGTGACCGAGGAGGAGATCATCGCGAAGCTCGACGAGCTCGCGATTCAGGTCGCCGCCGATTATGAGGGCAAGGAGCTCGTGCTCGTCGGCGTTCTCAAGGGCGCGGTCATGGTCATGGCGGACTTCGCCCGCGCGCTGCCGTTCCACGCGCCGATGGACTGGATGGCCGTCTCGAGCTACGGCGCGAGCACGAAGTCGAGCGGCGTCGTGCAGATCCGCAAGGACCTCGACACCGATCTGAACGGCAAGCACGTGCTGATCGTCGAGGACATCATCGACTCCGGCCTCACCCTCAGCTGGCTGCTCGAGAACTTCGAGTCGCGCGGTGCGGAGTCGATCGAGGTGCTGGCGCTGCTCCGCAAGCCCGAGGCTGCGAAGGTGGTCATCGACTGCAAGTACGTCGGCTTCGACATCCCGACCGACTTCGTGGTCGGCTACGGACTCGACTACGACGAGCGCTACCGCAACCTCCGCGACGTCGCGGTGCTCGCACCGCACGTCTACAGCTGAGCGCGTCTCGTCCCGTCGCCGGCTCCTCACTCGACGACCGGGGCGGCGTACCGATACGCCGTGGGTGAACGCACAGCGGCCACCTAGGGCACGCGCGATACGCTGATCCGACCATGGATGTCAAGAAGCTCACGCGGAATCCGCTGATCTACGTCGCCCTGATCGGCCTGCTGCTGTTCGGCGGCTTCCTTCTGATCTCGAATCTCGGCGCGCCGAAGCAGATCACGACCCAGGAGGGTCTGAAGCTGCTCGCCGGCGAGTCCGTCACCGAGGTCGTCAACACCGACGGCGACCAGCGGGTCGACATGACGCTGTCGAAGGCGTTCGAGGGCTCCGAGAACGTGCAGTTCTACTACGTCGACGCCCGCGCCGACGAGGTCGTCAAGGCGATCAACGACGCCGACCCGAAGGACGGCTTCAACGACGCCGTCCCGCGTGCGACCTGGTTCGACGGCATCCTCTCCCTTCTTCTTCCCCTCGTGCTGCTCGGCCTGCTGTTCTGGTGGCTGCTGTCGTCGATGCAGGGCGGCGGCGGCAAGGTCATGCAGTTCGGCAAGTCCAAGGCCAAGCTCGTCAACAAGGAGACCCCGACGGTCACCTTCGCCGACGTCGCCGGTGCCGACGAGGCGATCGAGGAGCTCCACGAGATCAAGGAGTTCCTGCAGGATCCGGCCAAGTTCCAGGCCATCGGCGCCCGCATCCCGAAGGGCGTGCTGCTGTACGGCCCTCCCGGAACCGGAAAGACGCTGCTCGCCCGCGCGGTCGCCGGCGAGGCGGGTGCCCCCTTCTACTCGATCTCGGGTTCGGACTTCGTCGAGATGTTCGTCGGTGTCGGCGCATCCCGGGTGCGCGACCTGTTCAACGTCGCCAAGGAGAACTCTCCTGCGATCATCTTCATCGATGAGATCGACGCCGTCGGTCGTCACCGTGGTGCCGGCATGGGCGGCGGAAACGACGAGCGCGAGCAGACGCTCAACCAGATGCTCGTCGAGATGGACGGCTTCGACCCGAACGCGAACGTCATCGTGATCGCGGCGACGAACCGTCCCGACATCCTCGACCCTGCGCTGCTGCGCCCCGGCCGTTTCGACCGTCAGATCGGCGTCGATGCCCCCGACCTGCGCGGCCGCCAGAAGATCCTCGAGGTGCACAGCAAGGGCAAGCCGCTGTCGAAGAGCGTCGACCTCGAGGTCGTCGCCCGCAAGACCCCCGGCTTCACCGGAGCAGATCTCGCGAACGTGCTCAACGAGGCCGCACTGCTGACCGCGCGCTCGAACGCGCAGCTGGTCGACAACCGCGCTCTCGACGAGGCCATCGACCGCGTGATCGCCGGTCCTCAGCGTCGCACCCGCGTCATGAAGGACAAAGAGAAGCTGATCACCGCGTATCACGAGGGTGGGCACGCTCTCGCAGCTGCCGCGATGAACTACACCGACCCCGTGACGAAGATCACCATCCTGCCCCGAGGCAAGGCTCTCGGCTACACGATGGTGCTGCCGCTCGACGACAAGTACTCCGTCACGCGCAACGAGCTGCAGGACCAGCTCACGTACGCCATGGGCGGCCGCGTCGCCGAGGAGATCATCTTCCACGACCCGACCACTGGCGCATCGAACGACATCGAGAAGGCGACGTCGATCGCCCGCAAGATGGTCATCGAGTACGGCATGACCACCCAGGTCGGGCCGGTCAAGCTCGGCTCCGAGGGTGGCGACATGTTCGTCGCGCGCGACATGGGCCGTGGCCGCGAGTACTCCGAGAAGGTCGCGGAGCGGGTGGATGCCGAGGTGCGCGCGCTCATCGAGCAGGCGCACAACGAGGCCTACGAGGTCATCAGCGCCAACCGCGACATCCTCGACAGGCTCGCGTTGGCACTGCTCGAGGAGGAGACCCTCGACCACAACCAGATCGCCGAGATCTTCACCGAGGTGAAGAAGCTCCCCGAGCGTCCGCTCTGGCTCTCCAGCGAAGACCGTCCGGTGTCGGAACGGCCTCCGATCGAGGTCCCGAAGAAGGACGTCTCGCTCGCCGCATCGGTCGAGGCTCCCTCAGCGGCTGCGCGCACGCAGCCGGGATCCGCGAACGCCGGTCAGGCACGACCCGCGACGGCCTGACCCGTGGCTGTCGACCGTGCACGTGTCGAGCGGCTGACACGGGAACTGCTCGAGGCGATCGGGGAGGACCCGGATCGCCCCGGCCTGAAGCAGACTCCTTCGCGCATGGGCGAGCTGTACGCGGAGTTCTTCGCCGGGGTCGGCGAGGATGCCGCGGCACCCCTCGCGCACACGATCAGCGTCGCCCGCGGTCCCGCACCAGACACGCTGCCGTCCGGTGCGGTGCTGCTGCGAGACATCCGGTTCCGGTCGGTGTGCGAACACCACCTGCTGCCGTTCGCCGGGCGGGCGCACATCGCCTACCTTCCCGGTGAGCAGGTCGTCGGTCTCGGCGCGCTGGTGCGGGTGGTCGAGATCCTCGCGGCCCGGCCGCAGGTGCAGGAGCGTCTCGGTGAGCAGATCGCCGACACGATCGCCGAACACCTCGACACCCGCGGGGTGCTGGTCGTGCTCGACGCGAGCCATGGCTGCGTCACGATGCGCGGAGGCCGCCAGCCCGAGGCATCCACCCTGACGATCGCCGCACGTGGTGAGTACACGGATGCGGTCGCGCGCGCCGAGCTCATCGCGCTGATCGGCGCATCGACCGGTTCGGCGCACGCATGACCGGCATCTGGGGCATCGTCAACATCACCCCCGACTCGTTCAGCGACGGCGGGCGGTACTTCGACGTGGACCGCGCGGTCGCACACGGACTGCAGCTGCGGGCCGACGGAGCCACGGTGCTCGACATCGGCGGCGAGTCGACCCGGCCCGGTGCCGAGCGCGTGGGCGCGGCGGAAGAGCAACGACGCGTGCTCCCGGTGATCGAGCAGTTGGTCGCCGAGGGTGCACCGGTCAGTATCGACACCCTCAACGCCGCCACCGCCGCCGCCGCAGTGCGAGCGGGGGCGCGGATCGTCAACGACGTCTCTGGAGGTCTGGCCGACCCCGACATGCTCGCGGCGGTCGCCGAGTCAGGCGCCGACTACGCGATCGGTCACTGGCGCGGGTTCTCCTCTGACATGTACGCGCATGCCGAGTATCGCCGGGCGGCGCGAGAGGTCGCCGGAGAGTTGCGCGAACGCATGGGGGAGGCCGCGTCATCGGGTATTGCTCCCTCCCGGCTGATCCTCGATCCGGGTATCGGGTTCTCGAAGACGGGCGCCCAGAACTGGGACGTCCTGCGCGGACTCGATGAGATCCTCGACCTCGGGCCGCGGGTGCTCATCGGCACGTCGCGCAAGAGGTTCCTCGCCGAGACCATCGGCGTGGACCCCGCGGAGGTCTCGGAAGCGCGACGCGATCTCGCGACCGCGGTGACCAGTGCACTGGCCGCGCGAGCGGGTGTGTGGGCCGTGCGGGTGCACGATGTCGGTGCCACCCGCGATGCTCTCGCCATCACGCATGCCTGGGAGGGGAAGTAGGACCATGGGTTTCCTCGATGAGATCGTCCTGACGGGGCTCACCGTCTTCGGCCGGCACGGCGTCTACGATCACGAGCGCGAGAACGGTCAGGAGTTCACGATCGATCTGCGCCTGATGATGCCGCTGGCTGAGGCCGCGTCATCCGACGACGTCGCGGACACCGTGCACTACGGCGAGCTCGCCGAGAAGGTGGCCGCCGTGGTCGCCGGGGAGCCCGTCAACCTCATCGAGACGCTGGCGGAGCGCATCGCCGACGTCGCGCTGGCCGACTCCCGCGTCCACGCCGTCACGGTCACGGTGCACAAGCCGCATGCCCCGATCGCGCTGACCTTCGGCGACGTCGCCGTCACGGTGCACCGCGCGCAGAAGCACTCGGCCGTGGAGGTGTCGCGATGAGCCGCAACCTGGCGAACCCGCCGAGCATTCCCGGTCCGCGCCCCGGCAGGAAAGAAGCGGTGGCCGTCGTCGCCTTCGGGGCGAACCTCGGCGACCGAGAGAGCACGATCCGCGCGGCGGCCGAGCGCATCGCGCGGCTGCCCCTGGTCAACGACGTCCGACTGTCCTCGCTCTACGAGACGGTCGCGCTGCGTCTCGACGGCCCCGACCCCGAGGCCCCCGGATATGTCAACGCCGCGGCCCTCGTGACCACGCGCCTCGCGCCGTCGATCCTCCTCGGGATGCTGCACGCCATCGAGGACGAGTACGGCAGGGAGCGCCACGAGCGCTGGGGCGACCGGACCCTCGACCTCGACCTGATCGCCTACGGCGATGAGGCCTCGGAGGACGAGCACCTGCAGCTGCCGCATCCGCGCGCCTTCGAGCGTCTGTTCGTGCTCGAGCCGTGGCTCGAACTCGATGCCGAGGCCGAGCTGCCCGGACGCGGCAGGGTCGCGGACCTCGTCGCGCGCCTGCACACCGCGGAGCAGTGATGAAGCGCACCTCTGTCGGACTGCTCGTCGTGCTCGCGCTCCTCGCAGTGGCTGCGGGCTTCGTCCTGGACCACATGCTCACGGCCATGGGCCGCACCACCTTCACGCCGTCGCTCCTGCTGCCCGTGCTGCTGCTGCTCATCGCCGCTGCGTCGCTCGGCGTGGCCTGGCCGGTGCGTTCGAGCGTGCGCCAGGGCGTGCGCATCGACCCGTTCCGCGCGACCCGTGCCGTGACCCTCGCCCGTGCGTCGAGTCTCGTGGGCGCGATCATGGCGGGATTCGGTGCGGGCCTTCTGGTGTTCCTCCTCTCCAGGCCGATCGATCCCCCGGTAGGGTCGACTGTGGCGATGCTGGCACTGATCGGAAGCGCGATCGTGCTCGTGGTCGCCGCGCTCATCGCCGAACAGTTCTGCATACTTCCGAAGGATCCTGATGACTCAGAACCCAGAGATCGAGCCGGGGATCCCGGCCCCGCTGAACTCGGCGGAGGTCACTGACCTCGCGGCCCTCGACCAGGGCACCTACACCCAGCTGCGCACTGCGCGCAGTGAGGCAAGGCTGGAGCTCGACGGCAGCTGGCACCAGATCTCGCCGCGATACGTCGTGTCGCAGATCGTGCAGAACCTGATCTTCGTGGCATTCGTGCTGGCCGTCGCGCTGGTGCTCGCGCTGGTGCTGCACCAGACGTGGGTGTGGATCCCCGCGGGCGTCGTCGTGCTGATCACACTGATCACGCTGATCATCCTGCCGCGGCAGGCGAAGGCCATCGGCTACATGCTCCGCGCCGACGACATCGTCTTCCGCAAGGGCATCCTCTGGCAGCGCATGATCGCGGTGCCCTACGGGCGCATGCAGCTCGTCGACATCACGCAGGGGCCGCTCGACCGCGCCTTCGGCGTCACGCAGTTGAAGATGGTGACGGCCGCCGCGACCACCGGTGTGCAGATCCCCGGGCTGACCCAGGCCGCCTCCGAAGCCTTGCGCGACACGCTCATCGAAGTGGCCGAGACCCGCCGGACGGGCCTGTGAGCGAGCAGCAGTTCCCGCCGCCACCCTCGGCGAACGTCGAGCCGCGGGCCGAGTCGACGACCCTCGCCGACGGCGAGTGGCATCGGATGCATCCGCTCACCCCGCTCTTCAAGGGCGGGCTGGCGCTCATCATCATCGCCGGTATCGCGATCGCGAACCTCCGCGACCGTCTCATCGCCTGGTTCGTCGACCTCTTCACTCCGGAAGAGGCGCACTACGACGACTACACAGGCGGCGACCCCGTCGACTGGGTGCTCGCCAACAATCTGATCCTCGTGGTGCTGCTCGGCGTGCTGGCCCTGGTCATCGTGCTGGTCGGGATCTTCTGGTTCATCTGGCGCTTCCAGCAGTTCCGGATCACCGGCGACCACGTCGAGGTGCGCAAGGGCATCATCTTCCGCTCGCATCGGCGCGCGCCGCTCGACCGGGTGCAGGGCGTCAACCTCACGCGTCCCTTCCCCGCGCGCATCATCGGACTCGCGAAGCTCGAGGTGGTGGGTGCCGGCACCGACTCGAACGTCGAGCTCGAGTACCTCGCAACTCCTCGCGCCGAGTCCGTGCGCACCGACATCCTCCGCCTCGCCTCCGGGGCTCGCGCCGCGCGGCAGAGCGCAGCGGATGCGGCATCCGGTGTGCGCCCGCCGAACCCCGCCGGAACCGCTCCTGGTGCTCCCGCGTCGACCAGGGCTCAGCTCGTCGGATCCGTGAACGAGGGCGTCAACGGCCTGCTCGGCGGTGTCGACCTCGCGGACGTCGAACCCGAGAGCGTGGTCAAGATCCCGACCGGGCGTCTGATCGGATCGCAGCTGATCTCGAGCGTGCTCTGGGTCGTCTTCTTCGGCGTGATCTTCGGCGTCGCGGTCGGCGGTGTCGCGATCGGATCGCTGATCGACGGCGACCCGATCGGAGGCTTCCTCGGACTCGGGATCACTCTCGGCATCGGAATCCCGATGGTCATCGCCGTCGTCGGTATCACCTGGGCGCAGATCTCGAAGTCGCTGCGGTACTCGATCGCGCCGACACCCGACGGCGTGCGGATCACTTACGGACTGCTGACAACCGTGACCGAGACGCTGCCCCCGGGCCGCATCTTCGCCGTGGAGGTCACGCAGTCGCTGCTGTGGCGTCCGTTCGGCTGGTGGACCATCAAGATCAACCGCATGAGTGGCAAGAGCGCCGCGCAGCAGTCTTCTGGCTCGGCGCAGCAGTTCAACGTCGTGCTGCCCGTCGGCAAGCGCGCCGACGTCGAGAGGGTGCTCGCGCTGATACTGCCGGATGCGCCGGTCGCCGACATCCCGCTCGTCTGGGAGCACGGGATCCTCGGCCCGGTCGAGGGTGACCCGTATCGCACGATGGCTCGTCGGGCATGGTGGCGCAGGCCCCTCTCGTGGAAGCGGCACGGATACGCGCTCACCGAGTTCGGTCTGCTGCTGCGCAGAGGAACGGTGTGGCGCAAGCTGGCCGTCTTCCCGCTCGCCCGGCTGCAGGGGGTCTCGCTCTCGCAGGGGCCGATCGACCGCGCTCAGCGCGTCTCGGGGGCGCAGGTGCACTCGGTGCAGGGCCTCATCACCGGCTACCTGTCGGGGCTCGAGCGGGATGACGCGCTCTTCCTGCTCGACGGTGTGAGCTCGGCCGCGGCCGCCGCTGCGGCGCGGGACCATACTCACCGCTGGGGCGAGTACGTGACGGACGCCGAGGGAACTCAGGTTCCCGGCGGGTATCCGGGAGCCGGCGCCGAGGCCGAGCCTGGTGTGCTCGGAGCTCCTGCTGCGCCGCCTGCGGGTGCGCCCTCGACGGTGACCCCGCCTCCGCCGTACGTGGGCCCGGGTGCGCCGACTGCGGCTCCGGCCGCGCCTCCCGTCGCGCCGCCAGCTCCGCCGGCGACGTCTCCTGCTCCGCCGGTGACTCCGCCTCCGCCGTATGTTCCGCCGGGTGCCGCGCCGGTAGCTCCTGCTGCGCCGGTCGCGCCGCCTGCTCCGCCGGTGGCTCCTCCTGCTCCGCCGGTGGCTCCTCCTGCTCCGCCGGTGGCTCCGCCCGTGCCTCCGGCGCCGAACGGTGAGTGATCCTTCGCGCCGCGACGGGCGCCTCGGAGTCGGCATCGTCGGCGCGGGGCGCGTCGGCCCGGTCATCGGTGCGGCACTCGCCGGCGCGGGTCACGCGATCACGGGAATCACGAGCGGCTCGGACGACGATCGTGCGTCGGCCGTGCTGCCCGACGTGCCCATCCTCGACGCACTCGAGGTCGTGCGGCGCAGTGAGCTCGTCGTCATCGCCGTTCCACACGACCAGCTGCCGGATCTCATAGCGGGCATCGCCGAGGTGGGCGGCTGGCAGCTCGGACAGCTCGTGCTGCACACCGACCCCGGCTACGGCATCGACGTCCTGCGACCGGCCGCCGAGAGCGGTGCGATCCCGCTCGCCGTGCACCCGGCCATCACCTTCACGGGCACGACGATCGACCTGCGCCAGCTGCAGGCGAGCTACGCAGCGGTGACGGCGCCGGCTGCGGTGCTGCCCATCGCCCAGGCGCTGGCGGTGGAGATCGGATGCGAGCCCGTGGTCATCGCGGAAGCCGATCGGGCGGCATACGCTGACGTGATTCAGGCGGCGACCGAGTTCTCACGGTCGATCATCGTGCAGTCGACCACGCGTCTCGGCGAGATCGGCATCGAGAACCCCGGCGGGTATCTGTCGGCGCTCGTGCAGTCGACCGTCGAGCGGGCGCTGCGGGATGCGTCCGGTCCCTCGCCCCTGCTCTGAGGTCAGCGGCCGCCTGCGGTCAGAGGCCTACCGAGGTCAATGGCGCACCGAGGTCAGAAGCCCACCGAGGTCAGCGGCCGCCCGAGAAGCCGCCTCCGCCGCCTCCGCCCGAGAAGCCGCCTCCGAACGACCCGCCGGAGCTCGACGAGGTGCCCGCGCTCGGGGCCGAGTAGCTCGCGGCCGCGTTCGACGAGGCGGCGAATGCGACCAGCTGGCCACTCACGAAGGGAGCGCCGGGATCGCCGATCCACGCGGCCCCGCGATGTTCCGCGGTGTAGGCGCTCTCGAGCACCCGACCCCACTCGTCCTCCATGCCGAACAGCATCGCGTAGGGGAGGAGGCGTTCGTAGACGACGATCACGTTCGCGCTGCCGTCCTGACGACGTTCGGCGCCCGAGTACGACTGGAGCATCTGCAGTCGGTCTGCCTCGGCCACCCGGATGAACTCCTTCACCCCCATGAGGTACTCGTATTCTCGGGCTCCCTCGGCGGTCAGCACCGTGTGCTTCGAGAAGCTGTAGAGCGAGGACAGCAGCACGAGGAACAGGCCGAATGCGATGGCGATGAATGCGGGCAACGCCGTGACCCTGCCCGCGATGATGCCCCACAGCCCCAGACCGAAGCCGACGACAGCGATGGCGATCGCACACCACTGCAGGATCATCGCGCCGCGGCTGCGCGCCGTCGTCACCAGACCCCGCGACACCGCCGTGTCAGCGCCGCTCTTCGCCAGCGCCGTCATGCGCGCGGCGAAGTCCTCGCTCGCGGTCGGGAGCTCGGCGACACCATCGGCGTCGGCATCCGTGAACAGGGCATCGAGCGCCTCGACGTCGAGCTGGTCGGGGATGCGGCCTCCGGGGAGGCGTCGGAGCCGAGGGGCCTCGGTCTCGGTGCCTTCCTCGATGCGCACGGTGCCGCGCACGGCGAGATGGACGATCTCGGCGGGGATCGCATCCTTCGCCCCGGGCACGATCACTGCGGCGAGCAACGGCGGCATCGAGTCCGGAACGTCGTACTGGGCGACGATGATGCCGCCGGATGTACGGCGGGACCGTCTGAACGACGAGACGGCGAACCAGCCGCCGACCGAGAGCCCGAGTCCGCCGAGTGCGGCGATCGCGGGCACCGTGTCGGTCACGGGATCGGGCTGGCGGGCTGCCGGCTGTGCGACGGTGCCCGAATCGAACCCGACTGCGACGGTCACGCCTTCGCCCGGAGACAGCTCGTTCGCCTCGACGTGGAACTCCGAGCCGTCCGATGACGTGGTGAGGGGGCATTCGCTCGTCGAGCCCGCGACGCCGACGTAGCAGCGCACGCCTCCGGTCATGCGCCCGGTCATCTCGTCGTCGAACACCACATCGGCACGGAACTCCTCGATGGGCTGGGTGCTGTCGAGGGGAAGGAGGTCCCAGTAGAACTCGTCGACGCCTGTGTCGGCCGCCAGCACGACGTCGCGCATCTCGTATTCGATCACGTAGGTCGTGAGCCCCTGCACGTAGTCGTCGTCGCCGGTGAGGACGTAGAGCAGTCCGTCTTCCTCATCGGTCTCGTAGGGCACTTCTGCGCCGGTCTCGTCGGTCACCGACAGCACTTCGAGCTCGAGCCAGGCGTTCTCGTAGCTCGTCGGCAGTCCGCGGACGATGCCCTTGTTCTGGTCGGAGTCAGGGAATCTCGCCGTCAGCGACTCGGTCACGTGCATGCGCGAGCGGCCCTCGTCGTCGAGGCTCACCTCGAACCGCGCGTCCCATGAGGCATAGGAGAAGTCATCGACGTCGGCGTCGGCGTCGGCGCTGGCGCTGGTGTTGGCGCTCGCCGCGGTCGCGGAGGCGGCCGGCGCCAGCAGGGCCGTGGCGGCGAGACCGACCGTGACGAGAGCGGGGGCGAGGACGATGGCTGCCATGCTTCGAGGCTACCCAGACTCGACCGCGGGGTGAGGGACGCGACCTCGGTAAACTGGAGACGACTTTCAAGGAGCCCCCGAATGACTGACGCGTCTGCCGCGCCCGAGACGGCCACCGCCGCCACCGAAGAAGACGTCCACGAGCAGAAGGCCGTGCGTCTCGCCAAGCGCGAGCGCCTGGTTGCGAATCGGGCGGATGCCGCGGGCGGGGCCTTCCCCGTCAGCGTTCCGGTGACGCACCAGATCCCGGCTCTGCGCGCGGAGTACGACGATCTCGAGGCAGGTGCCGAGACCGGTGTCGTCGTCGGCGTCGCCGGCCGCGTCGTGTTCAGCCGCAACACGGGCAAGCTCTGCTTCGCCACGCTGCAGGCGGGCGACGGATCGCGTATCCAGGCGATGATCTCGCTCGCCAACGTCGGAGAGGAGTCGCTCGCCGACTGGAAGGAGTACGTCGACCTGGGCGATCACGTGTTCGTGCACGGCGAGGTCATCTCCAGCCGTCGTGGCGAGCTGTCGATCATGGCCGACGGATGGACGATCGCCTCGAAGGCGATCCTGCCTCTCCCGAACGCCTACTCGGAGCTCAGCGAGGAAGGCCGCGTCCGCAGCCGCTACCTCGACCTCATCGTCCGCGAGCAGGCGCGCACCACCGTCCGTGCCCGTGCCGCGGTCAACGCCAGCCTGCGCGCGACGTTCGGCAGCCATGACTACCTCGAGGTCGAGACGCCGATGCTGCAGGTGCAGCACGGCGGAGCGTCGGCCCGTCCGTTCGTGACGCACTCCAACGCTTTCGACACCGAGCTGTACCTTCGCATCGCTCCGGAGCTCTACCTGAAGCGCGCGGTGGTCGGCGGTATCGAGCGGGTCTACGAGATCAACCGCAACTTCCGCAACGAGGGTGCCGACTCCACTCACAGCCCCGAGTTCGCCATGCTCGAGGCCTACCAGGCCTACGGTGACTACAACCAGATGGCCGCTCTGACGCAGGAGCTCGTGCAGCAGGCTGCGATCGCGGTGTCCGGTTCGACCACCGTGACCTGGGCAGACGGCACCGAGTACGACCTCGGCGGCGAGTGGGACCGCATCTCGATGTACGAATCGCTGTCGGCGGCGTCCGGCCGCACGATCACCCCGAGCGACCCGGTCGAGGACCTCATCGCCTTCGCCGAGGCCAACAGCGTGGATCTGCCGGCCCAGGCGACGCACGGCAAGCTCGTCGAAGAGCTGTGGGAGCACTTCGTGAAGGGTGACCTGGTGCGCCCCACCTTCGTGATGGACTTCCCCGTCGACACCTCGCCATTGGTGCGCGAGCACCGCTCGATCGCCGGCGTGGTCGAGAAGTGGGATCTGTACATCCGTGGCTTCGAGCTGGCGACCGGGTACTCCGAGCTCGTCGACCCCGTCATCCAGCGCGAGAGGTTCGTCGAGCAGGCGAAGCTCGCCGCGCGTGGTGATGTCGAGGCCATGCCGGTCGATGAGGAGTTCCTGCGGGCACTCGAGCACGGCATGCCGCCGTCCGGCGGCATGGGCATGGGCATCGATCGCCTGCTGATGGCGATCACCGGGCTCGGCATCCGCGAGACCATCCTGTTCCCGCTCGTCAAGTAACGGGCTTCGCACCGCGCCGGAACGCCCACTCCGGGAGCATCGCGGCACTGATCATCGTCTCGAGCAGGGCCGCGAGGCCGTACTCGGGGTCGATCTCGCGAACGAGGTCGAGGTAGTGCGCCGCGTGGCTCGATCGACCGAGCGCCCACGAGAGCCACGCGGCTGCGGTGAGGGGGCCGAGTCGAGATGCGCGCGGTGCGCGGGCGGCGGCGGCGCGCACGAGAGTGAGGGCGCGCCGGAGTCGTTCGGGGTCGGGCGCGGCGCCCCGGCCGAGGAAGACGTCGCCGAGGTCGTCGGGCACGGTCGACCTCGTGTCGGCGAACGCGAGCTGCGCCTCGAGCGTGCGAGCGCCGCCCAGCGCGTCGGTGGCCCACTGCGTCAGCGCCACATCCCGGAAGAGCGGACGGTCGAGGCACCAGAGCAGTGCGGCCGTCGCGAACGGCGGGAGGTCGTCGGGTGAGGCGAGCACCGACTCGAAGAACGCAGGGAGGTCCTCGAGAAGGACCAGGGCCGCGAGCGCCTGCGGGTTCTCGACTCCCGACAGATCGCCCGTCCTGCTGCGCTCGAGCAGTTCCGTGATGTCGCGCAGCGCTCGCGCCACGCGTTCCTTCGCGGCGAGATCGACGCTCGGGAGAGCCGCTCCCGCCAGCTGATCGCCCGACACGTCTCCGACTCCCGGCACCTCGGGCGCCCCATGAGCGAGCGACCGCAGCTCGGGCTCGCCGTCGAGGTAGCTCGCCCAGCCGTCGGCCGTGACGCAGAGCGCGTCGACGATGCGGAGCCCCGCGTCCTCCGCGCGCCCGAGCACCTCGTCGACTTCGACGGCGAACGGCAGGACGAGTCCATCGCGCGTCGAATGCACCTCGTCATCGGTGTAGACGACCACGGCGACGGCATCCGTCCTGTCGACCCGGGACGCCAGTCCGATCGCCGAATCCGCGTAGTCCCGAAGATCGACGTCTCTCGGGAGATCGAGCCGCATCGCTCCGCAGGTGCGGGAGCCGTGGAAGGGCAGCAGCACGAGGCTCTGCGTGGGGGTGAAGCCTGCGAGAGACGGGACGATGCTGAGGAACTCAGCGGAGCCGGAGGCTCGGAGCACTGTTGTCATGCTGCGAGTGTCATCGCGTCGTCGGCGCCGCGGGGCGAGTCCACAGCCGCTGCCGCCCTTGTCCCGTGGGGTCTCGAATGTGGAGGAGCAGTGGGTCGCGTACCATGGAGCCATGGAGAACTTCTGGCTCGCAGCCGCATGGTCGATCATCCCGACCATCGGAGTGAGCGTCGTGTTCTTCTTCGTGCTGCGGGGGATCCTGCGCTTCGATCGCACCGAGCGCAAGGTGCATGCGCGCATCGAGGCCGAGGAGCGCGCCGCGCGCGGTCTGCCCCCGCGCTCCTGAGCGACGTCCGAACCATCGGCTACTGTGTAGCCAGTGCACCTCCCAGGTGCCCACTGAGGCGCACTGTCGAAGTGCCGACCGGCCGAGAGGACGAGGGATGACGCCCGAGACCTGGGCCTGGTGGATCACGGCGTTCCTGCTCGCCCTCGACCTGGCGATCCGCATCACCGCGATCATCATCATCCCGCGCAACCGGCGTCCCACTGCGGCGATGGCCTGGCTGCTCGCGGTGTTCTTCATCCCGTTCGTGGGCGTTTTCCTGTTCCTGCTCATCGGAAACCCGCGCCTTCCGCGGGCACGCCGGCGCAAACAGGACCAGATCAACGAGTACATCGCCGAGACGAGCGAGCACCTGCACTTCGGCACGCTGCGGCCGAACGCTCCGAGCTGGTTCCCCCCGCTCGTCGAGATGAACCATCGGCTCGGCGCCCTGCCCATCTCCGGCGACAACGGAGCGCACCTGATCTCCGGATATCAGGACTCGCTCGATGCGATGGCCGACGAGATCCGCAAGGCCGAGGACTACGTCCACGTCGAGTTCTACATCCTGCAGTCCGACGCATCGACCGACAACTTCTTCCGCGCGATGGAAGAGGTCGCCGCGCGCGGCGTGCACGTCCGGGTGCTCCTCGACCACTGGGCGAACCGGTGGAAGCCGAAGTACCGGCAGACGATCGCTCGACTGAACCGGATGGGCGCGAACTGGCATCTGATGCTCCCGGTGCAGCCGCTCAAGGGCCGCATGCAGCGACCAGATCTGCGCAACCACCGCAAGCTCGTCGTCGTCGACGGCAAGGTCGCATTCCTCGGTTCGCAGAACGTCACCGACTCGACCTACAACCTCCCGAAGAACATCAAGCGCGGCCTGCACTGGGTCGACCTCATGGTGCGCATCGACGGCCCCGTCGTCCTCAGCGTCAACGCGATCTTCCTCAGCGACTGGTACAGCGAGACCGACGAGGTGCTGCAGGAGATCGACATCTCGCACGCCGAAGCAGGTTCGGGAGACCTCGACTGCCAGGTCGTGCCGTCGGGGCCCGGGTTCGAGGTCGAGAACAACCTGCGTCTCTTCCTCGGGCTGCTGTACGCGGCCAAGGACAAGATCATGATCGTCAGCCCGTACTTCGTCCCCGACGAGGCGCTGCTGCTGGCGGTGACCGCCGCGGTCGACCGTGGCGTCGTCGTCGAGCTGTTCGTCTCGGAAGAGGGCGACCAGGCCATGGTCTACCACGCGCAGCGCAGCTACTACGAGGTCCTGCTGAAGGCCGGTGTCCGCATCTGGATGTATCGCAAGCCCTACATCCTGCACACCAAGAGCCTCACGATCGACGATCAGGTCGCCGTGATCGGGTCGAGCAACATGGACATGCGATCGTTCGGTCTCAACCTCGAGGTGTCGATGCTCGTGCGCGGCGAGGAATTCGTGACCGAGATGCGCGAGGTCGAAGACCACTACCGATCGCTCAGCCGCGAGCTCACCCTGGAGGAATGGATGCAGCAGCCGCTGCGCTCGACCGTCCTCGACAATCTCGCGCGACTCACGTCTGCACTGCAGTAACGCATCGGTCGCCCGGGCTGGGGTGCCCGCCGATCGCGTCGGCCGGTACCCTGTTGTCCATGGCCACCCCCACACGCCTCATCGCCGCTCTCTCCGCCCTCGCAGCCGTCGCTCTGATCGCCGGATGCGCGTCGACTCCCGGTGCGGACGCGCCCACCGACGCGCCGTCGACCTCGCCCTCGGCGGGAAGCGACGACGACTTCGATGACGTCGAGGGCGCGCTGCTCGACGACGGCCGGATGTTCGCTGTCGTGACCTGGGGATCGTCCACCTGCGTCCCGCAGGTGGACGAGGTGTCGGCGGACGGCCAGACCGTGTCGGTCGAACTCGTCGACGCCGACGCCGACGCCGACGCCGCGTGCACGGCGGACATGGTGCAGCGCGCGAGCGTCGGAGCGCTTCCCGAGGGCGTCGACCCGACGAAGGAGATCACGCTGCAGGTGACGTACGGCGATGTGTCCGACGATGTCGACCTCGACGGAGACCCGTCCCTGTCCGGCACGCCGGGGTCGTCGACCGAGTACACGCCGAGCGCGGGGTGGATCGGTGACGGCTCGCTCGTGCTGCTCACGTGGGGCTCCTCGAGCTGCGCCCCGGTCGTGGAGGGTGTGGAGGGCGCGGGCGCGACGGGAACCGCCACCTTCGTGACCGATGACACCCAGGTGTGCACCATGGATATGGCACCACGCGCGACCATCATCGCCTTCGGCGATGATGCCGTGGACGACGACGCCTTCACCCTCACGCTCGTGGGCGGCGGGCTCGACGGCACGGTCGAGGTCCGCGGCTGAGCTGAGGACGCACCAGGCGTGGCGGGCTGAGGGTCAGAGCCCCGAGACCGGATGATCGGCGGGGAGCGCCAGCAGCAGCGCCCCGGGGTCGACCCGGCATGTGATGCGCACCGCGGTGCCGAACTCATCGCCGTCGAGCTCGATCGGGGTGGGTGAGCTCGCAGCCGCCTCGGCGATGGCCCCGCGGAAGTAGTGCACCGACGCATCGCGGCCTCGGCGCTCGAGAACGCGACGACCGGCGCGCGAGCGCCGGAGAACGGAGTTGTCCCACCAGATCTTGCGCCACACGCCGAGCCATCCCAGCACTCCCGTGGGCTGGATCACCGCGACGTCGAGGATGGCATCGGTGATGGAGGCGTCGGGGATCAGCGCGATGCCCGCGGGAAGCAGGCCGCAGTTCGCGAAGAGGATGCTGTGCACCTTCGTCGAATGCAGGCGCCCGTCGTCGATCTGGAAGACCGCACGGAACGGCTCGGCGGTCACCAGCGACCTCGCGGCTCCGTCGACGTAGGCGATCCATCCGACCGACTTCTTGAGGTCCGGTCGCGTGTTCGCGATCATGTCGGCATCCAGCCCGACTCCGGCGAGGACGACGTAGGCATGCTCCTCGTGCTCGCCGTTCTCGCGGGTGAGTCGCGCCCACCCGATGTCGATCGCATGGCGGAAATCGCCCAGCGCCGCGCGGATCATCTCGTCGGGGTTGCCGAGCGGAAGCCCGACGTTGCGCGCGAGGAGATTGCCCGTGCCGCTCGGCAGGATCGCGAGAGGCACCCCGCTGTTCGCGATCGCCTCGGAGACCGCTCGCACGGTGCCGTCGCCGCCGGCGACGAGGACGACGTCGACATCGCGGGCGAGCGCCTGAGCCGTCGCCTTCTGCCCCGGGTCCTCGATCGTGGTCGGATAGAAGGCCGGATGCTCCCAGCCGGCCTCGCGTGAGAGCGTGCGGACCCTGGCACGCAGGTGCTTCTCGTCGACCTTGATCGGGTTGTACACGAGCGCCGCCTGTCGCCGGGCGGGGGCGCTCATCATCATGGCGCTACTCTAGCCCCGGCATCCGGCCCACCCGTTCGCGGAGGACTCGCCCGGCCCGCACCATAGACTTGGTGGATGATCGACCTCGCACTCCTCCGCGACAACCCGGAGATCGTCCGCCGCTCTCAGGCCGCCCGTGGCAACGACCAGGGCACCGTCGACATCGCACTCGAGGCCGATCGATCGCGTCGTGCAGCCCTCGCCGCTTTCGAAGAGCTGCGGGCCGAGCAGAACGCCTTCGGCAAGCAGGTCGCGAAGGCGCCCAAGGAGGAGAAGGCCGCGCTCGTCGCGCAGGTCAAGGATCTCTCAGAGCGCGTCAAGCAGGCCCAGCAGAGCGCGAATGAGGCGTCGGATGCCGCATCCGCCGCTCTCGCCCGCATCGAGAACGTCGTCGTCGACGGCGTGCCTGCCGGAGGAGAGGCAGACTTCGTCGAGCTCCGTCGCGTGGGAGAAGTCCCCGCCTTCGACTTCGAGCCCCGAGACCACCTGGAACTCGGCGAGATCCTCGGCGCGATCGACATGGAGCGCGGCGCCAAGGTCTCGGGTGCGCGTTTCTACTTCCTCCGCGGCATCGGCGCTCGTCTCGAGATCGCGCTCATGAACCTCGCGCTCGACAAGGCGCTGCAGAACGGCTTCGTTCCTCTGATCACCCCCACGCTGGTGCGACCCGAGATCATGCAGGGCACCGGCTTCCTCGGCGAGCACGCCGACGAGGTCTACCACCTCGACAAGGACGACGACCTGTACCTCGTCGGCACCAGCGAGGTCGCCCTCGCCGGGTACCACAAGGACGAGATCCTCGACCTCGGCAAGGGCGCGCTGCGCTATGCCGGCTGGTCGACCTGCTACCGGCGCGAGGCGGGTTCGCACGGCAAGGACACCCGTGGGATCATCCGCGTGCACCAGTTCAACAAGCTCGAGATGTTCGTCTACACGAACCCCGAGGATGCCGAGGCGGAGCACCTGCGTCTCGTCGCGCTGCAGGAGGAGATGCTGACCTCGCTCGGCCTCGCCTACCGGGTGATCGACGTCGCCGCGGGCGACCTCGGATCGAGCGCCGCGCGCAAGTACGACATCGAGGCCTGGGTTCCGACGCAGGGTGCCTTCCGCGAGCTGACATCGACGTCGAACTGCACCACGTACCAGGCCCGACGTCTCGACATCCGCCACCGTCCGGAGGCTCAGGACGGTCAGACGGCCAAGACCCAGCCCGTCGCCACGCTCAACGGCACTCTCGCCACCACCCGCTGGATCGTCGCGCTGCTCGAGACGCATCAGCAGGCGGACGGCTCGGTTCGTGTGCCCGAGGTGCTGCGCCCCTACCTGGGCGGCCTCGAAGTGCTGGAGCCTGAGGCGTGACGGCGCCCTGGCTGGTCGGCCTCGACGTCGACGGCACGATCATCCTGCAGGACGAGTCGATGAGCCCCGGTGTGCCCGAGGCCGTCGCGCGGCTGAGGGATGCCGGTCATGAAGTGACCATCGCCACGGGGCGCAGCTGGATGGCGACGCGTCGATATGTCGAGCTGCTCGGCCTTGAGGCGGAGTACGTCGTGTGCTCGAACGGTGCCGTGACGATGCGACGTGTCGGTGACGAGTGGGAGCGGTGGCACATCGAGGTCTTCGACCCCGCGCCCGTTCTCGCGCTGCTGCGCGAGCGGCTGCCGGAGGCGCGGTACATGGTGGAACTCGGCTCGGGCCAACGGCTCTACACCGAGCACATGGACGACTGGACGCTCGATGCCGGTCGGCAGGTGGACTTCGAGGAGCTCGCGGCCGAGCCAGTCTCGCGCATCGTGGTCGTCTCTCCGGGCCACGACGAGGAGGACTTCCATCGCCTCGTCTCGGATGCAGGCCTCAACGAGGTCTCGTACGCGATCGGCTGGACGGCCTGGCTCGACATCGCCCCTCAGGGCGTCGATAAGGGCACGGCGCTGGAGCGCGTGCGCACCGAGCTCGGATTCGAGCGCGGTCATGTTCTCGTCGCGGGTGATGGCCGCAACGACATCGGGATGTTCGGCTGGGCGCTCGGTCTCGACGGTCGTGCCGTGGCGATGGGGCAGGCGCCCGACGAGGTGAAGGATGCCGCCGGTGAGGTGACCGCGAATGTCGAGGACGGCGGTCTGGCAGCGGCGCTGAACACGCTTCCAGCACCTGCCCAGGTCAGCGCGGGAGAATAGAACTCGGCTAGACTCACGGCTTGTCGGCAGATTCGTCTGTCGGGAGGGTTGTCCGAGCGGCCGATGGAGCTGGTCTTGAAAACCAGTGGGCAGAGATGTCTCGTGGGTTCGAATCCCACACCCTCCGCTTTACAGGGAACGGTGTATCCCCGCACCGCACGCTGAACCGAAAGGCCCCGAGTGAGTCCGAACACCCGACGCCGTCGTACCATCGCGCGACACGGTCAGCTGCGCACTCCCGGCCCCCTGAACCAGCTCTTGAAGTTCATCGCGATTGGCCTCGCCGTGGTGCTCGTCAGTGGTGCGAGCGTGGCGGCGTACGTTTTCTACGACCTCTCCAGCACGGTGACCGCGAATGCGGTCGAGCTCGAGACCAAGACCGAGCTCCCGCCGGACATCGGCGAGTACAAGGAGGGTTTCAACCTCCTGCTCACCGGCGTCGACACGTGTGAAGAGGCGTACGCGGCCTACTTCGGCGAACGCTGCAGCGGCTCGGACGCCGAGGGCACCCTGAACGACGTGAACCTTCTCGTGCACGTCTCGCAGGAGCCGCGCCGGATCACCGTCGTCAGCTTCCCCCGCGACCTGTTGCTGTCGATCCCGGAGTGCGAGGATGCCGAGGGCGACGTCCACTCCGCGATGAGCAAGCAGCCTCTGAACGTCGCGTACACCGACGGCGGACTCAACTGCGTCGCGAAGACCATCACCGAGCTCACCGGCCAGGAGATCCAGTTCGCGGCCTCTGTGACGTTCGGCGGCGTGATCGAGATCACCAACGCGATCGGCGGCGTCGACGTGTGCCTCGCGACCCCGATCAAGGACCGCTACACCGGACTCGACATGACTGCGGGAACGCACACCGTGCAGGGCCTCGAAGCTCTGCAGTTCCTGCGCACCCGCCACGGTGTCGGAGACGGCAGCGACCTCGGTCGCATCGGCAACCAGCAGCAGTACATGTCGAGCCTCGTGCGAAAGCTGATCAGCAGTGAGACCCTCGGCAACGTGCCGATGATGTTGAAGCTGGCGAACACCGGGCTCAGCAACGTCGAGGCCAGCACGTCACTCGCCGATCCGATGAAGATCGTGCAGATCGCGCTGGCTGTGAAGTCGGTGCCGTTCGAGGACATCGTCTTCCTGCAGTACCCGACGGGAACCGACTCGGCCAACCCGAACAAGGTCGTCGCGAACAAGACTGCCGCCCAGGCCATGTGGGACGCGATCAACGCGAACGCGCAGCTGCAGGTGACGCACGAGAACACCGCGAACGACGGCGTCGTCGTGACCGATCCTGTTCCTGCGGCTCCCACGGACGCGGAGGCGGCGACGCCGGATCCTGCGGCGACACCCGACAACGTGGTGGCTCTGCCCGACTCGATCAAGGGCAACTCGGCCGCACAGCAGACCTGCTCGAACGGAAACGTCCGCTGATCCGCCGGATCGATCGCTGAGAGCCGCCCCTCCCGCACCGGGAGAGGGCGGTTCTCGCGTTCAGGCCTCGGGTCTCGTCGCCTCCGGGGCCGCGCCGGCGTGCGGCGGGTAGAGCACGTCCATCAGCGACTCGATGATCGCGGGCATGTCCACGGACCGGTCGATCATCCACTGCAGCTGGAGTCCGTCGGAGACCGCCTGGATCACTCTGGCCATGGTGTCGGGGTCGAGCGTGGCTCGTCGCGCCTCGTCGCGCTCGAACGCGACGGCGATGCCCTCCCGTAGTCGCTCGCTACGATCCAGGAAGTAGCGGTGAGCGGGATGCTCGGGGTCGACGGCATCGACCGACAGGCGCGAGAACAGTTCGACCACACCGGGAACCTCGGTGTTGCGTCGGATCACGTCGACGAAGGCGGCCTTCGCGTCGGCCGGATCCGGTGGCTGCGGGGCCAGCAGGTCGTGCTCGTCGCGGGTGCGGAGCACCTCGGTGAAGAGTTCCTCTTTGCTCCCGAAGTAGTGCAGGAGTGCTGCCGGGGTGACCCCGACGACCTCCGCGATCTGCTTCAGCGAGGCGTTCTGGTAGCCCTTTCGTCCGATCACATCGAGCGCGCTCTCGAGGATCTCTCCGCGTCGTGCGACGCCCTTCGCGTATGAACCTCGTCGTGCCATCCTTCGAGGGTAATCCTGAACAACGTTTGAAATCCAATACCTACTCGCATATAGTTTTCGCAAGACACCGCTGTCGCCTGCGAAAGGAAGACCATGACCGAACCCTCGGCATCCGACCTCACCCTGGAAGAGAAGGCTTCGCTCACGAGCGGAGCGGACTTCTGGACGACCAAGGCCATCGATCGCGTCGGCCTTCCGTCGATCATGATGACGGACGGCCCGCACGGCCTCCGCAAGCAGTCGGGAGGCACTGATCACCTCGGCCTCGCCAGCAGTGTGCCTGCCACGTGCTTCCCTCCCGCCGTCGGCATCGGATCGTCGTTCGACCCCGAGATCATCGAGCGCGTGGGAGCCGCGATCGGCGTCGAAGCCGCGATCGAGGACGTCGCGATCGTGCTCGGCCCCGGCATCAACATCAAGCGCTCGCCACTGTGCGGACGCAACTTCGAGTACTTCTCCGAGGACCCGATCGTGTCGGGCGTGCTCGGGGCGGCCTCCGTGCGCGGCGTGCAGTCGCAGGGGGTCGGCACCTCGCTCAAGCACTTCGCGGCGAACAACCAGGAGTTCGACCGCATGCGCGCGAGCTCCGACGTCGACCCGCGCCCTCTGCACGAGATCTACCTGCGCGGCTTCGAGCGCGTCGTCAAGGACGCACAGCCGTGGACGGTCATGTGCTCGTACAACCGCATCAACGGTGTCTACGCCTCGGAGGACCCGTGGCTGCTCACCCGAGTCCTGCGCGACGACTGGGGCTTCGACGGTCTCGTCGTGTCGGACTGGGGAGCGGTGAACGACAGGGTCGCCGGGGTCGCCGCCGGGCTCGATCTCGAGATGCCGTCGTCGGGCGGACGCACGGATGCTCAGCTCGTCGCAGCCGTGCGCGCAGGCGACCTCGCCGAGAGCGTGCTCGACACGGCGGCAGCCCGAGCCATCGACCTGGTGCGCAAAGCCGGTGAGCGTCCGGCCGCATCAGGTCCACTGGACGTCGATGCGCACCATGCGCTCGCGAGGGAGGCCGCCGGTCGCTCGATCGTGCTGCTGAAGAACGACGGCGATGTGCTTCCGCTCGCCGCGGGACAGAAGATCGCTGTCATCGGAGCCTTCGCCACCGAACCGCGCTTCCAGGGCGCGGGCTCGTCGCTGATCAACCCGACCCGAGTCGACAAGGCGCTCGACGAGCTGCGCGCCATCGGCGGCGAGGACGTCTCGTACGCGGCCGGCTACTCGGTCGCGGGCGGTGCCGTCGCGGCATCCGGTCGCTCCGACGACGACCTTCGCGCCGAGGCGGTGGCCGCTGCATCCGCAGCCGACGTGGCCGTCGTCTTCCTCGGTCTCCCCGCCGCAGAGGAGTCGGAGGGCTTCGACCGCGAGCACATCGACCTCCCCGCCGACCAGCTCGCGGTGCTCGACGCTGTGATCGAGGCCAACCCCGCAACCGTGGTCGTGCTCTCGAACGGTGGGGTCGTGGCGCTGCCGTTCGCAGGCCGCGTTCCCGCGATCGTCGAGACCTGGCTGCTCGGTCAGGCAGGCGGAGGCGCCGTCGCCGACGTGCTGTACGGCGCGGTGAACCCGTCGGGCAAGCTCACCGAGACCGTTCCGGTGCGCCTCGAGGACAACCCCTCGTTCGGCAACTTCCCGGGCGAGTTCGGCCATGTCCGCTACGGCGAGGGTGTGCTGGTCGGCTACCGCTGGTACGACGCGAAGGGCCTCGACGTCACGTTCCCGTTCGGACACGGACTGTCGTACACGACGTTCTCGTACGGCGAGGCGTCGGCGTCGGTCACGGGCGACGGTGACATCGCCGTGACCGTCGAGGTCACCAACACCGGTGCGCGCGACGGCCGGGAAGTCGTGCAGGTGTATGTCGCTCCTGTCGCATCCGCGGTGCAGCGTGCGCCGCGCGAACTGAAGGCGTTCTCGTCCGTGGCGCTGGCCACGGGGGAGACCCGCACGGTCCAGCTCGTCGTCCGCCGGGAGGACCTGGCGTACTGGGACGTCCGTGTCGACCGCTTCGTCGTCGAGAGCGGCGAGTACAGGGTCGAGGTCGCGGCGTCGAGCCGTGACATCCGCTCGTCGTCGACCGTCTCGGTCGAAGGCGACGTCGTCTCCCTGCCCCTCACCATGAACTCGTCGATCGGCGACGTGGTCGCGCACCCCGTCGCAGGCCCGATCGCGATGGCTGCGCTCGGCGGGCTGATGGACGGGCTCACCGGAGCAGACTCGTCTGCGGCGTCGATGATGCCGAACGACGAGGCGATGGAGAAGATGATGGCGTCGTTCCCGATCGGTCGCCTGATCGGATTCCCCGGTGTCGACGTGACCTACGAGCAGATCGAGCAGCTGCTCGCCGGCGCGAACGCGGGAGTCCTGGCGCAGAGCTGAGCGCACGTCCCGGATGCCGGAACGCCCTCTCCGTCGTGTGACGGAGAGGGTGCTTCGTGTCGGGTGTGATCCGTGTGCCGAGATCAGGTCGGCAGCACGAGCGCGCCGTTCCGGCGATGCGGCAGCCGCAGGAGCTCGTCGTCGCGGAGTACCTCGGGGAGCAGAGCCTCCGGTGCATCCTGGAACGCGAGCGGCCGCAGGAACCGGCGGATCGCAGAGGCGCCGACCGAGGTGTGCAGCGACGTCGTCGCCGGCCACGGGCCGCCGTGCTGCTGCGACCAGGTCACCGCGACGCCGGTCGGCCAGCCGGAGAACAGCACGCGTCCCGCTCGCTCCTGCAGCAGGTCGAGGGTCGTGGCGGAGTCTTCGCCCGGTTCGGCGTGCAGGGTCGCGGTGAGGCTCCCCGGCACGGTGGCGAGCGCCGCATGCAGGTCGGTCTCGGAGTCATAGCGGACGATGAGGGTGACCGGCCCGAAGCATTCCTCGAGCAGCGTCTCGGGTCGTGCGGCGACCGCACGCGCATCGGTGAGCAGGGCGACCGGGCGCACGCCGTCGACTTCGGCGCCCTCGGCGATGATCGACACCGAGGGGTCGCTCTCGAGGTGCGCGAGGCCGGCGGGGAATGCCTCGGTGATGCGATCGGTGAGCAGGGGGCCGCCCGAGGTCGCGGGCACCGCGGAGGCGACCGCGTCCTCGAAACCGGAACCTGCCGGGACGAAGACCACGCCCGGCTTGGTGCAGAACTGGCCGACACCGAGCGTGAACGATCCGACGAGACCCTGAGCCAGTGAGCCTCCCCGTGCGGCGACCGCGGCCTCGGTGATCACGACCGGGTTGATGCTGCCGAGTTCTCCGTAGAACGGAATCGGGTCGGGGCGTCCGGAGGCGAGGTCGAAGAGCGCGCGTCCGCCCGACACCGAGCCCGTGAAGCCGGCGGCCCGGACGAGCGGATGCTGCACGAGCGCGTTGCCCGCCTCGCGCCCCTCCACGAGCGCGAGCGAACCGGCGGGGGCTCCTGCGGCCTCCAGTGCTGCGGACACGAGTTCGGCGGTGCGCGCCGACAGGTGAGGGTGTCCGGAGTGCGCCTTCACGACGACCGGGTTCCCGGCGGCGAGGGCCGAGGCCGTGTCACCGCCGGCGACCGAGAACGCGAAGGGGAAGTTGGACGCCGAGAAGACGGCGACCGGGCCGAGAGCAGTGAGCAGGCGGCGCAGCTCCGGTCGTGGCGGGGTGGCGCCGGCATCCGCATCATCGACCGTGAGTTCGAGGTACGAGCCCTCCTCGATGACCGTCGCGAACAGCCGCAGCTGGCCACTCGTGCGGGCGACCTCGCCGGTCAGCCGTGTCGCGCCCAGCCGAGTCTCCTCGTCGGCGATCGCGACGAGCTCGGTGACGTTCGCATCCAGCACATCGGCCGCGGCACGCAGCCAGCTCGAGCGGTCCGAGGCCGTCGAGCGACGCCAGATCGGGGCAGCGGCGGCTGCGGTGCGGACGATCGCGTCAAGATCTTCGGGAGACGTGGTCACGAGGGGTCCTTTCCTGCGCGGAACGCGGGGTCGTCGGTGCGCGCTGCGGCGTCGGTGAGCAGAGGGGAGAAGCGGATGCCGAGGCCAGCGTGCGCGTTCTCGGTGAGCCAGCCGCCGGCGATCGTGACGGGCGACGGGTCGACCAGGGCGCCCAGCGCGCCGAACCCGGCGTCCTCGACGTCCTCGACGAGCACCTCGGACGCTGTGTCGGCAAGCGCGAGAGCGAGTTGCCCGGAGAGCTCCGGCAGCAGGTGCGGGTGCAGGGCGGCGCCGTGCGACGCCGCCAGCTCGGCGATGCGGAGGAACGGGGTGATGCCGCCGACCCGCACGATGTTGGGTTGCACGATCTGTGCCGCTCCCGCGCGCAGGAAATCGCCGAAGCGGTGCACGGTGTGCAGGTTCTCGCCGAGCGCGATCGGCACATCGATGCGCCGTGCGAGTTCCGTATGGCCGTCGAGGTCGTCGGCACGCAGCGGCTCCTCGATCCAGGCGAGATCGAACCGCGACAGCGCTTCGACCGACGTGGTCGCGCGCGCGAGGTCCCACCGCTGGTTCGCGTCGATCATCAGCGATCGGTCGGCGCCCAGCAGGTCGCGTACGGCGCCGACGCGATCGAGGTCTTCGGCGAGATCGGGCTTGCCGACCTTGATCTTCACGGCGTCGAACCCCGAATCGATCCACCGCTGCACCTGGGCGAGCAGCTCCTCGAGCGGATAGTGCAGGTTGACCCCCGAGCCATACGCGCGCACGCGCTCGCGGCGGCGGCCGAGCGCCCCGGACACCGAGACGCCGGCAGACCGCGCCTCGGCATCCCAGAGCGCGAGGTCGAGTCCGGCGAGCGCGATCGTCGTGATGCCGCCGCCTCCGGCTTCGTGCAGGTGCTCCCACAGGCCCTGCCAGGTCTCGCCCGGAGCTGCCGAGCGGCCGACGGCGGCGGGTGCGATGTCGTGTTCGAGCAGAGCCCTCACCGCGGGCGCCCCGATCTGCGGGCTCCACGAGAAGCCCCAGCCCTCGACGCCGTCGGAGCGGAGGACATGCGTCGCGATGACGCCGACCGAGGTGACGTCGGCAGCCCATGGGCGCGTCAGCGGCACCCGCTGCAGACGCGTCGTCAGACTCCGGATCGTGGTCACAGCAGTGCGCGTCCTGCGGTGAGGATCTCGGCGAGGCGTGCCTCTTGAGCGGGCGTGGGGTCGACAAGTGGTGCGCGTACCGACCCGACCGCGAGTCCTGAGAGCCGCAGCCCCGCCTTGATCAGCGAGACGCCGAATCCGGGGGTCTCATCGCGCAGCGCGACGAGAGGTCGATAGAAGCCGTCGAGCAGTGCGAGGCGCCGCCCCTCGTCACCGTCGGCGTACGCGCGGTAGTAGGCGTTGGCGATGTCGGGCGCCATGGCGAAGGCGGCCGAGGAGTACAGGGGGACTCCGATGCCGCGGTAGGCGCCCTGCGTGAGCTCGGCCGTGAGCAGCCCGTTGAAGAAGGCGAAGTCCGACCGGCCCTCCTCGGCGACGGCGCGGACGATCAGCTGTGTCGCGCCGATGTCACCGGTGCCGTCTTTGAAGCCCACGACCTTCGGGTTCGCAACGAGTCGGCGCACCGTCTCGACCGAGTACTGCGCGCTCCCACGGTGGTAGATGATCACGGGCAGGCTCGCTGCCTCGACGATCTGCTCGACATACGCGGCGAGACCCGCCTGGGTGCCGCCGACGAGATACGGCGGCAGCACGAGGAGTCCGTCGGCACCGGCATCCACCGCTGCCTTCGCGACCTCGATCGCGTGGCCGAGCGGCCCTCCGGCGCCGGCGATCACCGGCACACGTCCGGCGGCGGCGGTGACAGCCGTGCGGGTGACGGCGGCGGCCTCGCTCGCCGACAGAGCATGGAACTCGCCCGTGCCGCACGCGGGGAACACGCCGCCCGCTCCGGACTCGACCCCGGTCGCGACATGGGCGGCAAGCAGCTCGTGGTCGATCGTGCCGTCAGCGGTGAACGGGGTCACCGGGAAGAAGAGGATTCCATCGAAGTCCATGTGTCGCGCCTTTCAGGAGACGGATGCGGTGGCGGAGGCGAGCTCGGTCCGCCAGGTGCGAGACGGCCGCCAGCCGAGCAGACGTGCGGCCTTGGCGGACGAGAAGGCGGGGGCGCTGCCGGTCAGGGCGGCGGCGGCTCGCGCGGTGCCGGGGTGGAACTGGGGGAGCAGCTCGCTCAGGGGGCAGCGGGCGAGCGCGTCATCGGCGCCGACGAAGAAGACCTCGCCGTTGGGGATGTCATCGAGGGCCGCGAGCAGGGTGTCGGCGAAACCGGCGACATCCCGGGCGTCGACGTAGTTGAACAGGGCGGGAGCGGACAGCGCCGGGTCGTCGAGCCGCTCCAGCACCGTGTGTCCCTGCTGCGTCGGAGCGCCCGCCCATTCTTCCGGAGCGATCACGTAGCAGGGGCGGAAGGTCGCGAAGCGCACGTCGTCGCCGGTCTGACGCCGCAGCATGTCGACGGTCTGCTCGATCAGCAGCTTCGACAGGGCGTAGGCGTTCCACGGCTCCGCGGGCGAGGTCTCATCGAGCGGCAGACGCTCGGGTGTCCATCCGCGCGGGGCGCCGTAGCCGATCACGGTCGGGCTGGAGGCGGCGACCACCCGGTGGATGCCGGCGCGCACCGCTCCGCCGAGGACGGACTGTGCGAGCGCGGCGTTGGTGCGCAGGATGACGTCCTCCGGCGCGCTGAAGGGCACGGCGATCGCCGCCAGGTGGATGAGCGCGTCGGCCTTCGTGCCGGCGAGTGTGGAGGCCGTCGCATCTGCATCGGTCAGGTCGAGCGAGAACTGCGTGATCCCCGGGTGATCGAGGCTCTCCGTCGGCTGGCGATCAAGCGAGACGATCTCGTGCCCGGCATCTGCGAGGCCCGTCACCAGCGTGCGTCCGAGCCGGCCGGATCCGCCGGTGACGACGATTCTCATCGGCGCGCGAGCAGGGCGATCCCCAGCTCGTCGACCTTCACCGGCAGGCCCGTCTCGAGTGAACGGTTGCCGGCGATGCCGACGGCGATCGAGCGGATGCCGTCGGTCCAGTCGGCCGGACGTGCGAGCGGGTCGTCGCCCGGGCCCTCGAAGACATCCGAGAGCAGCAGCTCGTCGCCGCCGCCGTGGCCGCCGTCCCCGCCGTCGATCGGCACCTCGTAGGCCTCTTCCCAGTGGCGCTGCACGACGAGCCGCTCGCTCTCGGGGCGGAGCGAGGAGGTGCCGTCGCTGCCCGAGAGGCTGGGGTCGATGTGCGGGTGCAGGCCCTCGCCCGCGAGGACCGCACCCCGCTCGACGACCTCGAGTTCGACCCGGCCGAGGGTGCCGTTGACCGCGACGCGGTAGCCCTCCCACGGCGCGTGCGCGTTCAACGAGTACGACATCGTCGCGCCCGAGGCGTAGTCGACCACGAGCGCGAGGTTGTCCTCGATCGTGATCCCCTCGCTGAAGACATCGAGGTCTCGCTTGTATCCGTCGTGCTCCTCGGCGTCGAGATAGAGCGCGGTGAGGCGCTCGTCTGTGCGGAGGTCGAGCTCGAACAGGTCGCCGCCGTCGTGGGTGCCGCGGGCGGGGCGCTCGCCCAGACCACGGGCGGCCGCGTTGTCTGCCCCGTAGAACCGCAGTCCGCCCGAGGCGAAGACACGGGTCGGCTGCGAGCGGATCCACCAGTTGACCAGGTCGAAGTGGTGACTCGACTTGTGCACGAGCAGACCGCCCGAGTTCTTCTTCTCGCGATGCCAGCGGCGGAAGTAGTCGGCGCCGTGGTTCGTGTCGAGCATCCACGAGAAGTCCACCGAGGTGACCTGGCCGATCGTGCCGTCCTGGATCACCTGACGCAGCGCGCTGTTGCGTGGCGAGTAGCGGTAGTTGAACGTGAGCACGACCTGGCGACCGGTGCGCTCCACCGCGTCTTCGATGCGGGCCGCGCTCGCCGCGTCGATCGTGAGCGGCTTCTCGACGACGACGTCGGCGCCTGCCTCGAGCGAGCGGACGATCAGTTCGGCGTGCAGGTCGTCGCGGGAGCAGATGATGACCCGCTCGACCCGTTCGTCGCGGATGACCTGCTCCAGCTCGTCGGGCGTCGCGAGCCGGGGAGCGGGCGCCCCGGCCTCGGCGATGCGGTCCGCGTACAGCGCCGCCCGTACGGAATTGGGCTCGATGATCGCCACGAGCTCGGCGCGATCGCGATGCGTGCCGAGGATCCCCTCGATGTACATCTGGGCGCGGGCTCCGGCTCCGGCGAGGGCGTAGCGGGTCTTCGTCATCGTGATCCTTCTGTGATCTCGAACTCAGGAAACGTTTTCTCGACGATAGCACAGGGCAACTACCGAGACGTCGGCGACCGTCGCTCAGGCCTCGCGTGGGGCCGCGGTGCTTCCGCGCACGACGAGGCTCGGTGTCAGCGTGAGCGTCGGGGTGGGGTTGCCGCCGGTGAGCTGAGCGTGCATCGCAGCCCAGGCGGCGGCGCCGATCTCGACCGCGGGCACCGCAGCCGTCGTGAGGGGCGGCGAGGTGTAGGCGGCGAACGGGATGTCGTCGAATCCGGTGATCGACACCTGTCCTGGCACCTCGACGCGGCGCACGGTCAGCGCTGAGAGGAGACCCATCGCCACGAGGTCGTTATAGGCGATCACGGCGGTCGCACCGCTCGCGAGCACCTGATCGGCGATCGCGGTTCCGCTGTCGAAGTCGACGCCGGCGGAGATCTCCTCCACCTCCAGTCCCGGTGTTCTCGAGACCGCTGCGGCGATCGCATCCTGACGGGCCCGATGGGTCACGCTGCGAGTCGCGCCGGCGAGATAGACCAGGCGACGGTGACCGAGCGACGTCAGATGGTCGACGAGCTCGCGCATGCCGGAACCGTAGTCCGCGCCGACGACGGGAGCGCCGGTCTGCGGGCCGCGGTTGATGACCACGGCGGGGGAGAGCGCGGGCAGCAGCTGGGCGAGCTCGTGCTCGGGCATTCGGGGAGCGCAGAGGATCACCCCGTCGGTGCGCAATCGGGTGGCCCTGGCGAGTGCGTGCTCCTCGCCGAGGTCTTCACGCGAGTCGGCGACCAGCACGTGATATCCGTCGGCGGTTGCTGCCCGGCTGAGGCCCCGCAGGATCGCCTGGAATGTCGGGTTCTCGAGGTCGGGGATCACGACGGCGACCGTCTGCGTGCGACCGAGGACCAGGCTGCGGGCCACGGGGTTGGCGGTGTAGCCGAGCTCGGCAGCGGCCGCCTGAACGCGCTCCGCGAGGGCCGGATCGACGGTCGGGTTGCCGTTCATCGCGCGCGACACGGTCGACAGCGAGACGCCGGCGAGCTTCGCGACGTCGGTGATGCCTGGGCGTGACGATTCGCGTGCCATCAGCATCCCTTCGTTCCGCGTTCGGACGCGGCTGTCGTCATACTACGAGAAAACGTTCTACAGGGAGAGTCGCATGGTCGGAGCATCCGAGGACCGCATCGAGAAGCAGGATCGTGTCGCCCGCGTGCGGCGGGAGTCCGGAGGAGCGCCACTCGTCCTCACCTCGCATGAGGCGGTCTCGTGGTACCTCGAGGGCGTCCGCACTCATGTGTCGCTCGCAGGGCCGCCGGTGCTCGCCGTGCGTGCGGAGGAAGGTGGGGACGTGCTCTTCGTCGCCGACAACGAGGCCGACCGGATGATCGCCGAGGAGCTGCTGCCCCAGGATGCCGAGCGCATCGTGCGTGTGCCCTGGTGGATCCCGCCGGCAGTGGCCGGTGCTGAGAATGCCGGGGTCCCGGAATCGCAGGTGGCGCCTCAGCTGCGTGCGGCGAGGGCCCGGATGCTACCTGCGGAGCGTGCGAGATATCGGTCGCTGGGGCATGAGACGGCCGAGACTCTGACCGAGGTGCTCAGCCGGGTCGGGCCTGACCAGACCGAGCGAGCCGTCGCGGCGGTCGCCGCTGCGGAGCTCATCGCCCGGGGGATCGACCCGCTCGTCGTGCTGGTGGCCGGAGCCGAGCGCCGCGGTTTCCGGCATCCGCTTCCGACCGCCGGAGTGCTCGGCGATCGAGCGATGATCGTCGTCTGCGGTCGCCGCGACGGCCTCATCGCCAACGCCACCCGGTGGGTCGGCGCGCCCGTCGACGAGGAGCCGATCCTGGGGGTCGAGCGTGCGTTCCTCGACGCCTCGGCTCCTGGTGCTCGTCTCGACGATGCCTTCAGTGCCGGCACCGCGGCCTACGCGCGTTTCGGGTTCGACGCAGACGAGTGGCAGCGGCATCACCAGGGCGGGCCGACCGGATATGCCGGACGCGACCCCCGTGCCACGGTATCCACGACCGATCTACTCGTCGAGGATCAGGCGTTCGCCTGGAATCCGACCGCAGCCGGCCTCAAGGTCGAGGACACCATGCTGCGCACGGGCGCGGGGTGGGAGGTGCTGACGGTCGACGAGCGCTGGCCGTCGGTCGAGTACGAGGGGCTGCGGCGACCGGTCGCACGGGCGTACGGGGCCTGACCGGTGGGTGTGATGCCGTCTCAGCCGCCGGTCGAACGCCGCACGATCAGCTCGGGAGGGAACACGGTCTGGCGGGGGATGCTCTCGGGGTCGGCCGCCTCTTCGAGCACGATGCGCAGCGCGGTGCGGCCGATCATGCGGCTGGGCTGGCGGATCGATGACAGCGGCACGGCGGCTGCGGCGGCGAACGGATTGTCGTCGAAGCCGATCAGCGCGATCTCGTCGGGCACGAGTACGCGTCCGCCCGACACGAGCGACTGCAGCAGCCCGAGGGCGAGCAGGTCATTGGCGGCGAAGAGGGCATCGGGCCACTCGCGCCGCGGTCGTGTGAGCAGTCTGGCACCGGCGGCGACGCCCTCTTCGACGGTCATCGCCGAGGTCGGCACGACTTCGAGCTCGACGTGCACCGCGGCGTTCTCGGCTGCGGCTCGGGCGCCGGCGAGGCGATCGGTGACCTGACGCATGTCGAAGGGGCCGCCGACGAAGGCGATGCGCCGTCGACCTCCCTCGATCAGATGCTCGACCGCGAGCCGCCCGCCCGCGACGCTGTCGACCGACACCGACGAGAAACCGCTGTCGGCGCTGAACCGGTCGACCAGCACGGTCGCGATACCGCTCGCGCGGAACTTGCGAAGCTGCGTCATGACATCGCCGTACGGGGCGATGAGCAGACCTCGCACCTGCTGCTCGCGGAACAGGTCGAGATAGACCTTCTCGCGGGAGGGATCGTCGTCGGTGTTGCCGTAGAGGATCGCGATGCCGTGGCTGGATGCTTCATCCTCTGCACCGCGCACGACGTCGTTGTAGAACGGGTTCTGTCCGTCGAGCACCACGAATCCGACGGTCGTGCTGACGCCGGCGCGGAGCTTGCGAGCTGCGTCGTTGCGCACATAGCCGAGTTCTTCGATCGCCTGGGTGACCCGTTCGACCGAGTCGCTGGAGACCTCGTCCGGGCGGTTCAGGACGTTCGAGACCGTGCCTACCGAGACGCCCGCACGGAGCGCGACATCACGGATGCTGATCGGCATTCGGCTGTCCTCTCGTCGTCGGGCGGATCACGCTTCGGCATCAGGGGTTGACCTGAGACCGGCATCACATACACTAGCCTGAAACGAGCTTGAATCGATTCAGGTAAAGTTCATTCCGATCATCATCCCCCTCAACGGAGAGGAAAGCCAGTGGTAGACGCAGCCTCCGCCCGCAGCGCTCCCCCCACCGCGCTCGAGCTGCATCGGGTCGTGAAGTCCTTCGGCCCCGTCGTCGCACTCCGCTCCGGCAGCCTGACGCTCCGCCCCGGTTCCATCCATGCCCTCATCGGCGAGAACGGTGCGGGAAAGTCGACCCTCGTGAAGATCATGGCCGGTCTCTACCGCCGCGACTCGGGAGACTTCCGTCTGCACGGCGAAGAGGTCGACTTCACCAGCACGGCGCAGTCGAAGGCCGCGGGCATCGCGGTCATCTACCAGGAGCCGACCCTGTTCCCCGACCTCTCGGTGACCGAGAACATCTTCATGGGTCGCCAGCCCACCGGCTTCCTCGGACGTATCGACCGCAAGGCTATGCGCACCGAGGTCGACCAGATCTTCCGTCGCCTGGGCGTGACGCTCGACCCCGATCGCATCACCGAGGGACTGTCGATCGCCGACCAGCAGATCATCGAGATCGCGAAGGCGATCTCGCTCGATGCGAGCGTGCTGATCATGGACGAGCCGACGGCCGCGCTCAGCGGTGTCGAGGTCGACCGTCTGTTCGCGGTCGCCCGGAGCCTGCGCGACGAGGGCCGTGCGATCCTGTTCATCTCGCACCGCTTCGACGAGGTGTTCGACCTGTGCGACACGGTCACCGTCATGCGCGACGGCGCCTACATCGACACGACGGCCATCGCCGAGACGACGGTCGATGAGCTCGTCCGTCAGATGGTCGGGCGGGATGTCACAGAGCTGTTCCCCAAGCAGGAGGCCGCGATCGGCGAGCCGCTGCTCGAGGTCACAGCGCTCACCCGCCCCGGAGTCTTCCACGACATCTCGTTCACCGTTCGAGCGGGCGAGATCGTCGCGCTGGCCGGCCTCGTCGGAGCAGGCCGCTCCGAGGTCGCCAGGGCGATCTTCGGCGTCGACCCGTACGAGGAGGGCGAGGTGCGGATGCTCGGCGCAGCCGTCGCGCGCCGCAGCCCCACCGCTGCGATGCGCAGCGGACTCGCGCTCGTGCCGGAGGACCGCCGCAAGCAGGGTCTCGTGATCGATGCGGGCGTCGGCGGCAACATCACGCTCGCGATCCGTCGGCGCCTGTCGAAGTGGGGTCTGATCACCAGCGGCATCGAGAACCGCGCGGCCAAGGAGTGGGCCTCCCGCCTCGAGGTCAAGACGCATGCGCTCGACACCGTGGCATCCACCCTCTCAGGAGGAAACCAGCAGAAGGTCGTGCTGGCCAAGTGGCTGGCCACCGATCCGCGCGTCCTGATCATCGACGAGCCGACCCGAGGCATCGATGTCGGCACGAAGTCCGAGGTGCACCGGCTGCTCTCGCAGCTCGCGGGCGAAGGCCTGGGGATCCTCATGATCTCGTCCGAGCTGCCCGAGGTCCTCGGCATGGCCGACCGCGTGCTCGTGATGCGCGAAGGCCGCATCACCGCCGAGATCTCCCGCGACGACGCCACCAGCGAGAACGTCATGTTCGCCGCCACTCACTCATCGGAGCTGCACTCATGAGTCTCACCACCGCGCCGGCGGCCGCCGCTCCCGCGATTTCGAAGAAGCCGGGCGGCATCGGTCGCGCACGCGAGTTCGGCATCCTCGCCGCTCTCGTGCTCGTCGTGATCGCCGCCACCGTGAAGAACCCGAACTTCCTGTTCAGCTCCGACGGCTGGCGCGACCTGCTCCTGACGCCGTCGATCCTCATGCTCGTGGCGGTCGGCCAGGCGATCGTGATCATCACACGCAACGTCGACCTCTCGGTCGGCTCGGTCATGGGTCTCACCGCATATCTCACCGGACGCCTGTTCGTCGACGTGCCCGGCATCCCGATCGTCGTCGTCGTGATCGCAGCCGTGCTGCTCGGAGCGTTCCTGGGTCTCGTGAACGGCGCCCTGGTCGCGTTCGCGAAGGTGCCGGCGATGGTGATCACGCTCGGCACGCTGTATGCCTATCGCGGCATCAACGTGCTGTGGACCGGCAGCGACCGTATCAACGCGTCCGACATGCCCAAGGGCTTCCTCGCACTGGGCACGCAGCAGATCCTGTTCATCCCCGTGCTGTCGATCATCGCCGTGATCGTGCTCGCGATGGCTGCCTGGTACCTCCGCAACACCCGCGGCGGCCGCGAGTACTACGCGATCGGATCCGACCCCTCGGCCGCAGAGCTCTACGGTCTCAAGGTCACACGCCGCGTGCTCTCGGCGTTCATCCTCTCGGGCGCACTCGCGGGTCTCGCCGGCGTCTTCTACGCCGCTCGATACGGATCGATCAGCTCGCAGGCCGGCAGCGGCTGGGAGCTGGATGCGGTCGGTGCCGCCGTCATCGGCGGCATCGCGATCACCGGGGGCGTCGGAACGGTCTGGGGCGCGGCCATCGGCGCGATGCTCCTGATGACCATCAACCGTGCGCTGCCGATCCTCGGCATCCCGGACTTCTGGCAGCGCGCGGTCGTCGGCGTGCTCATCATCGGGGCCATCGTGCTCGACCGGGTGCTCGCGGTCAGACAGAGACGCCAGCTCATCGAGGCGAGGGACGAATCATGACCACGACAACGACGACCACGTCGACGCGCGTCATCCGCGACTACGACCGGCCGCTCTGGCGACGCATCTTCATCAACCGCGAGTTCGCGATCATCGCGCTGCTCGTGCTCGTGACGATCGTCGCGGCCGTCTCGATCCGCGGGTTCGCCCAGCCGATCACGGCGAACTACCTGCTGCTCGACGTCGCTCCGATCCTGCTGATCGCCCTGCCGATGACGCTCGTCATGATCACCGGAGAGATCGACCTCTCGGTCGGATCGATGGTCGGTCTCGCCAGCGTCGTGACGGGCGTGCTCACCGAGTCGGGTGCTCCGTTCGAGGTCGCCGCCCTCGCAGCCCTGCTGGTCGGTGTCGTGGGAGGAGCGTTCAACGGCTTCCTCGTCACGATCGTCGGACTGCCCTCGCTCGCGGTCACGATCGGTACGCTCGCCCTCTTCCGCGGTCTCGCGGTCGGACTTCTCGGAACCACCGCGGTGACCGACTTCCCCGAGACCTGGACGGCTCTCGCGAAGGCGAAGATCGCCGGGACGACGATCCCGTACATCGTGATCCCGTTCCTGATTTTGCTGGTGCTGTTCGTCGTGCTGCTGCACTTCACGCCGTTCGGTCGCGGCGTCTTCGCGATCGGGCTCTCGAAGGACGCGGCGCGGTTCTCGGGCGTCAACGTCGAGCGCACCAAGTTCATCCTGTTCGTGCTCTCGGGTGTGGTCGCAGCCTTCGCAGGGATCTTCTACACGCTGCGATTCGGCAGCGCCCGAGGCGACAACGCCACCGGCCTCGAGCTGCAGGTCATCGCCGCAGTCGTGCTCGGCGGGGTCTCGGTCTTCGGCGGACGGGGACACCTGCACGGCGTCGTCGCCGCCGTGCTCCTGATCGGCGTGCTGGGCAGCAGCCTGCGCCTCGCCGGCGTCACCTCCGATGTCATCAACATCATCACCGGCGGTCTGCTGATCTTCTCGGTCGTCGCAGCCAGCGTCCTCGCCTGGGCGCAGCGCGTCCGTGCGAAGGCCGGTCCGCCACTCCGCGTCGCAGCCTCTCCCGCACCATGAGGCAGCCTCTCATCGCCGGTATCCGCCAGCGGTGATCATCACGAAAGGAAGAACAATGACGTTTGCACGTAAGAAGATCGCGGGGTTCGCGGCGGTCGCCGTGGCCGCAGCGCTCGTGCTGACCGGCTGCGCCGACACCAGCGGTGGCTCCGGCGGATCGGGCTCGGAGGGCGGAGGATCCGACAACCTCGCGATCACGTTCCTGCCCAAGAACCTCGGCAACCCGTACTTCGACACCTCGAGCGAAGGTGGCAAGACCGCCGTCGATGAGTTCGGAGGCACGTTCGCCGAGGTCGGACCCGCTGAGGCCACCCCCGACGCCCAGGTCAGCTACATCAACACCGCGACGCAGCAGGCCGTCGGCGCGCTGGTCGTCTCGGCCAACGACCCGAAGGCGATCTGCGACGCCCTGAACGAGGCGCGCGACGCCGGCGTCAAGGTCGTCACCTTCGACTCCGACACCAACCCCGAGTGCCGCGACCTGTTCATCAACCAGGCCGACTCCGAGGGCATCGCCAAGGTGCAGGTCGACCTGATCGCCGACCAGATCGGTGGAGCGGGCGAGGTCGCGATCCTGTCGGCATCTGCCAACGCGACCAACCAGAACGCCTGGATCGACCTGATGAAGGAGTACGTCGCCACCGAGTACCCCGACATCACGATCGTCGAGACCGTCTACGGTGACGACGACGACCAGACGTCGTTCGACAAGACCGCAGCTCTGCTGCAGAGCCACCCGAACCTGAAGGGCATCATCTCGCCCACCACGGTCGGCATCGCGGCTGCCGCGCGCTACGTCTCGACCTCGGACTACAAGGGCAAGGTCGCGATCACGGGTCTCGGCACGCCGAACCAGATGCGCGAGTACGTCGAGGACGGCACCGTCACCGCGTTCGCGCTGTGGAACCCGTCCGACCTCGGCTACCTGGCGGCGTTCGCTGCCAAGGCGCTGATCGAGGGCGACATCACCGGCGAAGAGGGCGACACCTTCGACGCGGGCGAGCTCGGCGAGTACACGGTCGGCGCTGACGGCGTCGTGCTGCTCGGCGACCCGTTCGAGTTCAACGCGGACAACATCGGCGACTTCGACTTCTGAGTCGATCGCCTCAGGAGGGGCGTCGGGGCTTCGGCTCCGGCGCCCCTTTCGTGTGGCCCGGGTGCCCCTCCTGGCCTGGTGCAGATGCGCTCCCAGCCCGGTACAGATGGCTGCCGAGAACACAGATGGATGCCGAGAAAGGGTGTTCTCGGCATCCATCTGTGATCTGTGCAGCCAAGTGTGCCGCCGCAGGGAGGTGGCGGGTCGAAGCGGGTCAGCGCGGGTCGAAGCGCTCCGGTTCGTGCGTGGCGGCGACCAAGGAGCGCAGCTCCTCGAGAGAGGCCGGGGCGGCGCCGAGGGCGCGCGCCTGCACGAGCACATTGCCGAGGGCCGTGGCTTCGACAGGGCCGGCCAGCACCGGTAGACCGGTGCGATCGGCCGTCGCCTGGCACAGGAGGCGGTTCAACGACCCGCCGCCGACGAGGTGGATGCTGTCGAGCTCGCGCCCCGACAGATCGGATGCCGTCTGCACCGCGTCCGCGAAGGCCGCGGCGATCGACTCGACGATCGACCGGGCGAGGGCGGGTCGCGTCGAGGGCGTCTCTGAACCGAGAAGCGCCGCGATGCGTGAGGGCATGTCTCCCGGTGCACTGAGCGAGGAGTCGTTCGCGTCGAACAGTGGCACGTCACCCGTCACGGCAGAGGCCGCAGCCAGCAGCTCGGGCAGGGCGATCGGCGATCCGTCCTGCGCCTCCCACGCGCGCACGGTCTCGCTCAGCAGCCAGAGTCCCGTCACATTGTGCAGGAAGCGGTAACGGCGGTCGACGCCGAGCTCGTGCGTGAAGTTCGCCTCGCGTGCAGCATCCGTCAGCACGGGCTCGGCCAGCTCGACGCCGACCAGACCCCACGTGCCGCACGAGATGTAGGCCGAGTGCGGCGTCGACAGGGGAGCGGCGACGACGGCGGATGCGGTGTCGTGCGAGCCGACCGCGATCACGGGCAGCTGCTTGCCGATGCGCTCAGCGAGCTCGGGTCGCAGGGTGCCGATCGTCTCGCCAGGGTCGACGAGCGTCGGCAGGATGCTCGACGGGATGCCGAGGCGTTCGGCGAGCTCTGCGTCCCACTCGCCCGTCTCGACGCCCAAGAGGCCCGTCGTCGAGGCGTTGGTCCGCTCGGCCACAGCTGTTCCGGTGAGCAGGAACGCGATGAGGTCGGGGATCAGCAGCGCGGTGTCGGCATCGGCGAGGCCGGCGTCGACGCGGTACTGGTACAGCGTGTTGAACGGCAGGAACTGCAGTCCGTTCCGCTGGTACAGCTCGGCGAAGGGCGCCTCGGCGTGCACCTCGGCGACGCCCCGCGCGGTGCGCTCGTCGCGATAGTGGAACGGCTCGGCGAGAAGCGCGCCGTCCTTCAGCAGGCCGTAGTCGACGGCCCACGAGTCGATCCCGATGCTCTCGATGCCCGGCTCTCGGCGCACAGCCTCGGCGAGCCCTGAGACGACATGCTCGTAGAGCGCGCCGAAGTCCCAGTGCAGGCCGTCCTCGCGCTCGACGGGCCCGTTCGGGAACCGCGAGACGAGTTCGAGATCGAGCCGGCCGTCGCCGATCCGACCGATCATGACGCGACCGCTGGTCGCCCCGAGGTCGACGGCGGCGACGGACCGCACCGTCATCGCAGGAACGCCGCGGCGACGCCGGAGTCGACCGGGATGTGCAGGCCCGTGGTGCGGCTGAGCTCGGGGCCCGTCAGCACGTAGACGGCATCCGCCACGTTCTCGGGAACGACCTCGCGCTTGAGGATCGTGCGGTTGGCGTAGAACTGGCCGAGGTCCTCTTCGGCGACGCCGTAGGTCGCGGCGCGGTTCGCACCCCAGCCCGAGGCGAAGATGCCCGAACCGCGCACGACGCCGTCGGGGTTGATGCCGTTGACGCGGATGCCGAACTCGCCGAGCTCGACGGCCAGCAGCCGCACCTGGTGCGCCTGGTCGGCCTTCGTCGCCGAGTAGGCGATGTTGTTCGGACCGGCGAAGACCGAGTTCTTCGAAGAGATGTAGATGATGTCACCGCCGAGCTTCTGGTCGATGAGAACGCGCGCTGCGGCCTTCGACACGAGGAACGAGCCCTTGGCCATGACGTCGTGCTGCAGGTCCCAGTCCTTCTCGGTGGTCTCGAGCAGCGGCTTCGACAGCGAGAGGCCCGCGTTGTTGACGACGAGATCGACACCACCGAAAGCGAGCACGGCGTCGTTCAGCGCGGCCTGGATCGCATCCGCATCGGCGACGTTCGCCGCGACGCCGATCGCGACGTCGGTGTTCCCGAGCTCGGCCGCTGCGGCCTGGGCCTTCTCGAGGTCGAGGTCGGCGATGACGACGCAGGCGCCCTCTGCCGCGAGGCGGGTGGCGATGGCCTTGCCGATGCCGCTGGCGGCACCGGTGACGAACGCGATACGACCCTGGTGCGACTTGGGCTTCGGCATGCGCTGCAACTTCGCTTCTTCCAGCGCCCAGTACTCGATGTTGAACTTCTCAGCGTCGGAGATGGGGGAGTAGGTCGACAGCGCTTCGGCGCCGCGCATCACGTTGATCGCGTTGACGTAGAACTCGCCGGCGACGCGGGCGGTCTGCTTGTTCGCACCGTACGAGAACATCCCGATGCCGGGCACGAGCACGATGAGCGGGTCGGCGCCGCGGATCGCAGGCGACTCGCTGGTGGCGTGGGCGTCGTAGTACGCCTGGTAGTCGGCGCGGTACTCGGTGTGCAGCTCGTGCAGCCGGGCGATCTGCTCGTCGGCGGAGGCCGTGACGGGCAGGTCGAGGATCAGCGGCTTGACCTTGGTGCGCAGGAAGTGGTCGGGGCAGCTGGTGCCGAGAGCCGCGAGTTCGGGCGCGCGGTCGGAGGCCAGGAAGTCGAGGACGACGTCGGAGTCGGTGAAGTGACCGACCATCGGCTTGTCGGTCGAGGCGATGCCGCGGATGGTGCCGGCGAGGGCGGCAGCGCGCTCGCGGCGCTCACCCTCGGGCAGTGCCTCGAAGCCCGAGCGGACTCCGCCGAACGGGTCGGCCTTGCCGTTCGCCTCGATGTAGGCAGCGGCGGTGTCGATGATCCACAGCGAGTGGGCCTCGGCCTCCTCCGACGTGTCGCCCCAGGCGGTGATGCCGTGGCCGCCGAGGATCGTGCCGATCGCCTGCGGGTTCTGTGCCTTGATCGCGGCGATGTCGAGTCCGAGCTGGAAGCCGGGACGGCGCCAGGGCACCCACACGACCTTGTCGCCGAAGATCTTCGCGGTCAGCGCTTCGCCGTCCGCCGCGGTCGCGATCGCGATGCCCGAGTCGGGGTGCAGGTGGTCGACGTGTGCGGCGTCGACGAGGCCGTGCATCGCCGTGTCGATCGACGGAGCTGCACCGCCCTTGCCGTGCAGGCAGTAGTCGAATGCGGCGACCATCTCGTCTTCGCGGTCGAGGCCAGGGTAGACGTCGACGAGTGCGCGCATGCGGTCCAGACGCAGCACCGCGAGGCCCTGCTCGGTGAGCGTCCCCAGGTCGCCGCCCGAGCCCTTCACCCACATCAGCTCGACCGGCTGCCCCGTGACGGGGTCGGTCTCGGTGCCCTTCGCCGACGTGTTGCCACCGGCGTAGTTGGTGTTCTTGGGATCGGCGCCCAGGCGGTTCGACCGCTCGATGAGGGCGGCGGCGGTGGGGTTGGTCATGGCTGTTCCTTGTTCTCGGGAGAAGTGGCGAGGATGCGTGCGGCGAAGCGATCGACGGATGCTGTCGCCGCCGCGTGTTCCGGTCGGTTGAGGTGGCCGTGGCGGGTGCCCGGCTCGGTCGAGATGTCGAGGTCGACACCGGCGGATCGCAGTGAGGCGCCGAAGGCCTCACCCGAGACGCGCAGCTCGTCGACCTCGTCGTTGATCATGATCGTGGCGGGGAACCGTGAGAGCTCATCGACAGATGCGGTGCCCGGCGCGGCGTAGAGGTCGGCGTCGTCGACAGGCCCGCCCAGGTAGTTCTCGTACATGACTCGCACGGGTTCGGGCCCGAACGTGTCGGCCTCAGGATCTGCGTCGAGCGCCGCGCGCAGGGCCGCATCCGGTGTGTCCTGCACAGCGTGCAGCGTCGGATACGCGAGCACCGCGAGAGCGGGGACGGGACCGGAACCGTGGCTCAGGCGCAGGGCTGCGCCGGTCGCGAGGTTGCCACCCGCGCTTGCTCCGCCGATCGACCACGGGCCCTCTGCGAGACCGGAGTCGACGGCCCAGCGGAAGGCGTGCTCGACCTCGTCGGAGGCGACCGGATAGTGGACGCCGTGGCGTTCGGGTGCATCCGCGGCAGCGGCCCAGACGCGGGGGAACGGCGCGAGGGCGTAGTCGACCGAGACCACGACGATGCCGCGCTCGGCGAAGCTCCGCGCGACCCAGTCGGCCTCGGGCATCTCGAGCTCACCCGCGGCGAATCCGCCGCCGTGCACCCAGACGAGTCCGGGTCCCGCAGGGTTCTCCGGCGTGTACACGCGGACGCGCAGCGGGCCGTGCGGTCCGTCGAGCACCTGGTCGCTCACAGCATCCGTCCTTCTGTCGGTGGGGCGTCGGGATGCGGGGATCGGCTCCCGCATCCCGACGGGTCTGGGTATCGGAGCGAGGGTCAGGCGCCCCAACCGGCCTGCACGCCGCCGACGCGCTCAGCGGCGATCTTCTGCTGGTAGCCCGACTCGGCGTACGCCGCCATCGGGTCGGCAGCGAGTCCGCGCGACTCGCGCCACTCGGCGAGAGCGGGGCGCACGTCGGTGTAGAACGCGTCCATGAAGACGGCGTTCGCAGCGAGCACGTCACCGGACTTCTGCGCGGCGGACAGGGCGTCGCGGTCGACGATCAGCGCGCGGGCCGTCATCTCCTGCACGTTGAGCACCGAGCGGATCTGGCCGGGGATCTTGTCCTCGACGTTGTGGCACTGGTCGAGCATGAACGCCACGTCGGGGTTGTTGAGGCCGCCGCCGCGGACGACCTCGAACAGGATGCGGAACAGCTGGAACGGGTCGGCCGCACCGACGATCAGGTCGTCGTCGGCGTAGAAGCGCGAGTTGAAGTCGAAGGAGCCGAGCTTGCCGAGGCGCAGCAGTTGCATGACGATGAACTCGATGTTGGTGCCGGGGGCGTGGTGACCCGTGTCGAGGCACACCATCGCCTTGTCGCCGAGGGACGAGACCTGGGCGTACGACGTACCCCAATCGGGAACATCGGTGTGGTAGAACGCCGGCTCGAAGAACTTGTACTCGAGCACGAGGCGCTGGTCGTCGCCGAGGCGGGCATAGATCTGCTGCAGCGACTCCTGCAGGCGGTCCTGGCGGCCGCGCAGGTCGGCCTGGCCCGGGTAGTTCGATCCCTCTGCGAGCCAGATCTTCAGGTCGCGGCTACCTGTGGCATCCATCACGTCGATGCAGGCGAGGTGGTGGTCGATCGCCTTCTGGCGGATCGCGGGGTCTTCGTGGGTCAGTGCGCCGAACTTGTAGTCGTCGTCCTGGAACGTGTTGGAGTTGACCGTGCCGAGCGTCACGCCGAGGTCTTCGGCGTGCTTGCGCAGATCGGAGAACGAGTCGACGAGGTCCCACGGGATGTGCAGCGCGACCGACGGAGCGAGCGCGGTGTAGGTGTTGACCTGCGCGGCATCCGCGATCTTCTCCCATGGGTCGCGCGGGGTGCCCGGCGTGCCGAACACCTTGAAGCGGGTGCCGGAGTTGCCGAACGCCCAGCTGGGGAGCTCGATGCCCTGCTGCTCGAGAGCTGCGAGGTTGTCGGACGAGAGGATGCTCATGAGGCGCTGCCTTCGGTGTCGTTGCGGTTATCGGTGTCGTTGTCGTCGATGTCGGATGCTGCGGAGCTGCCGGCGTCGGCGAGCTGGTCTTCGAGGTGGAAGACCTCGGTGAGTGCGGTGGCCGCCTGGTCGGGACGACCGTCGAGATCGACGAAGAAGCGGCCCATCTCGGCCTCCCACCGCGCGGCGACGGCGGAGGCGGCGAGGTAGGCCTGCGCCGCGGCATCGTCATCGGTCTCGTAGTAGCCGACGAGCGTGCCGCCCTCGGCCAGGAACAGCGAGTAGTTGCGGCGGCCGGCGGCCGCGATCTCAGCCAGCATCTCAGGCCACACGGGCGAGTGACGGGCGAGGTATTCGTCGAGCAGTTCAGGACGCACCTGCAACTGGAACGCGACGCGGGTCATGGGTGTTCTCTCTTCATCGAGGTTTTGAATCGTTTCATTCAACGTCTCAACACTAGCATGGCCGATCGCTCTGTCAAGCGACCGGCCATGCCTCGGATGGATCCGCCGATCACCGCACCGTCACGGTCACGCTCCTCGACGACGTGGTGCCCGCGGCGTTCGAGAACTCGGCGACATAGGCATAGGTGCCGGGTGCGCGACCGGTGATCGCCGTCTGCGCGCGCTGCGCCGAAGGTGAGGCTGCCACCAGGGCCTGGGTGTCGACGAGAATCCCGTTCTCGTAGAGCCGGTACTCGGTGCCGTTCGTGCCCCACCAGAGATCGGTGGTCACCGTGTAGCTGCCGTCGCGATCCCAATTGTCGTGGCTGACCACGGGGACCCCGGGGGCTGCATCCTTCACCTTCACGGTCACGGATGTCGTCGCCGTCGTGCCCTTCGCGTTGATCAGCTCGCCCGTGTAGACGTAGGTGCCGTCGGTGCGGCCGCTCACTGCGACCGTCGTGACCTGCGCCTTCGGCGAATCGGCGTCGAGCAGCTTCGTCGCGATGAGCGTCCCGTTCTCGTAGAGCCGGAACACCGACCCGTTCACGCCGTGCCAGAGGTTCATCGACACGGTGAACTCGCCGTCATGCAGGCCGGTGTCCCAGCCTGAGTCCGTCGACAGCGTGCCTCGGGCGGGCTTCGCCGCAGGGCGTTCATCGTCGTAGACCAGGATCTGAGTCTCGGCACGGGTGACCAGGCCGTCGTGGTTGACGGCGTTGACCGTGACCGTGTGGGTGCCGACCAGATCGGCCAGATCGATGGTCTGGCCCTGTGCCACAGGCTCTCCGTCGAACGCGATGTCGAGGGTCCGAACCCCCGACTCGGGATCGGCAGCCGTCACGTCCACCGTGAAGGTCGACGTGCTCGGCAGCAGAGTGCCGTCCGCAGGCAACCCAGAGATGACGGGAGCCGTCTGGTCGACTGCCCCCGACGGGTCGCCGGTGACCGCGATGCGCGGAGCAGGCGGCTGCTCCATGCCGTCTCCGAGGAAGAAGCTCGTCTGCGGCGGCTGGTTGTACCCGGTGTTCTGCCACGCGACCGAGAGGCGGTACACGGGGTCGTGCATCAGGGTCCGCAGGCGCAGATCGGTCTCGTCGGTGGTGGAGTAGATCCGCAGCTCCGTCGAGTCGTCGGAGCGCCAGGCGATCTCCTCGCGCCAGTCGCCGAAGAGGTCCGCCTGCAGGTTCGACGTGCCCTTGGTGCTGTTGTTCGAGAGTGCACCCTCCGCCTTCAGGATCGTCTTGCCGGACTCGGTCTCCCAGTTCCATTTCGACACGGTCGGTACGCCGGTGGACGTCTCGGCGTTCCAGTCGTGGTCGACGATCTCCCGCAGCGGGTCGCCGTCGAACCACGCGAGGAAGTTCGCGGCGGGGATGCGCTCGCCGATGAGCTCGCCCGTGGACGACCTGAGCTGACCGACAGGGGAGTTCCACGCGGCGTCACCGCCGATGGCCCATCCTTCGGCGCCCTCATGCCGGGGGTCGATGTCGGCGGAGGCGGCACGACCGGTGTCCTTGGCCGCGGGGATGGACCACAGGACCTCGCCCGTACGCGCGTCGCGCATCGTCGCACCGACGTTGCCCGAGGCGTTCATCTCCTCGTGGGCGGCGAACACCTCGAGGCCGGGGTTCGAGGGCACGAGGTCCGAGACGTGGATCGCGTCGCCGTGGCCGAGGCCGGTCGAGTACAGGAGTGTGCCGTCGTCGTCGACCGTGGCCGATCCGTAGACGATCTCGTCCTTCTGATCGCCGTCGACGTCGGCGACCGACAGGTTGTGGTTGCCCATCCCGTAGAAGCCCTCGTTGCCCGGGTCGTTCGAGTCGAGCACCCAGCGCTGAGTGAGCGTCGTGCCGTCGAAGTCGTACGCCGCCATGACGGCCCGGGTGTAGTACCCGCGACTGAAGATCGCACTGGGGTGCTCGCCGTCGAGGTAGGCGGTCGCCGCCAGGAACCGGTCGACCCGGTTGCCGTAGGTGTCGCCCCACGAGCCGACGTCGCCTCGGGCCGGCACGTAGTCCACGGTGTCGACCGCAGCCCCCGTCAGTCCGTGGAAGACGCTGAGGTACTCGGGCCCGGTGAGCACGTAGCCCGTGCTGTTGCGGTGGTCGGCGCTGGCGTTGCCGATGGGCTGCCCCACGCCGTCGATCGTGCCGTCGGCGGTCTTCATGACCACCTCGGCGCGGCCGTCGCCGTCGTAGTCGAACACCTGGAACTGCGTGTAGTGCGCTCCCGCCCGGATGTTCACCCCCAGGTCGATGCGCCACAGGCGCGTGCCGTCGAGACGGTAGGCGTCGAGGTACACGTTGCCGGTGTAACCCGACTGCGAGTTGTCCTTCGAGTTCGAGGGGTCCCACTTGACGAGGATCTCGTACTGCCCGTCGCCGTCGAGATCTCCGACGCTCGCATCGTTGGCGCGGTACGAATACGGCTGCCCGTCCTTCGTGTACGCGTCGGCAGGCTTGTCGAGAGGGATCGAGAGGTGGTCGCCGTCCTGCACTCCGAACTCGTCCGTCACCGTGACCTCGCGATCGTCGACCACGCTCGTGACGAAGTACGTCGCATCGTCCGCGCCCTCGGCGTCGAGGAGATTGGTCGAGTCGGTGATCGGCTCGTCCGTGATGCGCGTGCCGTCACGGTAGACGTGGAAGGCGATCGCATCCGGGTCGGTGCCGAGCATGCGCCAGCTGACCAGCACACCGTCGTCCGTCGACACTGCTGCGGGCGCGCGATCGAGATACTCGGCCTGCCGCTGCAGCACCGTGGCCGCCTCCGTGCTCAGCTGCGCGGAGTCGGGCCCCGCGCCACCGGCATTCACCGCGACAGCGGTGTAGTGGTACGGGATCGTCGTGAGCACGGCGGTGTCGACGAACCGGTTCGCGGTGGCGAAGCCGGCGAGTTCGCCGCGCTCCCCCTCGATCTCGGAACGGAAGACCATCGAGTAGACGGCGGTGCTCGGCTGCGCCCACGAGATCTCGACCTCGCGCTTCTCGAGACGGTCGACCGCGAGTGCGGTGGGGGCCGACGGCGCAGCGACCGCCGGGTCCACCAGCGACACGTCGACGGATGCCGAGGGCACCGACTCGAGTCCGGTCTGGTCGACAGCGGTCACGGAGTACACGTAGTCGAGACCCAGGCGGGCGCCGGTGTCGACGAACGACGCCGTCGTGGTCTCGCCGACCAGGGTCGCGGACTTCTCGAATGCCGAGGTGCGGTACACCTTCCAGCTCATCCCCGGTTCGGGCGTCCAGGCGAGGGAGACGGTCGGTGCGGCAGGATCCGCGTTCACGTCGGTCACCTCGAGGCCGGCCGGGCCCAGCAGGATCGGCGTCACCTCGATGCCGTTCAGGCGTGTTCCCGCGGCAGCACCGTGCACCCGCACGGTGAGCTGACCGTCGGTGACGAGCACAGGCCCGCGGACCGACGCGTTCACCGCACCGGAACCGGCGTTGCCCGATCCGAGCGCCTTGCCCTCGATGTCGAAGTTGGTCCGGGTGGAGCCGATCCAGTCGCCCGAGTAGGTCTTGACCGAGTACGTGCCGTTCGGCACGTCCAGCAGGAACTCGCTCGAGTCGCCGGGGAGGACGAAGTCGCGCTCGAGGTCGCTCGCACCGCCCGCGGTCCCGCGGTCGCGCCCGGCGTTCGCGGCCAAGGGCGTCGCGAAGCCGAATCCGGTGTCTTCCGTGTACCCGTCATCGGGGTTCACCTCGGTGTATCCGGGCATCACGACCCCGCCGGTGAGCTGGAAGTCGAACTTCCACTTCGCCTGCTTGGTCGAGAAGCTCACCGTGTTCGACGCGTCGGAGACACCGCGGCCGTTCACCGCGTACACGCGGTAGCGGTACCCCGCACCCTCGGCGAGGCCCTGCACGATGGCGCTCGTCTGCGTCGTCGTGGTCACGAGGGACCAGATCTGCTCGGGGTCGGCGGTGGCCTGGCGTTCGATGCGGTAGATATCGGCACCCGAGGATGCGCCCCACTGCAGCACGGCGCCGGCGTTGGAGATCGAGCCGGCCACGAGATTCGCAGGTGCAGCCGGTACCGCGGCGGGTGGCTCGACATCGACGACCTTCGCGGAGAGGGGGTCGTCGAGGGCTGCGACGTCCTGGGCGATCAGGCGCGCCATCTGGATCGCGCCGTAGTCCTGGAAGTGCGTGTCGTCCTGGGTGCCCGACGGGCGTCCGGGGAAGATGCCCGGATCGACCCAGAGGAACACCGACTTCGCGGCCTCGGGGCCGATCTCGTCGAGGTAGGCGCGGCTCGAGGCCGACAGGTCGACGAGCGCGACGCCCTCCTCCTGCGCGAGCTCGATCATCTTCGCCACGTACTCGGGGAAGCTCACGTTGGCAGCACCCGTCGCGGCGTCGAAGCTGCGGCGGGAGACGGGGGTCACGAGCACGGGGGTGGCTCCGCGCTGACGGGCTCCCTGCACGTAGCTGCGCAGATACTCCTTGTAGTCGGCGGGAGACGCGTAGCGATCGTCGACGCCCTGGGTCGCGTCGTTGTGTCCGAACTGCACGAACAGGTAGTCGCCGGGGCGGATTCCGCGGAGGATCTCGTCAAGGCGGCCCTGCGTGATGAAGTTCTTCGAGGATCGTCCGCCGATCGCGTGGTTCGCGAACGCGACGTCGTCCGCGAAGAAGCGGTCGATCATCTGTCCCCATCCCGCCTGCGGTGCGAACGTGTCTGTATAGGTCTGCACGGTCGAGTCGCCGGCGAGGTACACCGTCGGCAGGGCTCCGGGTGCGCGGCTCGTCTGGCGCGTGATGGTGAGCGCGTCGAGCGCCGCCGCGGAGCCCGCGACCTGCAGGGTCAGACGCCCGTCGACGAGGGCGATCGGGAAGGCCATCTCGAGGTACTCCCCGGCGGGCTTCGCGGTCGTCTGCACCTTGGCGATGCCCTCAGCTGTGATCGCGATCTCGCTCGCAGCGCTGCGGTCGCCCGCGATGACGCTGACGATGTAGTCGCCTGCGCCCAGCTGCACCTCGAAGGTGCCACCCTGGGCTGCGACGTGGTCTCCGCGCAGCGGGTCGTCGCCACCGCGATCGACATCAGGTTCTGCGGAGGTCGGAGCGGTGCTGAAGCCGTACCCCCATTCGTCGGAGAATCCGACTGCCGAGGTGACGCCGACGGCGCCGTCGGCGAGGGCACCGGGGCCGAAGTCGAAGACGATCCGGTCGCCGGCGGGCAGGGGAGCGGGTGCCGCGTAGGCCGCGGAGTCGACGGCGACGGAGGCCTCGGAGGCGCCAGCCGCGTTGCGCGCCGTCACCCGGTACGACCACTTCTCGGCGGTGTCGACCGTGTCGGCGAAGGAGGGTGCGGACACCGTGGCGACGGGGGAGAAGAGTCCGTCGGGCCCCGCACGCTCGATGACGTACTCGTCGGCGTTCGGCGTCGCGGTCCAGGTCAGCGCGACGGCATCCTTCGTCACCTGCGCGACGGCGAGTCCTTCAGGCACCGCCGGCACCGCGAGGGCCGGGATCGCGCCGCTGCGCACCTCGGCGGTGCGGGCAGACACGAGCCCGTAGGAGTTGACGGCCTCGAGCGCGTAGGCGAACGAGTCCCCCTCGGCGACCTCGGTGTCGGAGAAGGTCGTGGTCTCGATCTCAGCGATCCGAGTGAACTCGCCGACCGTGTCGCCGTCGACGTCGGCTCGGAGCACGCGGTACGCCGTGGCGTCGTCCGCGGCGGCCCAGGAGAGATCGACCGTGTTCCACGCGACCTTGGCGACCGCGAGCTCGGCCGGGGCGGCCGGGAGCACCGGGGCGACGACGAGTCCGTTGACGTAGGCCCCGAGACCGCTTCCGGTGAAGCCCACGGTCAGCTGTCCGTCCTCCACCTTCGTGCGGAACGTCTCGGTGGTGGAGCCGCCCTTGGGAGAGAGCAGTCGCGTCTGCGCGACCCCCTCGAGCGTGAGCGTGGCGTTGGTGCTCGACGCGGTCGTGAGGGCATCGCCGATCGTCACGGTCACGTCGTACTCGCCGGCGGGCACGCTGTCGAGCAGGAAGCCCCACGAGGTCCCCGCGACGAAGTCCTCGGCCACCGGGTCTGCCGGCGTGCGGTTGCCGGTGCGGTCGCGGGCGAACAGCGCGACACCGTCGGGAACCGTCACCCCCCACCCGGACGCGGCCGTGTAGAGCGAGGTCGTGAGCACCGGCTCGTATCCCTCGGCGACCGGGCTCGTGGCCGTGCCGAAGTCGAATCGCCAGGCGCCGTCGGCGGCCGGTTCGAGTGCGGCCGCCGCAGGGACGGCGGTCATGGTCGCTCCGATCACGGCGGCGATCGTGGCGGCGGCGATCCCTGCGCGCAGGCGCGGGAACGGACGGGACTTTCGTGCAGAACGGGTGGAATGCTCCACGGTTCCTCCTTGGACATCACTGGCTAAGGGGTACGACTGAGAGACCCGCGTCGGTGCGGATATCAAAAGGGGGAGCCGAGGCGAAGAGACCACTGCGTCTCGGCCGATTGATGGATCCGAATGCCCTGGAAAACGTATTCCCGAGGGTTGGCACGATCTTTGCACGCGGCCGGACGCGGTGGCAAGAACTTTCTTGAGACGTTTCAGGATGGCGTGCGAGGGTGGCCTGTCGACTCGTGCAGGTGCCTCCAGGCGATCGATCAGGCGGCGCTAGAGCGCGCTGACCACCGCGTTGTCGAGCTCGTCGGCGTCGACGCCGGGGCGGACCGCGGCGTTGGTGAGCAGCACCCAGGCCACTCCCGCGCCGGGGTGCACCCAGAACTCGGTGCCGGCCCAGCCGCCGTGGCCGAAGACGTCGCGGTCGACGAGCCCGGGTGCCCGAGACCGCAGATTGAACGTGAAGCCCCAGTCCTGACCGCGCTCGTCGGGGTACGGGTCGAGGCGGGGGATGTCGCCCGTGAGCGGACGCCGCATCATGGCGAGACCGGCCGGAGAGAGGATGCCGTCGCGGCCGCCCTGATCGATGCGCAGCAGCTCGGCGCCGAGGTGCAGCAGGTCCTCGGCTCTGCCCAGCAGGCCCGCACCCGGTGCCCGCGTCGCGTGGAACCGGTCGAGGTCGAGTCCTCCCGACGCGGCATCCGGCACTCCGACCGACTGCGCGGTGTCGAGGGTCAGGCCGATCGCGCCGATCCCCGCGGCCCACTCGAGAGTGCCGACATCCCACGTCGTGTCCGTCGCATGCTCGATCAGCGCCGCGATGCCCTCGAAGGCCAGTGTCGAATAGCGCGAAGCGCTCCCCGCCGCGAAGTCCCGCCCGCGGGTGAGCAGTTCGTGGCGCAGCGGCAGCGCCGTGTCGAGTGCCGGCTCGGAGATCCCCGACGTGTGCGAGGCGAGATGCCACAGGCGCACGATGTCATCGCGCGACGACCCGAAGTCGGGAAGCGCGTCGGTCAACGGAGTGTTCGGGGTGAGCCTGCCGCGCTCGATCGCCCTCGCCGCCGTGATCCCCGTGAGGACCTTCGTGATCGAGAACAGCGGGTAGACGGCGTCCGTGGCAGCGCCGAAGCCGTCGAGGCCGACGATGCCGTCGGCCGTCGCGATACCGACGACGGCAGTGGGCAGCCTCTCTGCGTGCACGTGGCGACGGGCCCAGTCGAACGCTGCGTCGAAGGTCATGAGTGTGCTCCCGGCCGGATCAGGTCGTCGCGCTTCCCTGGCGACGATGGTGACTCTACGATAGGACCATGACACAGAAAGCGCTTTCCCATCCGGCCGCGCTCATCGACGGTCAGCACCCGACCCGTTCTGTGTTGCGTCTGGTCGCGCGCCGCCCGTGGCGACTCACCTTCGCGATCACCGCGTTCGCGGTGAAGGAGATCCCGCTCTGGTTCCTGCCGGTGATCACCGCCGCGATCATCGACGTCGTCGCGAGCAAGGGCGACGTCACCGAAGTGCTCTGGTGGTTCGCGCTCGCCGCCGTCCTCCTGCTCCAGAACTATCCGAACCACATCATCTACACGCGCAACTTCATGACCGTGGTGCGCGACCTCGGCGCCGACCTGCGCAATGCGCTCACCGCCCGACTGCAGAGCCTCTCGATCGGGTACCACACGCGCATGAGCTCGTCGATCGTGCAGACCAAGGTCGTGCGCGACGTCGAGAACGTCGAGCTCATGCTGCAGCAGGTCACGCATCCGCTGCTCTCGTCGACGATGGTGATGCTCGGTGCGCTCGCCATGACGGCCGTCACCGTGCCGCAGTTCCTGCCCGTCTACGCCCTCGCGGTGCCCATCGCCATCGGCATCCGCTATGGCATGCGCAACCGTTCGCAGCGCCGTAACGAGGTCTTCCGTCGCGAGATCGAGACCCTGTCGGCGCGGGTGGGCGAGATGGCATCGCTGATCCCCGTGACCCGCGCGCACGGGCTCGAGGAGACGGCGATCACCCGGGTCGCCGGCGGCGCCGACGGCGTGCGTCGCGCGGGACTCGACCTCGATCTGCTGAACGGACGCGTCGCGTCGATCTCGTGGGTGGCCATGCAGCTGCTCGGCGTCGCCTGCCTCATGCTCGCCGCCGTGTGTGCGCTCACGGGATTCCTCCCGATCACCCCCGGTGAGGTCGTGATGCTCTCGAGCTACTTCACGCTGCTGACCGGTGGGCTCACGCAGCTGCTGATGCTCATCCCCGTCGGTGCGCGAGGCCTCGAGTCCGTCCGTTCGATCGCCGAGGTGCTGCAGGAGCCCGACGTCGAGCAGAACTCCGGCAAGCGCACGGTCTCGACTGTCACCGGCGAGATCGTGCTCGAATCGGCGACCCATCGATATGCGGATGCCGAGGATGACGCGCTGTTCGAGATCGACCTGCGCATCGCGCCTGGCGAGACCGTCGCGTTCGTGGGCTCGTCGGGGTCGGGCAAGTCCACGCTCCTCAACCTGGTGCTCGGCTTCGTCCGACCGACGAGCGGGCGGATCATGCTCGACAGGCAGGACATGCAGGAGCTCGACCTGCGGACGGTGCGCCGGTCGATCTCGGTGGTGCCGCAGGAGTCGGTGCTGTTCGAAGGCTCGGTGTTCGACAACATCGCCTACGGCATGCCCGACGTCACGCCCGAACGCGTCGAGCAGGCGCTGCGGGATGCCAACGCGTGGGAGTTCGTCAGCGAGCAGCCCCACGGGTGGGACACGGTCGTCGGCGAGCGAGGCGCGCGGCTGTCCGGCGGTCAGCGTCAGCGCCTGGCGATCGCCCGCGCGCTCGTGCGAGACCCCAGGATCCTGCTGCTCGATGAGGCGACGAGCGCGCTCGACCCCGAATCCGAGGGCCTCGTGAAAGAGGCTCTCGAACGACTCATGCGCGGCCGCACGACGTTGGTCGTCGCGCACCGGCTGTCGACCATCCGCCAGGCCGATCGCATCGTCGTGCTCGAGCACGGCCGCATCGTCGAGCAGGGCTCGCACGATGAGCTGCTCGCCGCCGACGGGCGATACGCTCGGCTGCACCTGGTCCAGAACGGCATGCGATGACGCGCTCCGAGACGACACCGATTCACCGTCCTGAGGAGGACCGATGACTTTCGAGAAGACCCTTCGCGCTGCCCTGGTGGGCACCGGAGCAGTGGCGAACTCCCACGCCCGCGCCGTCGCCGCGTATCCGCGCGCAGAACTCGTCGCCGTCGCAGACCTCAGCCTCGAGAAGGCCGAGGAGTTCGCCGGTCGATACGACATCGCCGCCGCCTACGGCGACCTCGACGAGATGCTCGCCGCCGAGCATCCAGACGTGGTGCTGATCTGCACGCCACCGGGACCGCACCGGGCGCAGTCGCTGGCGGCCTTCGCCGCGGGTGCCCATGTGATCGTCGAGAAGCCGCCGGCACCGTCGCTCGACGAGCTCGACGACATGCGCGCGGGTGCGCTCGCGGCTGACAGGCAGCTGGCGGTCGTGTTCCAGCAACGCACCGGCACGGCTGCCGCACACGTCCGGGGGCTGCTGCAGAGCGGCGCGCTCGGCCGTCCGCTGGTCGCGGTGTGCCAGACGCTGTGGTTCCGCGGCGCCGACTACTTCGCCGTCCCGTGGCGGGGCAAGTGGGAGACAGAGGGCGGTGGCACGACGCTCGGCCACGGCATCCATCAGATCGACCTGCTCGCCCACCTGCTGGGGGACTGGGCGTCGGTGCAGGGGCGACTCTGGAGGCTCGATCGCGAGACCGAGACCGAAGACGTGTCGACTGCGACGATCGTCTTCGAGCAGGGAGTCGTCGCTCAGCTCATCACGAGTGCCGTATCGCCCCGAGAGGCGAGCTCGATCCGCATCGACACGCAGAAGGCCACGATCACGGTCGACCACGTCTACGGACACGGGCACGAGAACTGGCGGATCACCCCGGCGCCCGGCTTCGAAAGCGACGCAGAAGGGTGGGCGTTCCCGGATGCCGAGGAGCGCAGCGACCACGAGCCCCTGCTGCGTGACGTGTTCGACGCTCTGCTCGACGGCGGACCCCTGCCCGCGACCGCGGATGCTCCCGCACGCTCGCTCGAGATCGTCGCGGGGATCTACGCGTCGGCGGCCTCCGACGGTGCGGTCGTCACACCCGAGCTGTTGGCCTCGCATCCCACGCATCGCGCCGGTTTCGCGAGCCCGGTGACCGACCTCCGCCGATGATCGCGCTCTACCGCGACTCCGTCTACGACGGTGCCACGGATCCGCGGGTCGTGATCGATGCGGACGGGCGGTGGTGGATGTTCTACACGCAGCGCCGGGCGAGTCTCGAGGATGCAGGTCCCGGCGTCTCGTGGATCCACGGCAGTCGCATCGGAGTCGCCACCTCGAACGACGGGATCGAGTGGACGTACGACGGGACGCTGGAGCCCGCGGCATCCGATCTGGTCCTGGAGCCGGGGCCGCCGCCCGCCGACGTCGACCGCACGCACTGGGCGCCCGAGGTCATCTGGGACGGCGCGCAGTGGCGCATGTATCTCACCGAGATCGACGGCATCCCCGACCGTTGGCCCGGATTCGTGCGCGAGATCGTGGAGTACGCGTCGGACGACCTCCGGCGCTGGGTCAGGCGCGGCCCGCTCGCGCTGAGCAGCGACCGCGTCATCGATGCGGCCGTCGCCCGCACCCCCGACGGCCTCTGGCGGATCTGGTACAAGGACGAGGCGGCGGACTCGGTGACCATGGTCGCCTCATCGCCAGACCTCGGCGAATGGCGGCTGGACGGCGTCGCGATAGGCGGACGCCCGCACGAGGGGCCGACGGTGTTCGACCTCGGCGGGTTCTGGTGGATGATCGTCGACGAGTGGCGGGGGATGGGTGTGTACCGCTCGGACGACGGCATCCGGTGGACCAGACAGGGCGGCGAGGACGCCGTCATCCTCGCCGATGCTCCCGGGGGAGGCCACGGCAATCACGGCGCCCATGTGCGCCACGGCGACGAGCTGTGGTTCTACTTCTTCGCCTCCGCGGAGTCGGGCCCGGCGCACACCGCGACGGGCGAGCAGAGGCGAGCTGCGGTATATCGGTTGGGTCTCGAGGTCGAGGCCGGGAACCTGGTCGTGAAAGACTGGGACATCCCGCGGTAATCGATGTAATCCAGTCGCGGATTTTGCCGGTTGCGAAACGTTTCAATCTCGATTAGCGTGCAGGTAAGCGTTTTCCCCCGCACTTCGGAGATCGCATCCCGCACCACATGGACACAGGCGTTCCGCGGCTCAGCCGAACGAGGACGTTCACCAGAGAGGACAACGATGTTCAGCAAGAAGCGTCTGGCGGCCGCAGCGGCCGTCGCCACCAGCGCAGCGCTGGTACTCGCCGGCTGCGCCGGCGGCGGCACCCCCGAGGGCGGGGCCACCTACGATCCCGACGAGAAGGTCACGCTCGACCTCGCGTTCTGGGGCAACGATGTCCGCGCCGACCTGTACAACCAGGCGATCGAGGCGTTCAACGAGCAGTACCCGAACATCACGGTGAACGCGACGTTCCTCGGGTTCCCGGAGTTCTGGGAGAAGCGTCAGACCGAGGCCGCCGGCGGCGGACTCCCCGACGTCATGCAGTTCGACTACTCGTACCTGCGTCAGTACTCCGAGAACGGCCTGCTGCTCGACCTCGAGCCCTACCTCGGATCCGTCATCGAGACCGATCCGCTGCCCGAGAACATCCTCGGCATCGGCGTCGTCGACGACACCACCTACGGCATCGCGACCTCCACCAACGCGTGGGGCATGTTCACGAACCCGGCGCTCCTCGAGACCGCAGGCGTCGAGGAGTTCGCCGGCGGTGACTGGGACGACTACGACGAGTGGATCGGCGAGGTCACCGATGCCAGCGGCGGCGCATTCTGGGGCGGGTCCGACTGGACCGGCCGCATCCAGAACTTCGAGATCCAGCTGCGCAGCGAGGGCAAGAACCTGTTCGACGAGGACGGCACCCCCGGCTTCGACGAGGACCGTCTGAAGGAGTTCTGGGAGTCCGGAGACGACATCCGCGACGGCGCCGTCGTGCCTCAGCAGACCGTCGAGGAGCTCAACCCGCTGAGCGCCTTCGATGCGGCCAAGAACGCCAGCGAGCTGACGTGGGACAACTTCGGCGCCGGCTACCTCGCCAACCTCGGCGAGAGCTACACCGAGCTCGGCCTCGTCGCTCCTCCCGTCACCAAGGACGGCGCGAAGGACCTCTACCTGAAGCCGTCGATGCTGCACACGATCTCGGCCAAGACCGAGCACCCTGAGGCAGCGGCGACGCTCGTCAACTTCCTGGTGAACTCGCCCGAGTCCGGTGAGATCTTCGGCACGAACCGTGGCCTCCCCGCATCCGAGACCGCTCTCGAGGCGGCCGAACTCGACCCGATGAGCCAGCTCGTCAAGGACTACGAGGAGTCCATCTCCGACCGCCTCGGCGACGCTCCGCCCGTGCCGATCGTCGGCTACGGCACCCTCGAGGAGAAGTTCCGGGTGCTGGGCACCGAGCTGAACTTCGGCACGACGACGGTCGACGAGGCCGTGGAGCAGTTCTTCTCCGAGATGGACGTCGTCCTCAACCAGTGATTCCGTCGGTGGGCCGGGCGATGTCCGCCCGGCCCACCGCACCCCACCCACTTCGGAAGGAGCTGTCATGAGCACGACGGCGACCAGGACGATCGTCACGGGCAAGAAGTCCGGGCGAGGGCGGGCGCTGCGCAGCGGCCGCCGCCCCGAGAACGAACTCGCACGACCCGGCCAGCGTGCGCGTCTGCGACGCGAGACCGCGACCGGCTACGCGTTCCTCACCCCGTGGCTGATCGGCTTCTTCGGGCTGACCGGCGTGCCGATGGTGTACTCCCTGTACCTGTCCTTCACGAAGTACAACATCTTTCAGCCGCCGAAGTGGATCGGCCTGGACAACTACATCCGCCTGTTCACGAACGACCCGAACTTCATCCAGTCGGCGCAGATCACCCTGGTCTACGTGTTCATCGGCACCCCGATCACCCTGGCGGCGGCGCTGGCCGTCGCGATGCTCCTGAACTACCGCGACAAGGGCGCCGGCTTCTTCCGCTCCGCCTTCTACGCCCCCTCGCTCATCGGCGGTTCGGTCTCGGTCGCGATCGTGTGGCGGGCGATGTTCTCCTCCGACGGCCCGGTCGACAGCGGCCTGCAGATCTTCGGGGTCAACCTCGGAGGATGGATCGGGAACCCCGGCCTCGTTCTCCCGATGATGATCCTGCTCGCGGTGTGGCAGTTCGGCGCCACGATGGTGATCTTCCTCGCCGGTCTCAAGCAGATCCCCAAGGAGCTCTACGAGGCCGCCGAGATGGACGGCGCGAACGCGTACCGCCGATTCCGCGCGGTGACCATCCCCATGCTCTCTCCGGTGATGTTCTTCAACCTGCTGCTCGGTCTGATCGGTGCGTTCCAGGTGTTCGCCTCGGCGTACATCATCTCGAACGGCACCGGCGGCCCCGCCGGCATGACGAACTTCATCACCGTGTACCTGTACAAGCGCGGATTCTCCGACGGACAGATGGGCTACGCCGCGGCGATCGCCTGGGTGCTCCTCGTCGTCGTCGCGATCATCGCCTTCATCCTCTTCCGCACCCAGAGGTCGTGGGTGCACTACTCGGGAGACGACAAATGAGCATCACCACCCCCACCACCGAGGCTGTCGTCACTGCATCCGCCTCCACGCCTCGGCGCAGGATCAAGCGCAAGACCTGGCAGACCGTCATCTGGTTCATCGGTCTGATCGTGCTCACCGCGGTCGTGCTGTATCCGCTGCTGTGGCTGTTCCTGTCGACGTTCAAGCCGAACTCCGAGTTCGGTCAGAACCCGGGCCTGTTCCCGCAGGCGCCGACCATCGAGAACTACGGCAAGGTCATGGAGGGCATCGCCGGAGTGCCGATGTGGCGCTTCTTCCTGAACTCGCTGATCCTCGCGGTCTCCGCGGTCGTCGGCACCGTGCTCTCGTCTGCTCTCGCCGCGTATGCGTTCGCCCGTGTGCAGTTCAAGGGACTCGGGGTGCTGTTCGCGGCGATGATCGGCACGCTGCTGCTGCCGTTCCACGTCGTGATCATCCCGCAGTACATCATCTTCAACCAGCTCGGCTGGGTCGACACGTTCATCCCGCTGATCCTGCCGAAGTTCCTCGCCACCGAGGCGTTCTTCGTCTTCCTGCTCGTGCAGTTCATCCGTCAGATGCCGCGCGACATGGACGAAGCGGCGAAGATCGACGGTGCGGGCCACCTGCGGATCTTCTGGTCGATCATCCTGCCGCTCATCAAGCCGGCGCTGATCACCTGCGCGATCTTCTCGTTCATCTGGGCGTGGAACGACTTCCTCGGGCCGCTCCTCTACCTGACGAGCCCCGAGAACTACCCGCTGCCGATCGCACTGCGCCTCTACAACGACCAGACCTCGTCGTCCGACTACGGCGCGACGGTCACGGCCTCGTTCGTCGCCCTGCTGCCGGTGCTGCTGTTCTTCGTGGTCTTCCAGCGCTTCCTCGTCGACGGCGTGGCCACGCAGGGACTGAAGGGTTAGTCATGTCGGCCATCAGCGCAGACCGTCGGGCCCACAGGGCAGCGAAGCGCGAGGCGCGCTCCGGCGCAGGCCCGACGGTCGCCGGGATCGAACCGGGCGTCAATCCCGGGGCGACGGCGAAGTTCGGCCTGTTCGGCGAGGTGCTGACGGTCGGGCTGCTCATGACGATCATCGCCCTGGGAGTCGTCACCCTGCCGATCGCGCTGGCCGCCGGCATCCGTCACCTGCGACGCTTCGTCGCCGCCGAGGACTCGCGCACCGCGCTGTTCTGGGAGGACGTGCGCGCCGGCATCCTGCCGTCGCTCGCCGTCGGCGTGCCGGCTGCGCTGATCGCGACCGTGCTCACGATCGACGTGGTGCTCGCAGGATCGGGCGCTCTGCCCGGTGGTGAGGCCATCGCGGTCGTGGGCTGGGTCGGGCTGCTCGCTCTCGCCGTCGCCGTGCTGCTCGCAGCCGGCGCCTGGTCGCCGACGCTCGGATGGAAGGACGCCGTGCGTGCGGTGCCCGCAGCGATCAGGGCGGATGCCGCCGGTGCCGCTTACATCGCAGCTGCGGCCGTCTTCACCGGTGTCGTGACCTGGGCGCTCGCGCCCCTGTTCATCGCGGGAATCGGCTGCGCGGCACTCGCCGTCGTCGCGGTGCCCGCGCGTCGCAGGCGCGGGGATAACCGCGAGGGATGAGAAGGTAGTCGTTGGCGCACGCGCGGACGGACGGAGGCACGCCATGGCGGTAGGGGTGAAGGACGTCGCGGCTGCGGCCGGCGTCTCGGTCGGCACCGTCTCGAACGTGCTCAATCAGCCGGAGCGCGTCTCTGCGAAGACCGTGGAGCGCGTGCAGCGCGTGATCCAGGAGCTCGGCTTCGTGCGCAATGACGCCGCCCGGCAGCTGCGGGCGGGACGCAGCCGCAGCATCGGCCTCGTGGTACCCGACATCGGCAACCCGTTCTTCGCCGAGGTGGTGCGCGGAGCGGAGGACAGAGCCGCGGATGCCGGCATGACCGTGCTGCTCGGCAACAGCGACGAGCGCGACGAGCGACAGGTCGCGCATCTCGAACTCTTCCAGGAGCAGCGGGTCAACGGCGTGCTGCTCACGCCCGCCTCCGACGACCTGTCGGCCGTGCACCGGTTCGCGACCGGCGGCATGCCGGTGATCCTCGTCGACCGCGAGGTGGAGGAGGGGCTTCTTCCGTCGGTGTCCGTCGACGACGTCGAGGGCGGCAGGCTCGCAGCCGAGCACCTGCTGGCTTCGGGGCGTCGCCGGCTGGCGTTCGTCGGTGGACCGCAGTCGGTGCACCAGGTCGCCGATCGTCTTCGGGGAGTGCAGGCGGCGGTCGCCGCGTATCCCGACGCGACGCTCGAGATCTTCGAGCAGTCCGCCCTCACGGTGCTTCAGGGGAGGGCGGCGGGTGAGGTCATCGCGGCGCGGCCCGAGGATTCGCGCCCGGATGCCGTCTTCGCCGCGAACGACCTGCTCGCCGTGGGGCTGCTGCAGGCCTTCAGCTTCGGATCCTCGATCCGGGTGCCCCAGGACATCGCGATGGTCGGTTACGACGACATCGACTTCGCCTCGGCGACCGTCGTGCCGCTCAGCTCGGTGCGTCAGCCCGCCCGGCTGCTCGGGTGGACGGGCGTCGACCTGCTGCTGAAGGAGCTCGACGGCGTCGAACACGACCGTCGCGTGCGATTCCAGCCCGAGCTCGTCGTGCGGGAGTCGAGCGCGGGCGGTCACTGACCGCCGACTCGTGACTGCCCGCTCACGATTCGTTCCAGCCACGGGAACCCGTTATGCTTGCAAGGTGCATCCGGTCTTCACGGAGCGGATGCCTGGAGACGTCGCATAGTCCGGCCGAGTGCACCACCCTGCTAAGGTGGAGTCCCCTCACGGGGACCAGGGGTTCAAATCCCCTCGTCTCCGCAGTATGAGATCCCTGCTTCGGCAGGGATTCTCTGTTTTCAGGCGCTGGGTCTGCGGTCCTGAGCGGCGAGGGCATCCGCGAGGTACGAAGCCGTCGTGCTTCCCCTCTCCGAAGAGATGGAGCGCGGAGTTCCCTGCGCCACGACCGTGCCTCCGAGGTCGCCGGCCCCTGGACCCATGTCGATCACCCAGTCGGCCTGAGCGACCACGCGCATGTCGTGCTCGACCATCACGACCGTGTTGCCGGCGTCGACCAGATGCTGAAGATGCACGAGCAGCCGATCGGTGTCCGACGGATGCAGTCCCGAAGTGGGCTCGTCGAGCAGGTAGAGGGTGTCGCCGTGCTGGGCGCGTCGGAGCTCGGACGCCAGCTTCACGCGCTGCGCCTCGCCGCCGGAGAGCTCTGTCGCCGACTGGCCCAGCGGCAGGTATCCCAGTCCCACGTCGAGCAGAGCATCGAGGTGCCGCGTGACGTCGGCATCGTCGGCGAAGAGAACACGCGCGTCGTTCACGCTCAGCGCGAGGACGTCGGCGATGGTGTGCCCGTGGAGCTCGATCTCGAGGGTTTCGGGGTTGTAGCGAGTGCCATCGCACGTGCTGCAGGGGGCGTGGACGGTGGGGAGGAAGAGCAGTTCCACTTCGACCGTGCCCTCGCCCTTGCAGGTGGGGCATCGCCCGCTGGCCAGGTTGAACGAGAACCGACTCGCGGCGTATCGCCGCCGACGTGCTTCCGGAGTCGCGGCGAACAGAGCGCGGACACGGTCGAAGAGGCCCGTGTAGGTCGCCACGTTCGATCGTGATGTGCGACCGATCGGCTTCTGGCTGACCTGCACGACGCGCCGCACACGGGCGGCGGGACCCGAAGCCCGCCCGGTGGTCTCGCTCGTCGGCGAAGAGAACAGCGGATCCGCTGTCGTGCTCTGCTCGCCTCCCGGCGCGTCGATGGTCGAGCTGTCCACCTCGCTCGACAGGCTTCTCTGCAGCAGATCGGGCAGGGCCTGGGTGACGAGAGAGGATTTGCCCGAGCCAGAGACACCGGTGACGGCGGTGAGAGAGCCGAGGGGGATCGACACCGAGACGCTGCGGAGGTTGTTCCGGGAGACATCGGTGAGCACCAGCTGGCCGTCGGGCTCGCGCGTGGCAGGCCTCGGTGTCGCGGGCTGTGCGGCGCGCAGCTCATCGGCGAACAGGTAGCGCCGCGTCTGGGAGTGCTCCGCCTCTCGAAGCCCGTCGATCGGACCCGAATAGACGATCTCGCCCCCGGTGGCACCAGCGCCAGGGCCGATGTCGACGATCCAGTCCGCGTGCCGGATCACATCGAGGGAGTGCTCGACGAAGAAGACCGTGTTGCCCGAGTCTCTGAGCGAGCGGAGGATGCGCACGAGCGCTTCACCGTCGGCTGGGTGGAGCCCGGCAGACGGCTCGTCGAGCACGAACATCACCCCGAAGAGCTGCGAGAGCACCTGGGTCGCAAGCCGCATGCGTTGCAGTTCCCCGGACGAGAGGGTGGGCGTCGATCGGTCGAGTGAGAGGTATCCGAGACCGAGCTCGATGATCGGGGAGACCCGATCGCGCAGCTCGTCGACCAGCCGGTGCGCGGCGAGCTGCTTCTCGGGCGCGAGTGCTCCGCCATCGGATGCATCTGTGCCCGACTCACCGCCGGGCGGGGCGAGTGCCGTCTCGAGAAGAGCCGCGAGATCGGCGAGCGGCAGCGCGGCCATCTCGGTGATGTCGAGACCGGCGAACGTCACGGCGAGGGCTTCGGGCTTCAGCCGACGCCCGTCGCACAGGGGGCAGCGGACGCTGACCATGAAGCTCGCTGCCCGCTCGCGCATCTTGGCGCTCTTCGAGTGGGCGAAGGTGTTGAGCACGTACTGCCTCACGCCGACGAACGTGCTCATGTACGACGGCTCGATGCCGGCCGCGACGGCCTTGCGCACCTGTGCAGGACCGCGGTCGGTGAACACCGGGACCTGCGGGGACTCCTCGGTGTACAGCACCCACTGGCGCTGCTCCTCCGGCACATCGCGCCACGGGATGTCGATGTCGTAGCCGAGCGAGATCAGACTGTCGATGAGCTGCTTGCCGTGCCACGCCCGCGGCCAGGCGTCGAGAGCGCGGTCGCGGATCGTCAGCGACTCGTCGGGGACCATGAGATGCAGGGGCACGTCGTAGACCTGCCCGATCCCATGGCATCGCGGGCAGGCGCCCTGAACGGTGTTCGCCGAGAAGTCCTCGGCGAGGAGCGGCTCTGCCCCCGGCGGGTAGGTGCCGACGCGCGAGAACAGCATCCGGACGACGTTGCCGATCGACGTGGCGCTGCCTACCGTCGATCGAGCACTGCCGGCGGTGCGCTGCTGGGGGAGGGCGACTGCCGGGGGCAGCCCTGCGATGGCGTCGACGTCGGGGATGTCGACCTGGCTCATCAGGCGTCTCGCATAGGGCGCCACGGATTCGAAGTAGCGGCGCTGGGCTTCGGCGTAGAGAGTGCCGAAAGCGAGGGAGCTCTTTCCCGAGCCTGAGACACCCGTGAACGCGACCAGGGCGTCTCGGGGTATCGCGACGTTCACGTCACGAAGGTTGTGCACGCGTGCTCCGGTCACGACGATGGCGTTCGACGTGCCGGAGAGCTTCGACGGTGGGGTCCCGCCCATGATGGACCTCTTCTCATATCCCGCGCACAGCGGGGACGGATGCGACATTCGCCGGCTCCGCGTCACGTTACCTCGCCCGTCCGACTTCGTCGGAGTCCTTGACAGGGCTCAGTCGAAGCAGGCGAGTTTCGACCGCTGGCGTGCCGATCGCAGATCACGGCGAGTCCGGGCCGACGGCGCGGCAAGCGCTATCCTGAAGGCCTTCCCCCGCCTCGCATCTAGGAGCATCCCTCATGCCCATCGCTGCCGATGACCCCCGTCTGACGACCCCCTTCGAGGCCGCCTCCACCCGGTACACCGATGTGCCTTTCCAGCGGGCCGGCGCCAGCGGTGTGCAGCTCCCCAAGGTGTCGCTGGGTCTCTGGCAGAACTTCGGCCGCGACCGCACCTTCGACAGCCAGCGTGCGATCGTGCTGCACGCCTTCGACCGCGGAGTCGTGCACATCGACCTCGCCAACAACTACGGCCCGCCCTACGGCTCGGCCGAATCGACGTTCGGCGCCGTTCTCGAGAGCGGCCTCGCCCGCTACCGCGATGAGCTCTTCGTGACGACCAAGGCAGGCTACGACATGTGGCCCGGCCCCTTCGGCGACGGCGGATCTCGCAAGTACCTGACGCGCTCGCTCGAGCAGAGCCTCACGCGCATGAACACCGACTACGTCGACGTGTTCTACTCGCACCGTCCCGACCCCGAGACCCCGCTCGAGGAGACGGTCACAGCGCTCGCCGACATCGTGCGCAGCGGCAAGGCGCTGTACGTCGGCATCTCGAACTACCCGGCTGACCTCGCCCGTCGGGCCTACGAGCTGCTGGCCGATCAGAACGTGAAGCTGCTGCTGCACCAGCCCCGCTATTCGCTGTTCGACCGCACGCCCGAGGCCGAGCTGTTCCCGGCGCTGCGCGAGCTGAAGGTCGGCAGCGCGGTGTTCTCTCCTCTGGCCCAGGGCCTGCTCACCGGCAAGTACATCGACGGCGACGTACCTGCCGACTCGCGTGCGGCGAACAGCCACTTCCTCAACGGTTCGGCACTGACCGACAGCTACCTCGAGCGCATCCGCGGCATCGACCACGTCGCCAAGGACGCGGGCCTGTCGATCCCGCAGCTCGCGATCGCCTGGGTGCTGCGCGATCCGGTGGTGACCACCGCGATCATCGGCGCATCGCGCACCGGACAGATCGACGACGCGGTCGCGGCGAGCCAGGTCGTGCTCTCGGTCGACGTCATCGCAGCTCTCGAGGAGTTCGCGGCGACGCCGGGCGCCACCGTCGTCTGAGGCGTATCGGCGAGCTCGGCGTAATATTCCGGGCTGTCGCGAGTCTGTTCAGTAGGGGCTCCTACGAACGGGGGCGTCCACGACGGACCCGGGGAGCAACAATGACCATCGCCTATGCCGAGCCACAGGCGCGACAGTGGATCCATCACGGGTCCGTTCCGCTGCCTGAACTTGCCTTCCAGCACATCCTCGTGGCGATACTCCAGGGAGAGTACGTGTCTGGCGACACGCTCAACACCACGCGGTTCGCCAGGGAGCTCGACATGTCGCTGAATCCGATCCGCGAAGCGATCATCCGGCTTCGCGACATCGGGTTGGTGGAGGTCACTCCCGCCCGGTACACCAAGGTCGCCGACTTCACGACCCCCGAGTCGCGCGCGGCGATCGGCTACGCCGGCGTGCTCGCCGGCGCAGCGCTCCGACGGGCGGTGTCCATGGCTGCGGGCGAGGTCCGCGAGGATCTCGCGGCGCATCTCGCACTGATCGGTCGCGCAGACGCGGCAGCCGACCGCAATGCGGCAGCGATCGCGTTCCTCACCGCCGTGGCCGACCTCGTGGAGCATCCTCGACAGGCGAGGCACCTCGTGGAGAGCACGATTCTGGCTCAGTGCGCGTTGCAGTTCGCTGAGAACGCGCCTCGTGACGCTACGACGCAGGGACACTCGACTGTGGCCGGAGCCGCGGCACGGGCGATACGCGACGGAGAACCGGAGACCATCGAGACGACAGTTCGCGCGCTCTTCGAGCAGCTCGCCTGATCCGTTCCCTCCCTGTGGCCTCACTGCGCCGTGATCGGAGCCCTGCGCCTGAGCCGTCGATAGAGTCGAAGGCATGACTGCGACGAAGGTGTTGTTCATCGGTGGGACAGGGATCATCTCCTCTGCGGCGAGCGCGCTCGCCGCGTCTCGGGGCATGGAGGTGACGCTGCTGAACCGTGGGCAGTCGCGTCGTGAGCCCGCCGAGGGCGTCGAGGTGCTGACCGCCGATGTCTCGGATGCCGCGGCGGTCGACGCCGCCCTCGCCGGTCGTGAGTTCGACGTGGTCGCAGACATGATCGCCTTCACTCCCGAGCAGGTGCAGCGCGACATCGACCGCTTCGAAGGCCGCACGGGGCAGTACGTCTTCATCAGCTCGGCATCCGCCTATCAGAAGCCCGTGGCGCGCCTGCCCATCACCGAGTCCACGCCGCTGCGCAATCCGTATTGGCAGTACTCACGCGACAAGATCGCCTGCGAGGATCTGCTCGAAGCCGCCTATCGCGACCGTGGGTTCCCGGTCACGGTGCTGCGCCCATCGCACACCTACGACAAGTGGACGATCCCCGCGTTCGGCGGATGGACGGCGATCGATCGCATCCGCCGCGGTGAGGAGATCATCGTGCACGGTGACGGCACGTCGCTCTGGACCCTCACCCACTCGAGCGACTTCGCGGTGGGTTTCGCCGGGCTGCTCGGCAACCCGCTCGCCTATGGCGATACCTTCCAGATCACCAGCGATTTCGTCTACACCTGGAACGACATCTACGCGATCCTCGGACGCGCGGCCGGTGCGGAGCCGAGGATCCACTACGCCACGAGCGCGGCGATCGAGGATGCCGCGCCCGACCGCGCCGGTCAGCTCACCGGTGACATGGCGCACTCGGTCATCTTCGACAACACGAAGATCCGCCGCGTCGTGCCCGACTTCGTCCCGGTCGTGCCCCTGCACACCGCGGCACGAGAGATCATCGAGTGGCATGACTCGCACCCCGAGCTTCAGCGTGTCGACCCGGCCATGAACGCGCTGTTCGACACGCTGCTCGCCTGAGACCTCAGCCCCGGGGTCTGAGACGGACTCCCGACCGGTAGCCTGTGCTGCAGCGTGCCCGACCCCGAGCAGGAAAGTCTGATGCCGGTTCCCAATGATTCGAAGCCGACCGTCCAGCGACGGCTTCTGCGTGATGAAGCCCACGACGCGATCCGCGACGCCATCCTCGACGGCACTCTGAAGCCGGGGGAGCGCCTCGACGACAAAGAGCTGCAGCAGTGGCTGGGCATCTCGCGCACACCCATCCGCGACGCGCTGCAGGGCCTGGCCATGGAGGGACTCGTCGAATCGGCTGCGCAGAGCTACACGCGTGTCGTGAAGCCGGACCCTGAGCACGTGGAGTCGTTCATCCAGACTCTGGGCGTGGTGATGGGCGGGGTGACCCGAACGACGGTGGGTTCCTTCGACGGCACCGACCGGGCCGCGTTCGCCGCGATCGTCCGCAGGGTCGAGGCGGCTCTCGCGGCGCGAGACAAGCACGAGCACCTGCGTCTGGGTGTCGCGATGTACGAGCTGCTGCTCGAACGCTGCGCCAATGCGGCGCTGGTCTCGCTCGCGCGTGCCGCGATGACGCCGATGAGCTACCAGATCCGCATCACGGCAGACGATCGCGAGCCGAACTGGGCGATGCTCGAGACCGGGTGGGGTCGTCTGGGTCGCGCCGTCGAGGACGGTGATCCGATCGCTGCGGAACTGGCCCTCGAGGAGATGCATCTCCTCCCGCTGCCGTCGAACTCCTGGGAGCCGCCGCACTGGGGTGCGCGCTGACCACGTCGAGCGCACGCTCGATCTGACCGGCCGCGGCCGCTTCTCTCAGGCGGCGGACATCACGGCGAGGACGTTGCCCGCAGGGTCGGTGAACCACGCGATGTCAGGACCTCGTCCTGGGCCGCCACGCAGAATGCCCTTGTCGTCGGTCGCGAACTCGGAGTCGTCGTAGATCTTGGTCACGACGCCGCGCCCGTTGAGGTCATCGACAGCGCCGTCGATGTCGTCGACGGGGAAGTTGAGGATCGTGAAGCTCGCCGGCGTGTGGTTCGGCTTCGCGTAGACGAGGATGGATCCGCCGTCGGGCAGGCTGATGTCGAGGAAGCCCATGGCATTGGTGGTGACGTCCAACCCGAGGGTGTCGCCGTAGAAGGAGCGGGCGGCGTCGATGTCGTCGACGCTGAAGCCGCTGAACGCGTGCGTGGTCTGAAAAGCGGTCATGCGTTCAGCATGCGCCGCTCGCCGCGCGGTGTCCAGACCCTACGGGCGCACCTGGTTGACGAGGTCGTCGCCTGCGATGAGGCGAGTCACGTTCTGGTCGACCAGTTGTGCGGCGCCGACCGGACGATTGCCGGCGATGTGCGGCGTGATGAGCAGGTTCGGTGCATCCCACAGCGGATCGGATGCCGGAAGCGGTTCGGACTTCGTGACATCGACCGCGGCGGCGCGCAGCCGGCCCGATCCGAGCGCCGCGATCAGCGCCGTCTCATCGACGGTCGCCCCACGGCCGACGTTCACGAAGGCCGCTCCGGGCTTGAGGGCGCCGAAGACCTCGGCGTCGAACAGGTCGGTGGTCTCGGCGGTGGCGGGGAGGATCGAGACGAGCACGTCGGTCTCGGCGAGGATCGCCGTGGCGTCGGCATCCGCGTGCACCGCGTAGCCCGACCGGGTGCCGGCGGTGCGGGCGATGCCCTGCACATCGGCGCCCAGCGCCGTGAGGACGGGAGCGAGCGCCCCGGCGATCGAGCCGAAGCCCCAGATCGTGACCCGCGCGCCGGCGAGCGTGTACGACTGATGCGTGTCGGGCGCGCTCTGCTCGTCGTTGAAGGCTTCGTCCCAGCGGTGCTCCCGCTGCGCATCGTGGAGGCGATCGATGCGACGCACCGCGCTGAGGATCAGCGTCAGTGCGTGCTCGGCGACAGGACCGTCGTGCAGCGAGCGCCCGGAGCAGATGCTCACCTCGTCGCCGAAACCGGCGTTCAGCACCGCATCGGCGCCGGAGGCGAGAGCCTGCACGAGCCGGAGTCGGGGGAGCACGCCGGCAGCATCCTGCAGCCACGCCGACGAGTTGTGCCAGACGACCAGCACCTCGGCGTCGCGGTGCTCATCCGGGATGGGCTCCTCGATGTCGTAGACGACCGTCTCGACGTCGGCGCTCACCGGCAGGTCGATGGTGTTCGGGATCAGGATCTTCATGGTGCCTCCACGTCCACGGTAGTCACTGAGGGGAGTCGGTCGACTCGCGCCACACGATGCTCAGCAGACCGTCGGGCTTCTCGGGCGGCTCTCCGCCCCGCACGGCAGCGACGAGGCGGTGCATCGAGTAGGCGCCGAGGCGCTCGCGGTCCTGGGCGACGCTCGTGAGGGAGGGGACGAGGAACGCGCTCTGGTGATGGTCGTCCCACCCGGTCACGGCGACGTCCTGCGGCAGGTTCCATCCCCGTCGGGTGGCAGCCCTGATGGCGCCGGTGGCGATCAGGTCGTTCGCCGCGATGACGGCGAGAGGGGGAGCATCGTCGGGCAGCGCGTCGATCGCCTTCTCTCCGGCCCTCCCGCTCCAGTCGCCGTCGGTCACCCCGAGGGACTCGAGCCCGAGCCTCTCGATCGTCGCGAGGTAGGCCTCGCGGCGCGCTCGCGCAGAGGGGAAGTCGTCGGCTCCGGCGAGATGGATGAATCGTCGGTGCCCCTGGGCGGCCAGCCGCTCGATCATCTCGGCGATCGGACGGGAGTCGGTGAACTCGCCGGTCATGTGCATGGCGTCGTCGAACTCGCCGACCGAGAGCACGATCGGCCCACCGCCGGTCGTGTCGGTGAAGGGCAGAGGCGTGAACGCGAGAACGCCCTCGTACTGTCCGGAGTCGACCACCTCGGTCAGCCGCTCATCGCGTTCCGCCGGGTCGTCTGGCAGGCTGACGACCTCGACGACATAGCCCTCATCGCGGGCGGCGGCGATCGCCCCCGACAGCAGGGTCAGCGGATTCATCGTCGCGATCGGCACGACGACGGCGAGGCGGCCGGAGCGTTGGGTGCGCATCGATCGTGCGGCGAGGTTCGGTCGGTAGTTGAGCGCGGATGCCGCGCGCAGCACCTTCTCGCGGGTGGCCTCGGAGATGCCTGCGCGTCCGGTGAAGACGAACGACACGGTGGACTGGGATACCCCGGCGAGATGGGCGACGTCATGGCTCGTCGGGCGTTTCTCCATGGCATCCGTCCTTTCGGGGCTTGACGTGACCTGTGTCTCTCTCGATAGTATCTACTACGTCTTAGTAATACGTAGTAACACCTCATCGAGGAGGCAGTGCATGCTCAGGATCGGAATCATCGGCACCGGCGGGATCGCCGACGCGCACATCGACGGATACCTCACGTTCCCTGACCAGTGCGAGATCGCGGCGCTCGCCGACGTGATCCCTGGTAAGGCTGCGCAGAAGGCGGAGGCCTTCGGGCTCGCGGCCGTCACGACGTTCGACGACCCGCTCGAGATGATCGCCTCAGGACTGGTCGACATCGTGAGCATCGCGACCCCACCGTCGACGCACGCGTCCCTGGCGATCGAGGCTCTCGACGCCGGCATCCACGTGCTGGTCGAGAAGCCCATGGCCCCCTCCCTCGAAGAGTGCGATGCGATGCTCGCCGCGCAGGAGCGCTCAGGCAAGGTCCTGTCGGTCGTCGCCCAGAACCGCTTCCGCGATGACCTCGCGACCCTCAAAGACGTCGTCGACTCGGGGCTGCTCGGATCGATCTCGCACGTCCGCGTCGACTCGGCGTGGTGGCGGGGTCTGCCGTACTACGACCTCTGGTGGCGTGGCACGTGGGAGAAGGAGGGCGGCGGATGCACCCTGAACCACGCCATCCACCACATCGACCTGCTGCTGTGGCTGCTGGGCAGTCCGACCGAGATCACCGCCATGCTCGCCAATGCGCAGCATGACAATGCCGAGGTCGAGGATCTCTCGGTCGCGATCTTCCGCTACGACCGGGGCTTGGCCCAGTTGACCAGCTCGGTCGTGCACCACGGGCAGGAGCAGGCGATCGTCATCCAGGGTGCGAATGCCCGGGTGTCGCAGCCGTTCTCGGCCGTCGCCGAGCGTGCCCGCGCGGACGGATTCCCGGAAGAGGGAGGAGACGCCGACGTGGTGGCGCGCATCGAGGCGCTCGTCGCCGACCGCGCTCCTCTCGCTCATCTCGGGCACGCGGGGCAGATCGGCGATCTGCTCAGCGCGATCCGTGACGGGAGGCCGCCCATCGCCGGCGGCCTCGACGGACGCAACGCGGTCGAGGTGGTGACGGCGATCTACAAGGCGGGCTTCGAGCGTGAGTTCGTGCCTCTGCCGATCGCGGCATCCGACCCGTATTACCGAGCCGGCCAGCTCGTCGCGAACGCGCCGCATTTCTTCGAGAAGAAGGCCTCGCTGATCGAGGCGGCATCGTGACCGCATCCTCGTTCCCCGGTGGCACCTCGCTGTCGCATCTCGACGTCTATGCGGATGCGGCGCCGGACGGCATCTGCGGCGGGAGCCCGCACATGCACCTCGTCTCGACCGAGGCGTACGTGGTGATCTCAGGAGAGGGCGCGCTGCAGACGATCGACGCCGACGGTTTCCGAGAGACCGCCCTGTCGGCGGGATCGGTCGTATGGTTCACGCCGGGAACCATCCATCGCGCCGTGAACCGCGGCGACCTCCGGGTCGTCGTGCTGATGAGCAACGCAGGATTGCCGGAGGCGGGGGATGCCGTGATGACCTTCCCCGCAGAGGTCGTGGCGGACCCGGATGCCTATGCCGCGGCGGCCTCCCTCGGCGGCGACGACGGGCGCGCCGAGCGGGCCTCGACCCGTCGGGATCTCGCCGTCACCGGGTTCGAGACGCTGCGCGATGCGGTCGTCGCCGGCGATCGCGGTGTGCTCGACGCCTTCCACGCCGCCGCGGGAGCGCTCGTGCGCGACCGTGCCTCGACATGGGGCGATCTCGTGCGCGAGCGGCCATTGGCCCAGGCCGAGCAGTCGCTCGCGCTCGCCGAAGCGGTCGCCTCCGGTTCTGTGACGCACCTCGCCGAGGCCCGTGTCCACCAGGCCGTACCCTCGGGGGGAGAGCGCGGATTCGGCATGTGCGGACGCCTGCGCACCTATGACGTGACAGACGGCGACGTGACCGATGGCGATGTGACCGATGGCGACCTGACTGACGAGGAGAACGACCGATGACCCGCACCTACACCTTCGATCCGCTGCCCGAGCCTGTCGTCGGCCCCGGAGAGTTCGTCGTCGCGGCCGTGGGGCTGGCGCACGGACACATCCACGGAATGGTCGAGCTGCTCGTCGAGGCCGGTGCGACCCTCTCGCTCGTCCACGACGACGATCCCGCCAAGGTCGCGGACTTCCTCGAGAGGTTCCCGCAGGCGCGTGCGGCGGCGAGCGAGCAGGAGGTGCTCGACGACCCTGAGGTGCAGCTCGTCGCGAGCGCGTCGATCGCGAATCAGCGGGCGCCTCTCGGAGTGCGCGTGCTCGATGCGGGCAAGGACTTCTTCGCCGACAAGCCCGCGATCACGACGATCGAGGACCTCGATGCCGCCCGTGACGCCGTGGCGCGCACGGGTCGCAAGTTCGCGGTCTACTACGGCGAGCGCGTGCACTCGGAGGCGGCGATCCTCGCGGGGCAGCTGATCGACCAGGGGGCGATCGGCACCGTGCTGCAGGTGGCGTCGTTCGGACCGCACCGCATCGGCGCAGGGCGCCCTGACTGGTTCTACGATCCGGAGCAGTACGGGGGCATCATCTGCGACATCGGCAGCCACAACTTCGAGCAGATGCTCTATTACACGGGGGCGACCGACGGCGAGATCGTCAGCTCGACGGTCGCCAACTACGCGCACCCCGAGACCCCCGGACTGCAGGACTTCGGAGACGCGCACGTCGTGCTCGACAACGGCACCACCGGCTACGTGCGCGTCGACTGGTTCACCCCCGCGGGTCTCGACGTCTTCGGCGACGGCCGCACGGTGCTGCTCGGCACGGACGGATACATCGAGCTGCGCAAGTACACCGACATCACGACCGACAACGGCGGTGGGCAGGTTCTGCTCGTCAATCAGGACGGTCAGTTCCGCTTCGATGCGACGGGCAAGACGGGGTTCCCGTTCTTCGGTCAGCTCATCCGCGACTGCCTCGACCGCACCGAGTTCGCCATGACGCAGGCGCACGCGTTCGCGGCGGCGGAGCTGAGCATCATCGCGCAGCGGGATGCTCGGGTGCTCGCCGGCTGACGGCATCCGTCGCTCGCGCGGGGCTGCTGCGGAGGAGAACTGCGCCTCGGGAGGACGGATTCGGCGTATTCGTCAGCCCGAAGCGCAGATCTCCTCCCGAGGCGCAGCCTGGGACGGGCGCTCGCTGCCTCAGCCGGCCAGTGCCGCGGCCTGCCGCGCCGCGCCGAGTGCCACGTATTCGCCGGGTTTCGGCACCTCGACCGCCAGGCCGAGGATGTCCGGCGCGATGCCACGGACGGCCTCGGACTGCGCACCGCCACCGATCAGTAACGCGCGCTCCAAGGGGATGCCGAGGTCGCGCAGCGCGTCGAGGCCTGCGCCGAGCCCTCGCAGCATCCCCTCGACCGCGGCACGGGCGAGGTTCTCCCTGGTCGTCGACGCGAGTGTCATTCCCGAGAGGGATGCCGTGGCATCCGGCAGGTTCGGTGTGCGCTCGCCCTCGAAGTAGGGGAGCAGCGTCAGGCCGCCGGCTCCCGGTGCCGCCTGCAGGGCGAGGTCGCTGAACTCACTGTGGGTGACTCCGAGCAGAGCGGCGGTGACGTCCACGACCCGAGCCGCGTTGAGCGTCGCGACGAGCGGCAGGAAGTTGCCCGACGCGTCGGCGAACCCGGCCACCGTTCCGCTCGCATCGCTCAGTGGAGTGGTGCTGATCGCGCACACCGTGCCGGACGTGCCGATCGACACCACGACGTCGCCGGGCACGGCGCCGAGCCCGAGGGCGGCGGCGGCGTTGTCTCCGGCTCCGGCGCCGACGCGCCGACCACCGGCATCCGTCGTCCACTCATCGTGCGCGAGCACCCGGGGCAGGATCGCATCGTGCCCCAGTGCGGCGACCAGCAGCTCACGGTCGTACTCTCCCGTCGCGGGATTCCAGTATCCGGTTCCGGACGCGTCGGAGCGGTCCGTGATGAGCTCCTCGAGCACGGGGTTGTTGGGACCGAAGCCCCGCAGTCGCCACGTCAGCCAGTCGTGGGGCAGTGCCACCGCCGCCACTCGAGCCGCGTTCTCGGGCTCGTGATCGCGCAACCACCGCAGCTTCGTGATCGTGAACGAGGCGACGGGCACGAGGCCGGTGCGGGAGGCCAGCTCCTCGGCGCCGATCTCGTCGATCAGATCTCGGGCCGCCCCCGCCGAGCGCGTGTCGTTCCACAGCAGCGCATCCCGGATGACGTGTCCCGATGCATCGAGTGCCACCATGCCGTGCTGCTGACCGCCGATCGACCAGGCGGCGATGTCATCGAGAGACCCTGCCTCCGCGATCGCCGCATCCAGTGCGCTCCACCAGGCCCCGGGGTCGACCGACGTCCCCTCGGGGTGCGACGCTCGACCGGAGCGGACGACCGCGCCGGTCGACGCGTCCACGACCACGACCTTGCAGGACTGGGTCGACGAATCGACCCCGAGAACCAGTGGCATGACGATCAGCGGGCGCCGAGCAGGTGCTCGGTCGCGAGCTGCTGCAGTCGGACGAAGCCGAAGCCCTTGCCGCCGAAGTAGGAGTCCGCGTCGAAGTCCTCGTAGGCGGAGCGGTCGGCGAGGAAGTCGTCGTACGTCTCACCGGCGTTCAGCGTCGGCGTCGAGAGCTCGTCGACACGGGCGGCGGCGAGTGCCTCCTGCACCTCGGGGTCGGCGCGGAACGCGGCCGCCCGCTCCTTCAGCAGCAGGTAGGTGCGCATGTTCGCGGCCGCCGAGTCCCAGACGCCCTTCTCGTCTTCGGTGCGGCTGGGCTTGTAGTCGAAGTGACGGGGGCCGTCATAGGCGGGCACCCCGCCGGGGCCGCCGTTCTCGAGCAGGTCGACGAGCGAGAAGGCGTTGTGCAGGTCTCCGTGACCGAAGACGAGGTCCTGGTCGTACTTGATGCCGCGCTGGCCGTTGAGGTCGATGTGGAAGAGCTTGCCGTGGAACAGCGCCTGCGCGATGCCGGCGGTGAAGTTGAGTCCGGCCATCTGCTCGTGGCCCACCTCGGGGTTCACGCCGACGAGCTCAGGGCGCTCGAGCGAGTCGATGAAGGCGATCGCGTGGCCGAGGGTCGGCAGCAGGATGTCGCCGCGGGGCTCGTTCGGCTTCGGCTCGATCGCGAAGCGGATGTCGTAGCCCCTGTCGGTCACGTAGTCGCCGAGCAGGTTCACGGCCTCGCGGTAGCGCTCCAGCGCCTGGCGGATGTCCTTCGCCGAGTCGTACTCGGCGCCCTCGCGGCCGCCCCACATCACGAAGGTCTTGGCGCCGAGCTCGGCACCGAGGTCGAGCTGGCGGAAGACCTTGCGCAGGGCGTAGCGGCGCACGTCGCGGTCGTTCGAGGTGAAGCCGCCGTCCTTGAAGATCGGTGCGCTGAACAGGTTGGTCGTCACCATCGGCACGACGAGACCGGTGTCAGCGAGAGCACCCTTGAGCCGATCGATCTGGGTCTGGCGCTCGGCATCGGTCGAGCCGAAAGCGAACAGGTCGTCGTCGTGGAACGTCAGACCGTAGGCGCCGAGCTCGGCGAGCTTCTCGACGGCGTGCACGACGTCGAGTGCAGGTCGGGTCGGGCCGCCGAACGGGTCGGCGCCGTTGTAGCCGACGGTCCACAGGCCGAAGGAGAACTTGTCGTCACGAGTGGGGGTGGGCATGGCTGCTCCTGTGCAGGTCATCGAATAAGTTGTGATTCACAACATATATCAGGACGGGAGCCGCGTCCACCCCCTACAGTGAAGGGATGCCGTCACAGCCGAGTCCCGCATCGGGAACCCGCGCGCACAATCTCGCCCGCATCCTGCGCCTCGTGCACGAGGAGGGCGCGCAGTCGCGGGCGGCGCTCACCGAGGCGACAGGGCTCAACCGATCGACGATCGCCGATCTCGTGGCCGAGCTGGTCAGGCGGGGGCTCGTCGAGGAACGGGTGCCCGACGTACCGGGCAGAGTGGGGCGCCCTTCGCCCGTCGTGACGGCTTCTGCAGGCGTCGTCGCGATCGCCGTGAACCCCGAGGTGGATGCGATCGAGATCGCCGCCGTGGGACTCGACCGGAGCATCCTGGTTCGCGAACGACTGCCGAACGAGGTCCTGCCCACACCCGAGGTCGTCGCCGACACGATCCGGGCGCGGGTCGATGCCTGGCGAGAAGGCCCTCTCGCAGGCGCGCGGATCGAGGCCGTGGGGGTCGCCGTACCCGGGCTCGTCAGGACGTCAGACGGAGTCGTGCGCAACGCCCCCCATCTCGAGTGGACCGATGTGCCGCTCGCCGATCTCGTGCGGTCGGCGACGGGGTCGCCGACCTTCGTCGACAACGACGCCACCCTCGGGGCGATCGCCGAGCACCGCTACGGAGCGGGCAGGGGGATCGACGACATCGTCTATCTGAACGGCGGCGCCTCCGGCATCGGCGGTGGCCTGATCATCAACGGACGAGCGGTCGCCGGCGCAGGCGGATACGCGGGGGAGTTCGGACAGAACCGTCCACGCATCTCGGCGGACGGCGACCGTCGCACCGGTGACGGCGTTCTCGAGGCCGAGGTGAGCAGGCGGTTGCTGCTCGATGCGGTGGGCCTGGATGCTGCCGACGACGAGACGCTCGACGCCGAGCTCACCTCGTCGGAGTCGCCCACGGTGGCCGACGAGATCACACGACAGGCGCATGTGCTCGCGAGTGCCCTGGCCAACGCCGTCAACGTGCTCAATCCGACCCTCGTCGTGCTGGGAGGATTCCTCGCGACGGTCGCGGATCGGCGTTCCGAGCAGATCGCCGCAGACGTCGGCGCGCTCGCCATGTCCGAGAGCGTCGAGGGTCTCGAGATCCGCCCGGCCGCCCTCGGTGCCGACCGATTGCTGATCGGAGCAGCGGAGCTCGCCTTCGCCGGGCTGCTGGCCGATCCGGGGGAGCGCACCTGATCGCATCCGATCCGGATGATCGGGTGGCGCGGCCCCGATCGGCGCACGATGGTGGGGAAAGGAGGACCTCATGATCGGAACGCTCAACGCCCTGGTCGAGCTCGTGGAGAGCGACTCGCGCGCGGACCTCGACGTCGCCGGGTTCGCTCGGACGCACGGCACGACCGAGTATCACCTTCGCCGGATGTTCTCGGCGCTCGCGGGCATGCCACTGTCGGACTACATCCGTCGACGCCGCATGACGCTCGCGGGTGCCGAGCTCGCGGCGGGTGCCCCGAACGTGCTCGAGGTCGCGGTGCGACACGGCTACGGCTCATCCGAGGCGTTCGGCCGTGCGTTCCGCGCGGTGCACGGCATCGGCCCCGTCGACGCGCGCCGGGACGGGGGTCCTCTCCGTACACAACCCACGCTCCGGTTCCGCCTGAGCGTCGAAGGGAGCACCCCGATGGACGTCACCATCACCACCATGCCCGAGCTCGTGCTCGTCGGCCATGCCGCGCGAGTCCCGCTCATCCACGCCGGAGTCAATCCGCACATCCAGGCGCATATCGCGGCGATCGCACCCGAGGAGCACATCCGGCTGAAGCAACTGAGCGACGCGGAGCCCTCGGGGATCCTCGCGATCACGGGCGACGTCGCGCCGGACGCCCCCGAAGGCACCGAGCTGACCTACCTGCACGGCGTCTCCGTGGATCCGGAGGCACCGGTACCCGACGATCTCGACACCATCCGAGTGGAGGCCGGTTCGTGGGCGGTCTTCGCCGCCTCGGGCCCGTTCCCCGAGACCCTTCAGAACCTCTGGGCCGCGACCGCGAGCGACTGGTTCCCGTCGAACCCCTGGAGGCTGCGTCCGGGGCCGTCGATCGTCCGGTATCTCGAGTTCACCGGCACACATGCGTCGTGCGAACTCTGGTTGGCGGTCGAGCAGGGGTGATCGCGATCGGGTGGGCGGGCCTCATCGTCTCGCCCACCCGGTGTCGGCCGGCCGTGCGACACTGTCGCCACGGGCGGAGGTCCGTGCCTGGCAGCGAGAGGAACGGCGATGGCGATCGACCCGAAGAAGACGCTCGACGCGTACAGGGCGACACGGGGCGAGTTCCGCATCCTCGAGGTCCCGGCGATGCAGTACCTGATGATCGACGGCGCGGGCGACCCGAACACGGCGGCGGCGTATTCGGAGGCGGTCGCAGCACTCTTCCCTCTGGCGTACACGCTCAAGTTCGAGAGCAGGAAGACTCTCGGCGTCGACACCGTCGTGATGCCGCTCGAAGGACTCTGGCACGCGCCCGACATGGAGTCGTTCACCTCGCGGCGAGACAAGTCGGCGTGGTTGTGGACGCTGATGATCCTGGTCCCCGACCACGTCACGCCCGAGATGTTCGCCGACGCCGTCGCTGTGGTCGAGCAGAAGGCGGCCAAGAAGAAGCAGGTGAACCCGTCTCTGAGTTCTGTGCGCCTCGAGACCCTCGACGAGGGACTCTGCGTGCAGACCCTGCACATCGGCTCCTACGATGACGAAGCCCCGGTGCTCGACGACCTGCACCATCGCTTCATCCCCGACAACAGCCTGCGCATGACCGGCCTGCATCACGAGATCTACCTCAGCGACGTCCGGCGGGTCGAGCCGGCGAAGCTCCGCACGATCCTCCGTCAACCGGTCGAGCGCGTGAGCTGACCAGCCGCCGACTCCCCACTCGGCGATATCCTGCACGGATGACCTCCTCTCCGAAGGATGCCGCGCGCACCGCCCAGCATTCCGACGCCTTCCGCCGTGTGGCGCGGACGGGGTTCGTGATGGTCGGGGTGGTGCACATCATCATCGGAGCCATCGCCATCTCGATCGCGTCAGGTGGCGGCGGGGATGCCGATCAGGACGGCGCCATGGAGCAGATCCGCTCCACCCCCATCGGAGGACTGCTGCTCGCAGCGGTCGCCGCCGCGTTGATCGCGCTGGCGATCTGGCAGGTCGCGAGCGGGATGCTCGCCTCGGGCAAGGAACCACGCAAGTGGGGGCAGCGGGTGAAGCTGATCGGAATCGCGCTGGCGTACCTGGTGATCGCGGGGCTCGCGCTGATCTTCGCGTTCGGAGGCACGGTCGAATCCGAGAAGACCTCGCAGACCCTCAGCGCCGTGGTGCTCTCCGCCCCCGGTGGGGTGGTGCTGCTCATCGTCCTGGGGCTCAGCGTGGCAGGTGTCGGAGTCGGGTTCATCGTCATCGGGTTCACGCGGGGGTTCGAGAAGACGATGGACGTGCCGAACGGGCCCGTGCGGCCGGGCATCGTCGCCCTCGGGATCGCGGGCTACATCGCCAAGGGCATCGCGATCGCGGTCACTGGTGTGCTGTTCGTGGTGGCGGCCTGGACGCAGGATCCGGAGAAGGCTGCGGGCCTCGATGCCGCGCTGCGCAGTCTCACCGACCTGCCGTTCGGGCGCTTCGTACTGTGGATCGTCGGCGCGGGACTCGCCATCTACGGGATCTTCTCGATGGTCCGCGCGCGCTACGCCCGCATGTGATCTCGAGCCTCAGGCGCTCGAGGGCTTCTCGCTCCAGAGCAGCAGGAACGCACCGAGCCCGATCATGAGGCCGCCGCCGGTGGCGCTCATGGCCTCGATGCGCCGTGGCGAGCGACCGAACCAGTCTCGCGCCGCGCTCGCGAGCAGCACCCAGATCGCGTCGCACGCCACACCGATCGCGACGACGATCACGCCGAGCACGAGCAGCTGCATCGGCACCGATCCCGAGTGAAGATCGACGAACTGCGGCAGGATCGCCAGGAAGAACGCGATCGACTTGGGGTTCGTGACACCGACGACGAGGCCCTCGCCGAGCAGCCGCAGACCTGAACGACTGGGCACGGCTCCCGTCATCGCCTTCGCCGCGTCCTTGCGGTGCCTGATCGCCTGGATCCCCAGGAACACGAGGTAGCCGGCGCCGAGGATCTTGACGATCGTGAAGAGCACGATCGACTGCGCGACCACGGTGCCGACGCCCAGAGCGACTGCCACGACGAGCACGATCGAGCCGATCGCGGTGCCCAGGATGCTCAGGAAGCCGCCGAGCCTGCCCAGGGCCATGGCCCTTCCGATGGTGAAGAGCACGGTCGGCCCGGGGATCACGACCATGATGAACGCCGCGACGACGAAGGTCGGAAGAGTGTCGGCGCTGAACATGCTGCGAGCCTAGGGCAGCTCTGCGGCATCGGATCAGAAAGTTTTCGCGGGACCGTCATAAAAGCTCCGCGCGGGGGTCTGGGTATGTGATGGGCGGCCTTTCTCGGCTGCACATCACTGGGGAATACACACGCACTTCTGGGGACAGGCTCACGCCGTCGTCGCTTCGCCGCACGCGGCCGGCGCACGGCGTGCGCCGGAATTGGGACACATATGAGCATGCGCTCACACCACCGCTCGACGGGGCGCTCTGCACGCGTCGCGGTCGCGCCGCGCCGACGGGCGTTCGCTCGACTGCTCGGCGTGCTCGCCGTCGCCGGCGTGCTCGTCGCCGGAGGAACGCTGGCCCCGAGTTCCGGCCTCACCGCTGCGGCCACGGTTCCCGGCACTCCCGGCGCCCCGCAGGCGGGGACGCCCGTCTACACAGAGAACTTCTCGAACCAGAACGCGTCGCTGCTGCCGATCAGCATCCTGAACTACACGGGTGGCGTGGCCGCGGCGAACTCCACCTACACGGCCTCCGCTCAGTACACGCCGGCCGGCAACCAGTGCAACGGCTGGATCATGAGCGGTGCGACTCCGACCGCCCCCATCACCGACCTGGGCTGCCTCAACAACGTCAGCACGACATGGACCACCCTGCAGCAGATGGCTCGTGCGCTCGGGGTGGCGCAGGGCCAGACCACGACGCAGGCCGCGACCAACCAGGTGCTGACCTCCTACACCAACGCAACCAACGGAGCCATCGCCGCAGGCACTCAGTTCCGCACGGTGAACACGATCCCCGCGATCGGCGGCCACTACTATGCGGTCTCCGCCTACTTCGCCGCGGTCAACTGTCCGGCGGCGGGCGGTGCCAACCAGCCCAAGGAGACCTTCAGTCTCATCGTGAACGGCAGCCCGATCACACTGAGCACCGGACTGAACCCCTGCACGAACAACACGGTCTGGGAGACGCAGATCGCGAAGCTGCAGTCGGCCGCCTATCAGGTGCCCACCGGAACCACGCCGAACCTCGGCCTGATGCTCAACAACGCGACCGCCACGGGTGCAGGCAATGACGTCGCCTTCGACCTCCCGCAGATCGTCGACGTCACGCCCCAGCTCGACAAGGCCTTCAGCCCGACGCTGATCCTCAACGGCACCACGTCGAAGATGACGTTGACGGTCACCAACACCACCGACCTGATGGCCAAGAACGACTGGTTCATCACGGACGCGCTCCCGGCGAACCTGAGGATCGCCGCCGTGCCGAACGTCGGCGGCACCTGCACCCAGCGCACCGGCGCGGCTTACGCGGTGACGGCGCCCGCCGGCGGAACGTCGGTCGGCATCACCGGCGGCGATCTCGCCCTCGGTCAGGCCTCGTGCACGATCACGGTCGACGTGACCTCCACGGTCAACGGCACGTACGTCAACGGTCCGGCGAACATCACCACGAACCTCAACCCGCCGGCCAACGCCTCGCTCGAGGTCATCCAGCCCTCGATCGACCTGGTCAAGCGCATCACTGCCGTGAACGGAGTCGCCGTGACGAGCGACACCGACCCGGACAAGGTCTTCACCAAAGTCGGCGACGTCATCACCTACTCATTCGTGGCGACCAACACGACGCCCAAGGCGCCGACCAACACGACGCTCAGCACGAACCTCAGCAATGTGCGCATCACAGAAGACGCCTTCTCCGGCGCCGGGGACATGACGACGCTGTCGTGCGTTCCGCCCCAGGGCTCCACGCTCGCCAGCGGCGCCTCGATGACCTGCACGGCCACATACGTGGTGCAGCAGGCCGACCTCGACAATGCGCCGCTGACGAACGTCGCTCGTGCGACCGGAACGCCGACGGTCGGACCGAACGTCACCGACACGGACGACGAGATCATCCCTGCTGTCTGGACCCCGAAGATCGTGCTCGACAAGACAGCATCGGTCGTCGACGTCGATCAGGACGGCGTGACCGGGCTCGGCGATCACATCATGTACGCGTTCGACGTCACCAACACCGGAAACGTCACCGTCGCGAACATCACCGTGGTCGATGACCGACTGACGCAGCGCAGCATCACCGTCACCTGCACGCCGACGACGATCGCGCCGACCCAGGTCGCGCACTGCATCGCGAACGCGCCGTACGTGATCACACAGCAGGACGTGGACGCGAAGAAGGTCATCAACACCGCCTACTCGACGGGCACCGACCCCGACAACGGACCGGTGCGGTCGAACGAGGACAGCACCGAGACGCCCATCGAACCGTTCCGGATCCCTCTCAAGATCGAGAAGGTCGGGGAGTCGGACGCCGACGCCTGGGTGCGCATGGACGGATCGTCATTCGCGGTGCTCGAAGACGTCGCCGGCGAGCCCGGCGCGGCACTGCCGTTCACGATCGGCGACGTCGAGACCGGTCTGTTCCAGATCGACAGCATCCCGGCCGGCACGTACTGGCTGAGCGAGCTGACAGCACCCGACGGGTTCAGCCTGCTCGCGACACCGGTGAAGTTCATCATCAATCCCGATCGCACCGTGAGCATCACGGCCGGAGGAGACGAGGCCGTCACCGCAGCAGGGCAGACGATCACCGTGCACGATGTGCCCGCCATGGAACTTCCGACCACCGGGGGGACGGGCACGCTGCCCTACATCCTCGCCGGTTCCCTGATCGTGCTGGGCGCAGGTGGTTTCGCGCTCTGGATCCGTCGCCGCAGCGCACGCGCCGACACCGAAGACCCGCACCTCTGATCTGCATCAGCTCACCATCCGAAGACCTCCAGGGCGACCTGGTTACCGAGAGAGAGACACAGTGAACACCGAGAACAACAGGCGCGGATCCCGCGTCGCAGCGGGCCTGCTTGCCGCAGGCGTCGCCGCGCTGACCCTCGCCGCACCCGCGAGCGCGGCGACGCCCAACCTCGTCGATCCCGACGCGACCGGCTCGCTGACGATCCACAAGTTCGAGGCACCGGAGACGCCGACCGGCCTCCCGAACGACGGCACCGAGCAGAACGTCGCTCTGGCGCCGCTCCCCGGTGTGGGCTTCACGGTCTACAAGGTCGACACGATCGACCTGACCAGCAACCAGGGCTGGATCGACGCCAACGACCTCGCAGACCTCGCTCCCGACAGCGTCGCCGACATCACCGCAGCCGGCTACACCGCCAGCGCCATCGGCGGACAGACGCTGACCGATGCGAACGGCGAGATCGCTCTCGCGAACCTCGACCTCGGTCTGTACTTCGTCGTCGAGACCGCACCGCTAAGCGGATCGACCGCCGTCGCTCCGTTCCTCGTCACCGTGCCGCTCACCGACCCCGCCGATGACAGCACCTGGCTGTACGACGTGCACGTCTACCCGAAGAACGCTCTCACCGAGGCCACGAAGACCGTGGAGGACTCCGAGGACGTCAAGCTCGGCGACGAGATCGACTTCACGATCACGACCGACATCCCGAACGTCGCCGTCATCGACGGCTACAAGGTGGTCGACGCGCTCGACGCCAAGCTCGACTACGTCAGCGCCGCAGTGACGCTGCTCGACGGCACCGCTCTCGCGGCGACCGACTACACGGTCGTCCTCGACGCCGCCACCAACACGGTCACGGTGGAGTTCACCGCATCCGGCCTCGCAGTGCTCGCCGCTCACCCGGCCACGCAGGTGCAGGTGGTGCTCACGGCCGCTGTCAACACGGTGGGCGAGATCGCCAACACGGCTGTGCTCTACCCGAACCTCGGGTCGTACACGGTCGCTCCGGGCGAGCCCGGCGGACCCACCGTCACCCCTGAAGTCATCACCAAGTGGGGCGACATCACGGTCGAGAAGACCGACAAGGCCGGAGCATCACTGACCGGCGCCGTGTTCTCGGTGTACCCGTCTCAGCAGGACGCGATCGACGGCACCAACGCCATCGCGCTCGGCGGAGCGACGGAGTTCGCCGTGGCCGCCGACGGCACCGTGACGATCTCCGGTCTGCGCTACTCCGACTGGGCCGACAACGCCGCTGTCGCTGCCGGCGATGACGGCTACCAGACCTACTGGCTCGCTGAGATGGTCGCTCCCGACGGGTTCGAGCTGCTCGCAGCTCCCATCGAGTTCACCGTCACCGCGGCCACCACGGCCGTCGGTGTCGACCTCGAGGTCGTCAACGTCCCGTCGAACGCCGGATTCAAGCTGCCGCTGACCGGTGGCGCCGGCACCACCCTGTTCCTGGCCGGCGGCGTTCTGCTGCTCGGCGGAGCAGTGCTCCTCGCCATCCGCAGCCGCCGCAAGGCCGGTATCGAGGCGTAACACGAAGACCGGCCGTGCGGGGGAGGTGTTGAGGTCCCTTCCCCCGCACGGCCCATTCGTTCCCACCCCGTTCGCATCCGCTTCTCACCGACATCCACACAGAGAGGGTTCCGCATGACGCTCATCGACGCATCTGCTCCGGATGCCCGCACGACACCGACCACGCGAGTTCCCGCGCGGCGTGCGCGCTGGGGATGGAGCCAGACGATCGTCATGCTCATCGCGACCGTCGGGATCGTGGTGCTGGTGTACCCGACCGCCGCATCGTGGTTCTCGGCCTGGAGCCATGACACCGACGTCGACGGGTACGTCCAATCGGTCGAGCAGGTCCCCGACGAGGCGATCACCGAAATGCTCGCGGCTGCGGAGGCCTACAACGAGAATCTGCCCACCGGGCCGTTGCGTGATCCCTACGCGCTCGGAGCGGACGGTCAGCAGACCGCGATCGGCGACGGCGCCGCCGCATACTTCGACACGCTGAGCCCCGAGGGCACCGACGCGATGGCGCGCGTGCGGATCCCGAAGATCCACGTCGACCTGCCGATCTTCCACGGAACGAGCGAAGAGACGCTCTCTCGCGGCGTCGGACATCTCTACGGATCGTCGCTCCCCGTCGGCGGCACCGGGACGCACTCGGTGCTCACGGGCCACAACGGCTTCGTCCAGGCGACGCTGTTCGACGACATCGACGAGCTCGTCGAGGGCGACGTCATCGTCGTCACCACACTCGGAGAAGACCTCTACTACGAGGTGGATCAGACCACGACCGTGCTGCCCGATGACACCGAGGCGCTGCGCCAGGTGCCGGGCAAGGACTACATCACCCTCGTGACATGTACGCCGACAGGCGTCAACACGCATCGTCTTCTGGTGCGTGCCGAACGCATCGACGCGCCGTCGGATGACACGGCCATCACCACGATCGAGGATGCGACGGGCCCTGCCGGCCTGCCGTGGTGGGCGCTGCTCGTCATCGCGGTTCCGGTGCTCACCTTCCTCGTCGTCAAGCCGCGCCGAGCACGCGATCGCAGCAGCTCTCGGCGCCGCTCCCGTGATCACCGTCGCTCTCCGCGGCGCTCGACTCACCTCGACCGGACGCCCTCGTCATGACGGCCGGGATCGAGGAACGCCGCGTCGAGGACGGCATGAAGCCAGGAGCGGGCTCCGAGTCGTCCCCCGCCCCCCACCGCCGGCGCCGCCGACGGCGGGTCGGTTTGCTGGGCTGCAGTATCGCGCTGGTCGGCCTCGGGGCCGCGTTCCTCGCCGCGTCGACCTTCGCCCCCGAACTCGTCGACAAGGTGACCGGTGACGTCAAGGTCGCCGTGCAGAAGCAGTTGCATCAGATCGTCGCACCTGACGAGCTGCCGATGATCAGGCTCGGTGCCGCAGGCGGCATGGTCGAGCTCGACCACTGCGACGGCACGTTCACCGAGATGGTCAGCTATCGGGTCGATGAGGTCCTGCCCCTGTTCGCGGCGCACAACAACTGCGGGGGAGACGTCATCCTGGGCTGGGAGATCGGTCAACGGGTCATGGTGGCAGGCTCCGACATCGTCTATGAGGTCGTCGAAGAGCGACACACGCCGAAATGGTCGAACGTCGAAGAGCTGGTCGGCATGTCCGGAGAGTTCATGGTCCAGACCTGCTTCTACGGCGAGAACAAGATGCGCTTCCTGGCGCTCGCGCCGGTGGAATCCCTGCCGAACGCCGGCTGATGCCCTCCGTGTACGCCTGTTCCGGGCGCGTTCGTCACGATCGTCTCCCGTCAGGGTCTTGTAGGTATGGCCATCGGCCTTGCGTCGGACTCCCGCCCGACGCTCCGCTTCGCGAGAATCGACGCCTCCCCGGCCGACTCACGCACCGCGGAATCGACCCTTACGAGAGTCGAAGGGACGAGGCACCCCCAACGCCTCGTCCCTCATCCGGCACCGACCTGACGCGGGCGCGTCAGAGACGCGCCCGATCGCGGCCCTGTCCTGAGACACGGATCCGCGATCTCACGGGCAACTCGACACACGCACACGCGTCGTCGCGCTCGACGCCGGCTCCGACGTCTCGTGACGTCGAGAGTCCCCTCACACACGGAGCAGCATGAATCCCGCCGCGCCACTCGACAGCGACGACGCCGCGTCGGTCGAGCCTTCCGACGAGCAGATCATCGGTGCGGTGCGGGGTGGGGACATCGGGGACTTCGCACTCCTCTGGAGGCGTCACGTCGACGCCGCTCGTCGGGCTGCGCGTGCGATCTCTCCGTCGGCGGACCCCGACGACCTCGTGAGCGAGGCCTTCGCGTCGATCCTGCGCGTGACCAAGGCCGGCGGCGGGCCGAGCGACGCCTTCCGTCCGTACCTCCTCGCCACTCTGCGCAACACCGCCGCGCGATGGTCGCGTGGATCCGGGATGCTGTCGATCGAGGTGATCTCCGAGCAGGACCTCGCGTCCGACATCGGCGACCCGATCGAGCGGATCTCGGAGCGGTCGAGCGTCGCCGAGGTGTTCGGCAAGCTGTCTGCGAGGCACCGGACGCTGCTGTGGTACCTCGAGGTCGAGGGAATGAAGCCGCGAGAACTCGCGCCCCTCATGGGAATCACCCCCAACGCGGTGTCAGCGCTCGCGCTCCGTGCACGCGACAGTTTTCGCCGGGCATGGCTGCAGGCGCACATCCACGATCCCTCTCGATCCGAGGACTGCCGCTGGTTCTGCGAACGGATCGTGTCGCAGCGTGAGCGTCCGGTGCGGGGCGATGACATCGCACGTTTCCGTGCCCATATGGGCAGTTGCCGAGGGTGTCAGGTCGTCGCGGCGGAGATCGACACGGTCTCGCAGAGGCTCCGGTCGATCCTGCCCGCGGCGTTGCTCGGCGGTGTCGCGGCGGGACTCTACGCGGCGACGGATGCGCCGTCGGTCGCCGCCGATGTGGTGCCCGACGACGCGAGTGGCCTCGGAGCCCGGTTCGAGCACGTGGGGACGGACGCGGCCGCGCTCGCACCGGTGATCCCCGTGATGACCGGTGCCGCGAGCGTGGGAACAGCCGCTCACGCCGGCTCGCCCGCCTCCCTGACGATGAGCGGGCTCGCGGCTCTGGCCGCCACGACCGTCGCCGTGATCGGGACGGTCGTCTTCGCCGGGAGCGTGTTGAGTCTCCCCGACGTCAGCGGACACGCAGACGTCTCGTCGAACGTCGAGGCATCCGCGCCCTTGGATGATCAGGCGCAGGCGGATGCCGAGGAGGAGGAGGCGTCGCGTGCGACCGATCCCGCTATCCGCGGGACGCTCCCGAGCCCCGGCGCCAAGCGACTGCTGACCGTCGAAGTCCGGTCCGATTCCGTGGACACAGACGGCACATCAGTCCCGACCGAGGCGCCCTCGGCATCTTCCGCAACAACGCGCCCGACGCCGACGCCGACGCCGACTCCGCCGAAGCTCCCGTGGCAGCCGGACCCGACGATCCCGTCGCCGCAGCCGACATCGTCACCGAGGGCGTCGGCCGGTCCGCCGGCGGTCGACTCGCTGTCCGAGGAGTCGGAAGACTCCCTCATCACCGAGCCGATCGAGCAGGATCCCCTGGCACCGGAGCGGGGCGACGACGAGGGCGCGGCACGCGCCGCCGCGGAGGCGGTGATTCCCCCGGATGTCGGATGAGTGCTCAGCGCGACGAGCGGGAGGCGACCGACAGGCGCAACCACAGCCACAACCGGGTGTCCGGCGAATCCAGATCGATGCCCAGGTCGTTGCGCACCACATCGAGCCGATATCGCACGGTGTTCTGGTGAACGTGCAGTGCGGCGGCGGTCTCTCGCACGCTGCCGAGGTTGTCGAGGTAGATGCGCATGGTCCGCGACAGGTCGGTGCCCTGTGCGGCATCGTGCTCGGCCAGGATGCTCGCGGAGTCGCCGACGGCGGCGTCGAGGCCCTCGATCAGGTCGGTGACCTGAAGGATGGCGAGCCGGTCTCGCATCTCGTCGAACGTGGCGATCCGGGTCTGCCGGTGGCGGTCGTCGGCGATCGGGGAGCTCATCAGGACTCCGGCGGTCGCGCCGGCCTCACGATGCGAGCGGGCGATGCCGTTCACGTCGTACGCACGGGTGCCGATGCCGGCGATCAGCGCGGTGTCCGTCCGGATGACCGAGTGTGCGAACGTATGCGCTCGTGCGGCGATCGAGCCGGGGATCAGTGTCACGACCTGGGTCCCGATCACCGCGCTGTGGGATCCGGGGAAGGCGGCGCTGGACACACTGATCGCCAGATGCAGCAGACGATGCAGGCCGCGCATCGCCTCGACCTGGTCGAAGGTGTCGACGCGGAAGCACACGATCGTGCAGCCGGCCTCCGGGCGGATGAGCAGCTGCGACGCCGCGCTGCGGGCGTGCCGGTCGTCCTCGAGCAGCGTGCGGAGCAGGCCAGAGTTGCGCTGGTCCCGATCCGCGGCGTCCTCTCGCGCACGAAGGAGGTGCTGCGCGGCGATCGGTTCCATCTCTTCGAGCAGGACCTTCGTGCGAGGGGCGAGCGACGGGTCGACCTGGATCACCCAGATCGATCCCAGAAGCTCCCCGGACGCCCGCACAGCGATGCCGACCCGACCGAACTGGTCTGTCTCCGAAGGGAAGTGCCGAGCATCGGGAGCGCGGAGCAGCGACTGGTAGTCCATGTCGGAGGAGAGGGGGATCTCCTCCTGCAGCAGAAGCGTCGTGCGGCGCCGGATGTCGTCGATCGGCTGCTCGCTGTGGGTCGAATACCCCACGACCTGACCGGTGGAGTCGACGACGCTCACCGCACCCTCCGACAGCGTGGCGAGCGCGTTCGCGAGGCCGAACAGGTCGCCGAGGCGTACGCCCGTCACGTGGCCGACAGAGTGCGGGCCGAGAAGCGAGCGAAGCACCGTGGCGAGCTGCGCCCAGTCGCCCTCGATGTGGTGGAGCAGGGGCAGCGCCAGTGCCCACTCGGGAGCCTCGCTCGAGATGTCGACCGGCTGCGCTCGGCGGACGATCAGTGCCGCTGCACCTGCCGCAGCGAGCTGTACGGCGAGCGCGGGCAGCTCTGCCTCCGGCACTCCTGCTCCGAGCACGATCTGATCGCGATACTCCGTCACGCCGAGAGCGGGGTCGTAGAAGTCCACGCCGCTGAAGGCCGTCGTCTCCGCATCGGAGTCGCCGGTGCGGGTGGAGAGGGAGCCGTCTGCGACGAGGATCGCCTCTCGCAGCGTCGGGGCTCCCGAATCACCGGGCTCCGAAGGTATGGACATGGAATCTTCTCCATTCAGGAAGAGCAACTGACGGAGGAACTCACATATCGGTCAGATCGGTTCCCCGCAAGACTGAGAGTACGAGGTCGACGGGGCACCTCGCGAGATATCCGACCATCTCCTCTTCTCGCACGTCACACGCGCAGATGGATTCCGGGCAACGTCGCCCCCTCACAGAGGACGCTCACATGAACAGCACTCACGATCTTCGACGCCGCTCAGCGGCGGCCCTCGCCGCCGCCGGCGTGGCCATCCTCCTCGGCGGCTGCACCGCGCAGGCAGACCCGGCGCCGAGCGCCGACGAGATCACCATGGACCCCGTGGCGGATGCCGTTGCGCTGCTGCCGGACGAGCTGAAGGACGGCGGAACCCTCCGGGTGGCGATCCCGACCAACGAACCTCCGACCCAGTTCTACCGCGAGGGCACCCAGGACATGACCGGGATCAACCCCGACATCGCCCGCCTTCTCGCCGGCGCCCTCGGTCTCGACCTCGACATCGAGGTGACCACGTTCGACACGATCATCCCGGGCATGAGCGCCGGTCGGTACGACCTCACGGTGTCGTCGATGACGCCGACCGAAGAGCGCATGGAGCAGCTCGACTTCGTCGACTACGTGCAGATGGGCAGCGCGCTCGCCGTACCGACGGGCAATCCGCAGAGACTCGCCTTCGACGGGCTGTGCGGCAAGCGCGTGGCCGTGCTCAAGGGCTCTTACCAGCTCACGGTCAACGTGCCGGGGTTCGACCAGGCGTGCGAGGACGCGGGCGAGAAGCCGCTGGAGATCCTGCAGTTCCAGGACACCCGACAGGCCGTCTCCGCACTTCTCAGCGACCGAGCCGACGTCGTCTACGCGGATTCTCCGATCCTCGGCTACGCGGTCTCGCAGGACTCGAAGCTCGAGGTCGGCGACGAGAACGATTTCGCCCCCGTGGCCGTGGGGATCCCGCATGACGCCGGCACCCTCGACGCGATCGCCGAGGCGATGGCCGTCATCGTCGCCTCTCCGGAATACGAGGAGCTGCTCGCCGATTACGGTCTCGAGTCGATGGCGATCACTGAAGCCCGCGTCAACGCGGCGCAGGGCTGATCACCATGGCCATCATCGAGCAGGGCGCCTCCTCGGCGGGAGAGCCCGCCGGAGACGTGACTGGGCTGCAGCGCACGCTCACGTCGCTGGAGGTGCACAAGAGGCGCCGCTTCGGCGTCCTCATCGGCGGTGTGCTCCTCTGCCTGTTCGTGGCGTTCTTCCTGATCGACGTCGCCACCAACCCCCGGTTCGGCTGGACGGTCGTCGGCGCCTATCTCTTCGATCCGCAGGTGCTGCAGGGCATGCTGCTCACACTCGTGCTCACGGTCGTCTCGATGACGGCCGGCATCGTCCTCGGTGTGGTGCTCGCCATCATGCGCGTCTCGGGCAACCCCGTGTTCGCCGGCGTGAGCGGCGCCTACGTCTGGTTCTTCCGGGGCACCCCGCTCCTGGTGCAGCTCATCTTCTGGTACAACATCGCCGCTCTCTACCCGGTCATCGCCTTCGGGCTGCCGTTCGGCGGGCCGAGCATCGTGCTGGGCTCGGCCAACGTCCTGATCACACCGCTGGGCGCTGCCCTGCTCGGTCTGTCCCTGAACGAGGCCGCCTATATGGCCGAGATCATCCGCAGCGGGATCTCGTCGGTCGATGAGGGGCAGCTGGACGCCGGGCGGGCACTCGGCATGACGCGGTCGAAGGTGCTCCGCCGCGTCGTCCTGCCTCAGGCGATGCGGGTGGTGATCCCGCCGACAGGCAACCAGGTCATCTCGATGCTCAAGGGCACATCGCTGGTGAGCGTGCTCGCGATCTCCGATCTCCTCTACGCAGTGCAGTCCATCTACTCGCTCAACTACGAGGTGATCCCGCTGCTGCTCGTCGCGTGCATCTGGTACCTCGTGCTGACCACGGTCCTCAGCATCGTGCAGTCCCGACTCGAAGAGCGTTACGGCCGGGGTTTCACCCCACGTCGGGCAGCCCGCGTCAAGAAGTCGAAGGAGCCGGTCGCATGACGCGCAACATGGTCGAGATCCGCGGAGTGCGCAAGGCCTTCGGTCACAACACCGTGCTCGAAGACGTGTCGCTGCAGATTCCCACAGGCTCAGTGACCTGTCTGATCGGCCCCAGCGGGTCGGGCAAGACGACGCTGCTGCGCTGCGTGAACCGCCTCGAGACGGTCGATGCGGGGATCATCCTCGTCGACGGCGAGCTCGTCGGGGCCACCCGTCACAGCGGTCGGCTGATCGAGGCGAAGGAGTCCGCGATCGCGAAGACGCGGCGCCATACCGGCATGGTGTTCCAGCGCTTCAACCTCTTTCCGCACCGCACGGTGCTGGAGAACGTGATCGAAGGGCCGACACAGGTCCTCGGGCGTCCCCGAGCAGAGGTCGTCGCCGAGGCTATGGTGCTGCTCGAGCGTGTCGGCCTCGCCGACAAGGCGCCGTCGTACCCGCAGGAGCTCTCCGGAGGACAGCAGCAGCGCATCGCGATCGCGCGGGCTCTGGCCATGAAGCCGAAGCTGATGCTGTTCGACGAGCCGACCTCGGCACTCGACCCCGAACTGGTCGGCGAGGTCCTCGCCGTCATGCGGGATCTCGCCGCAGAGGGGATGACCATGATGGTCGTCACACACGAGCTCGGCTTCGCTCGCGAGGTCAGTGATCAGGTCGTCTTCATGGCCGGCGGTGTCGTCGTGGAGAGCGGATCGCCTGAAGACGTGCTCGCACGTCCTCAGCACGAGCGCACCCAGGCCTTCCTCTCCCGAATCCTGCACTGACATCCACACCTCACAGGAGCATGACGTGCGCAACATCCACAGCATCGATGACCTCAGGATCCGTGCTCGCCGACGCCTGCCGGCGATGGTCTTCGACTTCGTCGAGGGAGGAGCTCTCGACGAGCTCACCCTTCGACGGAACCGCGAGGCTCTCGACGCACATCTGCTTCCCCAGCGGGTGCTCGTCGACACCTCGCAGCGCCACGCGGCGACCAGCATCCTCGGAACCCGACTCGACCTTCCCCTGGTCGTGTCCCCCATGGGTCTTCTGACGGTGTGCCACCCCGACGCCGACGTGGCCATCGCGCGGGCAGCCGCGACCGCAGGCAGTGTGTTCGTGCACAGCCCCTGGTCCGGCTGCTCGCTCGAAGAGGTGACGGATGCCGCCCCGAAGCGGGTGTGGGCGCAGATCGCCTTCTGGAACGATGCGGAGGAGACCCGCCGTCACATCGACCGGGCGCAGGCTCTCGGGGTCGACACCCTGGTCATCGCCGGTGACGTCGCCGTGTCGAGCAAGCGCGACCGCGACCTGCGTCATGGCACGGGCATGCCGCCACGACCGCCCCTCCGCGATGTCGTGAACACAGCATTGCATCCGGGCTGGGTGATGCGATGGCTGCTCGGTCGGTCGATGACGTGGGGCAACTACCGCGTCGACGGGCGAGCCATCCGCATGCGCGAGATGGAGGCCTGGATGGAGCGCAACGAGAATCAGACGGCGACGTGGGACGACATCTCCCGGCTGCGCGGCAGCTGGACGGGCAACATCGTCGTCAAGGGCATCATGACGCCCGAGGATGCCCGCCTCGCCATCGAGCACGGCGCAGACGGAGTCTTCGTCTCGAACCACGGCGGCCGTCAGTTCGACGGTCAGCAAGCCACGATCGAGGCCCTTCCGGGGGTCGTCGACGCGGTCGACGGACGCGCAGCCGTGATCGTCGACGGCGGGATCCGGCGTGGTTCCGACATCGCGAAGGCGCTCCTGCTCGGTGCCGATGCTGCGGCGGCGGGCCGACCGTTCGCGCTGGGGCTGGCGGCAGGAGCCCGATCCGGTGTCGAGCGCGCGTTCGAGGTGCTCCACGACGAGCTCCTCACGGTCATGGGCTTCCTCGGGGTGACTCGTGTCGACGAGATGCCGTGCACACTCGTGGACTCGACGGCTCTGCGTCTCGAAGCCGCCGTCTCGGCGATCGAGGCGGCGCAGTGAGCGTCGTCCGGATCCTCAGCAGACGCCCCGCGCGGCGCGCGCGAGAGCGCGGAGCGCGATCATGACCGTGCTGCCGCCGACCGTCGTCCGTGCACGCCTCGACCCGGATACGAGCGACGACGATCTCGTGCTCGCCACCCGCGACGGCGACAACCGGGCGTACGGGATGCTCTGGGATCGCCATTCTCCGGCTGCGCTGCGCGCCGCCAGGGCCATCACGAGCTCGATCGACCCGGAGGACCTGGTCAGCGAGGCCTTCGCGAAGACCTTCAGCGCGATCCGCAACGGAGGGGGTCCCACGGAGGCGTTCCGGCCCTACCTCTTCGCCGCTGTGCGCAGCGCCGCAGCGACCTGGGGCGGCAAGCAGAAGGACCTGACCCTCGAGTACCTCGACGAGCTGCCCCTCGACGACTCCGAGGACTCTCTCGACATCCTCTCCGACAAGGCGCTGCTCACGACGGCGTTCCAGAACATGCCGGAGCGCTGGCGCACCCTGCTCTGGTACCTCGAGGTCGAGGGCATGAAGCCGCGCGAGATCGCACCGCTGATGGGCATGACTCCGAACGCCGTCTCGGTGCTGGCCTCACGAGCCCGAGAGGGATTCAAGGTCGCCTGGCTGCATGCGCACATCAAAGAACCCGGGCGCGACGCGGAATGCCGGTGGGCCTGCGAGCGCATCGTCGCCCAGGGGCGCAGACGGCAGGTCTCACGCGCCGATCGGACGCGGTTCGAGGCGCATCTCGAGGGATGCCGCCGCTGCACGATGGCGAGCACGGAGGTCGCCCAGGCATCTTCGAAGCTGCGCGCGCTGCTGCTGCCGGCGATCATCGGCGGCACTGCGGCGGCGGCGTACTCCGCTGCGACGCCGGCGCCCGTCATGGCAGCCGTCTCCGCCGGCATCCTGCCCAAGGGGGCCGCCGCGCCCTGGCTGCTCGTCGGCGGGGTGGTCGCAGTGGCGACAGTCGCCGTCGCGGTGATGGCCGTCGCCGCCCAGCTCTCCCCGGAGGCGATCCCCGGTGCCGAGGCGTCGTCCTCGGCCGCGCTCGTCGTCGAGTCGCCGGCTCCGATCGCGGAGCCGACCCACGCTGAGGATCCGGGGGCGCCGCCGGCTGCCGTGTCGCCGGTGATGCCCGAATCGCCCGATCCCATCGCCGAAGCCGAGCCGGTCACCGAGCTCGACACCGATCCGATCGTCGCTCCTCCGGCGCCCCAAGAGGTGGCGGCTGCGACGACGCCACCCGGATCCCGGTCGCAGCCGCAGTTCCTGCCTCCGGCGGTCCCGGTCGAGGAGCCGATCGTCCTTCCCGTGACGGTCGAATGGAGCATCCCTCCCTCGGCGATCACCCCCACCGCCATCACCGGAACAGGCGCCGCGGGTGCCGAGGTCGAGATCCTCGACGAGACCGGCCTCGCCATCGCGTCCACCGTCGTCGATTCCGCCGGTGCATTCTCGGTTCTTCCCGGTGTCGAGGCTCTCCATCAGGGCATGTCCATCTCCGTGCGCCACGCCGCTCCCAGCGGGGAGCATACGGTCAGCGCTCCGATCGGCCCGTACTTCTTCGAGACCCCGTCGCTCGCCGAGGTCTCCGACGGGTTCCTCGTACGCACCGATCTCGACGGCGACGGCTCGCGTGACGACGTCGCTCTGCTGCTTCAGGGCATCGCCGGCGCGACGGTATCCGTGTCGGTCGACGGCGCGCCAGCGACGAGCGTGGTGCTCACCGAGGCGTCCACGCCCGTGTCGGTGCTCGACGTCCGACCGGGGCTGCGTCAGGTCACCGTGCGCTACATCGATCCGGACACGGGGGCGACCGGGGTCGCCGAGGTCGAGCGCATCCTCGTGTCTCCCTGACCGTCGTGCGCCCGCGGTCGTGACCCCACTCGGTGCGCCAGATGAGAAGCTAGAAGGATGAGCACTTCTCGCGACGCCGACGTGATCGCCCCGCTGAACGTGGCTCCCCTGACGGATGCCGAGGTGCGGCGCCTGCGCGAGGACTTCCCGATCCTGCAGGTCGAGGTGAACGGGCATCCGCTCTCGTACCTCGACTCGGGTGCCACCTCGCAGCGTCCGTTCGCGGTGCTCGACGCGGAACGTGCGTTCGCGACGACGCTCAATGCTGCCGTCCACCGCGGAGCCCACACGCTCGCGGCAGAGGCCACGGAGATCTTCGAGGATGCTCGCGCCACCGTCGCACGGTTCATCGGCGCCGACGAGGGCGAGATCGTCTGGACGTCCAACGCCACGGAGGCGCTCAACCTCGTCGCCTACTCGATCTCGAACGCCTCCCTCGGGCGCGGGGGAGCGGCCGCCGAGCGCTTGCGTCTGCGCGAGGGCGACGAGATCGTCACGACCGAGATGGAGCACCACGCCAACCTGATCCCCTGGCAGGAGCTCGCGGCGCGCACCGGGGCGACCCTGCGGGTGATCCCGCTCGACGACGACGGCGCTCTGCGTCTCGATATCGCCGCCGAGCTGATCGGAGAGCGCACCAAGCTCGTCGCGTTCACCCACGTGTCGAACGTGCTCGGCGTCATCAACCCCGTCGATCAGCTCGTCGCTCTGGCGCGAGCCGTCGGCGCGCTCGTCGTGCTCGACGCCTGCCAGTCAGCTCCTCACCTGCCGGTGGACGTCCGAGAGCTCGACGTCGACTTCGCGGTGCTCTCCGGCCACAAGATGCTCGGGCCCACCGGCATCGGTGCACTCTACGGCCGCCGCGAGCTGCTCGAGGCCATGCCGCCGTTCCTGACCGGCGGCTCGATGATCACCACCGTCACCACGACCGAGGCCACGTATCTGCCGCCGCCACAGCGCTTCGAGGCCGGCACCCAGCGGGTGTCGCAGGCGGTCGCGCTCGCCGCGGCGATCGACTACCTGTCGGCTGTGGGGATGCCGCGCATCGCCGCGCATGAGGCGGCCTTCGGGGCACGTCTCGTCGAGGGGCTCACCGCCATCGACGGCGTGCGCGTGCTCGGCGCCGGCATCGACCTGCCGCGGGTGGGACTCGCGAGCTTCGACGTCGACGGCATCCACTCCCACGACCTCGGCCAGTTCCTCGACGACCGCGGCATCGCCGTGCGCGTCGGGCATCACTGCGCACAACCGCTGCATCGACGCCTCGGCGTCACCTCGTCGACCAGGGCGAGCACGTATCTGTACACGACCGATGCCGAGATCGACGCCGTGCTCGACGGCGTGCGGGGCGCCATCGACTTCTTCCGGAGGGGCGCATGAGCGACCTGCAGAACCTGTACCAGGAACTCATCCTCGATCACTCCCGCACCCCGCACGGATTCGGACTCCGCGGCGAGATCGCGGCGCAGTCGCACCAGGTGAACCCGACCTGCGGCGACGAGGTCACGCTGCAGGTGCATCGCGCCGGTGATGGAAGTATCGAGGCGATCGCGTGGGAGGGGCACGGCTGCGCCATCTCGCAGGCATCCGCGTCGCTTCTCGCCGAGCTCGCCGAGGGGCTGACGGTCGACGAGCTGGAGGTCCGCATCGCGGCCTTCCGCGAGGCGATGCGCTCCCGCGGCAAGATCGAGCCGGATGAGGAGCTGCTCGGTGATGTCGCAGCTCTCGGCGGCGTCTCGCGGTACGTGGCACGGGTGAAGTGCGCGATGCTGGCCTGGGTCGCCGTGGAGGACGCCCTGCACAAGGCGTGAGGCGTAGGACATGAGACCGGCGCCGCGAGGTGCAGGATGGAACCATGTCTCTTCATCTGAACCCTCTCGGCGCAGGCCGCTTCGACGACTGGCTCGATGCGACCCGCGAGCGTCTGATCGCTCTCAGGCAGGACTCGGGGATGTTCGTCGGCGACGACGCGGCCGCTCGCGTCGAGGAGTTCCTCGCCGAGCTGCTCTCGGAAGGACACGAGACGCAGACCTCGCTTGTCCTCGAGATCGACGACGACGGCACTCGCCTGGGAACCATCTGGCTCGCGGCGAACAACGGTGTCCTCTTCGTCGTGGATCTCTCCTTCGAGCTCGCACCGAGCGTCGCGCAGCGAGGCGCACTGCTCGACGAGCTGCAGGCCCTCGCACGGAAGCAGCAGGTCGATCGGATCAGCATGGGCGTCTACGCCTCGGACAGCGAGAGTCGCGCGTTCGTCGAGCGGGGTGGATTCGAGGTCGCTTCGATCCAGATGCTCCTCGAACCGCTCCCGTCGCGAGAGACGGACTCGCGCGTCGTCGTGAGGCCCATGACGGCAGAGCGCTTCACGAGTTTCGCCACGGCATCCGAAGCCGCCTTCGCCGAGGACCTCGCCGCCTCCGGTCGCTATTCGGCCGAGGATGCGGCGGTCGAGTCGCACAGGCAGATGGAGCTGGAGCTGCCCGACGGAGTCGCGTCGGAAGGCCAGGAGCTGTTCACCGCCGAGGTCGACGGCGTCGAGGTGGGGGTGCTGTGGATCGGCGTCCGCTCTCGGGGCGGACGCCCGCACGGGTTCATCCTCGACATCGAGATCGCCGACGATCAGCGGCGCAAGGGGTACGGCCGCGACGTCATGCACGCAGCCGAGCGCGAGGCCGCACGGCTCGGCGCCGACTCGATCGGTCTGCACGTCTTCGGATTCAACACCGGGGCGATCCGGCTCTACGAGAGCCTCGGGTATCGCCGCGTGGAAGAGCGCTTCCTCCTCGCCGTCTGATCGCGACACGCGGCGACACGGAAGGAATAGTCGGACCTCGCAGGCGTTGGCCTGAGAATGACAACTCTCGGAATCATCGGTGCAGGACACATCGGCAGCCAGGTCGCGCGCGTCGCGGTGGCGAACGGATACGACGTCGTGATCGCGAACTCGCGCGGACCTGAGACGCTCGCAGACCTCGTCGCAGAGCTCGGCCCGCAGGCGAGGGCCGCGACTGCTGCGGAGGCGGCAGAGGCAGGTGACGCGGTCGTCGTGACGGTGCCGCTCGGCAAGATCGATGCCCTCCCCGTCGAGCAGCTCGCCGGCAAGATCGTGCTCGACACCAACAACTACTACTTCGAGCGCGACGGCCACATCGACGCCCTCGACAAGGGCGAGACCACCACCTCCGAGCTCCTGCAGCAGCAGCTGCCGACCTCGCGTATCGCCAAGGCCTTCAACCACATCTATGCCGCCGACATCACGACCGACGGTACCCCGGCGGGCACCGAGGGCCGCCGTGCGCTCGCGACCGCGGGTGACGACGCCGAGGCGGTCGCATTCGTCACGCGCTTCTACGACGAGGTCGGATTCGATACGGTCAACGTCGGTCCGCTCAGTGAGTCCTGGCGAGTCGAGCGCGATCGCCCGGCTTACGTCGTGAAGCAGACCGCCGACGAGCTCGCGGCGAACCTCTCGATCGCGAACCGCCTGCCCTGACCCAGGCCTGATGGGCGGGTCGGATGCTGCGGCATCCGCCCCGCCCGTCTCCGCGTCGAGCGGGGCGGGTCGTAATAAATACGCCCGTTGGGATACCAAAACTTGTTCCGCCGGTGCCCGAGTGGGACAATCGCGGTATGGCGGGGGTGGGGACTGCCGGCGAACTCGAGTCGGTGAGGGTGACGCGCATTCTGCGCGATGACATCATCCTGGGCCGCCGCGTGCCCGGATCCCGCCTCGTCGAACGCGATATCGCGGCCGAGCTCAATGTGTCGCGACTGCCGGTGCGCGAGGCCATCCGCGCGCTCGTCGGCGAGGGAGTAGTCGTCGCCCGGCCCCGAACCTGGGCCGTCGTGCGCGAGTTCACGCACCGCGACATCCAGGACTTCGGGGAGGTGCGCGAGGCGATCGAGACCCTCATCTTCGTGTTCGCCGCCGAGCGTCATGACGACGCGGGTATCGCCAGACTGCAGGCGGCATACGAGCGCGAACTCGCGGCGTCGAAGGCGGGCGACGTCGAGGCCGCCCGCATCGCGGCGGGGGAGTTCCATGAGATCTCGGCGGAGCTTGCCGGCAACGAGATGCTCGGGGAGCTGATCGGCGTGTTCGTCACGCGTCTGCGGTGGCTCTTCGGACAGCACGACGATCTGCTCGCGATGGCGGAGGAGCACCGTGTGATCCTCGAAGCGATCGCGGCCCGCGACGTCGAGACGCTGAGGTGGCTCATTCCGCGACACCTGGCCAGCGGCCAGGCGGCGGCAGAGCGGCGTCTCAGCAGCCCGACGTACTCGATCTGAGCATCCTCGCGTTGAGGGAATACCCCTCCGCGGGGTACTGTTGTGAGCGAAGGGATACCCCCTAGGGGTATTAGTCCCTTGATGAATGCCGAAAGGAACGCACGAATGAGCACCACCACCTACTCCGTCACCGGAATGACCTGCGGACACTGCGAGGGGTCGGTCCGCAGCGAGGTCGCGAAGATCGACGGCGTGACCGGCATCGAGGTCAGCGCCGCCGCGGGCAGCCTGACAGTCACCTCCGAAGCCGAACTCGACGACGCAGCCGTGCTGGCCGCCGTCGATGAGGCCGGTTACAGCGCCGTCCGAGCCTGAGGAGGGGAAGATGTCAGGCGAAGCGGTGACCTACGATCTCGAGATCGAGGGCATGACGTGCGCGTCGTGCGCCTCGCGGATCGAGAAGCGGCTCAACAGGATGGAGGGCGTAGCGGCCACCGTCAACTATGCGACGGAGAAAGCCCACGTGCAGGTCGAATCCGGCATCGCCGTCGACGATCTGATCTCTGAGGTCGTCCGCACGGGATACGCAGCTGCGCTCCCGCGGGAGATCGAGTCCGCCGAGGTCGATCCCGCATACCGCCGACTGCGGCTCCGCCTGAGCGTCGCCGCGGTGCTCGCGATCCCCGTGATCGCCCTCGCGATGGCTGAGCCGCTGCAGTTCCCGGGATGGCAGTGGGCATCGCTCGTCCTCGCCACGCCGGTCGTCACCTGGGCCGCCTGGCCTTTCCACCGGGCCGCCTTCCTGAACGCGCGCCACCGCGCCGTCACGATGGACACCCTCATCTCGGTCGGAGTCGGCGCCGCCTACCTCTGGTCTCTGTACGCGCTGTTCTTCGGCACCGCCGGTATGTGGGGGATGACCCACCCGTTCCGATTCACGATCGAACGAGGCGACGGTCTCGGCAGCATCTATCTCGAGGTCGCCGCCGGCGTGACGATGTTCCTGCTGCTCGGGCGCTTCCTCGAGCAGCGCTCCAAGCGTCGTGCCGGTGCAGCACTCCGTGCGCTCGGCGAACTCGGTGCGAAGGACGTCTCGGTCCTGCGCGACGGACGGGAAGAGCGGATGCCGCTCGAGCGTCTCAGGGCAGGGGACCTGTTCGTCGTGCGCCCCGGCGAGAAGATCGCCACTGACGGTGTGGTCCGCGGGGGGGCGTCTGCAGTCGACGCTTCGATGCTCACGGGCGAATCGATTCCTGTCGAAGTGCGAGCCGGCGACTCGGTCACCGGCGCCACCGTCAACGTCGGCGGTCGTCTTCTCGTGTCGGCGACGCGCGTCGGAGCCGACACCCAGCTCGCCCGCATGGCACGCCTCGTCGAAGAGGCGCAGTCGGGAAAAGCTGAGGCACAGCGGCTCGCTGACCGTCTCTCGGCCGTCTTCGTGCCCATCGTGTTCGCCATCTCGGCCGTCACGCTGGTCGTGTGGCTGCTGATCGGCGGCGGCGCGGCTGCCGCGTTCACCGCGGCCGTGGCGGTGCTGATCATCGCGTGCCCGTGCGCTCTGGGCCTCGCGACGCCGATGGCGCTGCTCGTCGGCACAGGGCGCGGAGCGCAGCTCGGCGTGCTCATCAAGGGTCCGGAAGTGCTCGAGTCCACCCGCCGTGTCGACACGATCGTGCTCGACAAGACCGGCACGGTCACGACGGGGCGCATGGCGCTCGTCGACATCATCGTCGCGGACGGAGAAGACGCCACCGAGGTCCTCCGCCACGCGGCTGCGGTCGAGGAGGCCTCCGAGCATCCCATCGCCCAGGCGATCGTCCGGGGCGCCACCGGGCGCATCGGCGATCTGCCCGCCGTGCAGGATTTCGGCAGCATCGTGGGCCGCGGTGTCACGGGGGTCGTGGAGTCGCATGCCGTGATCGCCGGGCGGCCCTCGCTCCTGGACGACTGGGCGCTGCCCCTCGACGGAATGCTCGCCACGGCATTCGACAGTGCCGAAGCGGACGCACGCACGGCTGTCGCGGTGGCCTGGGACGGCCGAGTGCGAGGCGTCCTGGTCGTCGCGGATCATGTCAAGGCCACCAGTGCTGACGCGATCGCTGCCCTCCGGGGGCTCGGTCTGCGCCCGGTGCTGCTCACAGGCGACAACGAGCGCGCGGCGCGGAGCATCGCGGATGCCGTGGGCATCGACGAGGTGCGCGCAGGGGTCCTCCCCGAGGGCAAGGTCGATGTGATCACCGCGCTGCAGGCGCGAGGTGCCGTCGTCGCCATGGTCGGGGACGGCGTCAACGACGCAGCGGCTCTGGCGCAGTCCGACCTCGGGATCGCGATGGGGACAGGAACGGATGCCGCGATCGAAGCATCCGATCTGACGCTCGTCCGGGGTGACCTCTGGGGTGCGGTGGATTCGATCCGGCTGGCCCGACGCACGCTCGGAACGATCCGCGGCAACCTCTTCTGGGCGCTCGCGTACAACGTCGCGGCGATACCGCTCGCCGCTCTCGGCCTGCTCAACCCGATGCTCGCCGGCGCGGCGATGGCGTTCTCGAGTGTGTTCGTCGTGCTGAACAGCCTCAGGCTCCGTCGCTTCCGGAGTGCGGCGGGTGAGACAGTGCGCTAGAACGGCACCTTTCGCGAGGATATATTGGGCCCTACGGAAATCGTTCCGGAAATTCATCTTGTTCTGGGGAGCGGTATGAGGGGCCTCGCCGTCGTCACCGGAGGCCTGCTGTTGATCGGCGGGACGGTGCTCGTCGTGGTCGCGGATCAGCAGCGGGTCGACTCGCTCGCCGAGGCGCGAGCCGCGGTCGTGCAGGCCGAGGAGCAGCTCGACGCCACTCGGGACGCGAACTACCTGCTCGCCGAGAAGCTGACGGTTCTGCGCACGGCGATCGCCGAGCAGGAGACGCAGCTCGCCGACACCACGGGGTTCCTCCCATGACGGGAGCGTCGTGATCCGCAGAGTCTTCTCGGTCACCATGGTCGCGGCGATCCTCCTCGCTGCCGGCGTGGTCGGTCGCGCCGTCGCCCTCGACGAGGACAGAGCGGCCGCCATCGCCGAGCTCCAGACGCTGTCGCAGTCGACGCGCACCGCGCAGATGCGCACGGACCACCTCGAGGGTGCGATCGACCTTGCTGAGAAGGACACCGCCGCTCGCGCCGCAGTGCTCGAGGTGCGCCCGGCGTTCGTCGACGAGATCGCTGCGCTCGGTGCCGCGATGGCGGGTGCCGAGGGCAAGGTCGACACAGCCGCCCATCGGGCATCCGCTCTGTCGGCCCAGCAGACCGTGCTCGCCGAGCGGAAGGACCCGGCCACGGTCGTGGCGGCGACCGCGACCGTTCATGCCCTCATCGAGAGGGTCGGCGAGGACGTGACCACGTGGGAGGCGGCTCAGTACGCCGCGCCCGAGGGGCCGGCCTGGTCATCGAGCGGCCCCGACGGCTACGCGAGAGTGCGCGCCGCACTGGACGCGGTGGGAGGCGGTGGCGTCGGGCTCTATGAGTCGTCGTCATGCGCGGGAGGAACGGCCCCGGCCTGCGCGAACAGCAACGGCTACATCAAGTACCGCGCCGACATCTCGAACTGGAGCGCCGACCGGCTGAAGTGGGCGATGGCGCACGAGCTCGCGCACATCTACCAGTTCAGGGTCTGGGGCGCCCTCAATGCGTCGGGCTCGTACCAGTCGATGTTCGGCGGAGACCCCGAGTTCCTCGCGAACTGCATGGCGGTCGTGCGCGGATTCCCCGGCTCGGTCGGGTGCAACGGCGACCAGCAGGGCTGGGCGTCGGGGATCTGGGTCGGCGCCGTCCGCTGACTCACCGGATCGGGGTCGTGGTGTCGACCGCCTCGCGCAGCGGGCGCCGCATCACGCGCCAGTAGGCCGCCGGCGCGACGCGCACGAGCACGTCGACGAGGCGCGCCTCTCGGCCGACCATGGTGCGCGCCCGACGTCGCTCGGTCGCCCGCACGATTTGCGCCGCGGCATCCGCCGGTTCGGTGTGGTACATCGCCGCCTGCGCGGCCGCTGCTCGTGCCGCCACCGCGGGGTCGATGGCCGCGGCATACCGGCCGTGCAGGATGATGCCCGTGCGCACGCCTGCCGGGTAGATCGCGCCGACGCTGACCGACGTGCCCTCGAGTTCGTGACGCAGCGCCTCGGAGAACCCTCGAACGGCGTACTTGCTGAGGGCGTAGGGGATGCGCCCTGCGGGAGCGGCCAGCGCATAGATGCTCGCGAGGTGCGTGACGTGTGCGGCGCGCTCCGTGCGGAGTGTCGGCAGCAGTGCCTTGGTGATCGACACGGTGCCCCAGAGGTTCACATCGGTCAGCCAGCGCATCTCCTCCATGGTCAGCTGTTCGAGGGTTCCGAGCATCGAGGAGCCGGCGCACGTGATCAGTGCGTTGACGTGCGGGTGAGCTGAGGTGATCTCGCCCACCGCGGAGAAGACGGCCTCATCGTCGCGCAGATCGACGACGTGCGTGGTGACGGTCGTGCCCCGGAGCTCTGCCGCCACGGTCTCGAGCGCCTCCGCATTGTGGTCGACCAGGGCGAGGTGCACGCCGTCTGCGGCGAGGATCCGTGCGATCTCCGCGCCCATGCCGCTCGCGGCCCCGGTGATGACGGTGGTGCTTCCGGTGAGGGTGAGACGCTTCATTGCACTCCTCCTGGCGGCGTCGGGAGTGCCGCAGGTCGTAGAGCAGGCCGTGGCGACCCGATTCCGATCCATTCTGGCCCACTGCATCGGGGAGCGATACCGGTACGCTCGAAGAGAGGAGGTAGCGGTGGGACGAACTGCGGAGGCCATCGCCGAGGGCGTTGCGATCGCGACCGCTGCCGCGCGCCTCGCCGTGAAGAATCACATCCTCATCGGCACGATCGCCGAGAACGGCGTGTTCGACACCGACAAGTACATCGCCGACGCGCGAGAAGCGCTGCGGGCGATGGCGGAGGAGTCCGAAGAGGTCGAGCGCAACCTCACCGAGTTGCGCAAGCGCGCTCGCGGTCGCCATTCCGACCCCTCCGGAACGCATGACTACCGCGACCGCGATGTGCGCAACCTCCGTCGCCGCGCGAAGCAGTCGCACGGAGTCGCGACGAAGCTGCGCGAGACGATGGAGAACGAGGCGGCGCTCCGCGCCATCGTCGAGGAGGCCCGAGAGGGGGCCTGGGCCGACGTGCGTCACAACCTCGATCGTCGGCTGCGCGTCGAGGGCATGCGTCCCGATCAGGACCCCGACTACGAGCGGATGCGCGAGGCCAGGATGCAGGCGCTCCGCCTCGTCGACCTGCAGGCTCTTTCGTCTCTGCAGCGCGCGAAAGCCAAGCGCAAGAAGAAGCAGACCGTCCCCGATGACGACGACTGATCCTGCTCGATTCGCATTCGAGTGTGGACTGTTATAGGCTGTTCCACGGCCCGCTGAGCGGTCCAGGAGCGCCCGTAGCTCAATGGATAGAGCATCTGACTACGGATCAGAAGGTTAGGGGTTCGAGTCCCTTCGGGCGCACATCAGCTGAAACCCCCGTCGCGAAAGCGGCGGGGGTTTTGCGTTTCCGGGGAGTGCGCAGAAGCATCCGGGCGTCTCCCGGCTCGATAGGCTCGTGCCCATGACGCTTCCTGAGCAGGCCAAGAACAACCGGGTATGGCATGTCGTGGGCCTGGTGTGCGGCGTGCTGGCGATCGTGTCGCTCTTCGCGCTGCCGAGCGGCATCGTCGGATACCTCATCGCGATCGGCATCGCTGCGGTCGCTGCCCTGATCGGCCACGCCGCCGTGCGGCGTCGCGGCGCATTCCGCGCCGCGGCCATCGTCGGGCTCGGCCTCGCGTATCTGGGGCTGATCGTGTCGGTGGGTCTGCTGGTGGTCCGGCTCACGCGTGTGTTCGCCGGCTGAGCACCCTCAGTCGAGCAGGCTCGTGATCGCGGGGTCTCGTCGCGCGTAGTCGGCGGCCGTCGAGACGATCACACGGCGCATCGCGGCGACGGCGATCGCGGGGGTGACATCGGCGCGGTGGGCGAGGCTCACGGTGCGGGTCATCATCGGGTGCGTGAGTCGCACCGACCGCAGTGCCGGCTGGTCGAAGAGCACCATCGCGGGGACGACGGCGACCCCGACGCCCCGCTCGACGAAGCGCAGCACCGCATCCATCTCCGCGCCTTCGAGCACGAAGTTCGGGGTCAACCCGGCCGAGCGGAACGCCGCATCGGTCGTCGCCCGCAGCTCGTAGGTCTCGTCGAGGGCGATCAGGGGGAGGGTGGCGAGGTGCGCGAGGCTCATCGACGAGGACGACGACACCGGGGGCTCGGATGCCGCGGACACCACGACGAGCTCCTCGGTGAGCAGCGGCATGCGCGACAGGCTGAACCCCGAAGGCGGAGGCCCTTCCGACTCGGTGATCAGCGCGATGTCGACCGCGCCGACGGCGAGCTGGTCGACGAGCAGGCGTGAGCCGCTCTCGGTGAGGTGGAGGTCGACGCCGGGGTGGTCGGCGTGGAACGTGCTGATCGCCTCGGCGACGAGGCTGATGCAGAGGGTGGGAGGGGCGCCGAGTCGCACGCGCCCGCGGCGGAGCCCGGCGAGCTCGCCCATCTCCTCGCGGATCGCTTCGGACTCCGCGAGCATCCGCTGTGCGCGGGGCAGCAGCGCTTCACCGGCGGAGGTGAGCGCGATGTGCCCGCGGGCCCGGTGGAAGAGCTCGGCACCGAGCTCGCGCTCGAGGGTCGAGATCTGTCGGCTCAGTGACGGCTGGGCGAGGTGCAGGTGCTCGGAGGCGCGGGTGAAGTGGCCGAGGCGTGCGACCTCGACGAACCCGCGGAGCTGCTCGAGGTTCATGCCTGCAGTCTATCGATACCAGTAGAACAATGCATTGGAGTTATTAGGTCGCCCTAACTAGCGTCGAATGCATGAGTACTCGCGAACGTCAGATCTCCACCACGGTCCTCGTCATCGGGACCGGCGGATCCGGGCTGCGCGCGGCGATCGAGGTCGCCGAACACGGCATCGACGTCCTCGCCGTCGGCAAACGCCCCCGACAGGATGCCCACACCTCGCTCGCCGCCGGTGGCATCAACGCCGCGCTCGGAACCATGGACGAGGGTGACAGCTGGCAGCAGCACGCCGCCGACACCATCAAGGAGAGCTACCTGCTCGCGAACCCCCACACGGTCGAGATCGTGACCCAGGGAGCCGAGCGCGGCATCCGCGACCTCGAGCGCTGGGGCATGGACTTCGCCCGAGAGGACGACGGGCGCATCTCGCAGCGGTTCTTCGGCGCGCACACCTTCCGTCGCACCGCCTTCGCCGGTGACTACACCGGCCTCGAGATCCAGCGCACGCTCGTCGCCAAGGCCGAGCAGCTCGAGGTCCCCATCCTCGACCACGTCTACATCACCCGGCTGCTCGTGCGCGACAACGTCGTCTTCGGCGCGTACGGCTTCGACCAGTCCGACGGCACGCGCTACCTGATCCACGCGGATGCCGTGATCCTCGCCGCCGGTGGACACAACCGCATCTGGCGTCGCACGTCATCGCGCCGCGACGAGAACACCGGCGACTCGTTCCGCCTCGCGGTCGAGGCGGGAGCCCGACTGCGCGACCCCGAACTCGTGCAGTTCCACCCGTCCGGGATCATCGAGCCCGAGAACGCCGCCGGCACCCTCATCTCCGAGGCCGCCCGCGGCGAGGGCGGCATCCTGCGCAACGCCCTCGGCGAGCGGTTCATGTCGAAGTACGACCCGGAGCGCATGGAGCTCTCGACCCGCGACCGTGTGGCGCTCGCCGCGTACACCGAGATCGCCGAGGGGCGGGGAACGGAGAACGGCGGCGTCTGGCTCGACGTGTCGCACCTGCCGCGCGAGACGATCATGACCCGTCTGCCTCGCGTCTACCAGACGATGATGGAGCTGCAGATGCTCGACATCACCACGGAGCCGATCGAGATCGCGCCCACCGCGCACTATTCGATGGGTGGCGTGTGGGTGCGTCCGGAGGACCACCAGACCGACGTCGACGGTCTCTATGCGATCGGCGAGGCGTCGAGCGGTCTGCACGGGGCGAACCGCCTGGGCGGCAACTCGCTGATCGAGCTGCTCGTCTACGGCCGCATCGTCGGTCAGGCGGCGATGGCACACGCGGCTGGTCTCGACGCGCAGCGCCGGTCGGCGGATGCCGTGGCGCAGGCGCGTGCCGAGATCGACGACCTGCTCGCAGCGGACGGACGCGAGAACGTGCGAGCCCTGCAGCGCGCGATCCGCAATACCATGACGGAGCACGCGGGCGTCGTGCGGTCCGAGGAGGGGCTCCGCGCCGGCCTCGCCGACCTCGACATGATCGAGGGGCGGATGGAGGACATCGGCATCCACCCCGACATCGCGGGGTTCCAGGATCTCGCCCATGCCTTCGACCTCAAGGCGTCGGCGCTCGCCGCCCGCGCCACGATCGAGGCCGCACTCGAGCGTCGCGAGACGCGTGGGTGCCACAACCGCAGCGACTATCCCGACACCGACCCGACGCTGCAGGTGAACCTCGTCTGGTCGCCCACCGGGGGAGTCACGCACGAGCCGATCCCCGAGATCCCCGCGGAGATCGCGGAGCTCATGCGCGAGGTCGACACCGAGGGCAAGCTCGTCGAGTAGCCCTCATCCGAACTCGCTCCCGTCGCAGGGTGCATCGCGACGGGAGCGACCGGGTGGCCGAGCGAGGTAGGAGTCGCTCAGTCGCCCTCGTCGGTCTCCGGACCGTCGATGACCCCGATCCCGACCGCCTCATGGTCGGGCTCGGGGTCGTTGCGTGTCGGGGCCTTCGGCTCCTCCGAGGGGTCCTTCTCGGTGCTCGGCTCTTCGAGCTCCTCGTCGTCGGGGATCTCCGAGGGGTCGGCGTCCTCGGGCGACTCCGCCTCCGCGGGTGCTTCCGTGCTCTGGCCGGGGGTCTTGAACTCCCCGGCGTCGCCGGACGACGGGCTCGGGGTCGGGGTCTGCGCCTCGGGGGCGAGGCCCGAGGTCGGGTCCTGTGCGGGTGTGCTGTCGGTCATGATCGTCCTTTCGCATCGAGTGCCCGACCAGGATGGAGTCTCGGCGCGTGCGGATGAAGGGGCTTGACGGCGGCGCCCCGATCGTCCGCAGTGCCGATCACGACGTACGCTGGGGAGGTGACAGCGTACGTCTCGGCCTTCGATCTCTTCTCCATCGGAGTGGGCCCCTCGAGTTCCCACACGGTCGGGCCGATGCGGGCGGCGCTCGAGTTCGCCCGCCGACTGCGATCGAGCGGTACACTCGACCGCGTCGCACGCGTCGGATGCACGCTGTACGGCTCCCTCGGCGCCACCGGAATCGGACACGGCACTCCGGATGCCGTCGTCGCAGGTCTCCGAGGACTCGCACCCGAGACCTGTGATCCGTCGGAGGTGCGCTCCGCCTGGACCGACCTTCGGGAGGGTGAGACTGTGTGGATCGACGGCACGCACGAGATCCCCTTCTCGAAGACGGACATCGTGTTCGAGCCGCGCACCCGCCTGCCCGGCCACCCGAACGCCATGACGATCACCGCGCAGGATGCCGACGGGCAGATGGTCGCAGAGGAGACCTACTACTCCGTCGGCGGCGGGTTCATCCGTCGGGACGGTGAGGAGGCGAAGATCTCCGCGGCTCCGCTGCCGTACTCGTATGCGGACGCCGCATCGCTGCTCGCGCTGTGCGACGAGCACGGACTCTCGATCGCAGAGATCGCCCGCCTGAACGAGACCGCGCAGCGCTCGGAGGAAGACGTCGCCGCGGGACTCGACGCGATCTGGGATGCGATGGCCGCCTGCGTCGACAACGGCCTGCACTCCGACGGGGTGCTTCCGGGCATGCTCAAGGTCAAGCGCCGCGCGAGTGCGATCCGCGGGCAGCTCGAGGAGGCCGAGGCCGACGGGCATCGCGAGCTTCCCGGCGAGTGGCTGGGTGCCTTCGCGCTCGCCGTCAACGAGGAGAACGCGGCGGGTGGCCGAGTGGTCACCGCGCCGACGAACGGCGCTGCCGGCATCCTCCCCGCGGTCGCGATGTACTGGTGGCGGTTCCTCGCGGATTCCGGCCTCGGCGCCGGCAATGCGGTCACGCCGTACGGCGAGCTCGTCGGCAGTGCACTGCTCGGCTTCGGTGCGGAGGCGTCGCTCGTCGCCGTCGGAGCGATCGACGACCCCGACGCACTCGCCGAGGCGAACCGTCGCCGCGGCATCCGACGGTTCCTGCTCACCGCCACCGCTCTGGGATCGCTGTTCAAGGCGAACGCCTCGATCTCGGGGGCCGAGGGCGGATGCCAGGCCGAGGTCGGCTCGGCGTGTGCGATGGCCGCCGGCGGCCTGACCGCCGTGATGGGCGGCACGAACCGGCAGATCGAGAACGCCGCAGAGATCGCCATGGAGCATCACCTCGGACTCACCTGCGACCCCATCGGCGGCCTCGTGCAGATCCCGTGCATCGAGCGGAACGCGATCGCAGCCTCCACCGCGGTGACGGCGACACGACTCGCCCTTCGCGGTGACGGCAGTCACTACGTCTCGCTGGATGCGGTCGTCGAGACGATGCGCCAGACCGGCATCGACATGTCGACGAAGTACAAGGAGACCAGCGAGGGCGGGCTCGCGGTCAACGTCATCGAGTGCTGAGCCGACTGCCCGACGGCCGCGTCGGTGGCTGCGGCTAGCCTCTTTCGGAGGAGGAACGCATGGAATCGATCTGGACTCCCGGCAGCCGTCGTCGACGAGAGCAGCCGGTCGTCGCTGTCAGAGCGAACGACGACGCCCCCGAACCCGGGAGGGTCTGGCCCACGAACATCCCTGCGGTGGCCCAGGTGCTGAACGAGGGGATCGACCTCGCACCCGGTGTCACCTTCCTCGTCGGTGAGAACGGCAGCGGCAAGTCCACGATCGTCGAGGGCATTGCGATCGCCTACGGGCTCTCTCCTGAAGGCGGCTCGAAGTTCGCTCGTCACAGCACGCGAGCCACCGAGTCGCCGCTGTCGGAGTGGCTCACGCTTCAGCGAGGAGTAGGGGCCGACCGGTGGGGCTTCTTCCTGCGGGCAGAGACGATGCACTCGTTCTACACCTACCTCGAAGAGAACCCCTCGCCCAGAGGCGACGTGCCGTTCCATGAGATGAGTCATGGGGAATCCTTCCTGGCTCTGCTCGACAGCCGATTCGATTCGCCCGGTTTCTACTGCCTCGATGAGCCCGAAGCCGCGCTGTCGTTCCAGTCGACCCTCACTCTCATCGCCGTGCTGCAGCGCATCGTCGACGACGGTGGCCAGGTGCTGTGCGCCACGCACTCGCCGGTGCTCGCCGCGCTACCGGGTGCGCAGATCCTCGAGGTCGGCGAGTGGGGCATCCGTCCCGCCGAGTGGCACGATCTCGAGCTGGTGAACCACTGGCGTTCGTTCCTGCAGGACCCGCCGCGCTACCTGCGGCATCTGCTCGACTAGGGGTCGCCCACGCGGCCTCTCGGGCAGATAATCAATCATGACGAACGGTCCGGCGGTCGAGGTCTCGGGGCTCCGTGTGCGCAGGGGGAAGACCGCGGTGTTCGACGGGATCGACCTGACGATCCCGCAGGGCGAGATCACCGGACTCCTGGGGCCGTCGGGATGCGGCAAGACCACGCTGATGCGGTCGATCGTGGGCGTGCAGCGGATATCCGAGGGCACGGTGACGGTGCTGGGGGAGCCGGGCGGATCGCGGCAGCTGCGCCACAGGGTCGCCTACGGCACGCAGGGGGCAGCCGTGTACGGCGACCTCACCGTGCGGCAGAACCTCTCGTACCTCGCGTCCGTCCTCAAGGCGCCGAAGGGCGATGTCGACCGGGTGATCGATGAGGTGGGTCTCGGCGCACAGGCCGGTCAGCTCGTCGAATCGCTCAGTGGCGGCCAGACCACGCGGATCTCGCTCGCGATGGCCCTCATCGGCACGCCGGAGCTCATCGTGCTGGACGAGCCGACCGTCGGGCTCGATCCCGTGCTGAGAGTCGAGCTCTGGGACCTGTTCCGGGGACTCGCCCAGCGCGGAGTGACGATGATCGTGTCGAGCCACGTGATGGACGAGGCCCTGAGATGCGACCGGCTGCTGCTGATGCGGAGCGGACGGATCATCGCCGACACGAATCCGGCGGCACTGCTCGCGGACACCGGCACCGCCGACCCCGATGCGGCGTTCCTCGCCCTTATCGAACGCGACAGTCGCGAGCAGGAGGCCCACACCCCGCCCGCCACGCGGCGCGAGCGACGGGGGACGGCGCAATGACCGGCCGTCGGATGCTCGCGACCGCCGCACGGGTACTCGGCCAACTGCGCCACGACCCACGCTCGATCGCGCTGATGCTCATCGCCCCGAGCCTGCTGGTGGGCCTCTTCGCCTGGTTGTTCAGTGACCAGGACGGAGTGTTCGATCAGTTCGGCGGTGCGATCCTCGCGCTGTTCCCCTTCATCGTGATGTTCCTGATCACGTCGATCACGACACTGCGAGAGCGCCGTTCGGGCACCCTCGAACGGCTCATGACGACGCCCCTCGGCAAGGCCGACTTCATTCTCGGCTACGCCCTCGCGTTCGGCCTCATGGCGGTGCTGCAGGCGGTCGTCACCGTGTCGTTCGCGGTCGGAGTGTGCGGTCTCGACGTCGAGGGCGAGCTGTGGCAGCTCGGACTCGTGGCGGTGGTCGACGCGCTTCTCGGCACGGCGCTCGGGCTGCTCGCCAGCGCGTTCGCCCAGACCGAGTTCCAGGCCGTGCAGTTCATGCCCCTGCTGGTCTTCCCGCAGATCATTCTCGGAGGGCTCTTCATGCCCCGCGACCAGATGCCCGACGTGCTGCACGCGATCTCGGACTGGCTGCCGCTGAGCTACGCGATCGACACGATCAACGCAGTGACCACAGGCGACGACGGGTGGGACGTCTACGGACCGCTGTTGGTGGTCGTCGCGTTCGGGGTCGGCGCGCTCGTGCTCGCGTCGCTGACTCTGCGACGCCGCACGCCCTGAGACTCGCCGGCATCGTCGCTCAGCGCGCGGAGCGGTTCTTGGTATGCCTGGTCGGCACCGCGGCCCAGGGGTCCTCCGGCCACGGGTGCTTCGGGTAGCGCCCGCGCATCTCGGCGCGCACCTGGGAGTACGGGCCCGACCAGAACGAGGCGAGGTCGTCGGTGACTGCGAGCGGGCGCCGTGCGGGGGACAGCAGATGGAACAGCACCGGCACCCGTCCGTCGACGAGCCGCGGCGTCTCGGCCCAACCGAAGCACTCCTGCAGCTTCACGGCGACGACAGGGCGCGCGGTCGCATCATCGTGCGGCGGGTAGTCGATGCGGATGCGGGAACCGGTGGGGACTTCGAGGCGGTCGGGAACGAGCTCATCGAGCCGCGTCGCCTCGGGCCAGGGCAGCAGCCTGCGAAGAGCCGACGTCAGATCCAGCCGGCTCACGGGGGTGCCACCCGCGAGGGCGTCGAGCTCCGGTGCCAGCCACGCATCGAGAGTCTCGACCAGCCCGGCATCCGAGACATCCGGCCAGGGGTCGCCGAGTTCTCGGTGCAACAACGCCAAGCGGCGGCGTAGAGCGTCAGCGCCCTCAGACCACGCGAGCATGCCGATCCCGTCTCTCCGGATCGCGCGGCGCACGGCATCCCTTCCCTCCTGGGCCGATGCCCGCACCGGCGCCGAGGAGCGCAGGATCGCACCGATGCGGCGCTCGCGACGAGCCTGCACCCGACCGCCGGTGAACTCCGCTTCGACGCGCTCGGTCATGAGGTGACTCGCGGCGCTCTCGATCTGCGCCTCGGTGAGCACGGCCGCGGAGCGGATGATCGCGCCGGATCCCGCTGCCGCACGGGCCGAGGCGCGCGCGACATCGGCGACGGCGAGCCACTCGACCGCCGCCAGAGGACCGCGCACGCCCGCACGGGTGCCGGAGGCGAGCAGGAACGTCGCTCCCTCGGCGGTGCGCTCGACGCGGTGGGCGATCCGCTCGGGGAAGGCGAGCGCGATCACGAGGCCGACCCCGTCGAGATCCGAGCGGACCCCGGGCGTCGGGCGGACCATGCGCTCGAGGCGATCCGCGTCGCTGCGCCACCGCCTGGCGTCCGGTGCGCGACTGCCGCGCAGCGCGACGATCGCCTGAGCGACGTCGGCTTCGGCGATGCGCAGGTCGCCGCCCAGCAGCGCGACGACCTCGGCGGCAAGGCGCGCCCCGACTGCAGGGCTGCCGTCGCGGAGAGCGCGGGCGAGCCGGGGATCGGTCGGGATGCGCGCCAGGACGCGGCCCTCCGCGGTGGCGCGACCCTCGTCGTCGACCGCGCCGAGACCCCGGAGCACGGCGAGGGCATCGACCAGATTCTGGGCGGGCAGCTGGTCGATCATCCGCAGGCCGGCGCCCCCAGGGGCACCCCAGCAGGCGAGCAGAAGGGCAGCATCCGCGAGGTCGGTCACCGCGATCTCGGGAGCCGGGCGCGCAGGAGCCGCCGCATACGTGCGCTCGTCGACGCAGCGGATAACGATGCCGGGGCCCTGACGCGTGGCGCGCCCCGCGCGCTGCACACACGACGAGCGGGAGGCGGCGGTGGTCACGAGGCCCGTCATTCCGCGGGCGGCGTCGCGCTGCGGCTGCCGCGACAGGCAGCTGTCCACGACGAGGCGCACACCCGGCACGGTGAGCGATGACTCTGCGAGCGATGTCGTGACGATGATGCGCGCAGGGGCGTCGGGCGCGCGGCCGCGGATCACGGCATCCTGCTCTGCCGCGGGGATCTGACCGTGCAGCTCGCGCACATCGAACGCGTCGCTCGCGGTGCGGAGGCGCCGGGCGATCTCGGACACCTCCCGAGCGCCTGGGGCGAAGACCAGCACGTCGGCCCGAGGGTCGTCGCGGGTGAGATCCCCGGCGGCGGATGCCGTGGTCGCGGCGATGTGATCGAGGAACCCCCGGGTGACCCCGCGCTCATCGAGTCGCGGCGCGGGGCTCGGTGCCCAGCGTTCGGTGAGAGGGAAGGCGGGGACGTCGTGGTGGACGATCGGTGCAGGAAGGTCTGTGCCGAGGACGGCAGAGATGCGCGGGGCATCGAGGGTGGCGGACATGGCGATGACCGTGAGGTCGTCCCGCAGCTCCCGCACCTCCGAGAGCAGGCCGATCAGCAGATCGGTCTCGATCGCCCGCTCGTGCACCTCGTCGATGACCACCGCGCTCACGCCGTCGAGGCCCGGATCATCGAGCATCCGCCGGAGGAGGACTCCGGCAGTGACGAACTCGACCCGTGTCTCGGGGCCCGCGGAGCGCTCGCCGCGGACGGTGAATCCCACGCGCGTGCCGAGCGCGGAGCCGTCGAGCTGGGCGAGTCGCCGGGCCGCCGCGCGGGCGGCGACACGGCGGGGCTGGGTTACGATCACGCGTCCGGTCGACCTGGATGCGACGAGCGGGGGGACGAGGGTGGTCTTGCCCGTGCCCGGCGGTGCACTCACGACTACCGACGCGCCGGCGTCGAGCGCTGCGGAGAGATCGTCGACGGCAGCCGCGAACGACAGCCCGACGCCGATCGCGGCGAGGTCGAAGGGGGCGGGCGTCATCCGTCCAGTCTGCCCGTTCCGCACGCGCCCCGCAGGCGACGGATGCCGCGACCGATCCGGCCGCGGCATCCGCTGTGTCCTGTGTGCTGACTACTCCGCTGCGGGAGCCGGCGGTGCCGGCGGCGGCGGGGTGGTCGGGGCCGACCTGCGAGTCGGAGCGGCGGTCGGGGCGGAGGCCGCAGCCACGCCCTCGCCGATGCCACGACCGACGGCCTGACCCTGGATGATCGACGCGAGGTCGAGCCCGGTCGCCGAGCTGACGCTGTCGAACACCGACTTCAGCGCCTTCGCGCTGTCGGCGCCGACGACGTTCGAGGCGCCGTCCTCGCTCGAGCCGCCGATGATCGAGACGTTGCCGATCGCGGCGTAGCCCTTCGAGAACTCGGCCATGATCGACGGCAGCACATCGAGCACGCGCTGCGACAGGAATGCGTCCTGGTTGGAGGCGATGGCCTTCGCTTCGGCCTCGACAGCCGCTGCTCGCGCCTCACCTTCGGCGCGGATCGCGTCGGCCTCGGCGTTCGCACGCAGACGGCGAGCCTCGGACTCCGCCTCGGCCTGAGCGCGCAGTGCGTCGGCCTCACCGGTCGCACGGGCGATCGCGGCTGCGGCCTCACCGTCGGCCTTGGCCTTGTCGGCCTGGGCCTGCTGCTCGGCGATGCGGGTGCGGGCCTCGGCCTGCTTGACCTGCTCGATCGCGCCGGCCTCGGCCGCACGCTCACGCGTGTAGAGCTCGGCCTGGGCGCGGGTCTCGGCCTCGTACCGCTGGGCGTCGGCGACGCGCTTGACGTCGGCGTCGAGCTGGGCCTGACGGTTCTCGGCCTGCTGCTGCAGAACGGCCTGCTGAGCCTGCTCGCGGGCGAGGTTCTCGGCCTGCTCGGCCTCGGCGCGCGCACGGCCGATGCCGGCGTTCGCGTTGGCGGTGTTGGTGTCGAGAGCGGTCTGCTCGACCAGGTTGGCTTCCTGGTTGGCGATGTTCTTCTGGTTGATCGCACGGTCGGCGTTGGTCTGCGAGATCTCGGCGGACTGACGCTTCGCCTGGATCTCGGGAGCACCGAGCGACTGGATGTAGCCGACCTTGTCGGTGATGCCCTTGATCTGGAAGGAGTCCAGGATCAGACCCTGCTCGGCGAGCTCCTGCGAGACGTCGGCGGCGATCTGGTCGGAGAACTTCTTGCGCTCGCGCATGAGCTCGACGACCGAGAGAGTCGCGACGATGCCGCGGAGCGCACCTTCGAGCTGCTCGGTGGTGAACTGCTCGATGGCCTTGTCCTGCGAGGCGAAACGCTCGGCGGCGCGGCGCACGAGGATGGGGTCGGAGCCGATCTTCACGATCGCGACGCCGTCGACATTGAGCGTGACGCTGTCGAGCGACTGGGCCTCGGCGTTGAGCGAGACCTGACGCGAGCGCAGCGAGATGATCTCGTGGCGCTGCGTGATGGGGTTCACCAGCGACTTGCCGTTCACGATGACCGTGACGGGCGACTCCGACATCTCGTCTCTGGTCGAGCCGTCGGCGCCGATGACAGCGCGCGCGACCTTCTGCTTGCGTCCCGAGATGACGAGCGCCTCATCGGCGCGCGCGACCTTGATCCAGCTGCGTGCGAACAGCAGCAGGATGAGCAGGACGACGACAGCGGCGACGACTGCGATTCCGACGATGACGAGGATGCCGACGATTCCGGCGATCTCCATGGATGACCTCCCTGGTTCCCCCCGAGGGGGCGGTCTTGGATGCCGGCGCGGCCGCGCGGGCGTTCACGCTCCACCCTGCCAGAAATCGAGGGAGGTCGTCGCGGCCGTGATGCAGAGGGAGAAGGTCAGCGGGCTCGAAGCTTCTCGGCCAGGTCGCGGAGCGTCTTCAGCTCGGCGTCGTCGAGACGCGACATCCGCTCGGCGATGGATCGCCCGTGCACGGTCGCGATGCTGCGGAACGCCTTGGCGCCGGCATCCGTCGCCCTGATCAGCGCTCCGCGTCCGTCATCGGGATCGGGGCACTTCGCGACGAGGTCGCGAGCGACCATGCGATCGATCAGACGCGAGACGCTCGGCTGGCTGATGAGCATGTTCGCCGTCACATCGCGCAGTCGAGCCGACATGCCGGGGGAGCGGGTGACCGTGAGCAGCACGTCGTACTCGGCCTGGCCGAGATCCGTGTCCTCGAAGTCGGCGTTCATCTCGGTGAACAGCTCGTGCTGCGCGCGGAACAGGCTCTCCCATGCTTCGAGGGCGAGCTTGCGATCGGTCATGGGAACAGCGTACTGGCAACAGTAAAGGGCCGGTCGGAGAGGCTCCCGACCGGCCCTTGTCCCTTGCACCAAGAGTGTCCTGCAATCACATGCGGTGTATGCCACAGCAAACATTCACCGTGCGATCACTCTATAACGGCGAGATAACGAATGCAACGGTTTGGTCACGAAAATGTTCGGGGTCTGTGATCTGACGCCCCTCGCATCACCCGTCGATGCAGTCGCGTATGTCGTTCCACGCGGATTCCACGCACTCCTCGAACAGACGATCGGGTGGCCCTTCGAGCCACTGCTCCATCGCCAGGTCGAAGCACGTCACGGCTACGGCTGCCAGTGTGTGCGATTGCCGAGGGCGGGTGCCGCGCTGAATCAGGGAATCCTCGATCGCGCGGGCGAGGTGATGGCGTTGAAGAAGCTCACGCTCGTGCAACGCAGGCTCGCTGTGGACGACCTTGTGCCGACGTGCGATCGGTTGCCGCCAGTCCTGGATGCCACGGGCCGCCGCGGCGAGCCCGGCGCGCACCGTTGCGGGCGCCGAGCTCTCGGGCGGGGCCGACGCCATGAAGTCGCTGACCGCGTGCGGAAACTCGCGATCGCGCAGGAACAGGACATCGCGTTTGTCCGTGAAGTGCCGGAAGAACGTGCGAGTGGTCAGGCCGGCCGCTTCGGCGATCTGCGGAACCGTGGTCGCCGAGAATCCCTGTCCTTCGAAGAGCAGTATCGCCGCAGCTTCGAGTCGCAGTGCAGCATCCGGTGACCATCGTGGCATCTGACCATGATGTCACGACGTGTCGTCACGTGTACAGTGATGACACGAGATGTCATCGAACGCGAAGAACGGACGAGTATGAACGACAACACCGCGGCATGGATCGATTCCCCCTACGCCGACCTGGTGGTCCGAGACGCACCGATGCCCAGGATCGATCCCGGTCAGCTGCTCGTCGAGGTGCGCGCGGTCGCAGTGAATCCTCTCGATGCGATCATCCAGTCCAACGGCGCCGTCATGTACGGGTGGCTGCACTATCCGGTGATCCTCGGAGAGGATGTCGCGGGCACCGTCGTCGGGGTCGGCGCCGAGGTGGCCGACTTCTCCGTCGGCGATCGCATCGTCGCGTATGCGATCGGCTTGGAGAAGGGCAGGGATGCGATCGCCGAGAGCGGGTTCCAGGCCTACGTCGCTGTCGATGCGGGCCTTGCCGCCGCTCTGCCGGACGCCATGGCTTTCGAGGATGCTGTCGTGCTGCCCCTGGCGGTGTCCACGGCAGCTGCCGGGCTCTTCGAGAGCGAGCAACTCGATCTGAGCTACGCCAGCCTCGGGAACCCCGAGCCACGCGACGAGATCGTCGTGGTGTGGGGCGGTGCGACCGCTGTCGGCGGCAACGCGATCCAACTTGCTCGAGCAGCCGGCTACCGTGTCATCACGACGGCATCCGTCCGTAATCACGATCGGATGAGCCAACTCGGCGCAGAGGCCGCATTCGACTACCGCGACCCCGAGGTGGTCGACCGGATCGTCGAGGCGGTGAACGGGGCCGTCGTCGCAGGCGTCCTCGCCGTCGCAGTCGGGTCGGCAGAACCCTGTCTGCGTATCGCGCGCGCGATCGGCGCCACGCGGATCGCGATGGCGAGCCCTCCGGTGTCCTTCTACGAACAGCCCCGCAGGCGCGGCTTCTCCCTGAGCCGGATGCGCCTGTTCCTGCGCCTGGGAACGCGAACGGCGATGCTGCAACTGCGCAGCCGTGCCCGAGGGATCCGAGCCTCGTTCATCTGGGGGAGCGCGATCGCGACGTCTCCCGTCGGCCCCGCCGTCTGGGGAGACTACCTCGGCGCAGCCCTCGAATCGGGCCGTCATCGTGCCTATCCGACGGCCCGCATCGTGGGGGAGGGGCTCCCCGCGGTTCAGCGAGCGATCGACACGCTTCGCGTCGGCGTGTCCGCGCAGAAGCTCGTCGTCACCCTTGAGTCGACGCCGACGACCTGACCCGGTGTCGCCTCACGTCCAGGTCGGGCGGTGAAGAGGCCCGCGAATGCGCGGTGGTCGACGGGTAGAACGAATGAGACCGACGCCGACGCCGACGGGGCCGGCGGCTACTTCGTCGCCCAGGTGGCCGGAGCCCACTGCGTGTCGTAGGGGAGCGGCAGGCGGTGCATCTCCTCGAAGGCCAGCTCGGCTGCGATCGGGTCTTGGGCGGTGATCGCGGCGTCGAACCGCTGCCAGCAGTCGCCGAGGAGGTCCCAGTTCGGCTCACGCGAGTCGATCGTGAGCTGCACCTGGAACGTCAGTCGTGCGACGGTCTCGATGGCCACCCCTTTGAGCACGGTGTTCGGGCACAGTCCGATGATCGCGCGGTACACCTCGAGCGCCGCGTTCATGTGCCCGCGTCGATCGTGTGCGGTGACCGCGTCGCGGGCCGCCTCGATCACTGCGCGCAGCGCGGGGTTCGCCGCCGGTTCGAGGGTCGGCACAGTGACGCGCACGACACCGCCGAGTACGACGCCGAGCGTCTGGATGTTGGCTTCGACGACCTCGGGGTGCGCGTCGACGACCTTCGTGTGCGCCTGGGGAACGATCTCGACGAGGCCGTCTCGCTGCAGGTTCATCAGCGCATCGCGGATGGGAGTGCGCGAGATGCCCAGCCACTCCTGCAGGGCGACGTCTTCGAGGTGCTCGCCCGGCTGGAAGGAGCCGTCCATGATCGCGTCACGGATGGCGTCGTACGCCTCGTCCTTCAACAGTCGGCGCTTGAGCTCGGGCTTCGACGATGTGGGTACGGGCATGGGGGCCTCCGCGTCGGATGTCGTCGAGTGCGCACCAAGCGGCATCGCACGCGGCGCCCGTCGACAGGACGAACGTCCGCGCATCTACTCTAAAGTATTAATTTTCATATATCACTGCGCGGTCAGACGGGCAGAGCGCTCGCCGCAGGAGCCTTCGACTCGCCGACTGCCCAGACGAAGTCCGGCGTCCGACCGTTCACCGCGTGATCGCCGAGCTGGCGGGCCTTGAAGATCCACGGATTGTGAGAGGCGACAGTGCGGGCGTTGCGCCAGTGGCGATCGAGCGCGGTGCCGGACCGTACGGCGGAGGCACCGAGCGTGTCGAACAGCCGCGAGGCCGCACGGGGGACCAGCTCAGTGAGCACGATCTGCGCGTGCGACGACCCGAGCTCGGCCGCGACGACCGCATCCTCCGTCTCCGGCGTGCCGAGCACGTCGGCGGCATGCTGCACCGCGCGGGAGACGTCGAGCACGAGCGCCCTGGCCGTCGCCCTCGTCGCCGTCAGCTCGCCGACGATCTGGAGCACCTGAGGGTCATCGGCCACTCGGTTCGCGCTCCCGTGACTGTAGGTGCGGGTGCGCGCGCGCACCTGCGCGACGGTGTCGCGTTCGATCGCCGCCGCGATCCCGGCGAGCACCGACAGCAGCGTGAGCTGGTAGACGGCCGTCTGATACGGGAACCGCGAGGTGAACGGCTCGACGTCGTCCTCGTCGACGCTCGCGTCGGTGAAGACGGCCGTGCCCGTTCCCGTCAGCGGCTGCCCGAAGCCGTCCCAGTCGTCCGAGACCGCGACGCCCTCCTGGTGCCGCCGGATGAGGGCCGTGACCGTCTCGCCGTCGAGGTCGACGGTCGCGTCGATCCACTCCGAGAAGATGCTGCCGGTCGTGTAGAACTTGCGTCCGTCGACTCTCCATGTGCCGTCCGGTCGCCGGGTCACCCGCGTCGCGTTCGTGCCGACCGCCGCCGCCCCGTTCTCCGACCAGGCATTGCCGACGAGTTCGCCGGCGGCGAGTCGGTCGATCCACAGCGAGCGTCGCTCACCCGGGGATGACGCCAGCACGTGCTCGACGTAGGCGATGTGCCCCCGGAAGATCTGAGGGAGGTTCGAGTCCGCGGTGGCGAGCTCGATGAGCACCTCGGCGAACGACGGCCAGTCGAGCCCGAATCCGCCGTCCGCGACCGGCAGTCGAAGCCTGCCGAAGCCGGCATCCCGCAGCTTCTCGACCTCGACGAACGGCAGCTCGTGGCTCTGCTCCCGGGTGACCGTGCCAGCCGCGATCTCGTCGAACAGCGGACGGAACCGGTCGAGGGCGGCCCGGAGCCGCTGCGTCTGCGCGCCCATCAGGTGTACAGCGAGATCGGCTGCAGCTCGCCGTTCAGCGTCCAGGCGCCGACCTCGAGCTTCTTGTAATCGATCGGATCGTGCAGCGAGTGCGTGCGGACGTTCCTCCAGAACAGGTCGAGTCCCACATCAGCGCGGGCGGAGCTGGAGCCGGTGATCTCGAAGATCCGGTTCGCGACCTCGATGCCGATCTCGGTCGAGACGACCTTGACCTTGGCGATCTCGATCGCCAGTTCTCCGCGACGCTCGGCCGTGACGGCGTCTCCCTCATCCACGACCTCATCGAAGAGGCGGCCGGCGCGGTCCGCCAGCGCCTCCACGGCCGCGATGCGAGAGGCGAACTCGCCGACGACGCGCTGCACGAACGGGTCGTCGCGGTACGAGTCGGCCTGGCTGAGGAACCAGGCGCGGGGCCGTGCCCGCACGAGGTCGAGTCCGCGCGCGAGCGCCCCCTCGGCGATGCCGAGATACAGGTTGCCGAAGGCGAGCTGGATGCCGGGGGTGATCAGCGTCGAGAACGGTTCGTCACCGAGTTCGCCGAGCACATCCTCAGCGGACACGCGCACGTCCTCGAAGTGCACGGAGCCGCTCGCCGACAGGCGCTGCCCGAGCGCATCCCAGTCGCCGAGATAGCGGATGCCGTCGCGGTCGTGGTCGAGCACGACGAACAGCACCTGGCCGTCGCGCTCGCCGCCGCGGACGAGCGCCGCAGCCAGCACCACGTCTCCGGCCGATGCGCCGGTCGAGAAGCGCTTGAGGCCGTTCAGCCGGTATCCATCGCCGTCTGCGGTCAGCTCGAGATCGGGGTCGGTCGGGTTCACGGAGTCACCCCAGACCCAGCGCCCCTCGGTGGTCTTGCGGTGCCAGGCCTCCTGCACCGTCGGGTCGGCGGCGAAGCCGATGTTGCCCGAGTTGATGTAGTGGTACGCGAGGACCTGCGCGACCGACGCGTCGGCACGCGACAGGATGCGGATGACGAGGAACGCCGTCTCCCAGTGCGCTCCGCCGCCGCCGAACTCGGCGGGCTGCAGCAGCGTCACGAGTCCCGCGTCGCGCAGGAGGTCGAGCTCGACCGTCGGGTCGTCATTCGCCCGGTCGCGTTGCAGGGCGTCGGTGGCGAGCTCGGCGGCGACGCGCTCGGCGACTCCGCGCCAGTGCGCGCGCTCGGCGGCATCCGCGGTGCCCGTCCAGCGGCTGCGGTTGGTGGTCTCTGCGATGACGCTCATCGGGCGTCCTCCTTCTCGGTGAGTGCGGTCAGTTCGTCGACGTCGGCGGCGCCGCCGGGGGGCTCAGCCGCGGCATCCACCAGCGGGCCGCCGAGCGTGCCGTCGAGGGCGGATGCGCCACCGACATAGGCGCCGCGATACGCGTGCGCGGGGTGCCACTCGGGCACGACGGGGGAGCCGTCGCCCGAGAGCCGCCCGCGGAGCGTGCCCTCGGGATAGTCGTCCCAGGTGCGTCCGCGGCGGCGGAGCTCGGGCACGAGGTGCTCGACGATGTCCTCGAACGATCCGGGGGTCACGACGTAGGCGATGTTGAAGCCGTCGACGCCGCCGACCTCGACCCAGCGCTCCAGCTCGTCGGCGACCGTCTGCGGGCCTCCGACGATGACGGGGCCGATACCGCCGATTCCGACGTAGTGCGCGATGTCCCGCGGGGTCCACTTGCGATCCGGATCGGCCTTGGTGAACACCGACAGGGCGGATCGCCCTGCGTCCGTGTCGACGTACTCCAGCGGCACGTCGGAGTCGTACTGCGAGAGGTCCAGGCCCGTCCACCCGGCGTAGAGCGCCAGCGCGCCCTCGACGGAGACGTAGCCGCGGTAGTCCTCGAGCTTCGCCTGGGCCTCCTCGTCGGTCGCGGCGACGACGACCGTCACGAGCGTGAGGATCTTGACCGAGCCGCGCGGGCGGCCGAGCGCCTCGGCCCGGTCACGGATGTCATCCGTCACAGGCCGCGTCGACTCGGGGCGCAGACCGTTGATGAAGATCGCCTCGCCGTGCTTCGCGGCGAACTGGCGCCCGCGGGGCGATGCGCCCGCCTGGAACATCACGGGGGTGCGCTGCGGACTGGGCTCGGCGAGATGGATGCCGGGAACGCGGTAGTGCCGGCCCTCGTGGCCGATCGGATGCACCCGCGCTGCATCGGCGAAGACGCCGGCCTCGCGGTCGCGCAGCACCGCACCGTCCTCCCAGGAGCCCTCCCACAGCTTGTACGTCACGTCGAGGAACTCCTCGGCGATCTCATAGCGGTCGTCGTGGGCGATCAGTGTGTCGAGCCCGAGGTTGCGGGCCGCGGAGTCGAGGTAGCTGGTGACGACGTTCCATCCGACTCGTCCGCGCGTGAAATGGTCGAGCGTCGAGAAGCGGCGGGCGAGCGCGTACGGCTGCTCGTAGGTCGTGGCGACCGTCACACCGAATCCGAGGTGCTCGGTCGCGTGCGCCATCGCCGAGATCTGCACGACCGGGTCGCCGAGGGGGACCTGCGTCGCATCGCCGAGCGCGGTGGCCGCCGAGTCGCGGTAGACGTCGTAGGTGCCGAGCACGTCGGCGATGAAGATCGCGTCGAATCTGCCGCGCTCCAGCGTCTTGGCGACATCCACCCAGTAGTCGAGGTCGTGATAGCGATCGGCCTGGTTGTCGGGGTGCCGCCAGAGCCCAGGGGCCTGGTGCGTCACGCACGTCATGTCGAAGGCGTTCAGGATGATGCGGCTGGGCACGGCGCTCCTCTGGAGGGTAGGGACTTCGCGACCATAGCCACTTGAGCCGAGCGATGTTGCGCCGGATGACTTCGCGCGTCGCACGACGACGAACTGTTACGCCGGCGATGCGAGCGGCGGCACGGGCCTCCTAGCCTGAGCGCCGATCGCTTCCCCGACCCGACGCCTGAGGAGCCCCCATGTCCTTCCTTCCGAGCAGCGGCCGACGCCGCCTCCTTCTCGGTGCTGCCGCCCTGACGACCGCGACGTTCCTGATCGCCGGCTGCGCCGCGCAGGCTCCCGAGTCCGGTGGCGAAGGCGCAGACGGCGACTTCTCGGGCCAGACCCTGAACGCGCTGCTCATCACATCGCACGAGGGTGCAGGAAACTGGCTCAAGGAGCACTTCGAAGAGGAGACCGGCGCCGAGGTCAATCTCACGATCGTGCCCTACGACGAGATCGGCTCGACCCTCGCCCTCGATCAGCAGTCGGGTGCCAACACGTTCGACGTCGCGGCTCCCTGGTACGTCTCGATCGGCGACCTCGCCGAAGGCGGCTCCATCCAGGACCTCACCGACTGGATCGCCGACACCCCCTCGCTCGAGGAGGACGACTTCATCCCCTCGATCAACGACCCGTACACGCTGGTCGGCGACCGCCGCTACGGTCTGCCCTTCGACGGCGACACCCACGTGCTCTTCTACAACAAGGAGATCCTCGAGCGGAACGGCATCACCGAGCCGCCGGCGACCTGGGACGAGTACCTCGCCGATGTGAAGACGATCACCGAGAACGAGGGCGATCAGGGCGTCTACGGATCCGCGATCTTCGGCCAGAAGTCGCCGCTGATCCTCGGCGCCGCCTACGCGAACCGCCTGGCAGGATTCGGCGGCGAGTTCGTCGATGAGGACGGCAAGCCCACGATCAACTCCCCGGAGGCTGTCGCCGCCGCGGAGGCGCTGGTGGATGCCGTGCCCTACGCCTTCCCGACGGCCGCCGAGACCGACTTCGGCGTCGGCAATGGCGCCTGGTACGACGGCAAGGTCGGCTTCATCGAGAACTGGACCGACCTCGGGGTCGGTTCGGAGACGAACCCCGACTCGAAGGTCGCGGGCAAGTGGGGTGTGACGACGCTTCCCGTCGGTGGAGACAACACCGAAGCTCGTGCATCGCTGGTGGCCGGCTTCACCTGGGTCATCGCGGCGAACACCGAGAAGACCGACCTCGCGAAGGCCTTCATCGAGTACGCCGCGTCCAGCGAGGTCAACTCCGAGCTGATCGTCGCCGACCCGCAGACCGGCATCGACCCGAACCGCGAGTCGTCGCTCGAGAGCGAGGCCTACGGCGAGACCTACCCCGACCTGCAGCGGGTCAACCGCACGACGCTGAGCGGATCGCTCGCCTGGCCCACGGGCGAGAACGCCTCGCAGGCCGCGCAGATCCTCACCGACGAGCTGGCGAAGCTCATCGCCGGCGACGGTGGCACCGCGCAGGAGACCCTCGACCGCGTCCAGGCCGAGTGGGAAGAGATCCTTGGCTGACGCCTCCGCGATCCGCGTGCGCACCGCCCGCACGTCCGGCCGAGTGCCGCGACGGGCGGGCGGTCCCGCGCGGCCGGGCGCAGCACGATTCCTGACCGCGCCGACGATCCTGTCGATCGTCGTGCTCGGTGCGTACCCGCTCGTGTTCATCCTCGCGGCGGCCTTCACCGACTCGACACTCGGGCGGCCGTTCCAGGAGTGGGTCGGGACGGCGAACCTCGAGACGATCCTGGCGGATGCCGACGTCGTCGCGTCGTTCGCGCGGACGGTCACGTATGCCGTCGCCGTGGCCGTCATCAGCGTCGTGCTCGGCGTCGCGATAGCCGTCGCCTTGGAACGTGCGACCCGAGCGGGCGCCGTCGTGCGCACGCTGCTCCTGCTCCCGCTGATCACACCGCCCGTGGTGGTCGGCACGCTGTGGAAGCTCGTGTTCAACCCCGGTGGCGGACTGCTCGCGACCGTGCTGCCCGGCCTGTCGCTCGCGCCGCTGTCGACGACAGCGTGGGCGCTCCCCGCGATCGGTCTCGCCGACGTCTGGCAGTGGACCCCTCTGATCGTGATCCTCGTCTACGCCGCGCTGCTCACGCAGGACCCGTCCGTGCGCGAGGCGGCATCCCTCGACGGTGCCCATGGAGCCGGACTGTTCCGGCACATCACGTGGCCGGCGATCGCGGGCACGGTGATCGCCGCGCTCTTCATCCGGCTCGTCATCGCGTTGAAGGTCTTCGATCTCGTGTTCGTGATGACCTCGGGTGGACCCGGTCAGGCGTCGACCGTCACCACCTACCTCATCCAGCAGGTCGCTCTCAAGGAGTTCGACATCGGTCGGGCATCCGCGATCACCCTCGTGTTCGCGGTCATCGTCACCGCAGTGACCCTCGTGGTGGCGGCCTTCGCACGAAAGGCGCGACATGACTGAGCGGCGCACCCGTCCGAGGCCCGTCGCGAGCAGCGTGCTCTTCGTGGCGCTCGCCGTGACCCTCGTCCCGTTGGCCTACCTGTTCTCCGTGTCGCTGATGGGGCGCGACGAGACGGTCTCGGGAGTCCTGTGGAGCGCCGCTCCGCACTGGGAGAACTGGGGTGATGTGCTGTCGACCGACATCCCTCGGTCGATCCTGAACTCCCTCGCGGCCGCGATCGGCGGCGCCGTCGTCTCTCTGCTCATCGCCGTTCCCGGCGCCTGGGCCATCGTGCGTCACAACGCCGGCGGGCGCACTCTGGGCGCGACCCTGATGAGCCCATGGCTCCTCCCGCCGATCGTCGCCGTGGTGCCGCTGCTCACTCTTCTGCGATCGGTCGGGCTCAACAACACCCTCCTCGGCCTCACACTCGTGTACGCGCTCGTGAACGTGCCGGTGGCCGTCTGGCTGCTGGAGGGATTCATCCGTCGGCTGCCGGTGGAGATCGAGGAGGCGGCGCGCATCGACGGTGCGGGGACGCTGCGGATGCTGTGGTCCGTCGTCGTTCCTCTGCTGCTGCCGAGTCTCGTCGCGATCGGGATCATCGTCGCGATCCTCAACTACAACGAGTTCCTGCTCGCGACCTTCCTCACGCAGAGCGTGGACGCGCAGACGTTCCCCGTGGCGCTGTCCCTGTTCTACGGCGACCGCACGCCGCACTTCGGCAAGATCGCGGCCGCGTCGTTCATCGGCGTGATCCCCGTCTTCGCCGCTGCTGTGTTCTTCCAGCGCTGGCTCGTCGGCGGTCTGACGGCGGGCGCGGTGCGCTGAGGAGCCCCGGTTCCGCCCCTCTCCGGTCACCCGCTGTGCCGGTATATCGGTGTTGTATTCCGGTAACGGCGTAATCAGATCGCCTTTCTCTGATCTCTTAGATGAGTCGCGACTGGGAGCGACTCGAAATCGGACTGGGGATGACGATGACTGGGGAGAACACTGCCGTGCGCGTGTACGGAAAGGCGATCGGCCGAGACAAGGCGATCGACGGGGAGAAGAAGACGCTGCGAGGCCGGGGTGCCGTCGCGATGATCGTGGGGATGATCATCGGCGTGGTCGGGATGCTGGGGGCCGCTCTGCCGGCCGCGGCGGCACCGACAGTGACATACCCCGGAGCGATCGGCGACGTGTCGCTCGAGAACCAGAACGGCGGTGGCCCGCTGGATCAGTGGGACACCGTGCGGATCTCTGGCGAGTGGAAGGTCCCGGCAGGGGCCCAGGCGGGCGAGACCTTCGGCATGACGCTTCCGGCGGAGTTCAGCCGTTTGGCGGCGGGGACGTTCACGATCAGCGACCCCGCGACCGGCGAGCTCATGGCGAACTGCGTCGTCGCGGCAGGACAGGGTCCGGACATGGTGTGCACGCTGACCGAGGCCGTGAACGGCAAGGAGGACGTCGGGGGGACCTTCTGGATGCAGGCGCGGGCCTCGCAGTCCACGACGAACGAGACGGTCGAGTTCGACCTCGGCGACACGGTCGAGATCGTCGACCTGCCGGGTGACGGGGGAATCGTTCCCGTCGACCCGACAGAGCAGGCCGAGCCCTACAAGTACGGCGGCGAGACGGCGACCGACGGACGGCTCAAGTGGGTCGTCGGAGTTCCGAGCGGGTTCGCGAGCGACGGCGCCTTCACGATCACGGACACTCTCGACGCGGGTCTCGCCGATCACCACTACACCGGCGAGGTGCGATTGAGTCAGCGCGCCGTCGAGAACGGGGTGCAGGTCGGGAAGTGGAGCATCGTCGATCCGTCGAAGTATCAGATCGTCTTCTCCGCCGACGGGCAGTCGTTCGAGTTCACGGCCTCAGGCCTGCCGGCAGGCGGGTTCGCCTATGAGCTGCTCTATTACACGCAGGCCGACGGCCCTGTGGTGAAGGGTGACGTCTTCGGCAACCGCGCAGTCGTCGACACCGTCGCGACCTCGGCCACACACACCATCACCGAGTCGGGCGGCGGCGACGGCACCGGCGTGACCTACACGAGCTTCTCGATCTCGAAGACGTTGACCGGACCGCAGGCGGCCGCGGCGCAGGCCGCGACGTACACCGTGCGTTACTCGATCAAGGGCTCCGACGCCCCGGCCCAGACGATGGTCGTCCCCGTCGGACAGCCGGTCGTCAGCGATCGTGCTCCTCTCGGATCGACCTTCGTGATCGAGGAGATCGATCTCCCCGTCATCCAGGGAGTGATCTGGGGAACGTGGACGATCTCCGGCGACGGAGTCGTCGATGCCGGCGACGGCACCTACGAGGTGACGCCCGGAGCAGCGGCGGGTGTGGTACTCACGCTCACCAACATCGCGAATCCGGTTCCGGTCGTCGAGCCGACACCCACGCCGACCCCGACGCCGAACCCGAGCCGCACGCCCGCGTCTGTCACGGCTCCCGGCGAGCTGGCCCTCACGGGCGGCGGCGACGGGTCGGGCTTCCTGGCTCTCGCGGCCGTGCTGATCGTCGGCGGTGGTCTCGCGACCGCGATCTCGCTGAAGCGTCGGTCGAGCGCCCGACGCCACTGACGGTCACACATACGGCAGCGGGTGGTCACCGATCGGTGACCACCCGCTGCCGTGCTCCGGGCGCTGTGTGCGTCTGCTCCGCTGCGCGCTGCCCGATCAGCGGATCGCGTAGACCGCGCTGCCGACGATCACGGCGACGATCGTGGTCCAGCCGATGATGGCGACCGCCTGCCAGATCAGGATGCGGACCTTGCCCACGCCGGCGGCGGCGAGCATCGTGGCGGTGAACTGGGTGGGGAGCAGCAGCGGTCCCAGGAGGCTCACTCCGGGAACGCCGTAGCGCTCGAACGCCCGCTGGAACTTCTCCTTGCGTGCTCCGCCTCGCTCGGACTCCGCGGGGATCGACTCGACGGCGCCGCCACTCGTTCCGGCCAGCACGGCCTCACGGCTGCGGTTGCGGTTCACGATCGCGGTGCGCGCACCCGAGCTCGCGATCACGAGCACGGCGACGCAGAGGAAGTTGCCCACGATCGCCGCGATGGCGGCGACGACGGGGTGGATGCCGCCGATGATGCCGATCGAGACAGCACCCTCACCCTCGATGAAGGGAATGGCACCTGCGAGGGCGACGATGAGCGGCTGGACGAGTTCGGGAACCTGGGCGACGAAGCCCTGGAAGGTCTCGATGAGGTTCATTGGATTGCTCCTATGGTCTGAGCGCCGGTGTCTCCGCCGCGATGTATCCAGTCCATCGCGCCTCCGCTCCCGGCGGCAGTGTCGGGGCGTCACTCGTTTCCGGGTGGTTCACCCGCGGCATCCGTGACATCTGTCACGCCCGTATCGTGGGGGCATGCAGAGCACATCCCCGCTGGTCGAGCCTCCTGGCGACCCGTCGCTCGGAGCCCGCCAGCTGGCTCGCGGCATCACCGCGACCTGGTGGTACACGTTCTCGGCCGTCGTGTTCCTCGAACTCTTCCTGGTGCTGGTGTGGACGCTCGAGGCGTTCGCCTCGCCGGGTGACGCGACCGCGCCGGTGGTCGTCGGCGTCGGGGGCATCGTCTGGTGGCTGTCGACCGCCATCCTGCTGTGGGCGTATCGGCACCGCGTCGACGCCGACCCGGGGATTCCCTGGACGCGCATCGCTTTTCCGCTGCTGATCGCCGCCGCCTATGGCGCGCTGGCGGGCTTCGTGACCGACAGCTGGCTGCTCGCGCTCATGCCGATCACGCAGTCGGTCGTGCTGCTCAACTGGCCGAAGGGCGTGCGGGTGCGGATCGTGGTCCTCGCGACCGTGCTGCTCTTCTGCCTGGCGTTCATCGACGGGGCCCGCGGTGCCATGGAACCGGGTGCTCCGGGCTGGCTACCCGCTCTGTACACGATCCTGATCCCGGCGATGTCGGTGAGCTCCCTGTGGTGGTGGGATGTCCTGGTCACGCTCGACCGGGCGCGCGCCTCCGAGTCGAGGCTCGCTGCGACCCAGGAACGACTTCGCGTCGCCACCGACGTGCATGACCTGCAAGGGCACCACCTGCAGGTGATCGCGCTGCAGCTCGAACTGGCTGAGCGACTGATGGGGCTCGATCCCGATGCGGCGCTCGAGCAGCTGCAGGCCGCCCGTGTGAGCGTCGACGAGGCGCGGCAGGGCACGCGCGATCTCGCCACCCGCTTCCGCTCGGTGCCATTGGGTGACGAGGTGGCGAACGCGCGCGACCTCCTCAGCGCCGCGGGCCTCTCGGTGGAGGCGGAGATCGCGGCGGACGCCGACGATGCACCCGCATCCGCACTCGGGCCTGTGATCCGTGAGACGACCACCAACGTCCTGCGACACGGTGCCGGACGTCATGCACGGCTCACGCTGAAGAGAGTGCCGGAGGGGTGGCGATACGTGGTGGCGAACGACGTGGATGCCGATGCTGCGAGCGAACCGGTCGGCTCGGGGCTCGACGGAGTCAGGCGTCGCATCGCCGAGGCCGGCGGCACTCTGGAGATCCATGATGAGGGCGGTGACTTCGCCGTCGTGGTCACGGTGCCCGCGCACGACGGCGCGTCCGTCGACCGAGGAGGGTCGCGATGATCCGGGTGCTTCTCGCCGATGATGAGGGGATGATCCGTTCCGCGCTTGCGGCCCTGCTGCGACTCGAGGGCGACATCGAGGTCGTCGCCGAGTGCGAAGACGGAGAGCAGGCGCTCGCCGAGGCTCTGCGGCTGTCCCCGGACGTGTGCCTGCTCGACCTCGAGATGCCGGGACTCGACGGCGTCGAAGTGGCCGAGAGGCTGAACAGGGCGATCGCCACCCGGTGCGTCGTGGTGACGAGGCACGCCCGCCCCGGCGTGCTGCGCCGGGCTCTCGCCTCCGGCGTCTCCGGCTTCTTGCCGAAGTCCCGCGGCGCCGATCAGGTCGCCGACGTGATCCGCAGGGTCGCAGCGGGCGCGCGGTATGTCGATCCGGAGATCGCGGCCGACGCGCTGAGCGACGAACGATCCCCGCTCACCGACCGCGAGCTCGACGTGCTGCGTGCCGGGCGCCGTGGTCAGACGACCGGGCAGATCGCGAAGGCACTGTCGCTCGCCCCCGGGACGGTGCGCAATCACATCTCGGCCGTGCTCGCGAAGCTGTCGGTCGGAACCCGGCAGCAGGCCGTGCTGCTCGCCGAGGAGCGCGGCTGGATCTGAGCCTCACGCCTCATCGCCTCATAGCGTGAGCGAGGGGGAGTGCGGGTGAGGCCGTGGGAGATGCCCCACCCGCGAGCCGCTCAGAAAGGGGAGAGTGCGGCCCAAGACGTGGAGCGAGCACATGCCCCCCAGGCTCGCTTCAGGTCTCACAAGCAAGACCCGGGGATGCGGGAATCGTGACGCGGCCGTCGAAAGTCACCGCGAATCGCGGCGTCAGCGGTCGTGATCGTGGTCGTGCTCCTGGTCATGTCCGTCCTCGAGGATCATGCCCACCGAGGTGGCGCACGCGTCGCCCTTCCACGCCTCCACGCCTTCTCGCACCGCGAAGATCGCGATGACGAGTCCCGCGACGGCATCCGCCCACCACCAGCCGAACAGGCTGTTGAGCGCGAGACCGATCAGCACGGCGGCCGACAGGTAGGTGCAGATCAGCGTCTGCTTCGAATCGGCGACCGCTGTGGCCGAGCCGATCTCGTGTCCTGCTCGTCGTTCTGCAAGGGAGACGAGGGGCATGATGACGACGCTCAGCGCAGTCAGGACGAGACCGACGGTGCTGTGCGCGGGGCGGTCGCCGCTGAGCAGAGAGAGCGCGGAGGACGCGATGACGTAGATCGCGAGGGCGAAGAAGGCGACGGCGATCACCCGCAGCGTCGGCTTCTCCCACCGCTCGGGGTCGCGGCGGGTGAACTGCCAGGCGACCGCCGCGGCGGACAGTACCTCGATGCTCGAGTCGAGGCCGAAGCCGATGAGCGCGGCGGAGGACGCGAGGGACCCTGCCGTGATCGCGACGACCGCCTCGATCACGTTGTAGACGATCGTGAATGCCACGATGAGCCGGATGCGACGGTGCAGCGTCGTCCGACGGGCCGGGGTCGGAGTGACGGTGGTCATCAGCAGGTGCACCCTTCGCCGTCGCAGCAGTCGGGCTCGACGATCAGCACGACCTGCAGCAGCGCGTCGAGTGCCGGGACGAGGTGCGGATCCGCGAGCTGATATCGGCTGCGCCGGCCGTCCTGGATGCTCTCGACGAGACCGCATCCACGCAGACAGGCGAGATGGTTCGACAGCAGCTGCCGACTGACGCCGAGATGCTCGGCGAGGTCGGAGGGATACGCGGGGTCCTCACGGAGCGCCAGCAGAATCGAGGCGCGCGTCGGGTCCGACAGGGCGTGCCCCAGCCGGGCGACGGCCGCGGTGTGGGTGGGGGAGGCCGTGAGAGTCACATCACCACAGTACAGAAAAACCTGAACTCAGCGAAACCTGTACTGGTCATCGGCAACACCGCCGAAATCCCACCTCGGTACCGTGGCTCTGCGGACGGACACAGAACCGAGGGAGAACGACGGATGACGAGTGTGACGATCGAGCGCGTGGCCTGGACGCACCCGGATGCCGAGCGGCTGCGCGCGGCGCAGCGGGTCGAGCTCGACGCCCGATACGGCAGCGACGATCACGAGCCTGGCGTCATCCGTTCGGCGGATGACGTGCCGGTCTTCCTGATCGCGCGCGACGCGCACGCAGAGGCGATCGTGTGCGGTGGACTGCGGGTGCTCGATGACGATGTGCTGGGAGAAGGCGTCGCGGAGATCAAGCGCATGTACGCCACCCCGCAGGCACGCGGCACCGGGGCGGCCGCCGCGATGCTCAGCGCTCTCGAGCGGGAGGCCGACGGGCTCGGCATCCGACGCCTGGTGCTCGAGACCGGCACAGCCCAGCCCGATGCCGTGCGCTTCTACGAGCGCGAGGGGTATGCGCCGATCCCGCTCTACGGGCACTATGTGAAAAGCGATCTCTCGCTCTGCTTCGCGAAGGTGCTCGTCGGGAGGTGAGGCCGATCAGTCGGCCGGACCGACGATCACGGCCGACTCCGGGAGGACGAAGATCGTCCGGGCCATGATCCGGCCGGGCGCGGTCTCCAGCAGCACCCTGGCATCCGGTTCCAGATCGAACTCGACCTCGTCTGCGGTGAGGTTGACGAGCACCGAGAGGTGTCCGCGGTCGATACGGTACGCACGGGCATCCGGAGCCGCATCGCGATGCGAGACGGTGACGATCGTGTGCGCCATGTCGGGATCAGTGAGCTCGGCGCGCTCCTGCCGCAGTGAGATCAGCCGGCGGTACAGGTCGAGCAGCTCGGCGTGCGGCTCGTCGCCGAGCTCGGTCCAGTCGAGGTGCGAGCGCTCGAACGTCGCCGGATCCTGTGGATCGGGCACGAGCGCCGGGTCCCAGCCCATGCGCGCGAACTCGGCGATGCGTCCCTCGGCGGTGGCTCTGGCCAGCTCCCGCTCCTTGTGCGACGTGAAGAACTGCCAGGGCGTCGATGCGGCCCATTCCTCGCCCATGAACAGCATGGGCGTTCCCGGGGCGGTCAGGGTGAGCACAGCGGCGACGGCCAGGCGCCCGGGCGACAGTGAGGCTGCGAGGCGGTCGCCCGCGGCGCGGTTGCCGATCTGGTCGTGGTCCTGTGCGAAAGTGACGAGGCGCCAGGCGGGCACGTCCGCGGGCAGGGGAGCACCGTGCGGGCGTCCGCGGAACGACGAGTACGTACCGTCGTGGAAGAAGCCGCCCTGCGACACTTTGGCCACGGCGTCCGGTGCGGCGAAGTCCGCGTAGTAGCCGTCGGTCTCACCGGTGAGGGCCACATGGACCGCGTGATGCCAGTCGTCCGACCACTGCGCTGTGAGTCCGTACCCGCCGGTATCGCGGGGCAGGATGAGCGTCGGGTCGTTCAGATCGGACTCCGCGATCAGGCTGAGCGGTCGCTCGAGCTGGGCGGAGAGCGCGTCGACGCGTTCAGAGAGCTCCTGCAGGATGTGCGGAGTGCGCTCGTCGTGGAGCGCGTGCACCGCGTCGAGTCGCAGTCCGTCGACGTGGAAGTCGCGTAGCCACATCAGGGCGTTCTCGATGATGTACTCGCGCACCGCAGGCTCGTCGATGTTCACCGATTCACCCCAGGAGGTGTGCTCGCCGTCGCGCAGGTAGGGTCCGAACTCGGGCAGGTAGTTGCCGCTCGGGCCCAGGTGGTTGTAGACCACGTCCTGGATCACCGCGAGGCCGCGGGCGTGTGCGGCATCCACGAGGCGCTGATATCCGGCAGGGCCGCCGTAGGCCTCGTGCACGGCGTACCAGAGGACTCCGTCATAGCCCCAGTTCCAGGTGCCGCTGAACGCGTTGACCGGGAGCAGCTCGATGTGCGTGATCCCGAGCCCGACGAGGTGGTCGAGGCGCCCGATCAGCGCGTCGAGCGTGCCTTCGGCAGTGAACGTGCCCACGTGCAGCTCGTAGATGACTGCACCGGCGAGAGGCCGCCCCGTCCAGCTCGTGTCGGTCCACTCGAAACGCGAGGCGTCGAACAGAGCGGAGGGTCCGTGCACACCGCGCGGCTGTCGCCGAGACCGGGGGTCGGGTCGGAGCTCATCGCTCCCGTCGAGCAGGAAGCCGTAGCGCTCGCCCTCGGACATCGGGACGTCACTGCTCCACCAACCCGGTTCCGCCGAGGTCTTCGTCATGTCGTGCTCGGAGATCAGCACGCACGCGGGGGTCAGACGCCGCAGCCGCACGGTGTTCGCGCGCGGTGCCCAGACCGAGATCATCGCTCCTCCACGAGGAGCGCGACCGGATAGGTGTCGAGCAGCTCCGCCAGCAGGACCGGACCTCCGTCTACGCGTCGCCCCGTCAGCACGTCGACGGAGGCGAGGTCGGGGCGCATCAGCACGGTGTCTCCCCAGCCGCCTCGACGTTCGAGACCGACCGGCAGTCGAGTGGCCACCGCGAGCACACCGCCGCGATCGAAGGCGATCGCATGGTCGGCCGCCTCCCCTGCGATCGCACCGGGCCGGTAGCCGCGGAAGAGATCGGCGTGGTCGCGGCGCAGGCGCAGGGTCCTCGAGGTGATGAGCATCTTCGCGAGTCCGGAGTCGTCGATCGGAGGGAGGATGCCTCGGGCTGCGTCCTCGTCGAGGAGGCGCAGCAGCGCGGATCGCTCGGCGAAGTCGATCGGTCGACGGTTGTCGGGGTCGACCAGCGAGTGGTCCCACAGCTCGGTGCCCTGATAGACGTCGGGAACGCCGGGCGCCGCGAGCTGGAGCAGCTTCGCGGACAGCGAGTTGATGCGGCCGGGAGTGACGATCTCGTTCACGAAGCGCTCGACGATCTCGCGCGCCGGTCCGTTGGCGGCCTCAGCGATCGCCGTGACGCCCTTCTCGAACTCGGCGTCCGGGTGCTGCCATCCGGTCGCTTCGGCAGCTTCGCGAGCGGCCTTCAGGCCATAAGCGGTCAGTCGTTCGGTCGACACGGGCCACGCTCCCACGACCGCCTGCCAGAGCAGGGCGTCGAGAGGGCCGTGTCCGGTCGAGGCGACCGCGCGGAGTTCCGTCAGAGTCTCGGACCAGCGTTCCGGGACCTCGGCGAGCACCGACAGTCGAGCCCGGACGTCCTCGGAGCGCTTCGTGTCGTGCGTCGAGAGCGTGGTCATCGAGTGCGGCCACGAGGCGAGTCGCGAACGCTGGGCGTCATGGAACGCATCGACCGAGATCGAGCCGATCGAGGGGTCGCCACCGACCTCTGTCAGCGTGCCCAGCCGGGTGAAGCGGTAGAACGCGGTGTCCTCCACGCCCTTCGCCATCACCGCTCCGGTGACCTGCGGGAACCGCTCCGCCACCTCGAGCGTCGTGTCGAAGAGCAGCGGTGCGAGCTCGGCGATCGACTCGGCGAGATCGGGCCGTCGGCCGGCGGCGTCATCGATCGCGTGCTGCAGGTGTTCGCGCCCCGTCGGCAGATACGCCCGGTACACCGGGAAGCTCGCGATGATCTCGGTCAGAGCATCCTCCGCCCCGACGATGCCGAACGGCAGCGCGCGCACCAGTCGGCGGATCTCGGACTGCAGCAGCTCGTCCGCGACCTTCCGCTTGGTGGTGAGGATCAGGTCGTGCCACGACTGCGCGACCGGCAGACCGGTCTCGGTGCGCAACCGGACGTCGAGCGCATCGAGCTCGTCGACTCCCGACGGGTCGATCAGCACCCGATCGATCTCGACCAGAGCGTCGTAGCCGGTCGTGCCGTCGGTGCGCCACCAGGCGGGCAGTTCCTCGCCGGGCTCGAGGATCTTCTCGACCAGGGTGTAGGCGGCGCCGGTCACGTCGGCGAGATGCTCCAGATAGTCGCCGGGGTGCGCCAGTCCGTCCGGGTGGTCCACCCGCAGGCCGTCTGCGAGTCCGTCGGTGATCCACCGGGCGATCTCCCGGTGCGACTCCTCGAACACATCCGGAAGCTCGACGCGGATGCCCGCGAGCTCCGAGACGGCGAAGAAGCGGCGATAGTCGAGGTCGGTGTTCTGGTCCTCCCAGAACCGCAGCTCGTAGTTCTGGGCGTCGAGCAGTGCAGGAAGGTCTCCGGCCAGAGCACCCGTCCCCGGGGCCAGCGGCAGCACGTGATCGAAGTAGCTCAGCGTCCCGTCGGGGGCATCCTCCGCCGGGGTCGTGTCGATCACGATCTCTCCTGCGGCGAGGGCCTCGGCGGGCGTGGACCCCAGGATCGGCAGTCGCACCCGACCCTCTGACACCCTCTTGTCGACGTCGAAGGCCACCGCGTGCCGCGATGCGCGACCGAGCCGCAGCATGTCCCACCACCAGGGGTTGGCGCGGGGGAGCGCGACCCCGACATGGTTCGGGACGATGTCGACCAGGATGCCGAGGTCCGCCGTGCGTGCGGCGGCGGCGAAGCGCTCCAGGCCCTCGGGCCCGCCGCGGGCATCGTCGACCCGGGAGTGGTCGACGACGTCGTACCCGTGATCGGACCCGGGCACTGCCGCGAGCAGCGGCGACAGGTAGGCCCACGAGACGCCGAGGTCGGCCAGGTAGCCCGTGACCGCTGCGGCGTCGTCGAGCGTGAATCCAGCCCTGATCTGGAGTCGATAGGTCGAGAGAGGGCGACGGGTCATCGAGGCAGCTCCGGACTCGGTGCGGGCGAGGGCGTCTCGGCGCGCTCGGTCTGGATGCGCAAGGAGGCCTCGACGGAGTCATCCGTCGGCACCTCGGTCTGGTCGACCTCGCGCAGCACCAGCAGGGAGTGTGCTTCGAGCGTCACGGCCGCTCCCGCGTCGAGGGGTGTGCCACCCGCCCGGTCGGAAGCGGTGTCGATCGCCACCTCCCAAGCGCGTCCGTGCCGGTCGTCCGGAAGCACGGCATCGATCGCCTCCGCCCCGCTGTGGAAATAGATCAGGAAGTTCTGATCCGCGACCGGCCGGCCGCGGCGGTCCTTCTCCCGGATGCCTTGCCCGTTGAGGAACATGCCGATCGCGAGGCCGAAGCCCGAGTCCCAGTCCTCCGGTTCCATCCGACGTCCGTCGGGGCGGAGCCAGACCACGTCGGGCACGCGCTCGCCGTCTTCGGAGCGCACCGGGCGCCCGTCGAAGAAGCGGCTGCGCCGGAAGGTCGGATGCGCGCGGCGGAGCCTGGCGACGGCGGCGGTGAACTCGATCAGCGGTCTATCAGCAGCATCCCAGTCGACCCAGGTCAGCTCGTTGTCCTGCGCGTAGCCGTTGTTGTTGCCGTCCTGGGTGCGGCCGAGCTCATCGCCGTGCGCGATCATCGGCACACCCTGCGACAGCAGCAGTGTCGCCAGGAAGTTGCGCTGCTGCCTGGCACGGATGCGGTTCACCGCCTCGTCGTCGGTCGGGCCCTCCACTCCGTTGTTCTCGGAGCGGTTGTGCGATTCCCCGTCGTTGTTGTCCTCGCCGTTCGCGTCGTTGTGCTTCTCGTTGTACGAGACCAGGTCGCGCAGCGTGAAGCCGTCGTGTGCCGTGACGAAGTTGATGGATGCCACCGGGCGCCGGCCGGAGTGCTCGTAGAGGTCGGCGGAGCCCGTCAGTCGCGAGGCGAACTCGCCGAGAGCCTGGGGCTCTCCTCTCCAGAAGTCGCGCACGGTGTCGCGATACTTGCCGTTCCACTCGGTCCACTGCGGAGGGAAGTTGCCCACCTGGTATCCGCCGGGTCCGACGTCCCACGGCTCGGCGATGAGCTTCACCTGGGAGACGATCGGATCCTGCTGCACGAGCTCGAAGAACGCCGCGAGTCGATCGACGTCGTAGAACTCGCGTGCGAGGGTCGACGCGAGATCGAAGCGGAAGCCGTCGACGTGCATCTCGGTGACCCAGTAGCGCAGCGAGTCCATGATCAGCTGCAGTGCGTGCGGGTTGCCGGCGTTGAGGCTGTTCCCCGTGCCCGTGTAGTCGGTGTAGTAGCGGCGGTCTTCTTCGAGGCGGTAATAGGCCTCGTTGTCGATGCCTCGCATCGAGAGCATCGGGCCCATGTGGTTGCCCTCGGCGGTGTGGTTGTAGACCACGTCGAGGATGACCTCGATGCCCGCGGCGTGCAGAGCGCGCACCATCGCCTTGAATTCCTGCACCTGCTGACCGTGCTGTCCGGTGGCCGCATAGTCGTTGTGCGGAGCGAAGAACGCGAGGGTGTTGTAGCCCCAGTAGTTCGTCAGGCCCTTCTCCAGCAGGGTGGAGTCGTACACGAACTGGTGCACCGGCATCAGCTCGATCGCGGTGATCCCCAGATGCACGAGGTGCTCGATGACCGACGGATGCGCGATCGCCGCATAGGTGCCGCGCAGCTCCTCCGGAACGTCGGGGTGCAGCTCGGTGAGGCCCTTGACGTGCGCCTCGTAGATGACGGTCTGCGCGTACGGCGTCTTCGGAAGCCGGTCGCCGGCCCACTCGAAGAACGGGTTGATGACGACGCCCTTGACCATCGTGGCGGCCGAGTCCTCGTCGTTGCGCGAGTCGGGGTCGCCGAAGTCGTACCCGAAGAGGGGCTGGCCCCAGTCGATGCGCCCGGCCACCGACTTGGCATACGGGTCGAGGAGGAGCTTGTTCGGGTTGAACCGCTGACCCTGCGTGGGCTCGTACGGTCCGTGCACGCGGTACCCGTAGAGCTGGCCGGGCTGGACCGACGGCAGGTAGCCGTGCCACACGAACGCGTCGACCTCCTCGAGGAGCACGCGCTCTTCGGTGCCGTCGTCGTCGAAGAGGCACAGCTCGACCTTCTCGGCTCCTTCGCTGAACAGCGCGAAGTTCGTGCCCTGTCCGTCGAAGGTCGCCCCGAGGGGGTACGGCGAACCGGGCCAGACGTCGTGGCTCACAGAGCGCGCCGAGTCGCGACGGCGCGGTGCAGGACTGTCGTCACCGCGTCATGGAAGTCGTGCACCTGAGCCACCTCGTCAGCCTGCTGATACGGGTGCCCGACGTAGCAGACGAACACCGGATGCACGTGTTCGACGTAGCCGACGGGGCCTTCCTGGAGCACGACGTAGCGGTCGAGGTCGACGCGTTCGTACAGGGGCTCGACAGGCGCCTGCGCTTTCGCGGGAGCCTGGCCTTCTACGGGCTGGTGGTCATGCGCGGTATGGGTCTTCGCAGTCATGAGGGCTCCTGATTCTGTTGATGGGCTCCACGCTAAGAGGTGAGAACCGGAAGCGGAATACCATTGCCTCCGCACGTCACCTTGCGCTAGGTCTGAAGAGCTGTCCCGGTGCGCGGTACTCTCTCGCCATGCCCTCGTTCGGAACCGTGCTGTCTCCCATCGGCGAGATCGGCGTGGTCAGCGACGGGATGGCGATCCGGAGGGTCACCTGGCGGTCTGACCCGCCGCCGGAGACGGATGCCGAGCCGGACTCGCTGCTCGCAGAAGCGCTCGCGCAGCTGACCGCGTACTTCGACGGCGCGCTGCGGAATTTCGACCTGCCTGTCGATCTCGGCAGACAGACCGACACCACCCGCGCGGTGCTGATGGCGCTCTACGAGACGGTCGGTCACGGAGAGACGCTCACCTACGGCGGGCTCGCACGGCGCAGCGGCACCGAGGTTCCCGCGAGGGGTATCGGCGCGATCATGGGCGCCAATCCGGTGCCGATCATCGTGCCCTGTCATCGCGTCGTCGCCGGCGACGGGCTGGGAGGGTACTCCGGCGGTGCCCCCGGTCAGGGGCTCGTGACCAAGCGCTGGCTGCTCGAGCATGAGGGTGCGCTTCCCGCATCCCTGTTCTGACCGCGGGGCAGGGCAGTTCGCGAAATGACCTCCCGGCCACCTGCGACAATGGAAGTCCCGTGCCGATTCCGATCCGAGGAGCACCAGTGCAGTACATCTCCACCCGAGGCGGCATGCAGCCGCTGCCGTACTGCGAGACTCTGCTCGAGGGGCTCGCCCCCGACGGGGGCCTGGCCGTTCCCGAGACGATGCCCACGGTCGACGGCGAGACGCTCGAGCGCTGGCGCGCACTCACATACCCGCAGCTCGCGACGGAGGTGCTGGCGCTCTTCGCCACCGACATCCCCCGTGCGGATCTCGCGCGCATGACGGAGGCGGCGTACGAGCCGTTCCCCGAAGAGGTCGTGCCGCTGCGCTCGATCGGCGACGATCTCACGCTCGTGGGGCTCTCCGAGGGCCCGACTCTGGCGTTCAAGGACATGGCCATGCAGTTCCTCGGCCAGGTCGTCGAGTACGCGCTGGAGCGCAAGGGCTCTGTGCTGAACATCCTCGGTGCGACCTCCGGTGACACCGGCTCCGCCGCTGAGCACGCCCTCCGCGGCAAAGACCGCATCTCGGTCTTCATGCTCTCCCCGAAGGGCCGCATGAGCGCTTTCCAGCGGGCGCAGATGTTCTCGCTCGACGACGAGAACATCCACAACATCGTGGTCGACGGCGTCTTCGACGACTGCCAGAACCTCGTCAAGCATCTCGCGGGCGACCTGGACTTCAAGCGCGCCCAGCACCTCGGCGCCGTCAACTCCATCAACCTCGCCCGCATCACAGCCCAGGTCGTGTACTACTTCTGGGCGTGGCTGCGTGCGACGGATGCCGGTGGCTGGACCGAGGTCTCCTTCACGGTGCCGTCGGGCAACTTCGGCAACATCCTCTCGGGATTCTTCGCGAAGCAGATGGGTCTTCCGATCCGTCGCCTGGTGCTCGCCGCCAACGAGAACAACGTCCTCGATGAGTTCTTCCGCACCGGCGTCTACCGTCCGCGCAGCGCGGCGCAGACCCTGGCCACCTCGAGCCCGTCCATGGACATCTCGAAGGCGTCGAACCTCGAGCGCTTCATCTTCGAGCTGGTCGGCCGTGATGCCGCTCGCGTGGTGAGCGCGTGGCAGGAGCTCGACACGCAGGGGTACTTCGACTTCACCGCAGACCTCGAGCGCTTCGTCGAGGAATTCGGAATCGTCAGCGGAACCTCCACTCACGGCGACCGGCTCGCGACCATCAAGGCGGTGTACGACGCCTCGGGCGACATCATCGATCCGCACACTGCCGACGGCGTCAAGGTCGCTCGCGAGTACCTCGAGCCCGGCGTGCCGATGCTCGTGCTCGAGACCGCGAAGCCGCAGAAGTTCGCCGAGACGATCCGTGAGGCGATCGGCGTCGAACTCGAGTACTCCTCCGAGCTTCGTGCGATGCTCGATGCCCCGCAGAGCACGACCGAGATGGCGGATGACGAGCACGAGCTCCGCGCCTTCATCGAGGCCAAGGCGCTGCGCTGAGCCGACGCCGCGACAGCGAGTGCCGAGACCCCTTCTGCCGATCACGGCAGGAGGGGTCTCGCGCTCACCGGGTCAGGTTCCGGCCGACAGCGGGCCGAGCCCGGGTCATTCCGGGTCGCCGTGCAGCATCCACGGCACGCCGAAGCGATCGACGAGCATCCCGAAGGTGCCGCCCCACGGCGGGGTGTCGAGCGGCATCGTTATGACCGCGCCGTCGGCGAGTGCTTCCCAGACGGCCTGAGTGCGCTCCTGCGTGTTGCCGCTGAGCGACACCGAGAAGCCCTGCGGCGGCTCGAACGGGATTCCGTCCGGTGTGTCCGACGCCATCAGCACGAGCCCGTCGGGGGTCGTGAGCTGCGCGTGCATCACGAGATCCTTCTGGTCGGGGTTCTGGACCATGTCGGGGAACTCGCCGAACACGTTGATGTCGAGCTCACCGCCGAGCACGCTCTGATAGAACTCCATCGCCTGCCGAGCCTCGGTGCGGAAGGAGAGATACGGGTTGAGATTCGCCATGTGCTGCCCCCAGTCATGTGATCCGGAGTCGACGTCGGCCCCGGTGCACGCTCATTCTTCGCCGGGGGTCGGACATTCGCAAGAGCGTGCGTGACGGCTCAGGAGGGGAGCGCCTTCACCGCCGCTGTGAGCACCTGGGGCACTGTCGGCACACCCTCGGCGCGGAACACCTCGGTGCCGGACGCGTCGCGGATGATCACGGTCGGCGTGAAGCGGATGTCGAGCGCCTCGGCCGCGTCGGGCTCGTGCGCGACGTCGATCTCGGTGATCGTGGCATCCGGCAGGAATCGTGCGGCATCGGCCAGAACCGCGCGGGTGCGGGAGCAGGCTCCGCAGAACGCGGATGTGACGAGCGTCAGTTCCATCGGGCTCCCTCTCGGTCCTCCGGGTGCAACCGGCGGCGCGCTCGGGATGTTCCCCGCGCCGGGTCAGAAGTCGGTGCGCTTCACCAATCCGCGGTTCGTGCGGATGTGCTCGTAGTCCCACTGGATCAGACGCGATTCGGCGAGCCAGCCGGCGAGGGCTGTGGTGTCGACCTCGGCGACGTCGAGGTATCGGGCCTCCGCTGCCTGGAACGTCCCCGACGCGGCGAGACCGTCGCCGGCGAACGACTGCCCGCTCCAGAACATCAGGCGTACGGCATCCTTCAGGCGGTGGTAGCCGACGATCGGATTGCCGTCGAGGAACCAGACCGGATGCGCGTGCCACACCTTGCCCGAGGCCTCGGGGAGTCCCCGCTCGATCTCGCCGGCGAGAAGGTCGCAGATCTCCCTGTCCTCGGGGGCGAGAGCGCGGTGGTACTCGTCGATCTCGGGTGCATGAGTCATGGTGCGAGTATGCCCTGCGCGCGAACGGGCGTCGAGGGTCAGCTGCTCCTGGCGCCCGCGCGCGGATGGAGCAGTCCGGATGCGGCGCCGAGGGCCGCCCCGACGAGGGTGTCCACGATGCGCTCGACCGCGACGTCCATCGAACCGATGTCCCCGGTCGCCGCGCCGGTCAGCAGAAGCACCAGTGGAGTGATGAAGACGAGCGCCAGGGCATAGTGACGAACCACGACGAGCTCGATCGTGAACTGCAGTGCGCCCAGCAGCAGCGCCAGCCACAGGCCGGACGGATGCAGGAGTGCGAGCAACGCGTACACGCCGGCGCCGACGACGGTGCCGAGCATCCGGTGCAATCCGCGCTGCACAGCGGCACGACGCGCGGCGGCGACGCCGATCACGGCGACGGCCGATCCGACGATCCAGTACGTCCGCGTCGGGTCGATCACCAGGCCCAGCAGCACACCGATGACCGAGACGATCGCGACCCGAAGAAGCAGCATGCGCGAGTCCGCGGTGAACGTAGGGCCGGGCAGCAGCTCGCGCAGCGGCCGCGCGGCGAGCGTGCGGGAGCGCGGGAGGAGCAGGGGAGCCATCGCGACGAGGTACGAGAACGCGCAACCCGCCGCGAGTGCTGCGATGTAGACGAGCGGTGCGATCGGCGAACTGGCGACGACGTGGGCGGAGAGCCCGAACACCAGCACGAAGAACAGGGGCCCTGGAGGGCCGAGACGGAAACCGAACGCCAGAGCCGCGCTGACGATCGCGACGACGACGACCCCGATGCTCACGAGCCAGGCATTCGCCGAGACGGCGACGCCGAGGGCCGCGCTGACGATCAGGCCCGCGGCGACGAACGGCAGGATCCTCGCCCGGTCGATGACCGGCGCGGTACCGGCGAACAGGACGGTGAAGGCTCCGGATGCCGCGATGTAGCCGAGCGACGGCTGGCCCAGCAGAGTCATGACGGCGATCGGCACAGCGATCCCGAGCGCGGCCTGCGTCGCCAGGTGCCAGCGCGGACCGCGCTTGGGTGCGAGGGCGAACAGGCTCATCCCTCAATTGTCTCGCGCCCCGAGGGCTTACGGAGACAGGGAGGCCCGGCGATACGATGGCCGACGTGACCGAACCTCGTCCCGGAATCGCCGAGCGCCTCGCGCAGATGATCCAGTTGCCGACCGTGTCGGCCGAGCTCGAGGAGCGCGGATCCGGGCCGTTCGAGGACTTCGTCACGCTGATCGCCGAGCTCTATCCACTCGTCCACGAGACGTTGACGCTCGAGCGGCACACCGACTTCGGGCTGCTCTTCCACTGGGCGGGCATCGGCCCTGTCGCCGAGGAGCCGGTCGTGCTCATGGCGCACTACGACGTGGTGCCGGTCGATGAGAGCGACGCCTGGACGCATCCGCCGTTCGCCGGTGTCATCTCAGACGGCATCGTCTACGGACGCGGAGCCCTCGACGACAAGGGTCCCCTGATCGTCCTGCTCGAAGCGGTCGAGAATCTGCTCGCCGACGGTTTCGTGCCCGCTCGCGACGTCTACCTCTCGTTCGGCGGGAACGAGGAGACCTATGGCCACGCGGCGGAGGAGATCGCACGCGTGCTCCGTGAGCGCGGCATCGTCCCGTGGCTGGTCGTCGATGAGGGAGGCGCTGTCGTCGACGCTCCGCTGCCGTTCGTCCCCGGCCGGGCGGCCATGATCGGCGTGGGGGAGAAGGGCGTCATGACGCTCACGCTCTCGGCGCGCGGCGAGGGCGGTCACGCGTCGGCGCCCCCGTCGCTCACGGCGGTGCGTCGAGTGGCGAGGGCCGTCGACCGCCTCGGCCCCACCACGTTCCGTCCCCGGCCATCGAAGGCCATCGGACGGATGCTGTCCCAGCTCGGCTCTCAGACGCCCGGACCCGCTCGGCATCTTCTCCGTCTGCTCGGATCCACGCCATTCCTCACCGGCCAGCTCTTCGCGGCGCTCGGCGGTGAGCCGGCCGCCCTCGTGCGCACGACGGTGGCGCCCACGATGCAGTCGGGCGGGACGGCAGCGAACGTCCTGCCCTCTCAGGCCTCCGCGACCGTGAATCTGCGGATCGCGTTGGGGGAGACGACGCAGCAGGCCGTGCTCCGGGTGCGTCGGCGCATCCGCGATCCTCTCGTGGTGGTCAAGGTCGAGGAGGCGAGCGAGCCATCGCCCGAGTCCGCGACCGACAACGCCCAGTTCGCCCTGCTGGCCGACGCGCTCGCCGTGTCGCACCCTGGCGTTCCGGCCGTGCCGTACGTGATGATGGCGGCGACGGATTCGCGCCATTTCCACCGGTTCGCGCCCGCGGTCTATCGCTTCGCCCCGCTCGACATGTCGAACGCGCAGCGGGCGTCGATCCATGGCGTGGACGAGAACGTCGAGATCGCAGCCCTCGAGCGGGGGGAGCGGTTCCATCGCGCTCTCATCGAGCGGCTAGTGTGATCTCACCCTTCTCCGGGCGCCTGAACGCTCGGATCAGCCTTTTTCTCGAGGAGCCGCGATGACGCGCAGTCGGACTCTGGGCACCCTGGCGACAGTCGTCGGGTTCCTGGCCTTCGTCGAATTCACCAGCGGTGTCCTGCAGGGCTACTACACGCCCATGCTCACCGACATCGCGCGCCACCTCGGCATCCACGACGCCGATGTCAACTGGCTCGAGGGCACGCAGCTCATGCTCTCGGCGCTCGTCGTGCCGGCCTTCGCGAAGCTCGGCGACATGGTCGGCCACAAGCGGATGCTGTTGATCTCGACCGCGCTGACCGCGGCGGCAGCTCTCGTCCTGCCCTTCACGGACTCCTTCCCTGTCTTCCTCATCGGCTGGACTCTGATGGGTTTCTACGTCGTCTGGCTGCCGCTCGAGATCGCCCTGATCTGGTCGCGCTCCCGTCGCATGGAGGGTCGCTCGTCGATCACGGCGAAGGCCGCGGGGCTTCTGGTCGCTGCGCTCGAAGGTGGCGCGATCATCGGTGCGCTCGTCGGCGGCGCGCTCATCGACGTGCTGCCTCTGACGGTCGTGCTCCTGATCCCCGCCGTCCTGATCGTCGTCTGCTTCTTCGTGATCCTGTTCGGGGTGAAGGAGTCGCCAGACCCGACGGGCGGCGTCTTCGACACGGTCGGCGTCGTGCTGATCTCGATGGCGCTCATCTGCTTCACCGGCGGACTCAGCCTGCTGCGTCTCGAGGGCGGACTGGTGAACCCGTGGTCGTGGGCAGTCGTGGTGCTCGGCATCCTGCTCGTGATCCCTTTCGTGCTCTGGGAGCTCCGCTGCGACGACCCGCTCATCGACGTGCGCATGTTCCGTTCGCCGGCGCTCGGCCCGGTGTTCCTGACCGCCGGGCTGTTCGGCGTGAGCGTCCTGGGCGCGCAGGCGCCGCTGTCGACGTTCGCTCGCACCGACCCTGGCGTGTACGGCTACGGACTCGGAACCACAGGCTTCGCCACCTCGTTGATCATCGGCCTGTACCTGATCGCGATGATCGCCGGTGCCCTTCTGTTCCCCGTGATCGCTCGTCTGCTCACCCCGCGGATCACGCTGATGGGCGCATCCCTGCTCGTGGGTGTCGGATTCCTGCTGTTCCTCCCCTTCCACGACTCGTACGTGCAGGTCGTCACGAACATGGTCGTCGTCGGACTCGGATCCGGGGCGCTCGTCGCTGCCCTTCCGGCCGCCGCGGCGTCCGCTGCTCCCGCCACACAGACGGGGGTCGCGACAGGACTGACGAACTCGGTCAAGACCGTGGGTGGGGCGATCGCCTCGTGCGTCTTCGGCATCGCGCTCCTGAACGGCGTGAGCGGTGCGGTCGAGGGCACGGCCGGATCGTTCGCCGGGTACATCACCGTCTGGGTGGTCTGCGGTGTCACCGCGCTCGTCGCGGCCGCGATCCTCGTGTTCGTCCCGAAAGAGGCCTTCACCGACCGGACGGATGCCGAGGCGGTAACTGCCCCGGTGGCCTGACGTCAGTCGCGGTCGAGGCCGAACGAGCGCTTGACCACGGCCTGCATGTCGCGATCGAGCCCGTCGATGCGGGTGTTCACGGTGTCGAAGCGGGCATTCATCTCGCCGCGGAGGCCGCCGATCTGCGCATTCATCTCGCCGCGAAGGCCGCCGATCTCCCCGCGGAGTCCGCCGATCTCGGCGCGGACGACGCGGATGAACAGGGTCGATACGACCGTCAGCATCCCGAGCATGAGCGCAGTGAAAGAGCCGATCATCGTCCAGATCTGAGCGTCGTTCATGAGGTGCACCGTGTCATCCTCGCATCGTTCCAGACGGCGTATCGGAATCGACGCCGCTGTATACCGTCATCTCATGGCATGGGGAGGATCCGCGGTATGCGCGCGATGTGCAGAAGACGTCCGGCAGACGGACGGTCAGGACGAGCGAGGCGGGTTATGCATGAACTCGACCCGGATGCCGCTGGCGTCTTCGACGAACGAGGCGTAGTAGTTATCGCTGAAGCGCTCGAAGATCCGGGGCTCGCGCACCACGCTCCACCCCGCGGCGACGGCGACGGCGTGCAGGCGGTCGACCTCGTCGCGGGAGTCGACCGCGAACGCGAGATGCTGCCATCCGACGCGTCCGTGCACGTGCGGGTCGCCTGCCTCGTCGCGCGGGGCGAAGATGATGATCTCGGTCTCGTCGCCGTGGTGCCAGGAGATCCCGCCCTCGGCTTCGCTCCCGAACTCGTACCCGAGCGCCGTCAGCACGGGGTGGAACTGCGCCCGCCCCTGCTTCAGGTCGGCGACGGTGATGCCCAGGTGATCGACAAGTGCCATGCGCCCAGTCTCGCAGGCCGGCCTCCTGCGCCTCAGAGGACTCAGTGCGGCGCGTGATACTCGGCTTCGCCGCGCTTCCAGTAACCCTTCACCACGGCGCGCGCCTGGTCGATGCCCCACCGGTCCAGCAGGGCCCGGCCCGGCTTGACGATCGACTGCTCTGCGGCGATGAACACGAACGGGTCGTCGCCGATCGAATCCTCTGCAGTCAGTCCGTCGAGGAACGCGATGAGAGCGGAGCCCGAGGGTGCGTCGCCCCGATGCAGCCACTCGACGTCGACAGGCGCGTCGATGTCGATCTCGCGACCGGCCGAGACCGTCTCGATCACGATCCGTGCGTTGAGGTCCCTGGGGATGAGCGCCGCGAAGCGCCGGATCGCGGGGATCGCGGTCTCGTCTCCGACCAGAAGCCAGGAGCCGGGCTCACCCGTGAGCACCGCCGATCCGCGGGGCCCACCGACGCCGATCGATGACCCGAGGGGAGCGGTCGCGGCCCAGGGGGCCGCGATGCCCGCGTCGCCGTGCACAGCGAACTCGACGTCGAGCCAGTCCGACCCCCAGGCGAGGGGCGTGTACTCGCGACTCGGCGCCGCCCGCATCTCCTCGATCGAGGTCACAGGTCCCGTGGGGAAGAACAGGCGCATGTGGTCATCGGATCCGGGGGAGTCGAACCCCTCGAGATCACCACCGGTGAGGCGCACGCGGACGAAGTCGGGGGCAATCCATTCCCTGGCGCTCAGAGTCACCGTGCGGAACCGCAGGTCGAGGCCGCGACGCTCGATCGAGAAGCCGGATTTCGTATCGCTCATAAAGTAAGGCTAACCTATCTTTCAGATCGGAGTTAGGTATGCCTAAGTCGATCGTCCTGCGCCACTCGTGCGTCTTTCCACACCGCAGAACAGGAGTCTCTCCATGTCCATGCCCAGAATCCTCACCGCCACGAGCGTCGGCCTCGTCGGCCTCCTCGCCCTCTCCGGGTGCGCATCCGGCGGCGAATCCGAACCGGAGGAGACAGAGGCGGCAGCCGCATCCGTCACGATCGAGGACAACACGGGCACGCACGAGATCGCGACTCCTCCGGTGTCAGTCGTCGCCCTCGACAACCGCACCTTCCAGACGCTGTCGGACTGGGGAGTCGAGCTCTCCGCCGGCGCCGTCTCTCTCATGCCCGACACGGTGTCGTACCTGAAGGACGATGCGATCGTCGACATCGGCCTGCACAGCGAGCCCGACCTCGAGGCCATCGTCACCGTCGAGCCGGATCTGATCATCAGCGGCCAGCGATTCACGCAGCACAACGAGGCGATCGCGGAGCTCGTTCCCGACGCCACGATCGTCGATCTGGAACCGCGCGAGGGCGAGCCCTTCGACGAGGAGCTCAAGCGGCAGGTCACCGTGCTCGGTGAGATCTTCGGCAAGGAGGACGAGGCGCAGGCCCTCGTCGACGACTTCGACGCCGCGGTCGAGCGCGCCACGGCCGCCTACGACGACTCCGACACCGTCATGGCGGTCAACACCTCGGGCGGCGAGATCGGATACCTCGCACCGACCGTCGGCCGCTCGCTCGGCCCGATCTACGACATCCTCGGCCTCACGCCTGCTCTCGAGGTCGATGACGCCAGCGACGACCACCAGGGCGACGACATCTCGGTCGAGGCGATCGCCTCGTCGAACCCCGACTGGATGCTCGTGCTCGACCGTGACGCCGTGTTCGCGGCCGAGACGCCCGACTACGTGCAGGCATCGGAGATCCTCGAGAACTCCGAGGCACTCGCCTCCGTCACCGCCGTCGCGGACGACCAGATCGTCTACATGCCCACCGACACCTACCTGAACGAGGGCATCCAGACGTACACGACGTTCCTCAACGACCTCGCCGACGCGCTCGAGGCGGCACAGAAGTAGCAGCTGCATGGCGGCATCCGCTCCACGGCGCATGCCGCCATCCGGCGTTCCATCATGACCCGCACCGCTTCTCCCACGCCGTCCCGCACCGTCGGGCGGCTGTTCGACGTGAGACTCCTCGTCGGCGTCCTCGTCGTCGTCACCCTTCTCGTCGTGTCCCTCTTCACGGGCGTGTACGACATCGCCGGAGCCGCGGACGGCGCCGAGATGTTCCAGATCACGCGTGTTCCGCGCACGATCGCTCTCGTCCTCGCCGGTGCCGCGATGGCCATGGCAGGCCTCGTGATGCAGCTGCTGACCCAGAACCGCTTCGTCGAGCCCACCACCACCGGCACCACCGAGTGGGCGGGCCTCGGGCTGCTGACCGTGATGGTGCTCGTCCCGAACCCGTCGATCCCGGTGCGGATGATCGGTGCGATCGTCGCGGCCTTCATCGGCACCATGGTGTTCTTCGCCTTCCTCCGCCGGGTCTCGCTCAGGTCGTCGCTCATCGTGCCGATCGTCGGGATCATGCTGGGCGCCGTCGTCGGAGCGGTCTCCACCTACTTCGCGCTGGCGACGGACTCCCTGCAGGCGATCGGGGTCTGGTTCGCGGGGAGCTTCACCTCGGTGCTGAGGGGCCAGTACGAGATGCTGTGGATCGTCGCGGTCGTCGGAGTGGTGGTCTTCCTCGTGGCCGACCGTCTGACGATCGCCGGGCTGGGCGAGGAGATCGCCACGAACGTCGGTGTGAACTACAACCGGGTGATCCTCCTCGGAACCGTGCTCATCGCGATCACGACCGGCGTCGTCACGGTCGTCGTGGGCAACCTGCCGTTCCTGGGGCTCATCGTCCCCAACATCGTCTCGATGGTCCGCGGCGACGACCTGCGCAGCAACCTCCCGTGGGTCTGCCTGCTCGGCATCGCGATCGTCACGGTCTGCGACATCATCGGGCGCACGATCATCATGCCCTTCGAGGTGCCGGTGTCGCTGATCCTCGGAATCGTCGGCGCGATCGTCTTCATCCTGCTCCTGCTGAGGCAGCGCCGTCGTGGCTAGCGCGATCGCGGCGCCCGCCCGCACCTCCGGATCCTTCACGACGCCCCGTGCTCGGCGCCGCTACGTCATCGTGCTCGGCATCCTCATCGTCCTCTCCGCGGTCTTCGCCTTCGCGCTGCTGGCGTGGGAGAACCCCATGCCCGTCGGCTCTCCCGGCTTCTGGCGCATCGCGAAGCTCCGGACGACGAACGTGATCGTGATGGCGGTGGTCGCCGTGGCGCAGGCCATCGCGACCGTGAGCTTCCAGACCGTCACGAACAACCGCATCATCACCCCGTCGATCATGGGGTTCGAGTCGCTCTACCGGGTCGTCCAGACCACCACCGTGTACCTGTTCGGTGTCGCCGGTCTCGTCGCGATCCAGGGCGTATGGCAGTTCGGCCTGCAGGTCGTCATCATGGTCGGGCTCGCCATGGCGCTGTACGGCTGGTTGCTGTCCGGGCGCTACGGCAACCTGCAGATCATGCTGCTCATCGGCATCATCATCGGCGGTGGACTCGGCGCGATCTCGACCTTCATGCAGCGCCTGCTCACACCCAGCGAGTTCGACGTGCTGGCGGCGCGGCTGTTCGGCAACGTCTCCAATGCCGACGCGTCATACCTTCCGCTCGCGATTCCGCTGTGCGTCGCGGCGTCCGCGCTGCTGTGGCTGAGGTCGCGCAAGCTGAACCTTCTGGCGCTGGGCCCCGACGTATCCCGGTCCCTCGGCCTCGACCACAAGCGCGAGCTCTACATCGTGCTCTTCCTGGTAGCCGTCCTGATGGCGACATCGACGGCGCTCGTCGGGCCCATGACGTTCCTCGGGTTCCTGGTCGCGACCCTCTCCTACCAGTTCGCCGACACGCACGACCACCGGCTCATCTTCCCCGTAGCCGTGCTCACCGCCTTCACGATCCTCGCCGGGGCGTACTTCGTCATGAAGAACGTCTTCTACGCGCAGGGCATGGTGTCGATCCTGATCGAACTGGTCGGCGGCACGGTCTTCCTCATCGTCATCCTCAGAAAGGGCCGACTGTGATCACACTCGACGGCGTGCGCCGCGACTACAGCAGCGAGGTCGCGATCGGCCCTGTGGATCTCGAGATCCCCGCCGGCGGCATCACCGCACTGATCGGTCCGAACGGCGCGGGCAAGTCGACGCTGCTCACCATGATCGGCCGTCTCGGCGGGATGGATGCCGGTGCCATCGAGATCGCGGGATACGACGTCGCGACGACGAAGTCCAAGGATCTGGCCAAGATCGTCTCGGTGCTCCGCCAGGAGAACCACTTCGTCACGCGTCTGACGGTTCGTCAGCTGGTGGGCTTCGGGCGGTTCCCGCACTCCCAGGGCAGGCTGAACCGCGCAGACGAGGAGATCATCAGCAGGGCGATCGACTTCCTCGACCTCGGGGAGCTTGAGGGCCGTTACCTGGACGAGCTCTCGGGCGGTCAGCGGCAGCGTGCGTACGTCGCGATGGTGCTCGCACAGGACACCGAGTTCGTCCTGCTCGACGAGCCCCTCAACAATCTCGACATGAAGCACGCGGTGCAGATGATGAAGCATCTGCGGCGAGCGTCGGAGGAGCTCGGGCGGACGATCGTCATCGTGCTGCACGACATCAACTTCGCCGGGCACTACGCCGATCACATCTGCGCCATGAAGGACGGCACCGTGGTCGAATTCGGGTCGCCGGCCGAGATCATGACCGGCGAGGTGCTGACTCGGGTGTTCGACACCGACGTGCAGGTCGTCGAGGGGCCCTCCGGCCCGCTGGCCGTCTACTACTGAGGTCGCTCAGAGCTCGATGCCGTGGTCCTCGTCGTTGACGCCTTCGTTGCGGCCTCTGCGGGATTCGTATCCGATGAACCAGCCGAGCCAGACGATGGCGGCCAGGAGGATGCCGAGCCAGACGTTCTGGAAGATCAGGCCGATCACGACGCCGAGGATGAGGAGCCCGGCGGTGACGGAGAAGCGGAGCGCGGTGCGGGACATGGGCTCAGCCTAGAGGCGATCCCCGTCCGACGCGCGGGTCAGCGCCCGCGATGGTCTTCGGGCGAGAGGCGGGGCCCGCGGCGGGGTTCGCTCACCCGGCTCGCGAAGATGAGCCGGATCACCCGTTGCCGGTGCCCGGCCCACGGCTCGAGGAGCTCGAGCATCCCGTCGTCGTCGGTGCGATGGCCCGTGAGCGCGTAGCCGACCTCGTGGGCGAGGTGGTAGTCGCCGACGCTCACAGCATCGGGGTCGCCGAGCGCGCGGATACGAGTCTCGGCCGATGTCCACAGGCCCACCCCGGGGAAGCTCGTCAGCACACGGTCGCGATCGTCGCCGGTGGACGCGGCCAGGAGGGCGCGGGAGATGCTGTCGGCCCGTTCGGCCACTCGCACGATCGTCTTCGACTGCGGTGGCTGCACGGCGACGCGATGCCAGTCCCAGGAGGGTATGCGGCGCCACTCCGCCGCAGTGGGCGCGGTGTACATCGGTCTCGGCGTCGGCCCCGGCGCGCGCTCGCCGAACTTCGTGACGAGCAGACGCCAGGCGCGGAACGCCTCGAGTCCGGTGACCTTCTGCTCGATGATCGCGCAGGCGAGAGCATCGAAGACGACACCTGTGCGGGCGAGGCGCAATCCGCGCGTGCGGCGGGCCACCTCGGCGATGAACGGATGAGGGGACGGGTCGAAACCTGAGGGGTCATCCTCGGCGCCGCAGAGGGACGGCACGCTGTCGAGCGCGTGCTCTGCTCCGGCGCCCCACGCGGTCGCCCTGATCTCGTCGCCGTGCACTCGGAGGGCGAGTGTCGCGGGCCCCAGCGGTGTGCGCAGCGTGCGCCAGATGACGGGGCCGTCGTGAACCATGGTCGGGTCGCCGGGACCACGGCGAAGCATCCCCACCGTAGCGCGCAGATCGACTGGCGCGGCTGGGCGGTACACGGTCGTCCGCGGTGGGCTCTGCGGTGCTGCGTCAGCAGCTCCGGCATCCGCGGTCAGGGTCATGCGCCCACCATACGTGGCGGGCCTGACACCGGGATCAGAAGCGGTCGGGCGAGGGTGTTCCGTGGCCGTAGCGGATGACGACGTCTGCGTGACGGTCGAAGCGGTAGCCGATTCCGCGCACGGTGCGGACGATGTCCTCGTAGCGGCCGAGCTTCGCACGCAGTCGGCGCACGTGCACGTCGATGGTGCGCTCACCCGGGGTCTCGTCGTCCTGTGCCTGCCACAGTGCGGAGACGAGCTCGCTGCGCTCGATCGTGCGTCCCTCGCGGAGGACGAGGTACTGCAGGAGCTCGAACTCCTTGTAGGTGAAGGCAGCGGACTCGCCGTCGATCAGGACCCGCTTGCGCGAGATGTCGACGACGACGCCGCCCTCTTCGTCGGTGGTCTCCTCCTCGGCTGCGGCCTTGGTGCGAGCGATCGCACCGGGCTCGTGCAGTGCGAGGCGGACGACATCGAGGTCGCGACCACCCGATCCGTGCGGGGCGAGGGCGACGGTGGCGTGCGTCTCGGCGCCGGGCGCCAACTCGGCGAGGGTGCGACGCAGGGCGTCGACGAGAAGCGGGAGGCTGACCCCTGCCTCGGCCGCCTTGATCTCGTCGAGGCCGACGTAGAGGGCGAAGCCGCGGGGTGAGCGGACTGCGGGAAGATCTGCGTCGAGCGGAGCGGTCGTGGGTGCTGACGCGGTGCGGACAGCGGCGGAGACGGCGGGACGCTCGAGAAGTGCGATGTTCGACATGATGATGAAGTCCTCAGGACGTGAGCCGGGAGAGAGGCTCTGATGCGTTGCATGAATGACCGGGCGAGCCGGAAGAGCGAGCAAAGGGTGGATGCTCGAAGACCTGTACCTCGCAGATCGCGAGAAGTCAGGTCAGACGGAGTGGCTGTTCGTTCAGCGACACATTCGGCAACACATGCCAACGCGACCGGGCATCATCATCCCGGCAGTCCTGTTCGCCTCCTGGGCGGACAAAGGGCTTGCGTTGGTAGTCATGGGGGGATTATGTCGGAAGAAGTCCGTGCGTGTCAAAACGGCCGCCGGTGGGGGAGTCGGGCGTAACGTGGTCCGGGTGACCACCTCGACCCTCGCATCCGGCTTCATCCTCACCGACGAGAAGGACGCATCGCGGTACACGCTGATGCGCGACGGGCAGCTCGTGAGCGTGCTCGACTACCGAGATGACGGACATACGATCGCCCTCACGAGAGCGTTCACGATCCCGACTTTCCGCGGAAAGGGCTATGCCGGAACGGTCGTCGAGGGTGCCGTCGCCGACATCGAATCACGGGGCGACCGAAAGGTCGACGCCGTGTGCTGGTACGTCTCGGACTGGTTCTCGGCGCACCCCGAGCACGCGTCCCTGCTGCGCTCGCGCTGACGTCCGGCCGTGTGACGTTCTGTTACACGCGGCGTCCTGCCAGGATGAAGGCATGAAACTCGCAGAGGCCCTCACAGCCCGCGCCGATCTGCAGCGTCGCATCGAGCAGCTGCGCGCGCGCATCACGGCGAACGCCAGGTATCAGGAAGGGGAGGAGCCGGCAGAGGATGCCTCCGCCCTGCTCGTCGAGGCGGATGCCGCTCTGGGGCAGCTCAGGGACCTGATCAGGCGTATCAACGCGACCAACTCCGGGCTCGACCTGGGCGTCGACGGGACGATGACGGATGCGCTCGCCGCCCGGGACGTGCTCCGTCTGCAGCACTCGCTGCTGGCGGATGCCGCCGCTGCGGCATCCGGGGCGAACGACCAGTTCCTCCGACAGATGAGGTCGGAGCTGCGGCAGATCTCCGCGCTCCCCGTCGCCGAGCTGCGCTCGCGCGCTGACACGGTCGCGCAGGAGCTGCGCGAGCTCGACAATCGGATCCAGCAGGCGAACTGGCTGCATGACCTGAGGGAGTAACGAGCGGAAGTCGGTAGTCACGACGAGGCGGGCACAACCCCAGCCGGAGGGGCAATTCCGGCACATGTCGGGCGGAGGGCAGCCCAGATTCGCATCGCGCAGCCCCGCACCCCGCACATGTGACCGCGCATCGCGCATGTCGCATCACCACGTGCCGATCATCGTGACGAGGGTGGGTCAGGGGACCTTCCGCTCGCACTCGCAGAGCCTCACGTCGGGTAATATGGATCTTCTGCTCAGCCCCGTCGGCTGAGGTGGTCAGGCGCTCTGAGCGCGCTGGTCCGAGGCTCGAAACCTCCGGCATCGTTCCCGACACCGGAGGTTCTTCCATGTCATCGTCCTTGCGCGCCCGCCCCCAGACCAAGTGGTGGGCGCTCGCCGTCATCTCTCTCACGCAGCTGATCGTCGTCCTCGACGGCACCATCGTCAGCATCGCCCTCCCGCGGGCCCAGGCCGATCTCGGCCTCAGCGACGGCCAGCGGCAGTGGGTCGTCACCGCCTACGCCCTCGCGTTCGGAGCGCTGCTGCTGCTCGGCGGTCGCATCGCCGACTACCTCGGCCGCAAGCGCACGTTCATGATCGGCATGGTCGGATTCGGGGCGGCATCCCTCTTCGGCGGACTCGCGCAGCAGGGGTGGGAGCTCGTCCTCGCCCGGGGCCTGCAGGGCGTCTTCGCGGCCCTTCTGGCTCCGGCGGCGCTCGCCCTGCTGACCGTCACCTTCCCGTCCGGGCGGGAGCGCAACACGGCGTTCGCGGTCTTCGGAACGGTCGCGGGAACCGGGGCCGCGATCGGCCTGCTGCTGGGTGGATTCCTCACCGAGTTCACCGACTGGCGCTGGTGCCTGCTGGTCAACCTCTTCTTCGTCGCCGTCGGTCTCGTCGGCGGTGCCTTCTTCCTGACCGAGAGCAGGGCCGAGGGGGACAACCGGTACGACGTCTGGGGCGCGATCACCGTGACCCTGGGACTCGGAGCACTCGTCTACGGATTCAGCCTCGCGGAGAACGGCTGGGGCGACCCTCTGACGATCACGTTCCTCGCGCTCGGTGCGGTGCTGCTCGGCGTGTTCGTCTGGGTCGAGAGCCGGGTCTCCCAGCCGCTGCTGCCGCTGCGTGTGGTGGCGGACCGCGTGCGCGGCGGTGCGTTCCTGATCCAGGGAGTCGCCGGAGCGATCATGATCGGCGCGACGCTCTACCTGACGTTCCACCTCCAGTTCGTGCTCGGCATGGGCGCGCTCCCGGCAGGCGCCGCGACACTTCCCCTGCCGATCGCCACGATGATCATCGCCCCCATCGCGACGAAGCTCCTCACCGTGATCGGTCCGCGTCCGATGCTGATCGTGGGACCGCTGGTCGCCGCGGCCGGTCTGTTCCTGCTGTCGGGGATCACGCCGGACGGAGCGTACATCGTGCAGATCGCCCCGGCGCTCGTGCTCCTCGGGGTCGGGATGGGCTTCGTGTTCATCCCGCTGCAGAACCTCGCCCTGACGGGAGTCGCGCCGCACGACGCGGGCGTCGCCTCGGCCGTCGCCAACTCCGCGATGCAGATCGGCGGATCGATCGGTCTCTCGGTGTTCACCGCCGTGTACGCGGCATCCGTCGGCGGCCACGCACAGGCAGAGCTCTCCCTCTGGCAGCTCACCGACGCGTACGGCTGGATCTTCATCGTCGCGTCGATCCTCATGGTCGCCGCCGCCGTGATCGCCGCCGTGATGGTTCGCGGCACGAAGGACGAGCTGATGCCGTCGCACCGGGGAATGGCGGTCGGCGCCCATTGACGCGCTCGCAGCGCCCGTTCCTGGCCGGATCCCCGAAGATCGACGGCCAGGAACGGCCGCCGCGGCACGCCTCGGACCGAATGTCGGTGGCGCTTCGTACCGTGTGAGTATGCGAATCCTGCACACCTCCGACTGGCACATCGGCCGCACCTTCCATGGCAACTCGACCATGGACGCGCTGGCCGAGGTGCTCGGGGCGCTCACCGAGCAGGTGCGGGAGAACGCGGTCGACGTCGTGATCGTCGCGGGTGACGTCTTCGACTCCGCGACTCCGGCGGGCGCCGCGTACACGCTGCTCGGCGACGCTCTGGTGGCGCTGCACGAGACGGGCGCTCGGGTGATCGTCACGAGCGGCAACCACGACTCCGCCGCGCGCCTCGGATTCCAGGCACGGCTCTTGCGCGACGGCATCCACGTGCTGACCGACCCTCTCGCGATCGGCACCCCCGTGACTCTGACCGATGCCGACGGTCCGGTGCAGTTCTACGGCATCCCTTATCTCGAGCCCGCGATCGTGCGTCAGCACTGGAGCGGGGTCGACCTGCGCACTCAGGCGCAGACGCTCGCCCACGCGATGGATCTGGTCCGCGCGGGCATGGCCGAGAATCCCGGCCGGTCGGTCGCGATCGCCCACTGCTTCTCCGCAGGCGTCGACGCCACGATCGGCCTCGAGCGCGAGGTGCGCCAGGGCGGCCTCGACGTCGTGCCGTTGGCCGTGTTCGACGGCCCCGACTACGTCGCTCTCGGTCACATCCACGGGCGCCAGCAGATCAGCGAGCGCGTGCGATACTCGGGCGCTCCGCTGCACTACAGCTTCGGCGAGCAGAACAAGCCGCGCGGGTCGTGGCTGGTCGAGCTCGATGCGACGGGCCTCGCGTCGGTCGAGTGGCTCGATCTGCCTGTGCCCCGTCGCCTCGTCACGCTGACCGGCACGCTCGACGAGATCCTGTCGCCCGAGAACGTCGCGGAGCACGCCGACGACTGGGTGTGCGCGGTGTACACCGATGCGCTCGCGCAGACCGAGCCGATGCGCAGGCTTCGCGAGCGGTACCCGCACTGCGCGATGGTGCAGCACCAGCCCTCCGAGACGTCCGAGACGGTCGAGCGCTCGTACGTCGAGAGATTGCGCGGTGCCGTCACCGACCCCGAGCGCATCGAGGCCTTCCTCGAGCACGTGCGTTCGGGCCATGGCGCGACCCAGCGTGAGGGCGAGCTGATCCGCGAAGTCCTCGACGACCGCGTCCGTGCCGAAACGCTCATCTAGTCCGGTGACGACTCGATCCAGTGCGGCGGCGACTCGATCCAGCCGGATGACGCGTGACCGCGATCATGCTCCGACAGTGAAGAAGGTGCTCTGATGCAGTTGCACCGACTGGAGGTCGAAGGATTCGGCCCGTTCCGCGAGCGGCAGACGGTCGACTTCGATGCATTCGCCGACGACGGGATCTTCTTGATCGCCGGTCGCACAGGTGCCGGCAAATCGAGCATCCTCGATGCCGTCTGCTTCGGCCTCTACGGCGGGGTGCCGCGGTACGAGGGCGGCGAGAAGCGATTGCGCAGCGATCACTGCGAGCCCGACGACGTCACCGAGGTCGTCGTCGAGTTCAGCACGCCGGCCGGTCGCTACCGCGTGAGACGGTCGCCCGACTACGAGCGCCCCAAGAAGCGTGGCGGCGGCATGACCACACAGTCGGCGGCCGTGCAGCTCGACACGATGGTCGGCGGGGAATGGCTCGGTCTCGCCGCGAAGGAACGTGAGGCGGCGTACGAGCTCGACGAGATCCTGCAGCTCAGTCGCGAACAGTTCCTGCAGGTCATCCTGCTCGCGCAGAACCGATTCTCGGAGTTCCTGCTCGCGGGCAGCAGAGAACGACAGGCGCTGTTGAGGCGGCTCTTCGGCACCGAGCGTTTCGAAGATGTGCAGGCGCGGTTCGACGAGCGACGCAGGGCAGCGGAGCAGTCGCTGGGTACGCGACTCGCCACGGTGTCGGCTCGCCTCGACGAAGCGCATCGGCTGGTCGAGAGCGCCGACCTCGGGCGCGACGGCGAGGCGCAGGCCGACGAGACGAGCGCCGCTGAAGAAGAGCCGATCGCGGTCACCACCGACGAACGCCTCGAGGGTCTGCGCCGCGCGAAGGCCCGTGCCGACTACCGGGCCGAGCGACGAGCAGCGGAGCGCGTCGAGGCGGAGAAGCAGTCCGATGCCGCAGATGTCGCGCTCGCGACCGTGCGCGACGAGCAGCGGGCGCAGATCGAGCGGGACCGGGCGAGAGCAGCGCTCGAGCGTCTCGAGGGCGAGGAGCCGTACATCGCCGACGCGCGCAGGGAACTGCGCGAGGCGAGAGCGGCGGAGCTTCTGCGAGCTCCGATCGCCTCCGCGGCGACCGCTGCATCGGCCCTCGATGAAGCGACCGACATCGAGATCAGAGCGCGCGCGGCCTGGGAGGCGCGCGCGATCGTCGCACATGACCTCGCGGAATGGGTGGCCGAGCGCACCAGGCTGACGGGCGCGTGGCAGCGAGCGGCAGACCTGGAACGGACAGCCCCGGAGCTCGATGCCGAGCTCGCCGCCGCCTCTGACGCCGTGGTGGCGGCCGCTGCGCGCATCGAGGCGGCAGATGCCGATCGCGTCGAGCTCCCCGCCCAGCTCGACGCCCTCACGATCGCACGCGACGCCGCCAGGCAGCTCGCCGACCGTGCAGATGACCTCTCCGCAGCGCGCGACGCCGCCGCCGGGCGACATGCGGCCGCGCTCGAGGCCGTTCGTCTCGAGGCCGCCCTCGCCGATGCCGACCGCGCCCTCGCCGAGGCGAGCACGGCGCTCGCCGGTGCACAGACCGACCTCGCCCGGCTCAGGCAGCGGCGACTCGACGGTTTCGCGGGCGAGCTGGCCGGTTCGCTGAACGACGGCGATGCCTGCCCGGTGTGCGGGTCGCACGAGCATCCCGCCCCCGCTGTGCACGCAGACCCGGTCTCGGCGGACGACGTCGATGAGGCCGAAGCCGCCCGCGATGCGCTCGCGAGACGTGAGCGGGATGCCGTGGAGGTGACGTCTTCGCTACGCGCCGAACTCGCCGCCGCGACAACCCGCGCGGACGGGCGAGAGGTCGATGAGGCCGTTGCAGAGCTCACCGCTGCGACCACCGCGCATGCGCAGAGCACGGAGGCGTCGGTTCGACTGACCGCGCTCGAGCAGCAGCGCGACGCTCTGATCGAACGCATCCGTCGTCTCGACGGCGACCGCGAACGCGATTCTGCAACGCTGGCCGCGGCGCGAGAAGCGCACGCGCTCGTGTCTCAGCGGATCGAGGAGACGCGAAAGGCGGTCGCCGAAGCGCGGGGGACGTACGACACCGTGGCCGACAGGCTCACGGCGACACTCGCCGAGGTCCGTGACGCGGTGGCGCTGGTCGAGGCTGCCGCGGAACGAGCGCGCCGAGCCGAGACCGCGACAGCTGCGCGCGTCGAGCAGGATGCGGCGCTCGAGGCATCCGAGTTCGACGGAGTCGCCGCAGTCGAGCGGGCGCTCCGTTCCACAGCCGCGCAGTCGGCGCTCGAGGGCCGGGTCACGGAGCACACGATCCAGAAGGAGAAGGAGCGTGCGATCCTCCTTCCCCTGGAGCTCCGCACCCTTCCGGAAGAGACGATCGATCTCGGCCCCGCCGAGCTGGCGTCGCTCACCGCGCGACAGCGCTGGTCCGCGTCGGTCGATGAGGCGGGGCGTGCGACCGGAGTGGCCGAGCAGCTCGGCGCGATCATCGAGGCTGCGGCCGCAGAGCATGCGCGCACCGCGACCGAAGCCGCGGACTACGAGGTGCTCCGCAGCCTCGCCGACACCATCGCCGGGCGAGGGGCGAACACCCGCAAGATGACGCTCGAGACGTTCGTCCTCGCCGCCGAGCTCGAGGAGATCGTCGATGCGGCGAACCGCCGACTCGGAGACATGTCGACGGGGCGCTATCAACTGCGCCACTCCGACGCACTCGCCGCACGCGGAGCGGCGTCGGGCCTGGGCATCGTCGTGTTCGACGCCTTCACCGGACACACCCGCCCTGCGCAGTCGCTGTCAGGCGGCGAGACGTTCTTGAGCTCCCTGGCCCTCGCTCTCGGCCTCGCCGAGGTCGTCACGGCGCGCGCCGGCGGCATCCGCCTCGACACGCTGTTCATCGATGAGGGGTTCGGGTCCCTCGACGGAGACACGCTCGACGTCGCCATGCGCACGCTCGACGAGCTCAGGCAGGGCGGACGCACGGTCGGCGTGATCAGCCATGTCGAGGCGATGCAGGAGCAGATTCCTGCTCAGCTCCGAGTGCGCGCGACTCCGGAAGGTCCGAGCGTCATCGAAGCGCGCTGAGACTCGCACCGCACTCATCGTCGACCTTCGGCCGAGAAGTCTGCCGTCGGACGACGACCGATCTCAGACGCCGTACTCCCGACGGATCACCTCGCGCAGCTGCACACTGCACCGGGCGATGGCCTCGCGGAAGTCGACGAGCGCGCCGTCCTCAGCGCGGTCCGAGATCGCACGGAACGCGCGGATCGGTACTCCGAACTGCTGGGCGACCCAGATGTAGGCGTAGGTCTCCATGTCGACCAGCCCTGCACCGGAAGGTCGGATGACGGCGGTGATCCCGGCATCGCCGACGAAGCTGTCGCCGGTCGCGATCAGCACGCCCTCGCGGCCCGTGGACACGCGCGCGGGCAGGGACACATGCTGGCCCGCGACGCCGTCGAGGTCGAACACGTCGTGCTGCAGCGCGCTGCCGATCTCGTGCGCGGTCGCCTCGAGTTCGGGGTCGATGCCGCCGGCGGTCCCGACGACGACGACTTCGGAGTACTCCTTGGCGTCGAGTGCGCGGGTGAGGGCGAATACCGCCTGCATCTTGCCCTCGCCGGTGACGAGCTGATCGAATCCGTCGAGCTCCTCCGGGAATGCTGCGAGTTCGGAGGCCATGGCTGCGACGAGAAGTTTCACCCCGCCATCCTGCCAGGTGGATCGAGCCCCGCGAAGTCGTGCGCGTGCGATCGACGTCATCTCGATGTAACACTGGGGGAGGATACTGGCGTCGGGCAGACCGGAGGAAGACATGACCCTGCAGCAGCAGATCTCTGAAGCACTCGGTGTGAAGTCCGAGATCGACCCCGAGGTCGAGGTGGAGAGCCGCGTGGGGTTCCTCGTCGACTACCTGCGCGCCACCGGTGCCAAGGGCTTCGTCCTCGGCATCTCGGGCGGCCAGGATTCGACCCTCGCCGGTCGTCTGGCGCAGCTCGCGGTCGAGCGCGTGCGCGCCGAAGGCGGAGAGGCGAAGTTCCTCGCCGTGCGCCTGCCGTATCGGGTGCAGAAGGACGCAGCGGATGCCGAGGCGGCGCTCGAGTTCATCGCTCCCGATTCGTCGGTCGAGGTGAACATCCAGAACGGCGTCGACGGCGTCGAGGAGGACATCGAGTTCGCCGTCACGAGCGACATCAGCGACTTCAACCGCGGCAACATCAAGGCCCGCGTCCGCATGGTGACGCAGTATGCGCTCGCCGGGCACGACGGCCTCCTCGTGATCGGCACCGACCATGCGGCCGAGGCCGTGACCGGCTTCTACACGAAGTTCGGCGACGGCGCCGCCGACATCCTTCCCCTCTCCGGGCTCAGCAAGCGGCAGGGGCGTTCGCTGCTGCTGCTGCTCGGCGCCCCCGACCGCCTCGCCTACAAGGTGCCGACCGCCGATCTCCTCGACGGTCAGCCCGGTCGTGCGGATGAAGACGAGTTGGGGCTCACCTACGAGCAGATCGACGACTTCCTCGAGGGGCGTGAGGTCGACCCCGACGTCGCCGGGCGCATCGAATCGCGCTACCTCGCCACCCAGCACAAGCGGAACCTCCCGGTGACGCCCGACGACACCTGGTGGCGCTGACACGAGCCCCTCGTGATCCCGTGTCGGATGCCGCGGCTAGTGTCGAAGCATCCGACAGAACGGGAGCATCGTGCGGATCGACACTCAGGCGCAGCGCGTCATCTGGAGCGCGAGCGACCTCAAGGCGGCCGCCGAATGCGAGTTCGCGTGGTGCCGGGCGATCGACGCCAAGCTCGGCCGGGTGCCGGCCGTCGAAGAGCCTGAAGACGCGACTCTCGCGCGCGCCGCGCTGCTCGGAGACGTCCACGAACAGAACGTGCTCGCACGGTACATCGACGACCTCGGCGACGAACAGGTGCACCGCGTCGAGAAGGTCTCGTCGGTCGATGCCGAGGCGCTCTCGGCGGCCGTCGACGAGACGGTGCAGGCTCTCGGGTCCGACGCCGTGGTCGTCTTCCAGGCGGCGTTCGCGACACCCGAGTTCGTCGGGTTCGCCGACTTCCTGAAGCGCGACGATGACGGGCGGTGGCGGGTGCAGGATTCCAAGCTCGCCCGCAAGGCCAGGGTCACGGCTCTCATGCAGCTCGCGGCATACGTCGATCAGCTCGACAGGCTCGGAATCCCTCGTTCCGACGAGGTCGATCTGCTGCTCGGCGACGGCTCCACTAGCACGCACGCCGTCGATGACCTGCTACCGCTCTTTCAGGTGAGAAGGGCCCGCTTGCGCGCGCTGATCGCCGACCGCAGGATCGACGACCCGTCCTCCAGCGCCGCGCTCGCGTGGGGCGACGACCGCGGTGACCTCGAGATCGTGGCATGCGGCCGCTGCGCGACCTGCGAAGAGCAGGTGATCGCGCATCGCGACCTGCTGATGGTCGCGCGGATGCGGCCGGTGCAGCGCGCGCGGCTGCGCACGGCGGGCATCGAGACGATCGACGCGCTGGCCGCGGCGACCGACGTGCCGGAGGGCATGAACACCGACACCTTCGAGACGCTCCGCGCACAAGCGCAGCTGCAGCTGAGGGCGGATGCCGAGGGCGTACCGACCTACGACGTGCACTACGCGGCGGCGATCCATACGCTCCCGGTGCCGAGCCACGGTGACATCTTCTTCGACTTCGAGGGCGACCCTCTCTACACCGAACCCGCGCCGGACGGGCAGGCGCACTGGGGTATCGACTACCTCTTCGGCTGGGTCGACAACACCGATCAGTACACTGCGCTCTGGGCGCATGACTTCGCCGCGGAGCGCGAGGCGTTCGAGCGATTCCTCGACTTCGTGAAGGTGCGCCGCGCCGCGCACCCCGGCATGCACATCTACCACTACGCCCCGTACGAGACCTCGCATCTCGTTGCCATGGCGGCGCGACACGGCGTGCGCGAGGGCGAGATCGATCGACTGCTGCGCGAGGGGGTGTTCGTCGACCTCTATCCGCTGGTGCTGCGCACCGTGCGTGTGGGATCGCGGTCGTACTCGATCAAGAAGCTCGAGCCTCTGTACATGGGCGAAGACGTACGCACGAGCGACGTCCAGAAGGGCGATGATTCGATCGTCCAGTACGTCGCGGCGCGTGAGTTCGCCGCCGCGGGGGAGCAGGCGGAAGCCGAGGCGGTGTTCGCCGACCTCGCCGACTACAACCGCTACGACTGCGTGTCGACCAGACGTCTGCGTAACTGGCTGATCGAGATCGCGAAGAAAGAGGGTGTGAACCCCGCGCCGCCCGACGAGGCCGACGAGGTGATCTACGAGCCGTCTCCGCGGTCGGTGGCATTGCTCGCCGACGCCGAGCGCGCGGTCGATGCGGGAGAGGACGGTCAGGTGCATCGCATCGCGGCCGCCGCGATCGACTACTTCCCCCGCGAGGCGAAGAGCTTCTGGGTGTCGCACTTCCAGCGACTCCGCGAGCCCGTCACGATGTGGGACGGCACGCGCGACGTGGTGCGGGTCGACCGCACTTCATCGACCGTCCGGCGGGAGTGGAGCGTCGCCGAGGGGCGTCGAGTGATGTCGCGCGACCTCGAGGTCCGAGGCGAGGTCTCGCCGGGCACCACGCTCGGTGTCGGATCCCAACCGTTCGCGCTCTACCCTGTGCCTGCGCCGTTCGACACCGAGGCGCCGTCTCGCGCCGTCCACGTGCCGCACACGGTCACTGTCGCCGAGGTGCTCGATGACGGCTACCTGATCACCGAGACGGCGATCCAGGGGCAGACGTGGGATGAGCTGCCGCTCGCTCTGACACCGGCGGCGCCGCCGCGCGTCGTCTCGCTGCAGGGCGCGATCGACGAGTGGGCCGATACGGTACACGCTGCAGCGCCAGGATTCCCGCGCGACGCCGCGACGGACATCCTGCGTCGCATCCCGCCGCGCACGGTCTCGGGCGACGCGCTGCCGGCTGAGGGCGACGACACGATCGACGCGATCGTGCGCGGCATCCTCGACCTCGACCGCAGCTATCTCGCGGTGCAGGGGCCTCCTGGAACGGGAAAGACCTACACCGGCTCTCAGGTGATCGCGCGCCTCGTCAACGACCACGGCTTCACCGTGGGTGTGGTGGCGCAGTCGCACGCGATCATCGAGAACCTGCTCGAGCGGGTGGTCTCCGACGGCGTCCCCGCGGCGCAGGTCGCGAAAGCGCCGAAAGATCCTTCGGCTGATCCGTCCTACACGGTGATCCCGAAGAGCGGGATGGCCTCGTTCCTCGGCGAGCACGCACACCACGGCGCGGTCGTCGGGGGCACCGCCTGGGACTTCAGCAACACGTCGCGCGTCGAGCGAGGGGGCCTCGACCTGCTCGTGGTCGACGAGGCGGGCCAGTTCTCTCTCGCCTCCACGATCGCCGTCGCCGCGGGCGCCCAGCGGCTACTGCTGCTCGGCGACCCTCAGCAGCTTCCGCAGGTGAGCCAGGGAGCACACCCCGAACCCGTCGACACCTCCGCGCTCGGGTGGGTCATGGAGGGCGACCCTGTCGTCAAGCCCGATCATGGGTACTTCCTGGCGCGGTCCTGGCGGATGCACCCGTACGTCGCGGCACCAGTGTCGAAGCTCGCCTACGCCGGCCAGCTCGCCTCCGCACCGGGAACCGAGCTGAGGTCGCTTGACGGCATCGAACCCGGGCTGCACATCGTTCCGCTCCGTCATCGCGGAAATGCCACGCAGTCGCCCGAAGAGGCGGCGGAGGTCGTGGCGCTGGTGCGAGATCTCGTCGGTCGCAGTTTCACCGACAACGACGCGGAGGCCACGGTGCGGCCTCTCGCGCAGAGCGACATCATCGTCGTCGCGCCCTACAACGCACAGCGTCAGCTCGTCCTCGACGCACTCGCCGCGGCCGGTTTTCCGGATGTGCCCGTCGGCACCGTCGACAACTTCCAGGGCAAGGAGGCGGTGGTGTCGATCACCTCGCTCGCCGCATCCAGCGGGCGCGACGCCCCACGCGGCCCGGAGTTCCTGCTGCTTCAGAACCGCCTGAACGTGGCGATCTCGAGAGCGCAGGTCGCGGCGTACCTGATCCACTCGCCCGCGCTCCTCGACGACCTTCCCCGCACGCCCGAAGGCGTGGCGCGTCTGAGCGCCTTCGCCCGACTCGTCGGCGCTGCAGGCTGACGCGGCGCCACTGCGCAGGAGACATCACCTTGCACACGACGGACGAAGTCCTACGCGCCTCAGCCGCATGGGTGTGGTTTCCTCGCGACAGCGAGCATGAGAAGACCGATCTGCAGCTGGTGCGGTACCCCCAGCGATTCGGCGGCGGCGTGCGAGCCTCGCAGGTCGACTCCGACGCAGACGCGGGCGCGGTCCTCGACAGCGCCATCGACCGCACCAGGGCCTGGGGCGAGCGCGAACTCCGGTTCTGGACCAACGAATCCGACCGCCCCGACCTCGAAGACGAGATCCTCCGCCGCGGAGCCGAGCACATCGACACGGTCGCGGTCTTCGCCCGTGAGATCGACGGTGCCCCGATCGACGTTCCATCGCAGACGACAGCAGAGATCGTGCGGACGATCGACCAGGTGCGAGAGGTCGACGCGATCAACGTCCCCGTCTGGCAGCAGCAGCCGCTCGACGAAGAGGGCCTCAGGACCGAACTCGACGACGTGGTCTCGGCATTCGAGGCCGGAACGCACGTCCGCGTCCTGGCACGCCTCGATGGCCTCGCCGTGAGCACCGGCGGGTGCACGATCGTCGACGGGTTCGCGCGACTGTGGGGCGCCGCCACCCTCGAAGGGGCTCGTGGACGAGGCGCCTATCGGGCGGTCCTCGCCGAGCGCCTGCGCGTCAGCGCGTCATTGGGGGCGATGACAGCCCTGGTCAAGGGTCGCACCGCAACGTCTGCACCCATCCTCGCGAGAGCCGGTTTCACGCACTACGGAGACGAGCGCGCCTACCTGCTGAAGGTGTGAGTCGCGCCGACGGCATGAGCACACGCCGGCGGGGCGGCATGCGTCAGACCGTGCCGTAGAGGCGGTCACCGGCGTCGCCGAGACCGGGGACGATGTAGCCCTTCTCGTTGAGACGCTCATCCAGCGCTCCGAGCACGAGCGTGACGTCGCGGTCACCGACGAGTGCCTCGATCGCGGCGACGCCCTCGGGCGTGCCCAGCAGGCAGATCGCCGTGACGTCCCTGGCCCCGCGGTCGAAGAGGAACTGGATCGCCGCGGCCAGCGAGCCTCCAGTGGCCAGCATCGGGTCGATCGCGAAGCACTGGCGGTCGCTGAGGTCGTCAGGAAGACGCTCGGCGTAGGTGGTCGGCTCGAAGGTCGTCTCATCACGGACCATGCCGAGGAAGCCGACCTCTGCGGTCGGGAGCAGCTTGACGAGGCCCTCGAGCATGCCCAGGCCGGCGCGCAGGATCGGCACCACGATCGGACGCGGCTCGGAGATCTTCACGCCCATCGTGGTCGTCACCGGGGTGGTGATCTCGATCGGGCTGACCTTCACGTTGCGCGTCGCCTCGTACGCGAGGAGGGTCACGAGCTCCTCGGTCAGCTGGCGGAAGACGGGTGACGGTGTGCGGTGGTCGCGCAGGACCGACAGCTTGTGAGTGACGAGAGGGTGGTCGGCGACGTGGACACGCATGGATACAGGCTAATGCGCCGGACGCTCCCGCACGACATCGGATGCGGGGACGGGCGGATGAGGGCGGTCGCGCTGTCGGTAGGCTCGACGCATGACCGCCGCCGACCAGACCGCGATGGGCCGTGCGCTCGAGCTCGCGGCCGAAGCAGCGGCGGCATCCGAGATACCCGTCGGTGCCGTGGTGCTCGACGCCGAGGGCCGGATCGTCGCCGAGGGGCGCAACAACCGCGAGGCGACGCACGATCCGACAGGGCACGCCGAGGTGGCGGCGCTGCGCGCGGCGGCGGCATCCGTCGGTTCCTGGAATCTCGACGGCCATACTCTCGTGGTGACGCTGGAACCCTGCGTGATGTGCGCAGGGGCGATCCTCCAGGCGCGCATCGGCCGCGTGGTGTTCGGTGCCTGGGACGGGAAGGCGGGCGCGGCGGGGTCGATGTACGACGTGCTCCGCGACCGACGCCTTCCCTACCGTGCGGAGGTCATCGGAGGAGTCGACGCGGATGCCGCCACGGCTCTGCTTCGCGACTTCTTCGAGCAGCGACGCTGAGGCGGCGAAGAGCGAGCGAGCTCAGTCCGACGACTTGAGCACGAACACGTCGGTGGACGGTTCGGGGTCCAGCGAGGGCCGGTAGACGTCGGGTTCGATGTAGATGACGCGCGCGATCGGCAGCGCCTCGCGGATGCGGGCCTCGATCGCGTCGATGTCGACCGCTGCTTCGCGCAGCGGCTTGTCGGCGTTGAGTGCGATCTTCGCCGCGACCATAAGCTCATCCGGTCCGAGGTACAGCGTCTTCATGTGGATGATCTTCTCGATCTCGTCGCCGGCGTTGATCGCGTCGACGATGCGATCGTGATCCGCGGCGGTCGCGCCCTCACCGACGAGCAGGCTCTTGGTCTCGACCCCGAGTACGATCGCGATGACCACGAGCAGGATGCCGATCATCAGCGTGCCGAGCGCGTCGAAGACCGGGTTGCCGGTGATCACGGTCAGACCGACACCGAGCAGGGCGAAGGTCAGTCCTGTGAGGGCCCCGACATCCTCCAGCAGTACGACGGGGAGCTCGGGCGCCTTCGCGCGCCGGACGAACGACACCCAGGACTGGTCCTTCTCGCGGACGAGGTTGCTCTCTTTCACCGCGGTGCGCAGCGAGAACGACTCGAGCCCGATCGCGATCACGAGCACGACGATCGGCAGCCACCACCACGTCTTGTCGAGCTCGTGCGGGTGGGTGAGCTTGTCGATCGCCTCGTAGATGGCGAACAGGCCACCGACCGAGAACAGGATGATCGACACCACGAACGCGTACACGTAACGCTCGCGCCCGTATCCGAAGGGATGAGCCCGATCCGCCTCTCGACGTGCCTTGCGCCCACCCAGCATGAGCAGCAGCTGGTTGCCGGAGTCGGCGACCGAGTGGATCGCCTCGGCCAGCATCGATGCGGATCCCGAGAGCGCCCACGCCAGGAACTTCGCCAGGGCGATGCCGAGATTCGCCAGGAACGCCGCGATGATCGCCTTGCTTCCGCCCGATGCACTCATGCGTCGAGTCTAGGTCCGCCACCCGGCTGACGCCCGGTGCGCCCGCCGTAGGATGACCACATGGCTGACTCTCTTCCCGCTCTCGCGTTCCTCGGTGCCGGTTCGATGGGCGGTGCGATCCTCCGAGGGGTGGTCGCGTCCGGCATCCGGGTCGATGGCGGAATCACGGCCACGAACCGTACTCCCGAGAAGGCGGCGGCCTTCGCCGACCTCGACGGGGTCACGAGCATCGCCCTGTCCGAGACCACCGACGGCAATGCCGATGCGGTCGCGAAGGCCCGAATCGTGCTGGTCGGCGTGAAGCCAGCGATGGTGCCCGATCTGCTCCGCGAGATCGCACCGCATCTCGCCGACGACGCGATCGTCGTGAGTCTCGCGGCGGGCGTCACCCTCCAGACATTCGCCGACAACCTCGGCGTCGACGTCAGGGTCATCCGATCGATGCCGAACACGCCGTCGACGGTCGGCAAGGGCGTCACCGGCCTTGCCGCGGGGGAGGCCGCCTCCGCCGACGACCTCGCCCTCGTACACCGTCTCTTCGCGACCGTCGGCGCGGTCGTCGAGGTGCCCGAGTCGCAGATCGATGCGCTCTCGACCATCTCGGGTTCGGGCCCGGCCTACGTCTACCTGCTGATCGAGGAGCTCACGAAGGCCGCCGTCGGCATGGGCTTCAGCGAGGCGGACGCGCGCACCATGGTGGAGCAGACGTTCATCGGGGCGACCGCACTGCTCGATGCGTCGGGGGAGGAGCCGTCCGAGCTCCGTCGCCGCGTCACGAGTCCGAAGGGCACCACCGAACGAGCAGTCGCCGTGCTGCAGGATGTGCACCTCGACCGCACCTTCGCTGACGCTGCTGCCGCAGCCCTCGCCCGCGCGAAGGAACTGGCGGCCGGAGCCTGACATGCAGCTGCGGTTCTCGGGCGCGATCTGGTTCTGGCGCGGTCCCGCGCCGTTCCACTTCGTCACCGTGCCGCCGACCGAGAGCGGGATGATCGGCGATGTGGCGAGTGTCGTCACCTACGGGTGGGGCATGATCCCGGTGACCGTCACGATCGGGAGCACCACGGTGACCACGTCGCTCTGGCCGAAGGACGGCGGGTACATCGTGCCGATCAAGAAGGTGCTTCAGGACCGCGAGAGCGTCACGATCGATGACGTCGTCGACCTGACGCTCGACATCGACGCCTGACGCGTGAGCGTGCCGACGCCTCTCAGCGGTCGAGGGCGGCGAAGCGCTCGATATCGCTGTTGGTGCCCGACACGATGATGAGGTCGTGGTTGGTGACGATGGTGTTCGCCTCGGCGTAGCGGAACGGCTTGCCTGGGCTCTTCACGCCGACGACCGTGACCTTGTACTTGCTGCGCACGCCCGACTCATTGAGACCGACCCCGCGGATGAACTTCGGCGGGTACATCTTCGCGAGCACGAAGTCGTCGTCGAAGCGGATGAAGTCGAGCATCCGGCCGGAGACGAGGTGCGCGACGCGCTCGCCGGCCTCCCGCTCGGGGTAGATCACGTGGTTGGCGCCGACGCGGGCGAGGATCTTGCCGTGCGACTGCGAGACCGCCTTCGCCCAGATCTGCGGGACCTTGAGGTCGACGAGGTTCGCGGTGATCAGCACCGACGCCTCGATCGACGAGCCGACCGCGACGACGGCGACCTGGAAGTCCTGAGCGCCGATCTGGCGCAGTGCGTCGATGTTCTTGGCGTCCGCCTGCACCGTGTGCGTGACGCGGTCGGACCACTTCTGCACGAGCTCGAGGTTGTCGTCGATCGCGAGCACCTCGCGGTCGAGGCGATCGAGTTCGCCCGCACAGGCGGCGCCGAACCGGCCGAGACCGATGACGAGGACGGGCGCGTCGCCCCGGAGGACTTCAACCAACGATCGGCCTTTCCACGGGCAGTGAGTAGTACTGCGTTCGCGATGTCGCGGCGACCGCCGCGGCGAGAGTCACTGTACCAACGCGCCCCATGAAGATGGTGGTCGCCAGTACGTATGAGGCGGAGTCGGGGAGCTCCGCAGTGAGCCCGGTCGACAGACCCACGGTGCCGAAGGCCGAGATCACATCGAAGAGGACATGACTGATGTCGGCTTTGGTGATCTGGGAGATGATGATCGTCGAGAGCGCCACGATCGTGGCTCCCCATGCAACGACGCTGAGGGCGACGCGCTGGACGTCGCTGGGGATGCGGCGACCGAACGCCTCGACCGACTGACGCCCCTTCGCCTCCGACCACACCGCGATCGCGAGCACCGCGAGAGTGGTGACCTTGATTCCGCCGGCTGTCGATGCCGAGCCGCCACCGACGAACATCAGCATGCTCGCGGCCAGCAGGGACGAGCCGTTCAGGTCGTCCATCTCGATGACATTGAACCCGCCGGATCGGGTCATCGCCGAGAGGAAGAAGGCCTGGAACGTGGTGTCCGCCGCATCCATCGATCCGAAGGTCTTCGGGTTCGCGTATTCGAGGACGAGGAACACCACCGCTCCGAGCACGAACAGCAGCACGGTGGTGACGAGGGTGAGCTTCGTGTGCAGCGACCACTTCTTCACGTGCCAGACGTGCTTGGCGAGTGTGTAGATCACCGGGAAGCCGATGCTCCCCAGGAACACCCCGACCATCAGCAGCGACAGCACCAGGTAGTCGTCCGCGAACACCGCCACACCACCGGCGTTCGGGGCGAATCCGGTGTTGGTGAAGGCCATGGCGGCGAAGTACGGTGCCTCCCACAGTGCGGCGATCGGCTCGACGCCTGCCATCACGAGCGCGGGGTAGAGGAGGATCGCGAGCGCGCCCTCGATGATCAGGGCCGAGACGGCGACCGTGGTGAGCAGCTGGCCGACCTCGCCGAGGCGAACGGTCTGGCTCTCGTTGACCACGCCGCCGTGCGCGCGCATCGGGTTCGTGTCGCCCGCGGCCATGAGCTTGGCGCGCAGGCCGAGCCGCTTGGAGATCAGCATGCCCATCAGTGACGCGAGGGTCAGCACGCCGAGGGCGCCGATGTTCACGCCGATGAAGATCAGCACATGACCGAACGGCGACCAGTGGGTCGCCATGTCGACGGTCGACAGGCCCGTGACGCAGATGGTGGAGACCGCGGTGAACAGCGCGTCTGCCAGGGGTGTGACGGTTCGTGACGCCGACGCGATCGGCAGCGAGAGCAGCACGGTGAAGACGAGGATCAGGAGTGCGAAGATCACGATCGCGAAGCGCGAGGGCGACGACGTGATCAGGTGCTTGCCCCAGGAGGCGGCGTTCTGGAGCCGCTGTCGAGGGGACGACGCCGAAACGATGCCCGACATCGCGTCCCCCTTTGTTCTTCCCGCTCCGCGTTCTGCGGCAGCACGACGCCGATCGTCGAGCCTTCGTCATGGTACTCCGTGCCGGGGACGACTACCCTGATCACATGACGGACATCTTCGACGTGATCGCAGACGGTACGAGGCGAGACATCCTCCAGCTCCTCCTGCGTCGCACCACCGAAGGGGATGCGGGCACGAGCGTGAGCCAGATCGTCGCCGATCTGGGCATCAGTCAGCCCACCGTCTCGAAGCATCTCAAGGTGCTGCGGGAGGCCGAACTCGTCAGCGTGCGAGAAGACGGTCAGCGTCGGTTCTACAGCCTCGCCGTCGAGCCCCTCGGCGTCGTGGACGACTGGCTCGTGCCCTTCCTGATGGACGCCTACGGTGACGACGCGCCCGACATCGACTACCCGGGGCAGCCGCTGCCCGGCAGCGCTGCGCACGCGGCCGAGGTCGTCGGTCGTGCGGCCGCATCCGCGAAGCACGTCGTCGAGACGGCGCTCAAGCGCTTCGGCGCCTGATTCCTGCCGCAGACACACGTCGCCCCTGACGATCGGGGGGCGTGTCGTCAGGGGCGAAGCCGCGGGCCCCAGCCCGCGTGGACTCGGGATGGTGCCATCGTGAGTCGTGGGATCACTGTCTCAGAGCATTCTGAGCGGATCCGGCATACATCCTATGTCTCTGCTGGGACTCCGCGTCTGAGACGCCGCATCGATCCTCACTGATCACACAGGCCACATGGGTTTACACGTGTCCCAGGTTCCCCATAGAGTGTGTGCACAATCGAGAAAGGGGTACGTGGGATGCCCGAGGTTCCTGATGTCCGGTTCCTTACGGTGGCTGAGGTCGCCGAACTCATGCGCGTGTCGAAGATGACGGTCTATCGGATGGTGCACGCTGGGGAGCTGCCTGCCATCCGCTTCGGTCGCAGTTTCCGGGTCCCGGAGTCCGCGGTCGCAGACGCGCTGCAGCGGCCCATCGCCGACGTGGGCTGACCCTCGGCGGCGGTCTCGCAGGGGCGTGCAGCAGAAGCTCCACGATTTGCTAGACTGATCCGAGGCATTTTTCCGTGCCCGTACCCGGGTGTCCGTCACCGACGACACCCAGCCACTGACTTAGTGAGGTTTCCGTGGGTTCTGTCATCAAGAAGCGCCGCAAGCGCATGGCGAAGAAGAAGCACCGCAAGCTGCTTCGTAAGACTCGCCACCAGCGTCGCAACAAGAAGTAAGCGACCAGACACGAGCGCCTGTCTCCGGACGGGCGCTTTGTGTCTCTACCCCCGGTTTCCCACTCGTCGCAGGAGCATGCCATGAAGTCGATCACCGTCACCGAGCTCGCCGAGCGCTCGAACACCCCGCTCATCGACGTCCGCGAGGTCGACGAGTTCGCCGCGGGGCACGTCCCGGGAGCCGTCAACATCCCGATGTCCGAGATCGGCAACCGGCTCGAAGAGCTTCCGTCGGAGTCGTTCGACGTCATCTGCCAGGCGGGCGGCCGGTCGGCCCGCGTCGTCGAGGCGCTCGAATCGCGCGGCTACGACGCGACCAACGTCGAAGGCGGCACCGGCGAATGGATCGCGCAGGGACGCTCTGTCGAGGTGCCGTCGGCGTGACCACGCTGACCCTCATCGGCAAGCCCGACTGCCATCTGTGCGACGTGGCCTCCGAGATCATCGACGCGGTGGTCGCCGAGCTTCCGGATGCCGCGGCTGAGCGCATCGAGATCGTCGAGGCGTCCATCCAGGACGACCCCGCACTCTACGAGCTGTGGTGGGAGAAGATCCCCGTCGTGCTGATCGACGGCGACCTGCACGCGCACTGGCGGCTGTCCGCCGACCGGCTGCGCGAGGCTCTCGAAGAGGCCGTCCAGGAGGACGCGCTGGGAAAGGACTCGCGATGATCCGCCACGTCGTCACCTGGAAGCTGGCTGCAGAAGACGCCGGCGAGCGCGCCGAGCAGGCCGCCGAGGTCGCCCGTCGGCTGAACGCCCTCGACGGCGTGGTGCCGCAGCTGCGCTCCATCTCGGCCGGCGCGAACTCCGCCTATCCCGACACCAACTGGGATGTCACCCTCGTCGCGGACTTCGACTCGATCGCCGCGCTGGAGGAGTACCAGGTGCATCCGGCGCATGAGGAAGTCGTCGCCTACGTGCGGTCGGTGGTCGCTTCGCGTGCGGCCGTCGATTTCGAGGTCTGAAACGTCGATCCGCGACCCTCGTCTGACGGGACAGGAGCGGGGTCATGGGGCAGATCACCTGGCGAGAGTCGACCGTCGCGTGGGCGCTGGTCTCAGAACTCACTGAGTTCGCCGAAGCCGACGTCGCCGCCATGGGACAGGGGCAGCTCGACCGATTCCGAGAGCTCGGCGGTGACCGAGCTCGGGGTTTCCTCGCAGGCAGAGCACTGATCAGTGCGCTCGTTCAGAGTATCCGGGGTCCCGGGGAGGTTCTTCTCGACAGCCGCTGTCACCGGTGCGGCGGGGAGCACGGCCGCCCGCGCACCGCCGAGGTCTCTCTCAGCGTCAGCCACTCCGGCGACCTCGTCGTGGTGGCCGCTGCCGCAGGGACCGCCCCACTGGGCGTCGACATCGAGGCGTGGTCAGCCGCCGGTCGTGTCAGCGAGCTGGGGTCGCTGTTCCCCGTCGGCGCAGCCCCCGATGTGGCCGGATGGACGCGTGTCGAGGCGGCGGTCAAGGCGGACGGTCGAGGTTTCGAGGTCGATCCGAGCGCGGTGATCATGCACGACGGTCCGCGTGACGTGCATCCACAGGCATGGTCGGCAGCGCTCCCCGGACGCGCGACCCGTATCGAGGTCGCGACCCTCTCGGGTCCGCCCGGACACGCGCTGAGCGTCGCACTCGGCTGACGTGGGCTGCGGGATGTCTCGGCATCCGCTCAGTCGCGCGGCAGCGGAATCTCCCTGACCGCCGCGCGCGCCGCGGACGCGCGGCTCGGCCCTTGAGCGGGGGGAAGCGCGGGCAGCGCAAGCTCGTCTATCCAGGTGCGCACCAGGGCCCGCGCCTGCCCTCCGGCGATCTCGTCGACGAGGCCGAGGAAGTCGTCGCTCGTCACCGCGAGCCGGGCGAACCGGGCCGTCCACTCCCGCGTGAGGGCGAAGAAGACATCGTCGCCGATCGTCAACCGCAGCGCGTGGAGGGTGAGAGCGCCGCGCTTGTACACGCGGTCGTCGAACATGTCGTTCGCGCCGGGATCGGACAGCACCAGATCCTGCGGCAGCGTGCGGAGGTGGCGGTGATGCGCCACGGCCTTCGCCTGGGCGGAGGGCCCGCCCGAGGCTTCAGACCACAGCCATTCCGCGTAGCAGGCATAGCCCTCGTTCAGCCAGATGTCCTGCCAGCGGGCGACGCCGACGCTGTTCCCGAACCATTGATGAGCGAGCTCGTGGGCGATCAGACGGTCGCTGCCTCCCGCGCCGTCGACGTGATTGGCTCCGAAGATCGCCATGCCCTGCGCCTCGAGGGGAATCTCGAGGACGTCCGGTGTGACCACGACCTTGTACGACTCGTACGGATACGGCCCGAAGGCGGCGACGAAGGCGTCCATCATCTGCGGCAATGCGGCGAAGTCGGACCGCACCCGGGACGCGAGCGCCCGTGGGTGGAACAGCCTGCCGGGAGTCGTACCGAGATCGATCCTGTCGTCGTCGTACTGACCGATCTGCACGGTCATGAGATACGTGGCGGTCGGCACCGGTTGGTGGAAGGTCCACCGTGTGCGGCCCCGCTGCGTCGACCGCGTGGCGGCACCGCCGCTCACGACGGTGTACTCGGGGTCGGAGGTGAACTCCAGGCGATAAGTCGCCTTGTCGGAGGGGACGTCGTTGCAGGGGAACCAGGTCGGGGCTCCCGTCGGCTGCGATGCGACCAGCACGCCGTCTTCGAGTTCCTCCCACCCGAGGAGTCCCCACCGCGTGCGGCGAGGTGACGGAGCGCCGGAGTAATCGACGGTCACGGTGATCTCGTCTCCGCCGGCCCGTTCGTTCCCGAAGAGCACCTTGACCCGCCGATCGTCCTGCCGGAACGACGCAGCGCGGTCGCCGCTCACTCGCACCTTCGTCGCCTTCAGCCCGACGAGGTCGAAGGAGACGTGCTTCGCGGACTCCTGCATCCGCAGACTGATCGTCGCGGTACCCACGAGGCGGTTCGTGGTGACGCGATAGTCGATCGAGAGGTCGTAGTGCAGTACCCCGTAGCGCCGATCGCCGCTGTGCGGGGTATACGGGTCGACGGTCATGCGTCGGACGCCTGGTAGGAGCGCACCTTGACCGCGCGCCACGGGCCGATGGGGTTGCCACTCCATCGGCTGCCGATCGGCACGAACTCCCCGCGCATCACGAGCGAGGCCGGGCCCACGGTCGCATCCGCCCCGATCGTCGCCGCGGGCAGGATCACGCTGTGCGGGCCGAGGGTCGCACCGTTCTCGAGGGTCACTGCGTCGATGCTCATCACACGATCATGGAACAGATGCGTCTGAACCACACATCCGCGGTTCACCGTGGCGCCGTCCCCGAGCGTGACGAGGTCGGGCTCCGGCAGCCAGTAGCTGTCGGTCCAGACGCCCCGACCGATCTTCGCGCCGAGCGTGCGCAGCCAGATGGCGAGCGCAGGCGTGCCGGATGCGGCGTTGGCGAACCAGGGCGCGGCCACCATCTCGGTGAATGTGTCCGACACCTCCGTGCGCCAGACGAAGCTCGACCACAGCGGATGCTCTCCGGCGCGGATCGGGCCGACGATGAGCCATTTGGCCGCGGTCGTGATGACTGCGGCGATCGCGCCGGCGGCGAGCATGACCGCACTGGAGACGGCGACGGCCCACCAGAGTCCCCAGGACTCGACAGCGGCGGCGAGCGTGAGCATGACACCCAGACCGATCGCGCAGGTCACGAACACGGGGAAGATGCGGCACAGCTCCCACAGCGCTCGCGCGAGCCGGAGTCCGGCGAGCGGCCGATACGTGCGCTCGAGATCGGAGTCGTTGACCACCCGGCGAAGTCGCGCGGCGGGTGAGCCCAGCCACGACGAGCCCGCCTTCGCCTTGGGCGGCGCGACCGACAGCACGGCGACCAGTCCGTCGCGCGGCACATTGTGCCCGCCGGCGGCCATGCCGGAGTTGCCGAGGAACGCGCGCTTGCCGATGCGCGCGGCGCCCAATCGCATCCAGCCGGCCTGCAGCTCGTAGGTCGCGACCATGGTGTCGTCGGCGAGGAACGCGCCATCGGCGATGGTCGTGAGCTTCGGGATGAGCAGCACGGTCGACGCCTCGACATCGCGGCCGACATCGGCTCCGAGAGCACGGAGCCAGAGCGGGGTGGCGATGCTCGAGTACAGGGGGAAGAGGAAGGTCCTGGCAGAGTCCAGCAGGCGCTCCGTAGTCCACGCCTGCCATGCGATGCGCGAGCGCACGGGGTAGACGCCCTCGGCCAGACCGAGCCCGAGCAGACGCACGATGACGAGCACGAGGCCGGCGAAGACGAGACCTGCGATCAGCACGGCCGGCACGAGCAGGGCGAGCATTCCGGGGACCGCCGCGATCAGCGAGTCGGCGCCGCGCATTCCCAGCGCGAGCATCGACGCTCCCGCCGCCAACGAGACGATGGGAAGGATGCCCAGGAACGCCGATGACGCGGCGTACGCCCACAGCCATCGCGTGCGGCTCGGAGGACGACCGGGCGCGAAGGGGCTCGAGACGCCGCCGATGCGAGCTGCGGGTGAACCCGCCCAGCGCTGCTGAGCTCGCACGCGGCCGAAGACCGCGGACCCCGGCGCGATCTCTGCACCGCGACCGATCTTGGTGCCGGGCGCGAGAGTGCTGCGCGCGCCGATGGTCGCATCGGCGCCGATGCGGATGCCACCGATGCGTACGGTGTCGCCGTCGATCCAGTAGCCGGTGAGATCCACCTCCGGTTCGATCGACGCCCCGGCGCCGATGTCGAGCATGCCCGTGATCGGCGGAACCGTGTGCAGGTCGACGTCCTTGTGGATGCGCGCGCCGAGCGCGCGTGCGTAGTACACGACCCAGGGGGCTCCTGCGAGGCCCACCGGATCGACCTGCTGCGCGATCTGCTCGGCGAGCCACAGCCGCAGATGCACCCCGCCGCCGCGTGGGTAATCCCCCGGGCGGAGCCCGGCGAGCAGCAGACGTGCAGCGACCGCGGCGATCGTCATCTTGCCCAGGGGGGTCACGAAGATCAGCAGGCCGACGACGATCGTCCAGGCTGAGACATCGGGCAGGAAGTCGAATCCGGGGAAGAGGCGCAGGATCCAGCTCGCTGTGAGTGCGAACAGCAGCCATCGGATGCCGGTGAACACGAAGAGCGGCAGTCCGGCGATGGTCTGCACCCACTGCATGCGCCTCGGTGTGGGCGCCTGCTGGCTGAAGACGCGCTCCTGCATGTCGTCGTCTGCCTCATCGTCGACGGCATCCGCCATCTGGCGAAGCCGCGGCAGATCGTAGACGTCGGTCATCGTGAAATCGGGGGCGCGGGTGCGCAGTCGCGAGACGAGCTGTGCCGCGGCGAGCGATCCGCCGCCGAGCTGGAAGAAATCGGCGTCCTCGTCGCCGGGGCGGATGCCGAGAACGGCGAACCACTGCTCGGCGAGCCACGCCGCCGTGCCCGACAGTGAGGAGTCGCTCGCGTCGCCGGCGTCGAGGGGCCAGGGGAGTGCCGCCTTGTCGACTTTCCCGGACGTGCGCACCGGCAGGTCGTCGACGGTCGCCAGCAGCGGGATGAGGGGCGCAGGCAGGGTGTCGGCCAGCTCGCCGCGCGCCACCTGCCTGTCGAAGCCGTCGTCGGGCACCACGTAGCCGACGAGGATCGACATGCCTGTCTCGGTCTTCTGCACGACCACCGTCGCAGCCGAGACCGAGGTCAGCGACTGCAGGGCGGCCTCGACCTCGCCGAGCTCGATCCGACGTCCGCCGATCTTGACCTGGTCGTCGGCGCGACCCTGGAAGATCAGGCCCGCGGGTTCGAGACGCACGAGGTCTCCCGAGCGGTAGGCGCGGTCCCATCCGAGTGTCGGCATGGGTGCGTACTTCTCCGCGTCCTTCGCCGGGTCGAGATAGCGGGCGAGCCCCACGCCGCCGATGATGAGCTCGCCGACCTCGCCGTCGGCCACGGGGCTACCGTCGGCATCGACGACGGCGAGCGACCAGCCGTCCAGCGGCAGGCCGATGCGCACGGGACCTGTGCCATCCATGAGCGAGGCGCACGCGACGACCGTGGCCTCGGTGGGGCCGTAGGTGTTCCAGACCTCACGCCCGTCGGAGGCCAGGCGCGCGACCAGCTCGGGTGGGCACGCTTCACCGCCGAAGATCAGCAGGCGCACGTTCTCGATCGCATCCTGCGGCCACAGCGCTGCGAGCGTGGGGACGGTCGACACGACCGTGATGCCATGGCCGAGCAACCACGGGCCGAGATCCTCGCCGGAGCGGACCAGCGCCCGAGGAGCCGGAACCAGACATGCGCCATGGCCCCAGGCGAGCCACATCTCCTCGCAGGACGCGTCGAACGCCACCGAGAGCCCTGCGAGCACGCGGTCGCCGGGACCGAGCGGTGCCTCCTGCAGGAACAGACGCGCCTCGGCGTCGACGAACGCCGCCGCGGATCGATGCGAGACGGCGACGCCCTTCGGAACGCCCGTCGAACCGGAGGTGAAGATGACCCAGGCGTCGTCGTCGATCGTCGGCGGGGCGACGACCGGGATCGCGGCGGTGCTCGGGTGCGGTGTCTCGCTCGAGAACAGATCCGCGGCACCGGCGGCATCCGCGGGGAGGTAGCCCGCGTCGGTGATCGCACCGACGATGCGCGCCTCGCCGAACACGAGGTCGGCGCGCTCCTGCGGGTCGTCCGCATCGACCGGGACGTACGCCGCACCGGCCGCCATCGCCCCGAGGATCGCGATGTACAGATCGCGGTGCCCCGACGTCATCCTGATTCCGACGCGATCGCCCCGGCCGACCCCGTGCTCGCGCAGCACGGCGGCCGTGCGCCAGACGCGCGCGAGCAGCTCCGCGTAGCTCATGGCGCCCTCGGCGTCTTCGATGGCGGACGCATCGGGATGCGCACCGGTCGTCTCCCGGAGGATGTCGATCAGCGTGCGGGGGAGCGGCGCCTCGGCACGGCGGTCCAGCGCCTCCTGCACGTCAGTGCGCAAGAAGGTCGAGCAGGGCGGCCTTCGAGAGCCGCGAGTAGCCCGTGCGGCCCTGGGCGCGTGCGCGGGCGCGGAGCTGGACGAGAGTGAGCGAGTTCAGCTCTGCGGAGGCGGCGGTCGCTGTTGCGGCGGGCGCGGTGACTGCGGGCGCCGATACGGGGATCGCGGGCTTCACGACCTTCGGCTCGACGACCTTCGGCGTCGTGGCCTTCGGTGTCGTGGCCTTCGGCGTCGTGGCCTTCGGTGTCGTGACCTCGGGCTCGGACGTCGTCGCAGCGGCCTTCACCGGAGCAGCCTTCTTCGTCTTCCGCTCCGTGGCCTTCTTATCGGCTTTCGCGGCGGACGGCTTCGTGTCCTTCTTCTTCGAGTCCTTCTTCTTCGGAGTCTGCAGTCGCGCTGCGGCCTCCTGCAGCCGGTCGGTGGCAGCTGTGGCCGACTTCGCGACCTTCTTGGGCTTGTCGGCGATCTTCTTCTTCGACGCCTTCGACGCGTCCTTCACGTCCTCGACCAGCGGCTTGAGCTTCTTGGCGTCCTTCTTCGGGAGGGACTTGATCAGCTTCTTCGCATCCTTCGCGGCATCCTTCGCGGCATCGAGCGCCGCCTCCGCAGTGCGCTGTGCAGGGGTCTTCTTGGCCATGATCGGGTCTCCTCCGAATCCGGAGCGCGTCGGCTCGGGCTTTTGGGCAGAGGATACTCAGGCAAGGTGAACAATCGGTGCCGCGTCGGATGTAACACGGCTGTCATATTCGGTCACACTTGCAACACAAATGTGATCCGTTGGGGGCGGCTGGCGGCATGTTCCGCCGTGTGGCGCATGTTTAGATGTTCTCCTACCCGTCCGTGGGGAACACACCCTCGTCCTTCAGGAGCTGACATGCAGCGTCGCAACATCATCGCCGGGATCGCGCTCGCCGCGACCGCCACCCTCGCCCTCGCAGGCTGTGCGACCGGGGCAGGTGCCGGATCCGGTGAGCCGGCGGCAGGCGACGAGTACGACCTCATCGAGGCCGGCACGCTGACGGTCTGCTCCGACATCCCCTACGCGCCCTTCGAGTTCGAGGGCGGCGACAACGGCACCGGATACACCGGCTTCGACATCGACCTGCTCGACGCGATCGCCAAGGAGCTCGACCTCAAGCTCGCAGTGCAGGATGTCGGCTTCGACGCTCTGCAGTCGGGTACCACGCTCGCCGCCGGCCAGTGCGACATCGGCGCCTCCGCGATGACGATCACCGACGAGCGCAAGGCGAACATCGACTTCTCCGAGCCGTACTACGAGTCGCTGCAGTCGCTGCTCGTGCGCACGGACTCGGGCATCGAGTCGATCGACGACCTGTCGGGCAAGAACGTCGGCGTGCAGCAGGGCACCACGGGCGAGTCGTACGCGACCGAGAACGCCGAGGGCGCTCAGCTCGTGCAGTACCCCTCCGACGGTGAGCTGTGGCCCGCCATGCAGGCCGGTCAGATCGACGCGATCCTGCAGGACCAGCCGGTGAACCTCGAGCACGAGAAGGCCGACAGCGCCTACAAGATCGTCGAGGAGTACGAGACGGGCGAGTCCTACGGCTTCGCATTCGCGAAGGGCGAGAAGGATGCGCTCCGCGAGGCGATCGACGGTGCGCTGCAGGATCTGCGCGACAGCGGCGACTACCAGACGATCTACGACACCTACTTCACCGCGAAGTAATCGGCGAGTCACGTAGAGCAGGGAGACCTTGACAATGGCGTTGAGGCGCACCACGAAGAGCAAGCTGTACCGGTACACCGTCTATGTGGTGCTGATCGCGGTCGCCGTCTGGCTGATCGTCAGCACCGACTGGGCGCGGATCGCGCAGCTGTACTTCAATCCGGAGATCGCGGCGAAGATGCTCCCGGGCATCATCACGACGGCGCTCGTGAACACGCTGTGGTTCACGGCCGTCGCGTTCGCCGGCGGCCTGTTGCTCGGCGTCGTGCTGGCGCTGCTGAAGCTGTCGAGCATCGGGCCCTTCCGATGGATCGCGACGGCGTGGATCGAGCTGTTCCGCGGGCTTCCCGCGATCCTCACGATCTTCGCCATCGCCTTCATCCTGCCGATCGGACTCGGCGTGCCGGGAACGAAGCTCGGCGGACCGGTGGTGCTCGGACTGATCGGTCTGATCCTGGTGGCGTCGGCCTACATGGCCGAGACCATCAGGGCGGGCATCCAGGCGGTTCCGAAGGGGCAGACGGAGGCAGCTCGCTCGCTCGGCATGTCTCCCATGAAGACCACGTTCTGGATCGTCGTGCCCCAGGGATTCCGCATCATCATCCCGCCGCTGACCAACGAGTTCGTGCTGCTGCTGAAGGACACCTCGCTGCTCTTCGTCGCCGGGTCCTTCATCTGGTCGAAGGAGCTGACGAACTTCGCCCGTGACGCGAGCACGCAGAACGCGAACGGCACGCCACTGATCATGGCGGCGGCCCTCTACCTGATCGTCACGATCCCCCTCACGCGCTTCAGCGCGTACCTGGAACGAAGGATGTCGAGGCAGCGATGATCACCGATCTGATTGACGTCCACGCACCCGCGATCGACCTGCAGGGGCTCGTGAAGAGCTTCGGCGACAACGAGGTGCTCAAGGGCATCGACCTCACCGTCACGAAGGGCGAGGTCGTCTGCATCATCGGGCCCTCCGGTTCCGGCAAGTCGACGCTGCTGCGCTCGGTCAACCTGCTCGAGGAGCCGACCGGCGGCAAGGTGCTCATCGAGGGCATCGACATCACCGATCCCGATGTCGACATCGACCGCGTGCGCACCCGCATCGGCATGGTGTTCCAGAGCTTCAACCTGTTCCCGCACCTCGACGTGATGGGCAACCTCATGATCGCGCAGCAGCGCGTCAAGAAGCGCTCGAAGACTGAGGCCGAGCGCGTCGCCAAGGAGATGCTCGGTCGCGTCGGACTCGCCGAGAAGGCGGATGCCTTTCCCGGTCATCTCTCGGGCGGTCAGCAGCAGCGCGTCGCGATCGCGCGGGCGCTCTGCATGAACCCCGACATGATGCTGTTCGACGAGCCGACCTCGGCGCTCGACCCCGAGCTGGTGGGCGAGGTGCTGCAGGTGATGCGGTCGCTCGCCGACGAGGGCATGACCATGCTGGTCGTCACGCACGAGATGGGCTTCGCCCGCGAGGTGGGATCGCGTCTGATCTTCATGGACGGCGGCCACATCGTCGAAGAGGGCGACCCGCGCGAGGTGCTCGCCAATCCGCAGCATCCGCGGACGCAGGACTTCCTGGCTCGCGTTCTCTGAACTCGCGGTCCAACGACCGTCATCGCACGAAGACACCCTCCCGCTGAGTCAGCAGGAGGGTGTCTTCGTATGACGCGTCGGGTGGACGTCAGGCCTCGACGACCTCGGCATCCGCAGCGTTGCGGCGGACGGAATCGATGCCGTTCAATGCGGCGGACTTCGAGGAGTAGCCCTCGCTGATCGCGATGACCTCGCCGTTGCCGGACTTGAGTCGGAACCGGTACTCGCCGGACTTGTCGGTGTACAGCTCGAACCTGCCTGCCATGAGGCGTCCTTTCTCTGTGGTGTCGAGGGAGCGACGCCCTCGGGGATCACGGTATCCCGGAGTACTGGCCCAGGGAAAGAGGGCGATTCAGCCCCGAGGATGCACAGCCACGGGCTCGGGGGCCACAGCGATGCGCACCCGATCACCGAACGCCGGGTGCACTCCGGGGGAGTGCTGCAGACGCACGAGCTCACCCGATTCGGTGCGGACGAGGGTCCGGCGCATGCTGCCCAGGAACGTGCTCTCCTGCACGAGCGCGTCGGTGGCGGCATCCGCCTCCGATGCGAAGTGCACGTTCTCGGGGCGCAGGTAGACGTCGACCGGGCCGTCGGCCGGGGACTGCAGGGGCAGGCGCTGGCCCCACACCACGACATGGTCGCCCTCGGCGACGCCCGAGACGACGCTCGAGAGGCCCACGAAGGCGGCCACACCCGCCGTCGATGGCGTCGTGTAGAGCTGCTCGGGCGTTCCGATCTGCTCGATCCGACCGGAGTTCATCACGGCGATCCGGTCGGAGACGGCGAGGGCCTCCTCCTGGTCGTGCGTGACGAACACGGTGGTGATGCCGAGTCGCAGCTGGATCCGACGGATCTCGTCGCGCAGCTGCACGCGCACCTTCGCGTCGAGTGCCGAGAGAGGCTCGTCGAGCAGCAGCACCTTGGGCTCGGTCACCAGGGCGCGGGCGAGTGCCACGCGCTGCTGCTGTCCGCCGGAGAGCTGGTGCGGGAAGCGGTCGGCGAAGTCGGAGAGCCCGACGAGCGCCAGGGCGTCGAGGGCGCGCTTCGCGGCCTCCGTCTTTCCGACGCCCCGCCGACGCAATCCGAAGGCGGTGTTCTCGGCCACGCGGAGGTGCGGGAACAGCGAGTACGACTGGAAGACCATGCCGATGTCGCGCTTGTTCGTCGGCACCCGGGAGACGTCTCCGCCGTCGAGCAGCACTGCGCCGCTGTCGAGCCCTTCGAGGCCTGCGAGCACCCGCAGAAGGGTGGTCTTGCCGCACCCCGAGGGGCCCAGCAGCGACACGAACTCTCCGGGGGCGATGTCGAGGTCGACGCCGTGCAGCACGGTGGTGCCCGAGTAGCTCTTCACGATGCCCTGCAGCTGCACGCGGGTGCCCTCGCCCGCCTCGGCGAGCAGCATGTTGTCGGCGGTCTGGGGGAGTGTCATGAGCGGGCCTTTCCGGTGCCGCGAGCGACGCGGCCGATGAGGAGGAGCAGCAGGAAGACGAACAGCAGCGCCAGCAGGGTGAAGATCGCCGGGGCGTAGGGGTCCTGCTTCTGCACGACGACCATGGCCGTCTGGAACACCTGGCGGTTCAGGAGAGAGGCGATCGTGAACTCGCCGAGCACGACCGCGATCGAGATCAGCGAAGCGGCGAGCAGACCCTGACGCAGGTTCGGGGCGAGGACTTTCAGGACGACGGTCGGCCAGCCGGCGCCGAGTGAGCGAGCAGCCTCGGCGAGGGTGCGCAGGTCGGCCGCATCGATCGACGCCTGGATCGACCGGTAGGCGAAGGGCAGCACGGTGATGCCGTAGGCGAAGGCCAGTGTCCAGGTGCCGGTGCCGAGAGCACGGCCGATCTGCAGGTAGATCGGGGCGAGACCGACGACGAGCACGATCGCGGGGATCGAGATCGGCAGCAGGACGGCGAACTCGAACAGCGGTTTGAGCTTCGCGAAGCGGAGGTTCACCAAGATCATCGTCGGTGCGAGCAGCAGGAGCACGATCGCGACCGTCACCACCGCGAGGATGAGCGAGTTGCCGAGACCCATCCAGATCGGCTTGATCGCGGCGGACTTCGCCGGGTCGAACAGCGCCGCCCAGCGCTCGAACCCGAGGGAGCCATCGGTCTGGCGCAGCGTGTACAGGAAGGTCGACACGAGCGGGATCGCGAAGAACGCTCCGACGACGATGCCGATCACCCACCGGGTCACGATTGAGGGGCCGAGACGGTTCACGACTGCCACCTCGCTGCCCGGCGCTGGATGAGCGAGTACAGGGTCATCACGACTCCCACGATCACGATCATGCCGAGCGCGAGGGCGCCGGCCAGGTTCTCACGGCCGAGGACGGTCTCGCTCGTGAGCGACGCGCGGATCTGCAGGGGCACGATCTGAGACCCCTGACTGGCGAGGGCGGCGGCCGTCGCGTACGACGAGAAGGCGTTCGCGAAGAGCAGCAGCAGGCTCGCGAGGAACGAGGGGGCCAGCACAGGGATGCCGATGCGCAGCCAGAAGCTCGAGCGCGTGCCGCCGAGAGTGAGGTTCGCCTCGGCCCACTGCGGCTTGAGAGCGGCGAGGGCGGGCATGAAGGTGATCACCATCAGCGGGATCTGGAAGTAGATGTAGGGCAGGACGAGACCCGGAAGCTCGTACAGCCAGGTTCCGTTCGCGTAGATGTCGATGCCGAAGGAGTCCTGGAGGAACAGCTTGAGCACGCCCTGGATGCCGATCGTGGCGATGAACGCGAAGGCGAGCATGACGCCGCCGAACTGGGCGAGCACGCCGGCTGCGGCATCGACGGTCGAGCGCACGGCGCCGTCCGGATTCATGCCGAGCAGGGCATAGCAGACCAGAGCGCCGACGATCGCGCCGATCACCGCGGTGAGGAGCGAGAGGCCGGCGGAGTTCGCGAAGGTGTTCAGGACGACGGGATCACCGAGAGCCGAGACGTTCGACCAGGTGAAGGTGCCGTCCTTCGCGAAGAACCCGGACCCGATCGCAAGAACGGTCGGCACGGCGAGGAAGAGCAGCACATATGCCGCGAACGGCACGAGACCGAGCCATGCGATGGACGGCGCGGAGCGCTGAGCCCGCGACGACGTCGCAGGCCCAGCGCTGTGCGCTGCGGGGGAGACGGGGGCGGATGCCGACGCATCCGCCCCCGCTGCGGTGGCAGTGGTCACTGGACCGCCGCTGCCCACTTCTCGCCGAGAAGGGCGCCGGCGTCGGTCGACTGCGCCTCGGTCGGGACGACCGTCTCGCTCGGGACCTCGGGAAGGGCCGCTGCCAGGTCGGCGTCGATCGTGCCCGCGTCGGTCATGGCCTCCATGCGGGCCGGACGCGCGCCGCCCTTGAGCCACAGGTTCTGCACCTCGTCGCTGTAGAGGAACTCCTGCCACAGGCGTGCGGCCGCCGGGTTCGGGGCATCCTTGTTGATCGCCTGGTTGTAGTAGCCGGCGTAACCGGTGCCGTCGAGCACGACGACCTTCCAGTCCTTGTTGTCCGCCGTGTGCGAGGCGTTCAGGTAGTCCCAGTCGAAGACGACGGGGGTCTCGCCGCTCGCGACGGTCGCCGTGGTGACGTCGACCTTGAGCAGGTTGCCGGCCTTCTGCAGGTCGGAGAAGAAGTCGATGCCCGGCTGGAAGTCATCGAGCGTGCCGTCGGACTGCACGGTGGCGAGGCCCACGGCGGCGAAGGCCGCTCCGGCCTGCGTCGGGTCGCCGTTGATGGCGACGGCGCCCTTGTACGCGGCATCCTTCAGATCGTCGAGTGAGGCGGGAGCATCGAACTTCGAGGAGTCGTAGCCGATCGACATGTATCCGCCGTAGTCGCCGACGAAGAGACCGGTCGGCTCCTTGAGAGCGTCGGGGATATCGTCCCAGGTCTGCACCTGGTACGGAGCGAAGACGTCGGTGTTCTGCAGCGCGACCGTGAGACCGAGGTCGAACACGTCGGGTGCGGTGTCGAGGCCTTCGTTGGTCTTCGCGGCCTGGATCTCCTCGGCGCTCGAGACGTCGGGCGATGCCTCGTTGATGGTGATCTCCGGGTACTTCTCGGCGAAGAGATCGAGGATCTCGCCGTAGTTGGCCCAGTCGCGCGGAAGTGCGATGACGTTGAGCTGGCCTTCCGCCTTGGCGGCCTCCTCGAGGTCGGCGAACGAGCCGAAGTCCTCGACCGAGGTCGCGGCTGCGGCGTCGACTGCGTCGCTGCCTGCGGCGGGGGTCTCCGCACCCGTGGCGCAGGCGGTGAGGCCGAGCGCGGCGGTGGTGAACAGGGCGATGCCCGCGCCGATGCGCGCGCGGCGGTGGAAGTTCGTCATCAGGGTCCTCTCGGTGCCCGGCGCTGTGTGCCGGATTCGGGTTGCGAGAGGACACTATGAGCCGAGGGTTGCCGATCGCAGCGACCGGGGTGAACGAGAGATGTCCGGGGTGTGGCGGGTCAGCGCGCGCCGCTCAGCGGCGCGGCAGGGTGTACTTGAAACCGACGTGCGAGCCGACGTAGCCGAGACGTTCGTAGAACCGGTGCGCATCGGTGCGGGCGGCATCCGAGGTGAGCTGCACCATCGCGGTGCCGAGCGCCGGTGCCGCGTCATCGGACACCCAGCGCATCACGGCCGACCCGATGCCCGCTGAGCGCAGATCGCTGCGCACTCGCACCGCCTCGACGAGCAGGCGCCTCGCGCCCCGGCGGGCCATCCCCGGGATCGACGTGAGCTGCAGGGTGCCGACGACCAATCCGTCGAGCTCGACCACGAGCAGGTCGTTCGACGGGTCGGCGCGGATCTCGTCGAGAGCGGATGCATAGGCGGGGCGATCCTCGGCCGAGGCGACGTCGCCGCGCGCGGCGCTGATCGGGTCGTCCGAGAGCAGCGCGATGATCGCATCCGTGTCGTCGGTGACGGCTCGGCGCAGGGTCGCGGCGCCCGCTCGGGAATCGATCGAGTAGGGCAGCGGGAGAGCATCGAGCATGCGCCCAGTCTGACATCCTGGACGGATGGACATCGGCAGTGTGCTCGGGCTCGAGCAGCTCACCTGGGGCACGCTGATCCTCGTGGTCGTCGCGGCATTCGCGGCCGGATGGATCGACGCCGTCGTGGGCGGGGGCGGGCTGCTGCAGCTCCCCGCTCTGCTGTTGATCCCCGGTATCTCGCCGATCCAAGCGCTCGCGACGAACAAGCTCGCCTCCGTCTTCGGCACCGCCACAAGCAGCGTCACCTACTATCGACGCGCGAAACCCGACATCCGCACCGCTCTGCCGATGGCTGCGATCGCACTCGTCGGATCGTTCGGAGGAGCCGCCGTCGCCACAGTCCTCCCCGCCGCCGCCTTCAAGCCGATCATCGTGGTCGCTCTGCTTGCCGTCGCGCTCTTCACGGCCTTCCGCCCGCAGATGGGAGCTGCGACGCGGCTGCGCTTCAGCGGACACAAGCACCACATCATGGCGGGGCTGTCAGGTCTCGTGATCGGCTTCTACGACGGTCTGATCGGCCCCGGAACCGGCACGTTCCTGGTGATCTCGCTCGTCGCGCTGCTCGGCTACGACTTCCTGCAGGCGAGCGCGAAGGCCAAGATCGTCAACCTGGCCACGAACACCGGTGCTCTGCTGCTCTTCATCCCGCACGGCGCCGTGCTGTGGCTGCTGGGCGGGATCCTCGCGGTCGCCAACGTCGCGGGCAGCTATCTCGGTTCGCGGATGGCCATCTCTCGCGGTACGACGTTCATCCGCGTCGTGTTCCTCGTGGTGGTGGTCGCCCTCATCGCGAAGCTCGGCGTCGACGTGTGGAACGAGAACATCGCTCCGGCGCTCGCCTCGCTGCGCTGAGTATGCGAAGAGGCCCCCTCCCGCCTGAGCAGGAGAGGGCCTCGTCTTGCGAGGGTCAGGCCTCGTCGTCCTCGGGCTCGAAGTCGACGCCGGCCTCGGCGCGCTGCTCGGCCGTGATCGGAGCGGGAGCCGCGGTCAGCGGGTCGAAGCCGTTGCCGGACTTCGGGAACGCGATGACGTCGCGGATCGACTCGGTCTTCGAGAGGTGCTGGAGCACGCGGTCCATACCGAGCGCGATTCCGCCGTGGGGCGGGGCGCCGAACTTGAACGCGTCGAGCAGGAATCCGAACTGCTCCTGTGCGACCTCGTCGCTGATGCCCATGACCTCGAACACGCGCTTCTGCACGTCTTCGCGGTGGATGCGGATCGATCCGCCGCCGAGCTCCGAGCCGTTGCACACGATGTCGTACGCATAGGCGAGAGCCGAACCGGGGTCGGTGTCGAACGTGTCCTGGAACTCCGGCTTGGGGCCGGTGAACGCGTGGTGCACGGCGGTCCAGGCTCCGGCGCCGACGGCGACGTCACCGGATGCGACGGCATCCGCTGCCGGCTCGAACATCGGAGCGTCGACGACCCAGGTGAAGGCGAACTCGTCGGGGCTCAGCAGGCCGAGGCGGCGGCCGATCTCGACGCGGGCGGCGCCGAGGAGCGCACGGCTCTCTTTCGTCGACCCTGCAGCGAAGAACACGCAGTCGCCGGCGGATGCGCCGACGAACTCCGCGAGCCCTGCCTGCTCAGCTTCGGAGAGGTTCTTGGCGGCGGGGCCGCCGAGCGAACCGTCCTCGTTGAAGAGCACGTAGGCGAGACCGCGGGCACCGCGCTGCTTGGCCCAGTCCTGCCATGCGTCGAGCTGCTTGCGGGGCTGGCTCGCGCCGCCCGGCATGACGACGGCACCGACGTACTCGGCCTGGAAGACGCGGAACGGGGTGTTCTTGAAGTACTCGGTCGCCTCGACGAGCTCGAGTCCGAACCGCAGGTCGGGCTTGTCGGACCCGTACTTGGCCATCGCCTCGGCGTAGGTCATGCGCGGCAGCGGGGTCTGCACCTCGACGCCGATCGTCTTCCACATCGCCTGGATGAGGGACTCCATCAGCGTGATGACGTCTTCCTGGTCGACGAAGCTCATCTCGATGTCGAGCTGCGTGAACTCCGGCTGGCGGTCGGCGCGGAAGTCCTCATCGCGGTAGCAGCGGGCGATCTGGTAGTACTTCTCGACGCCGCCGACCATGAGCAGCTGCTTGAAGAGCTGCGGCGACTGCGGCAGCGCGTACCAGCTGCCGGGGTGCAGGCGAGCGGGCACGACGAAGTCGCGGGCGCCTTCGGGCGTCGAGCGGGTGAGCGTCGGCGTCTCGACCTCGGTGAAGTCCTCGCCGTGCAGCACGTCGCGGACGGCCTTGTAGACGTTCGAGCGCAGGCGCAGAGCGGATGCCGCGGCGGGGCGCCGCAGGTCGAGGTAGCGGTACTTGAGGCGGGCCTCCTCGCCGACCGTCTCGGTGTCGGCGACAGCCGTCGACACCTGGAACGGCAGGGGAGCGGACTCGTTCAGCACCTCGACGTCGGTCGCGATGAGCTCGATGTCGCCGGTCGGCAGGTTCGGGTTCGCGTTGCCCTCGGGGCGACGCGACACCTCGCCGGTGACCTTGAGGACGAACTCGTTGCGCAGCGGATGCGCGACCTCTTCATCACGGATGACGACCTGGGCGATCCCAGACGCATCCCGAAGATCGATGAATGCGACTCCTCCGTGATCACGACGGCGATCGACCCAACCCGAGAGGGTGACGGTCTGACCGATATGCTCGGCTCGCAGTGAGCCTGCCGAGTGGGTGCGAAGCACGGAGGATTCCTCCTGATCTGGGAAATGATGAACCCGCCCATTCTACGTGCGCGGGTGTCGCCTCCTTCGCCCGCGGCATATCGCTCAGTAGGATCGCCACGACAGCCGCTCGACCAGCGAAAGGGTCACCATGGACTCCAACGGCATCTCGGATCTGTACACCCAGATCTTCTCCGGCACGACGGGCCTCATCACGCTCGCCTTCTACGTCCTCGTCGTCATCGGCCTGTGGAAGGTGTTCACGAAGGCGGGATACCCCGGCATCCTGGCGATCATCCCCATCGTCAACATCGTGTTCCTCGTGAAGATCGCCGGGATGTCGGGCTGGCTCGCGCTGCTCTACATCATCCCGATCGTGGGCTTCATCTTCGGGATCATCGTCGCGATCAAACTCGGCGAGCGGTTCGGAAAGGGAGGGTTCTTCTCGTTCTTCCTCCTGTTCGTCTTCCCCTACATCGGGTATCTGATCATCGGCTTCGGCGAGTCCCGCTACCGCCAGGTCTGAGATGGCGGCGTCGCGACTGCACCTCGTCCGCCACGGTGAGGTGCACAACCCGAAGCGCGTCCTCTACGGTCGGCTGCCCGACTATCACCTGAGCAGGGCAGGTCGGAAGATGGCCCAGGCGGCCGCCGACCACGTCGCCTCGCTCGAGAGACAGGTCACCGCGCTGTACTCCTCTCCCTTGGAGCGCGCGCAGGAGTCGGCCGAACCCTTCGCCTCCGGCTTCGATCTGGTGCCCGAGATCGACATCCGCATCATCGAGCCGACGAACGTGTTCGAGGGCACGCAGATGCGCCGCTCGCTGATGAACCCGCTCAACTGGTGGCATCTGCGGCAGCCGGCGCTGCCCAGCTGGGGTGAGCCGTACACGTCGATCGCGGAGCGGATGCTGGGCGCGATGGGTGAGGCCTGGCAGACCGCGAGCGGCGGTGACGTCGTGATGGTGTCGCATCAGGCGCCGATCTGGATCACACACCTCAGGGTCGCGGGCCTGCCGCTCCGGCATGATCCGCGCACCCGGCGCTGCGCGCTGTCGAGCGTCACGTCGTTCGAGCTCGTGGGTGACGTGTGGCGCGAGGTCGCATACGCCGAGCCTGCGGCGACCGGCGGCGCGGTCGACGTCGGAGCGGTCTGACCGCTCCGCATCCGCCGCTCAGGGTCAGCTGGTCATGAGCGACTGAATGACCCCGACTGCTGCGATCTGACCGGCGGCGGCCGCCAGCAGCACGGACGCCATCGGCCCCGGCAGCGATGCGCGATGGGCGAGATCGCCTGCGGCGAAGATGCCGGGCAGCGAGGTGCGCCCGAAGTCGTCGATCTCGATCGATCCCGACGGCAGCATCTGCAGTCCGAGCTGGTCGGCGAAGGGGGCGCGGTGCCGCATCGAGCCCGCCGCCACGAAGACGCCGGCGACGGTCTGCTCGCCGGAATCCGTCGTGATGCGCACGCCGTCGGCGTCCGGGGCCACTGCGGTCACCGTCTCGACGCTGACGCGGGCCCCCAGCGCCTCGAGCGTCTGGGCCTCTTCGGCCGAGAAGCCCTGGTCGACGGGGAAGACGGTGATGTCCGAGACGATGCGTCCGAGGAGACCGATCAGGTGCTCGGCGCGGGGAGCCGGACCGAGGATGCCGATGGAGCGGCCCGCATGCTCGTGACCGTCGCAGAACGGGCAGCTGAAGGCTTTGGTGCCCCACAGCTCCTGCAGCCCCGGCAGTGGGGGGAGGTCGTCGGCGACTCCGGTGGCGAGAATCACGTGGCGCGCGTCGACCGCATCCCCGTCCGCGAGCAGGACGCCGTATCCGCCCTCGATAGCGGTGACGGTCTGCGCGCCGATGTCGCGGATCTCGACGTCGGAGTACTCGGCGAGCTGCGCCCTGGCCGTCTCTCGGAACTCGGCCGGAGGAGTGCCGTCGTTCGCGACCACGTTGTGCATGTGCCGCACCGTGCCGTTGCGGTACTCGCCGGAGTCGAGCAGCAGGGTGCTCCGGTGCATCCGTCCGAGTGTCAGTGCCGCCTGCAGGCCGGCGGGGCCTGCGCCGATGACGATCGCGTCGTACATGTGGGGTCCTCCCGAGGGGTCGCGCTTGCGTTCGTCCCCAGTCTGTGACTTCATGTCAACATGAAGTCAAGTGTCGAGAGCCCCTGGTCTGTCGGAGAGGTCGCGGCACGCTTCGAGCTGCCGACCAACGTGCTGCGGCACTGGGAGACGGTCGGTCTGCTGCGACCCGCTCGCGACTCTGCGGGCCGGCGACGCTACGGGCAGGACGAGGTCGTGCGCATCGCGGTGATCCAGCGCAGCAAGGCGGCGGGCATGACGCTCGACCAGATCGCCGTGCTCCTCGACGACGGGAGTGCCGGGCGTCACGAGGTGCTGCAGCAGCATCTCGATGATCTCGACAGGCGGATGGAGGACATGCGTCGTTCCCGCGAGATGACCGAGCATGCGATGGGATGCCGCTCGCACGACATCGCCACCTGCCCTCGGTTCCGCGCGAGTGTGGACGACGTGCTGGCACGCCTCTGACCGGTGTTCTGCGGCCCTCGGGCGTCCGGCCCATGCATAGGAACCCCTGCGTAAACTGGGAATCGTGCCACTCGCCTCGACGGTTCGTCCGATCCGCAGCGGCCGCTCCTCCCGCATCCGGCCTTCTCGCCGCGCGGTCGGTGTCGCGCTCGCCGCGGTACTCGCCATCGGTTTGAGCGCCTGCGCTCCCGACCCCGTGAACGATTCGTTCCTCAGCGGTGACAACCCGGGCTACGTGGCCGCAGACGGAGCGATCGTCGAGATCCCCGTCGCAGACCGCGGTGAGCCGGTCGCCGAGTTCGGCGGCGTCACCGAGAACGGTGAGGACTTCTCGAGCTCGGAGCTCGCAGGCAAGGTCACGGTCGTCAACTTCTGGTACGCCGGTTGCGCGCCGTGCCGCGTCGAGGCGGAAGACCTCGAGAGCGTGTGGCAGCAGCACGGAGGCGACGATGTCGCGTTCCTGGGCATCAACACCCGCGACCAGGCCGACACCGCCAAGGCCTTCTCCGCCGAGTTCGGCGTCACGTACCCGAGCCTGATCGACGTCGACACGGCCGAGGCGAAGCTCGCCTTCTCGTCCTCCGTGCCGATCCAGGCGACACCGACCACCCTCGTGCTCGACAAGCAGGGCAGGGTCGCCGCGCGAATCATCGGCCCGATCGACGGCACCTCGATCCTCTCGACGCTCGTCAAGGACGCCCTCGCGGAGGACTCGTGAGTCTCTCGGGAGCGGCGTGAACCCCGAAGCCATCATCGGATCGGGAGCCCTCTGGCTCGCGATCCCGGTCGCGATGCTCGCCGGCCTCGTCTCCTTCCTGTCGCCGTGCGTTCTGCCGCTGGTTCCGGGCTACCTCGGATTCCTCGGGGGAGCGGTCGCTCCGCGCCGCGCGGTGGACACCGCAGACGGCACCGCCGTCTCGACGGTCGAGGCCCCCGCTCGCAGTCGACTGGTGCTCGGCGTGCTGCTCTTCATCCTGGGCTTCACCGTCGTCTTCGTCCTCTACACGGTGCTCAGCGGCACGTTCGGGGTCTTCTTCATCCGCTGGGGTGATCTGATCACCCGCATCCTCGGCGCTTTCATCATCGTCATGGGCCTGATCTTCCTGGGTGCCTTCGGGTTCGCGCAGCGAGAGATCCGCTTCCACGTCGACTCCAAGGTGGGCATCATCGGCGCCCCGCTGTTGGGAGTCGCCCTCGGAATCGGCTGGGCGCCGTGCATGGGACCGACCCTCGGCGCGATCATCGCGCTCTCGTTCAACGCCGGCGACCCGGTGCGCGCCGGGTTCCTCGGCCTCGCCTACTCGCTCGGCCTCGGCATCCCGTTCCTGCTCGTCGCGCTCGGATTCGGGTGGGCCACGAAGACGATCGGATTCCTCCGTCGGCACATCCGCGTCGTGAACATCATCGGCGGCGTGCTGCTGATCGTGCTCGGTGTGCTGATGGTGACCGGTCTGTGGACCGACATCATGTCGAGACTGACGGCGGTGATCAGCAGTGTCCCCCTCCCGTTCTGATCAGAAGAAGACGCATCGGAAGGATGACGTGAGCAGCACTACCGACAGGTCCAGCGATCCGCTCCGACCGTCAGACCACGTCGACGGCGAGGAGTCGATCACGCAGCCCCGCCTCGGCTTCGTGGGCTGGCTGCGCTGGGGCTGGCGTCAGCTGACCTCGATGCGCACCGCGCTGATCCTGCTCCTCGTGCTCGCGATCGCCGCGATTCCCGGCTCGATCTTCCCGCAGCGGATGGCCGACCCGAACGGTGTCACGCAGTGGGAGCGCGACAACCCCGATCTCTTCCCGGTCCTCGACGGCCTGAAGCTGTTCGACGTCTACCTGTCGCCGTGGTTCTCGGCCATCTACCTGCTCCTGTTCGCCTCTCTCGTGGGTTGCGTCATCCCGCGCATCAAGCACCACGCCAAGGCCCTGCAGGCACGACCGCCGCGCACTCCCGCGCGTCTGAAGCGACTCGCCGATTTCCGCGCGGTCGAGCGCACATCGACGGATGCTCCGGCCGAGGCCGCAGCGTCGATCGACATCGCGCAGAAGCAGCTCAAAGCCCTCGGGTACCGCGTCGAGCGCTATGACGACAAGCGATCGTCGTCGGTCTCGGCCGAGCGCGGCTACTGGCGCGAGACCGGCAACCTCCTCTTCCACCTCGCGCTCGTCGGCGTGCTCATCACGGTCGGCGTCGGTGGCGGATTCGCCTACACGGGTCAGCGCGTGCTGGTCGAGGGCGAGACCTTCGCGAACACCCTGCTCGACTACGACTCGATGAACCGCGGACGCTTCGTGAGCGACGGCGCACTCGCGCCGTACTCGATGCGTCTCGACAGCTTCGACGTCACCTACCAGCCGTTCGGCGAGCCCGGATCGGGGCAGGCGGGCGACTTCTCGGCCAACGTCACGGTGCAGGAGAACGGTGAGGAACGCACCGGGTCGGTCAAGGTGAACGAGCCGCTCGGGGTCGCCGACGACAACGTGTTCCTGCTCGGCAACGGCTACGCGCCGACCGTCACCGTGCGCAACGCCGACGGTGACGTCGTGTTCACCAACAGCACGCCGTTCCTGCCGCAGGACAACAACATGACCTCGTTGGGCGTCATCAAGATCCCCGACGGCCTCAGCGAGCAGGTCGGCCTGGTCGGCTTCTTCTACCCGACCACGGCGGCGCTCGACACCGGCGCCTTCGTCTCGGGCTTCCCGGAGCTGACGAACCCCACTCTCACGCTCGACGTGTACACGGGCGACCTCGGCATCAATGAGGGCATCCCGCGGTCGGTCTACGTGCTCGACACGACCGGCATGACGAAGGTCACGGGGCGCACGACCGACCTCGAGTCGATCGAGCTCACCCCCGGACAGACCGCCGACCTGCCGAACGGCCTCGGGACCGTCACCTTCGAGGACGAGTCTCCGGCGGGCGCCACCGACGCCTCGCAGTCGGTCAAGCGATTCGCCTCGCTGCAGATCCACCGCGATGCCTCCGGACCCTGGGTGCTCGGCTTCGCGCTGCTCGCCCTCGGCGGCCTGATGCTCGCGCTGTTCATCCCTCGCCGCCGTGTGTGGGTCAAGGCGACGGCCGCCGACGGCGCCGTCTCGATCGAGTACGCCGGTCTCGCGCGAGGTGAGGACCCGACGCTCGCAACGGCCGTCGACGACCTCGTGGCCGGTCACGCCCGACTGCTCGACGCGGCGGGAGTGACCACGGCTGTGCCCGAGCCTGAAGAGGCCGAGGAGTCCGCGGATGCCGAGGAGCCCGCGGCTCTCTCCGAGGAGCCCGAGATCGAGCCCGGCACGACACCTGAGACCGAATCCGAGGGCGACCCCGACCGCCCCGCATCCGACATCCCGAAAGTAGACTGACATCATGTTCGACCTCGAAGTGATCTCGCCGATCCTGCTGTGGACGGCGATCGCGATCTACGCGGCGGCCTTCGTGGCCTTCGCCTTCGATCTCGCCCGCCGGTCGCAGCTGTCGGCCGACTCGGCGAGCGTTCGCGAGTTCGAGCTCGTCGGTGCCGGCGCTGCCGCACGCGGGGGCAAGACCGCGAAGGGCGCCGCTGCGGCATCCGACTCCGACGCCGCCCCGCAGCGATTCGTGATGGCCCGGATCGGCACCTCGCTGACGGTCCTGGCATTCGTCTTCCACCTCGCGGCGACCCTGACCCGCGGTTTCGCCGCAGGACGTGTGCCGTGGGCGAACCTGTACGAGTTCGCGATGATGGGCACGCTCCTGATCGTCGCGGTGTTCCTCGTGGTGCTCACACGCATCGACCTGCGCTTCCTCGGCACGTTCATCACGGGCCTCGTCGTGATCCTCCTCGGACTCGCCGCCACGAACTTCTACGTCGACGTGTCGCCGCTGATGGACCCGCTCAAGAGCGTGTGGCTCGTGATCCACGTCTTCGTCGCGTCGCTGGGCACCGCGTTCTTCGCTCTCGCGTTCTCACTCTCGGTGATCCAGCTGATGCAGTCCCGCCGTGAGCGCCTGATCTCCGAGGGCGCCGAGAAGACCGGCCCCGGGTTCCTGCGCACGTTCCCGGGTTCCGACCGCCTCGAGAGCATGGCCTACCGGTTCACGATCATCGGGTTCATCCTCTGGACGTTCACCCTCATCGCCGGATCCATCTGGGCCTACTACGCCTGGAGCCGGTTCTGGGGCTTCGACGTGAAGGAGACCTGGACGTTCGTCATCTGGGTGCTCTACGCCGGATACATCCACGCCCGTGCGACGCGCGGCTGGCGCGGCAACCCCTCGGCGTGGCTCGCGATCGTCGGCTTCTCGGCCGTGCTCTTCAACTTCACGATCGTGAACGTGTTCTTCAAGGGTCTGCACGCCTACTCGGGCCTCAGCTAGACAGCCCGGCCGGCCAGCAGCCGACCCCGGTTCACCGGAACGAGCGGAGCCCGAAGGGGATCACCTCGGAGTGCTCGACGCCGTCTTCGTACCAGACGAACTCGGCTTCGGAGATGGTCTCTGCGGGGCGCTTGCTCAGTGATCGGCGCGACTTGTGTGACAGCTCGGTCCAGGCGGCGACCGACAGGGTCTTCGCGTAGATCACCGAGAGGTGGAAAGTCCACTCCGCGGTGCTGCGCTCATCGAGGCGACGGAAGTCGGTGGCCTCGAGCGCCGCGCTGAGGTTGTCATAGGCGGAGACGAGCGACGAGGTGCGCGTCAATCGCAGGATCACAGTCTGCCACGGCGTCGGGAACACATCGACGGCCTCGGCGACGACCTCGATCGGACGCTGCGCCACCGCCCATTCGCGGATCAGGGAGAGCAGCTCGTCGCGCCTCTCGGGCTCGTAGAAGGCGCGGAGCGTGACGTGCTCGGTGTGCGGGTGCGGGGCGTCCATCCGGCCGAGCGCGGACCTCTGTTCGGCGCGGTAGACGTCGGAGACGGCCCTCGTCGGGCGCAGCACGAGGTACTGCTGCCCTTCCAGCGAAGCGAGCTGGGTGGGCGAGGTCATGAAGGGGCGGCGCATCTCCTGATCGTACGTGCGTCGGGAGAGGGCTGAGTACCGCATCCGGTGCGGCGGGCACGGAATCGGAGCGCATACGCCACGCGCCGCCCATCGAGGACGATGCGCGGCGCGTGAGCGGGTGGCGTCCGAAGCGGTGCTCGGCTGAGGTCCGAAACGGTGCCCGGAGGGACGGTGGGAATGGATGCTCAGGCGGTCGCGAGTGCCGCCTTGGCGGAGGTGGTGCGACGCAGCGCCACCGCCACTGTGGTGGCGACGAGCGACAGCACACCCCAGACGACGAGTCCTGCGGCGGCGCCTCCGGTCGCGGCGATGAGGCCGGTGAAGGCGGGTGCGGTCGGGAGCGCAGCTCCGAGGTCGGCGAGCCATCCCGGCACCGTCGAGATCAGACCCGTCGCGATGGCGAGGACGCCGACGACAGCGCTGATCCACCGGCCGATACCGCCGAACACCGCCACCAGCGCCTGGTTGACGGCGGCGAACACGATTCCCGCGAGCACCGCGATGCCGGCGAACGCCCACCAGGTGCCGGCGTCGTAGCTCGCCACGATCTGCACGATCAGCGACACCAGCAGACCCTGGGCCGCACCGATCGCGGCGGCGGGTGCGAATGCGCGCAGAGCGAGTCCGGCGGAAGATCGACGAGACGTCAGGGTGCGGGCGGTGTGGGCGCGCAGCACCAGGAACGAGGCGAGAGCGCCGAACCACAGCACGACCGCGGCGAGCAGCGGGATGGCTGTCGGGCCGAAGATGGTCGCTCCGTCGGCACCCTTCGACGCGACCGGGTCGGCGATCACGGAGGCGATCGAGGTCGACTCCGAGTCGCTGAACGAGGGGAGTGAGTCGGCCGCTGTGCGCAGGCCGCCGGCGAGGTCGCCGGTGCCCGTCGCGAGGGTGTCGAGCCCGGTCGAGAGTTCCGTGGCGCCGGTCGCGAGCTCGGTCGCTCCGCTGGAGAGCTGACCCGCTCCGCTCGACAGCGCGCGCGCACCGGCGGCGGACTCGTCGAGTCCCTGGGATGCGAGCTGGTTGAGACCGTCGGCGAGAGTCGTCGCGCCGGCTCCGGCCTGGCCCATCTGGTTGGCGATGGTGGACGGCAGAGCCGCGAGCTGCTGTACTCCGGCATCCGTATTCGTCGCGCCGACCGACAGTGCGGCGATCTGGTCGCAGTACGCCTGAGCCGCTCCACTCGCCACGCACTCGCTCGAGAGCTTGTTCAGGTCCGCGGCGACGCCTGCGGAACCGGTTGCGACCTGTTGCGCGCCGGCCGCGCGGCTCTGCAACTCCGCCGCTCCTGCGGTGAGCCCCTGCCCGAGAGTCGTGGCTCCGCCCGCGGCCTCCCGCGTCTTCGAGGCGAGGGTGTCGAGACCGGAGGCGAGCGACGAGGCACCCGTGCCGAGCTCGGCAGCCCCGGACGCCAACTGGGTGGCGCCGTCAGGGATCGCTGCGGCACCCGTTGCGGCATCCCGCGCTCCGGTGGCGAGTTGCACGGCGCCGTCTGCGGCATCGCCGATCTGGTCGCCGATCGTGGTGAAGCCGACGAGGATGTTCTCGGTCGTCGCCTCGGACAGCAGCGTGCCCATGCTCGAGGCCGCGACATTCGCGATCTGGCTGGTGATCAGGTCATCCGCGACGAGTCCGTCGTCCGGGGTGGTGACCTGAATGGTCGCCTGCTCGGCCTCGCCTCCGCCGTCCGAGATCGCCTGACCTGCGGACGTCGCGGCAGCGGAGAACTCCTCGGGGATCGTGATGACCGCCTGGTAGGAGCCGTCCGCGAGCCCCTCGGCCGCGTCGTCCTCGTTCGATATGACCCAGGTGAGGTTCGAGTCCAGTTCGTCAGAGCCCTCGACGAGCCCCGACGCGAGCTGGCGACCCAGGGGAGTGAGCTGCCCGTCGATCTCGACCGGTTCGTCGAGGTTGACGATCGCTGCCGTCATCGAGTCCAGGCGCTCGGTCGGGTTCTGCAGCGCGGCGACGAGGATGCCGCCGACCGCCGCCGGCAGCAGCAGGATGCCGAGGATGGTCAGCCAGGTGATGGGCTTGCGCGAACGGGCGCGCTCGATGGGGAGGGTCATGCGTTCACCTCGGTCGATTCGGAGGATTCTTCCGTGCCGTGAGGCGCGGAAGAGAGTGCGGCGGGTGCATCGATGTCGATCACATCGGCGGGGCTGCGCCCGGCATCCGTGAGCACGTCGAGGGCGATTTCAGGAGAGAGTGCGCTGAGCAGCACCGCTGTCGATCTGCGGGCGTCGCGCAGACGGGCAGCGAGCTGGTCGCGCTCAGGACGGGAGAGACGGTCGACGCCGTCGATCACCACGAGAGCAGGACGTCCGCGTAGCGCCTCTGACAGGTCATTCGACAGATTTCCGCTGTCCGTGGCCATCACCGCGCCGACGTGCGAACGCACCCAGGCGCCCCGACCGGGGAGCAGATGTCCGGCCACTCGGAGGCGGCCGTCGTCGGGCGTCACGCGCCCGGCGATCGTCAGCGACAGGGCGCGGAGCGCGCCGGCCGAAGAACCGGTCAGCACGGCGGCAGCGCCCGGAGCGAGTCGGATGTGGAGCCGGTCGATGCCGGCGTCCGCGAGCACGAGGTCATCGGCGGCCACGACCGAATCATCTCCCGGCCACGCGGCCAGGTGCCGTTCGCGCTCGACCGCTTCGCCCTCGATGTCGACGCTGGGCAGGATCTTCTCCAGCCAGGCGGGGATCTCCCAGGCGCGCTCGCCGAGGATCGCCATGAGCGCGGGGATCAGCGTCATACGCACGAGGAACGCATCGATCGCGATGCCCGCGGCGAGACCCAGCGCGATCGGCTTGAGCGACGAGTCGCCCTCGGGGACGAAGGCCACGAACACGGCGAACATGATCAGCCCCGCCGCGGTGACGACCTTGGCCGAGCCCGTGAAGCCGGTGCGCACAGCACGCAGCGCAGCGGCGCGGCGGGTCGCTCGATCCGGGCTCCTGCCCTCGGGGTCGTGCACGAAGTCCTCGCGCATCCGCGAGACGAGGAAGACCTGGTAGTCCATCGCGAGTCCGAACAGCACGCCCATGAGGATGATCGGCATGAAGCTGATGATGGGGCCGACCTTCGCCACGTGCAGCGCGTCGGCGAACCAGCCCCACTCGAACACCGCTCCCACGATGCCGAATCCGGCGACGATCGAGAGCAGGTAGCCGGCTGCAGCCGTGATCGGCACCCAGAGCGAGCGGAACACGATCGTCAGCAGGATCAGCGAGAGACCGATCACGAAGATGCCGAACGGCAGCAGGGCATTGCCGAGCTGGTCGGAGATGTCGATGCCCACGGCCGTGAACCCGGTGACCTTCAGATCGATGCCGAACTCGTCGAGCCATTCGTCGTGATGCGAGCGGAGCTCGCGCACCAGATCCGCGGTCGCCGGGTCGTCGGCGGCCGTCTCGGGGATGATCTGCACGATGCCGGTGTCTGCGGTCTCGTTCGGGGTCGACAGGGCGACCTCCTTGACACCGTCGATCTTCGCGACCGCGTCGCCGAGGTCGTCCATCAGGGCCAGCGGGTCGGTGGAGGTGACGATGGTGCCGGTGAGGATCAGGGGGCCGTTGAAGCCGGGGCCGAACTCCTCGCCGACGAGGTCGTAGCTCTGTCGGGCCTCGGAGTCCTTCGGGAGCACACCGGCGTTGGGCAGGGCGAGGTTCAGGCTCAGTGCCGGCACCGCGACGATGCCGAGTCCGATCACGACGGCGAGCGACACGAGGATCGGACGCTTGGTCACCCCGGTCACCCAGCGCTCGCTGAACCGTCGACGCGGGGCAGGAGCGGGCTTGCCCTCCTTCGCCTTGGGTGCCTTGCGCGGGCGTCCGGCGACGCGGCCCTTCATGAAGCCGAGCAGCGCGGGGGTGAGGGTCACGGCGATCGCCACGGCGACGGCGACCGCGGCGGATGCGGCGATGCCCATCGTCGTGAGGAACGGGATGCCGGCGAAGCCGAGTCCGATCAGCGCGATCAGCACCGTGACTCCGGCGAACACCACGGCGGAGCCGGCGGTGCCCACCGCGCGGGCCGTCGACTCCTCGGGGTCGACGCCCTCGCGGACCTGGTCCTGGTGCCTTGCCATGATGAACAGCGCATAGTCGATGCCGACAGCGAGTCCGAGCATGAGGGCGAGCAGGGGAGTGGTCGATGAGACCGTGGCGAAGGCGGTGGCGGCGAAGATGCCCGCCATCGAGATGCCCACGCCGAGGATGGCCGTGAGGAGCGGCAGCCCCGCGACGACGAACGAGCGGAACGTGACGATCAGCACCAGCAGGGCGATCAGCAGCCCGACCGCCTCGGTGAGGGTCACGCCGGGGATGGACGTCGCGAAGAGGTCGCCGCCGAGCGCGGTCTGGGAGCCGGCCGGGAGCTCGCCTGCGAGGTCGGCGACGACGGCTCGGAGGTCGTCCTGCGTCGCGTCCGAGACGTCGCTCGCCTGGCCGTCGAACTGCAGGCGGATGATCCCGGCGGTCTCGTCGTCGTTGATCATGCCGCTGACCATCTCGTCGAACGGCGAGGTGGCCGAGAGCACGGAGTCGTCGAGATCGGCGAGTTCGGCGACGGCATCCTCGATGTCATCCCGATACGTGTCGTCGGTGATCGAGTCGCCGTCGGCCGCGACCACGATGATCTGCGCGCTGGTTCCGCTGACTGCCGGGAACGAGCGGTTGAGCTGCTCGAGACCCGCCTGCGACTCGGTTCCGGGGATCGAGAAGGAGTTGTCGGTGCCCGCTCCGAGAACGAGTGCTCCCGCACCGGCGATGCCGAGCGCGAGGAGCCAGGAGACGAGGACACGCCACGGGTGCCGGTAGGACCAGCGGCCGAGCGAGGACAGGAGTGTGGACACGAAGCACCTCAGAGGATCCGGGTTGGATACACAGGTGTATCCGATACATAGATGTATCGTAAGGTGATCCGAGCCCCGGAGTCTGTGTGCGGGGTGTGAGAATGAGAGGCAGGAGGATTCGATGACGACACCCGCCACCCGTAGTCGCGAGAACACGCGAGCCAGGCTTCTGGATGCCGCAGCGCAGGTCTTCGCCGAGGTCGGCCTCGATGGTGCATCCGTCGAGGCGGTCTGCGACCGTGCCGGATTCACGCGCGGCGCGTTCTACTCGAACTTCGAGTCGAAGGACGAGCTGTTCCTGATGCTCGCCGGAAGCGTCGCCGAGCAGCGCGTCAGCGCCGTGCGCGCCCGCGTCGAGGAGATCGCCGCAGAGGGCGGCCTCTCAGAGGGGTGCGATCCGGTCGAGCTCGTCCAGCGCATCATGGATGCGGGCGGCGACGACCGCCTCGGCGTGATGCTGATGAGCGAGATCCGCATCCGTGCACTGCGGGACGCGCAGTTCGGTGCCGCCTACCTCGTGCAGGAGCGCGAGATGGTCTCGAGCATCGCCGTCATCATCACCGACATCGTCTCGGTGAGTGCACTCGAACTGAAGATCCCGGCCGACGAAGCGGCGCGCATGCTCATGATCATCTGGGAGGGCATGACCGTTCGCGGCGCGATGGCCGGTCAGGACTCCGACCAGCTGCGCCACTCGGGCAGTGAGGAACTCGGAAGGCTCGTGCAGCTGCTCCTCGCCGAGTGAGCGTCGGTCAGCGGCCGTCGAGCACGGCGTAGCACCGCGCGAGGCGATCGAGCCACCAGTCGCGACGGTCGCCCGAGGCTGCGAGACGCGTGAGCGCCGCTGCATCCGGGGTGACGCGCGCGGCGGGGATCGAGCCGTCGACGGGGCGGAGGTCGGCGACGTCGTCGAGGAAGAGCGACGCGGTGCCGAGACCGCAGTCGTAGTCGAGGGTCGGGAGTGCCGCAGCGAGAGCCGCACCCTGAGAGAGACCGACTGCGGTGTCGAGTGCGCTGGAGACGACGACCGGCAAGCCGGCGGCCGTGATGATCTGCAGCGCGTGCGTGATGCCGCCGAGCGGCTGGGCCTTGATCACGAGCAGATCGGCGGCCTTCTCGCGAGCGACCGCGAGCGGGTCGGATGACTTGCGGATGCTCTCGTCGGCGGCGACCGGGATGCCCATGTACTTCACGCGGGTGCGCAGCTCGGCGAGCTCGGGCACAGTGGCGCACGGCTGCTCGACGTACTCCAGATCGAACTCGTTGAGGGCATGCACCGCGTGCTCGGCCTCGTCGACGTTCCACAGGCCGTTGGCGTCGACGCGGATGCGTCCCTCAGGGCCCATGGCCTCGCGTACGGCTCGCACGCGTGCGATGTCGTCGGCGAGAGTCTGGCCGGGCTCAGCGACCTTGACCTTGGCGGTGCGGCATCCGGCGAATCGCGCCAGCACCTCCGCCACCTGTGCGGCTTCGATCGCCGGGATCGTGGCGTTGACTCCGATCCGCTCGCGCAGCGGCTCTGGCTGCGTCCTCCAGGCGAAATCGATCGCGGCCGCGAGCCAGGTCGCAGCCTCTGCATCCTCGTACTCGAGGAACGGGGAGAACTCCGCCCATCCCTGCGGTCCTTCGAAGAGCAGCGCCTCCCTGGTGTCTACACCGCGGAATCGGGTGTGCATCGGCAGTGCGACGATCCGGGCCGAGCTGAGCAGGTCTGCGAGCGGTGGGAGCATGTGCTCATTCTGCTCTGTGCCCGCGCTCCGACGGCATCCGCCGTGCCGAAGGCGGTGGGTCAGGTCAGTCGCTTCTGCAGCTCGCCGAGTCGCTCGCTCGGCCGGAAGCCGAGCAGCGTGTTGACGGCGAGCATGTGCGCGTTGGACTCGGCGTTGTAGGTGTAGACCGCTGTCGTGCGGGGTGCCTCTCGGTGCAGCATCCGCAGATTGGCGACCTTCACGGCGATGCCGAGACGATGCCCGCGGTCGGCTGTGCGCACAAGGGTTCCCCACTGGTACGCGTTCCCGTCATCGGCGGAGACGACCAGCTGGGAGTATGCGGCCGCAGCGCCGTCCGGGGCGAGGGCGATGGTCCCGAACGAGAGGCGCCGTTGTCGGTCGATCAGATCCTCGCTCTCGCGGATGCTGTCGACGTCGGGCTTCTGCGGTTCGATGTCGAGGTCGCCGGTCGGTGCCTCGGTCTCGAGCGTGGCGTCGAGGATCGTCCAGCGTTCCACGACATCGTCAGGGATCCGGCCGACCCAGCTGCGGATCTCATAGCCGTCGGTGGAGCCGGCGATCTCGGCCTCGATACGGTCGAGCAGCGAGGGGGTGACGGGCAGGACGAGTCTGCTCTGCACGTCGCCGAGGGCGAGAGCGTATCCACGGGCTCGGGCGAACTCGCGCCCGGGCGACCCGGTCCCCTCCGAACCGCGCTCGTAGGGCCAGGAGGTCGAGCCGTGCGCGGTGGTGCGGCCGGATGCCACGGCTTCGCCCTCGAGGAACGCCAGCGCGGCGGACCCGATCCCGCGCCGTCGATGGCGCGGAGGAACGCTGACCGCGAGGTGGGCTGTGTGCGTGTTGTCCTTGAGTGGCAGCGCGAGGCTGGCGGAACCCACCACCTCGTCGCCGTCGCGCAGCAGGTACGCGCGCCGATCGACCACGGCGGATTCCTGCTGCAGTTCGCTGCGGCATTCGGAGAGCGACCAGACGACGGCATCCGTGCCGCGGTCGGCACGCTCGGCGGTCGCGTACGCATCCCACCATGCGTCGACGTCGACGGGATCGAACGGATCGATGCGCGAGATCTCGATGGTCATGCGCCCACGGTACTTCGTAGGCGTGGTCGACGGGCACTACATAAATGTGTGATTGACAATGGTGTGTAACGCACAGTAACGTGACGGACATGAACGAAACCCTCGACACGCACCTGCAGGAACTGCGCCGCGGCACCGTGGTGCTGGCCTGCCTGCAGCTGCTGCGCACCGCGGGGTACGGCTACGCGCTGCTCGAGGACCTCGAGCGCCGTGGCTTCGCCACCGATGCCAACACGCTGTATCCGCTGCTTCGCAGGCTCGAGAAGCAGGAGTACCTCACGAGCGAGTGGAACACCGACGAGGCACGGCCCCGTAAGTTCTACCGCACATCGGAGGCCGGCATCCGGCTCGCCGACACCCTGACCGAAGAATGGCGATCGCTCACGACGGCGATCGCGACCCTCACAGCTGAGGAGAACTGACATGAACACGACGGCCACGCTCACCGAGCGGTACATCAGCGCCACCATCCGGAGCCTCACCCCCGAGGTGCAGGGCGACGTGCGCGCCGAACTCGAAGGTTCCATCGCCGACGCGATCGACGCCAGGCTGGAACAGGGGGAGGCTCCCGAAGACGCCGAGCGTGCGGTGCTGACAGAGCTCGGCGACCCCGGCATCCTCGCCGCCGGGTATGCCGATCGCCCGCTGCATCTGATCGGCCCGAAGTACTACCTCGTATGGTGGCGCCTGCTCAAGCTGCTGCTCTGGATCGTCCCGGTCTGCGTCTTCGGAGGGGTGGTCCTCGGGCAGCTGCTCGACGGCGCTCCGACCGGAGAGATCATCGGCACCGCAGTCGTCGCGACTCTCGGCTCTGTCGTGCACATCGGATTCTGGGTGACGTTGGTCTTTGTCATCCTCGAGCGCGCCGGCACGGACACCGGCGTGAAGTGGAGCATCGAGCAGCTTCCGGAGCCGACGCAGAACGGCGCGGGGCGGGCCGATGCGATCGCGTCCCTCGTGTTCCTGGCTCTCGGGGTCGGCGCGGTGTTCTGGGACGCGCTCGTCGGCTTCTTCCCCACCGGCGGCGACCCGATCGCGATCCTCGACCCGGGACTGTGGCCGTGGGGCATCACGTTCTTCTTCGCACTGTTCGCCGCAGAAGCGTTGCTGGCCGTCGTGGTCTACGCCCAGCGGCGGTGGACCGTCGTCACCGCGGTGGTCAACACACTGCTCGCCGTGGTCTTCGCCGCCTGGTCGCTCACGCTGCTGCTGCAGGGAGCACTGATCAACCCCGAGTTCCTGGCCTTCGTCTTCACCGACAACGGCGTGACCGACGAGACGATGCGCATCCTCACGGTCATCACAGGCTTCTGTCTCGTCGCCTTCCCGATCTGGGACATCGTCGACGGCTGGATCAAGACCGCTCGCGCTCGCCGCATCTGAACACGGAGTGCAGACGGCGTCGCCTGCTCGCAGGCGGCGCCGTCTGCGTCTGCAACCTCCACAGGAATAGGCTGGATGCCGTGACCAGCGCATTCGTCTCAGACCTGTTCGACCCGGACGAATGGGTGCTCGCGCCCGGTGCCGAGGACTACACCGACATCACGGCCCATGTGAGCACCGATGGCGGAGTCGCGCGCATCGCGTTCAACCGCCCGGAGGTGCGCAACGCCTTCCGCCCGCACACGGTCGACGAGCTGTATCGCGCACTCGACGATGCACGGCAGAATCCGCGCATCGGCGCCGTGCTGCTCACCGGTAACGGCCCGAGTCCCAAGGACGGCGGCTGGGCGTTCTGCTCCGGCGGCGATCAGCGCATCCGGGGCCGCGACGGCTACAAGTACTCCGACGACGAGACGACCGTGCACGATCCGGCCCGCGCCGGCCGCCTGCACATCCTCGAGGTGCAGCGGCTCATCCGGTTCATGCCCAAGGTCGTCATCGCGGTCGTCCCCGGCTGGGCTGCCGGTGGAGGGCATTCGCTGCACGTCGTGTGCGACCTCACGATCGCGTCTGCCGAAGAAGCGCGGTTCAAGCAGACCGACGCCGACGTCGGGAGCTTCGATGCAGGCTACGGCTCGGCGTACATGGCGCGGCAGACAGGGCAGAAGTTCGCTCGAGAGGTGTTCTTCCTCGCCGAGGAGTACTCGGCGCAGCGCGCCTACGAGGCCGGTGCCGTGAACCGTGTCGTGCCGCATGCGGAACTCGAGCGCGAAGCGCTGAAGATGGCGCGCACCGTGCTCACCAAGTCGCCGACCGCGATCCGGATGCTGAAGTTCGCGTTCAACGCCGTCGATGACGGGCTCGTGGGCCAGCAGGTGTTCGCGGGGGAGGCCACGCGCCTCGCCTACGGCACCGACGAGGCCGTCGAGGGCCGGGACTCGTTCCTCGAGAAGCGGGATCCGGACTGGACCTCGTTCCCCTGGCACTACTGATCCTGGATCGACGGAGCGGAGCGAGGATCACATGGTCGCGTTGAGATCGACGGATGCCGAGGATCCGGCCGAGCTCCGTGATGCTCTCGCCCGTGCTCTCGACGGAGGTCCGGCGCTCGGATTCGGCATGCTCGGAGACGCACCGAGTTGGGTGTCCGAGGGCACCGCGGTCGTGATCGCGACATCGGGGTCGAGTGGCATCCCCAAGCGGGTCGCCCTGAGCGGTGAGGCGCTGCGCGCGAGCGCGGATGCCACGGCGGCGCGGATCGGTGCGGGACGCTGGCTGCTCGCCCTCCCCGCGGGCTACGTCGCGGGGCTCCAGGTCGTCGTGCGGTCGCTCGTCGCCGGCACGCATCCGGTCGCTCTGAGCGGACGCTTCTCGCCGGCATCCTTCGCCGAGTCGACGCTGTCGATGCTCCGACCGTCGTCGGGAGCATCCGGCTCCCTCCCCGACCTCTACACGTCGCTCGTTCCCGCACAGCTCTCGACGCTGCTCGACGCGGCGGACGATGCGCCCGTCCGGGCGGCGCTGCAGGCGTACCGCGCGATCCTCATCGGCGGCCAGGCGCTGCCCGAGCCGCTGCGCGACCGCGCGGCCGATCTCGGAGTCCGGCTGGTGCGCACCTACGGCTCCACGGAGACGAGTGGAGGATGCGTGTACGACGGCGTCCCGCTCGACACCGTCGGCGTGCGGACGGTCGACGGCGAACTGCGCATCGCCGGTCCGATGCTCGCCGACGGGTATCTCGGAGACGGTGAGCTGACCGCGAAGAACTTCTCGCGCGACGAGCACGGCATCCGCTGGTACCACACGGGTGATCTCGGACTCCTGGACGACGGCGTGGTGCGGGTGCACGGCCGAGCCGACAACGTGATCGTCTCCGGTGGCATCAACGTCTCCCTCGATCGCGTCGAGAGGCTCGTGCGTCGCGTCCCCGGGCTCACCGGAGCGGTCGTGGTGGGCGTCGAGGATGAGCGCTGGGGTGAGGCCTCGGTGATCGTGGCTCCTCGTGGCGAGGCGCTGCGGCGCAGCGAGTCCGAGCAGCTCGCGCATGCGCGGGACGTGGTCGCAGAGGAGCTCGGCAAGCACGCGAGGCCCGCGCGGCTGATCCTCGTCGACGAGCTCGACGTGCTCTCGTCGGGCAAGCCCGACCGCGAGGCGATCAGGCGAGCCGTCGCCGAGCTGCACTGACGGTCGATTCGCCCGGCTGGGAACTCTCCTGCAAGAGTGGGGCATGGCCACCTACACGCACGGACATCACGAGACCGTCCTCCGCTCGCACAGCAGTCGCACCATCGCGAACTCGGCGGAGTACCTGCGCCCGCACCTCGCTGCCGGCACGAGACTTCTCGACGTCGGAGCGGGCCCAGGCAGCATCACGGTCGACTTCGCGGGTGCGGTCGGCCACGTCACGGCGACCGAGATCGATGAGAAAGCGCTGTCGCTGTCGCGCGACCTCGCGGCGAGCAGAGGGCTCACGAACCTCGACTTCTCCGTCGAGGACGTGCACTCCCTGAGCTTCGCCGACGACAGCTTCGACGTCGTCCACGCGCACCAGGTGCTGCAGCACGTCGGGGATCCCGTGCAGGCGCTCCGTGAGATGCGTCGGGTCACGGTGCCCGGCGGAGTCGTCGCCGTGCGTGACGCCGACTATGCCGGCTTCATCTGGTTCCCGGTGCTCCCCGAACTCGACCGCTGGCTCGACCTCTATCGGCGAGCCGCACGGGCGAACGGCGGCGAACCCGACGCGGGCCGCCGCCTGCTCGCCTGGGCGCGGGCCGCCGGGTTCGACGACGTCACGGCGACCAGCTCCACCTGGACCTATGCGACTCCCGAAGACCGCGCCTGGTGGGGCGGAATGTGGGCCGACCGCATCCTCGAGTCCGCGCTCGCCCGGCAGCTTGTCGACAGCGACATGGCGACCTCCGCAGACCTGCAGGCGATCAGCGACGCCTGGAAGCGCTGGGCCGACGACGGCGACGGCTGGTACCTCGTGCCGCACGGAGAGATCATCGCGCGCGTCTGACGCGACCGGCGGATACATCTGCAGGCGGATGCGGGGCGGATGCCGTGCCCCGTAGCGTGGAGGAGTGATCCGCCCGCTCTCCCGCACGGCGCTCGTTCTCGACATCGTCGGGGCGGCGCTGCTCTTCGTCATCCTCACCCCGTTCTCCGTCGCCTTCTACGGGCCGGGGGCGAGTGGGGTGGGTGTCGACGGTGCTGGCGCCGCCGCAGTCATCGTCGCGGGTCTGCTGATGTGGGGCGGCGTCGCGGTCGGCAGACTCGCCCCGGCGCTCGCTCTCGTCGCCGCCTGGGCGGGTGCGATCGTGCAGATGTCGGCGAGCCTCGGCCCGCTCCCCATCGACCTGGGGATCCTGATGGTGCTCTATGCGACCGCCGCCTGGGGCTCACGCGTGGTGCTGTGGTGGGGCTTCGGCTCGGCGCTGTTCGGCGCATTCGTGGCATCGGTGTACCTGGTCGTGGTCACCGGGATATCCTCCGGCGCGAGCGGGTGGGATCAGCTGACCACCGGCACGCTGCTGCTCGTGGTCTCGGTGCTCGCGCTCGGATTCGCGTGGGTGTGCGGTCTGCTCTGGCGCGTCGTCCTGCGCGCACGGCGCACCAGGTCGGCACAGCTGCAGGCGGAGTCGCTCGCGGCAGAGGAGCAGGAGCGCGTGCGCATCGCCCGCGACATGCATGACATCGTGGCGCACTCCCTCGCCGTCGTGATCGCGCAGGCCGACGGAGCTCGATACGCGGCGGCAGCCAAGCCCGAGATGGCCACCGAGGCGCTGGGCACCATCGCCCAGACGGCACGAGGGGCGCTGAGCGACGTGCGGCTGCTGCTCACGCAACTGCGCCACCGTCAGGGGGATGGCCCTCAGCCGACTCTCGCCGACCTCGAAGCGCTGTTCGCACAGGTGCGGCAGGCGGGGATCGAACCGCGCATCACGGTCGATCCCACACCTCCCGGTGAACCGCCGGGAGCGATCCAGCTCGCCGTGTACCGGATCCTGCAGGAGGCACTCACCAACGCCATCCGGCACGGCGACGGCGCGGTCGACGTGCACCTCGCCTGGCTTGCTGACCGGGTCGACATCCAGGTGCGCAACACCGTCGGTCGGGAGCAGACGCAGGGGAGCGGCGGGCACGGTGTGATCGGCATGCGCGAACGCGCCCAGCTGGTCGGCGGTAGCCTTCAGGCGGAGCGCCAGGGCGCGCAGTTCGTCGTCCGCGCGTCGCTCCCGATCGGAGAAGCCGCATGATCAGAGTCGTCCTCGTCGACGATCAGTCGCTCTTCCGCGCCGGCATCCGCATGCTGCTCGCATCCCAGTCCGACATCGACGTGGTCGGTGAAGCCGGAGACGGACGGGAGGCGATCGAGTTGGTCCGCGTGACCCGACCTGACGTCGTGCTGATGGACATCAGGATGCCCGTGATGGACGGTCTCACCGCGACAGCTGAGATCCTCGGCCAACCGGACCCGCCGAGGATCGTGATGCTGACGACCTTCGACCTCGATGAGGCGGCTGCCCGCGCGATCCGTCAGGGAGCCAGCGGCTTCCTCTTGAAGGACGCGGATCCCGAGTTCCTGCTCGCCGCGATCCGCACCGTCCACTCCGGTTCGAGTGTGATCGCGGCATCCGCGACCCGCGAGCTGTTCGAGCACTTCGCCGAAGCCCCGAAGCCGGTGCCCCCGCAGTTCGCGTCGCTGACCGATCGCGAACGCGAGATCTTCGCGCTCGCCGCGAGGGGGCTGTCGAACTCCGAGATCGCCGCGCGCGAATACCTCAGCGAGGCCACGGTGAAGACGCACATCAGTCGCATCCTGACGAAGCTGAGCCTGCGCGACCGTGTGCAGCTCGTCGTGTTCGCGTTCGAGCACGGACTCGCCTGACTCGAGGCCGATCAGGAGATCATCCTTGCGATGTACGCGGATGCGTCGCCAGAGCGACGCGGCGGCGGGGGAGTGCTCCGTAGCGTCGAAGCATGGAGATCACGACCACCGACCTCGGGCTCGCGGCCCGCGTCCAGCACCTCGACAAGACCTACGGCGCCGGCGAGGGAACCGTCCGCGCGCTCGACGACGTCAGCGTCGGCATCCGCCGCGGTCAGTTCACCGCGATCATGGGCCCATCCGGCTCGGGCAAGTCCACGCTCATGCACATCATGGCGGGCCTCGACACCCCCACGCAGGGACGCGCCTGGATCGGAGACACCGAGATCACCGGTCTCGGGGACCTCGATCTGACGATCCTGCGCCGCCGCCGCGTCGGCTTCATCTTCCAGGCCTTCAACCTGGTGCCCACCCTCACGGCGCTCGGAAACGTCATGCTGCCGTTCGAACTCGACGGTCGGCGCCCCAGCGCGATCGAGAGGGCCCGCATCGACGGACTGATCGAGACACTCGGACTCGGCTCCCGGTTGCAGCACCGTCCACATCAGCTGTCGGGCGGGCAGCAGCAGCGGGTGGCGATCGCCCGGGCGTTGGCCACGGCGCCCGACCTCGTCTTCGCGGACGAGCCGACGGGGAACCTCGACTCCAAGACCGGCCGCGAGGTGCTGCAGCTGCTCGCCACGGCGAGCCGCGAACACGGGCAGTCCATCGCGATGGTGACCCACGACGCGATCGCGGCCAGCCACGCGGACCGCGTGCTCTTCCTCGGCGATGGACGCATCGTCGCCGACCACCCCCGCCAGAGCGCCGAGGAGATCTCGGCGTACATGCTCGCCGCCGAGGTGGCGGCATGAGCGCCGTCATCGATTCCCCGACCCGCACCGTCGTACCGCAGACCGCGGCGACCGGTCCGCGCCTGGGGTGGTTGCGGGATCGCGGCATGGGTGCCAGCATCCTCGTCGCCGCTCTCTCCGCCGCGTTCGGCGTGGTGCTGGTCGAGACCACCGCCTACCTGGGTGCCGTGCTGCAGGCCGACCCGTTCATCGGTGACAGCGAGACCCTCGCCTTCATCGTCGGTCTGCTCTCGATCCTGCTCACGGGCGTCGCGATGTACGTCGCGGCGATCGTCACCGCCAACACGTTCTCGACGATCATCGCTGGTCGCACGCGTCAGATCGCGCTCATGCGTCTGATCGGCGCGACCGCTCGGTCGCAGCGGGCCGAGGTGGGGAAGCAGGGATTCGTCGTCGGTGTCATCGGCGCAGCCCTCGGCCTGCTCGTGGGCCTGGGGATCGCCGCGATCGGCGTCCAGATCGGCAGCGGCCTCATCGCGAACGTGCCGGAGGGCTTCTCGCTCGCGCAGCCGTTCATCGCTCTGCCGGCCGTGGGCGTCGCGCTGACCACGTGGGCTGCCGCCTGGGCCGGATCCCGCAGGGTCCTGGCGGTCACGCCGCTGCAGGCGATCGGTGGCTCGGTCGAGCGCACCCACGACGAGGTCTCGCGCGCCGGTCGCCACATCGGTGCCTGGGTGCTGCTGGTCTCCGGCGCGATCCTTCTCGCCGCAGGTGTCGTGGTCGGGCTCGTGCATCCGCTCGGAGTCGTCGTCGCCTTCTTCGGAGGACTGCTGTCGTTCACAGGACTCGCACTCGGATCGGTGCTGTTCATGCCGCCCGTGCTGCGCCTGGTGGGGCGGATGTTCGGATCGAGCGCCACCGCGCGACTCGCCGCCGAGAACGTGCTGCGCTACCCCGAGCGGTCGTCCCGCATGGCGATCGGCGTGGTCATGGGCGTCACGCTCGTCACGATGTTCGCCGTCGCGCTCGAGTCGGTCAAGCAGATGCTGATCGGCCAGGTCGAGGGCGAGATCCCCGCCGAGTTCTTCACGCCGTTCGACGCGTTCGCCGCCGTGATGATGGTGCTCGTGGCCGTGTCCGCGGTGATCGCCGCCGTCGGACTCGTCAACCTGCTCACGATCGGGGTCGTACAGCGCCGCCGTGAGCTGGGCCTGCTGCGATCGATCGGCCTGTCGAACGGTCAGGTGCGACGCATGGTGCTGCTCGAGGCCACGCACATCACGGTCGCAGCGACTCTGACCGGTCTCGTCCTCGGCATCGTCTATGGATGGATCGCGGCGCAGTCGCTGCTCGGCTCGACGCCCACCCTTCCGGACTTCGAACCGGCAGGGCTGGTCGCACCGCACGTGCCCTGGCTGCCGATCGTCATCATCGTCGCGGCGACCGCCATGCTCACCCTGGTCGCCGCCGCCGCTCCGACCAGGCTCGCGACCCGTGTGGCTCCGGTCGAGGCGCTCGCCGCGGACTGACCCGATTCAGCCGGGGGAGCTGCAGCCGCCCGGGCCCTGATGACTCGATCCGTCATCGGGGCCGGGGTCGGTTCATGCTCGTCCTAGGCTGGACGGATGCCGTCTCCGTTCGATCAGTCCACGTATCAGGTGCGCCTCGAGTGGGGCGCCGAGGGACTCCACCGTCTCGCGCCCGCCGACGTGGTCGTGGTCGTCGATGTCCTGCGCTTCTCGTCGACGGTGGCGGATGCCGTCGCATCCGGGTCCTCGGTCTCTCTCGATGACGCCCGCGGCTGGTCTCGCAACGGTGCCGCGGTCGCCGCGGGCGCAGGGGACTCCGTGGTGCTCGTCGGCAGCCTCCGCAACGCCTCGTCAGTGGCGCGCGCCGTCGCGACGCTGCAGGAGCGCAGGCAGGCCCGGACGTCGGTCGCCGTGATCGCCGCCGGAGAGGCGGATGCCGCGGGAGCGGTGCGCTTCGCGGTGGAGGACCACCTCGGCGCGGGTGCCGTCATCGCGGCACTGACCGATCTCGGCATCGACCACACTGCTCCGGACGCGGCTGTCGCGGCCGAAGGGTTCCGGGCCCTCAAGAGAGCGCTGCGGCACATGATCAGCGCCAGTGGATCTGCGCGCGAGATCGCCGAGGGCGTGGCCGCGACCGAGCGGATCACCTCCGCGGGCCTGGTTCCCACGTCGACCGTCGCTGCTGCCGAGATCGACGCCCACGACGTCGTTCCGGTGCTCCGCGACGGGCTGTTCGTCGCCTTCGACTGACACGTCGACTCACTCCGCAACAGGCCGCGCATTCGGCGCCTGTTTCGGCACCCTCGACGTAGGGTCGTGGCATGAGGTTCGTCCCTGCTCTCGTCCTCGACGCCGTCCTGGTGCTCGTCTTCGCCGTGATCGGTCGTGCATCGCACGACGAGGACCCCGGTGGATTCCTGCTGACCGCCTGGCCCTTCATCGTCGCGCTGCTCGTCGGCCACCTGGTCGCCGCGCTGCTTCCGGGGCGGCCGCGCCAGCCGTGGTCGCTCGCCTGGGGCGCAGTCGTCTGGGCCGTCACCGTCGTCGGAGGGCTGCTCCTGCGCGTCGCCTCGGGCGACACCGCGCAGGTGGCCTTCATCATTGTCACGGCGCTCGTGCTCGGCGTCTTCCTGATCGGGTGGCGCGCTGCGGCAGCACTGCTCCGACGGCGCGCAGCGCGTGCTCGCGACGCCGAGAAGGCCGACGTCGCAATCGACGAATCGAAGGATGACGTGCTCCCGGTCGACGAAAGCGCCGTCGATGCGGAGCAGTCGACGAATGAGCCGACGCCCGAGGTCGATCCGAAGAACGACCGCGAATCGCGCTGACCTCGGGCGGCGTCGCGGGCGGCGCGCTCAGCGCGACATCTGCGCGGCGAGCCGGGTGTCGGCCGTGATCTCGCGGCGCGTCCACTCGAACAGGTAGCGCGCGTCGTACGACCGCGAGCACCGCGCGCATGACGTCGCCCGCGAGGGACGCCGGTGGCGGTAGGTGACGTGGCCCGAGGGGCATGCACCCACCCACGGCGCGAGTTCGACCGCTGTCTCGCCGTGGTGCGTCGTTCCGCCGACGTAGCCGAGGTCGTGGGCCACCCGCTTCCAGGCAGGGCCATGAGCCGCCTCATGTCCGGCCAGCGCGTGCGCGACCTCATGGAGCAGCACCTGATGGATCTCGTCGTCCTCGAAACGCGCCGCCAGATAGCGCGACACGGTGATGCGCTTCTTCGTGTAATCGCACTGCCCCGCACGACGCTTCGCGTTGTCGAATCCGAACGACCAGCTCTCGTCGAGATGCAGCGTGATCAGTGCCTCGCCCCAGACGCGCACCCGGTCAAGTTCCGCCATGCGATCAGGCTAAGCCATGCCGCCGACATCCCGATGCAGGAACGCGTCAGCCCGAGACGAGCTGTGACGTACGGCGTCGTTCGGCGGCCTCGATCGCGAGCAGAACGGTCTCAAGCTCGCTGTCCTGTGCGCCCGCTTCACGGCGGAGGAACAGGGACTGCTTGAAGCTCTCACGGGCCGTCTCGTAGTCGCCGGCCTCGTAGGCGTTCTTGCCGTGATGGTGGTGCGCGAAGGCGGCGATCGACACCCAGCGCTGGCCTTCGGCTTCGGCCGCGCAGGTCGCGAGCTCCTGCTCGGCCGCGGCGTAGGCACCGCGGTGCTGCAGGATCGTGGCATGCAGCACTCGTGCGCGCAGGACGTCCTTGCGGGTGCCGGCCATGCGCGACTGGCGGACGGCCTCATCGGCGAGTGGGAGGGCTTCGTCGAGACGGTCGAGGACCTTCAGCAGCCAGACGCGCTCCAGCAGTGCGGGAAGACTGCGCTGGCCCTCGATCTCCTCGAGCCGTGCCGAACATTCACCGAGGTCGACCAGCTCGCGAAGGCTCTCCTGGTCGTAACCCTGGATGAAACTCATTGCTCTCCTTCCGCAGTGTCCCCCGACAAGTGTGCCTCGCTACCGCGCGCTCATCGGGGCGGCACGCCCCACGGGCACGCATCCGGATCGAGATCGATGCTCTCAGCGCAGGAAGAGCGAGGCGTCCGGACGGGGGGAGGCGACGGCATCCGCGTCTGTCACGACTCGCGCGCCCTGTACGAAGGCGGTCACCTCGGCGCCCTGGGCGATCTTCGCCGGATGGGGGCCCGCGGCGAGCATCCGTGGGAGCCACTCGGTGGGCAGTGGTGCGGCCGAGGCGGCGATCACGAGGTTGCCGAAGCGTCGTCCCTTCAGCACCTGGGTGTCGGCGAGGACGCCGATCTCGGGAAGCACCTCGGCGATCGTCGCGACCTGTCGGCGGGCGAACGCGAGGCCGGGGCCGTCGGCCACGTTCACGAGCAGAACACCACCGGGGGAGAGGAGCTCCGCGAGCTCGCGGTAGAACTCGAGGCTCGTCAGGTGGGCGGGCGTCTGCGCGCCCGAGTAGACGTCCGAGACGACCAGATCGCAGCTGCCGACGATCGCCGACGGCAGCCGCTTGACGCCCTCGCGGGCATCACCGATCCGCAGTCGGATCGCGGCGCCCTTGGGCAGCGGCAGGTGCTCGCGTACGAGAGTCGCCAGCGGTGCCTCGAGCTCGATGACCTGCTGGCGGGAGCCTGGCCTCGTGGCATCGATGTAGCGGGGGATGGTCAGCGCGCCGGCGCCGAGGTGCACGGCGGTGAGAGGGCCGGACGGCAGCTGGTCGATCACGGCGCCCATGCGCACGATGTATTCGAAGTGCAGATGCGTGGGGTCATCCAGGTCGACGTGCGACTGCGGGGTGTCGTCGACGATGAGCTCGAACCCGCTCGTGAACTCCGACGGCACGATGCGTGCGATGCCGCCGTGGTCGAGTCGGGCCTGAGGATGCTCGGTGTCTCGTGCTCGCGTCCTGCCCATGCTCCGAGACTACGCGTTCACTTCGCCTGGTTGCCGACCGAGCAGGTGTCCTGATCGACGCTCTGCCCCGAGATCTCCGGGGGCAGCGTCGCGCGGGTCTCGGGCACCTCGGTCGGAGCGGCAGTCTCGGGGGTCTCTCCGGTGGCGGGCGGGGTCGCGAGTTCGACGCTGCGGTTCGTCGCGACGTCGCCCGTGAGGGTGATCGGCTCGCCGGCGATCAGCGCCGCCCAGAGAGGCTCGGCGGCGTCGTAGTCGGGGACGACCTTGATCCCCGGGTTGTCGGGATCGTCGAGGTTCGGGTACTGCACGAAGACGAAGTCCGAGAACCGCACGTCCTTCAGTGCCAGCGCGAGCTGGGTCAGGGTGAGTGCGTTGCTGAGCGACTCGCTCGGCACGATGTTGTCGGCGACCGTGTTCATCAGCCGCAGCACCTTCGACGGATCGGTGAGAGTCTCGGCGCTGAGGATCTTCTTCGCGAGACGCGACATGTACTGCTGCTGGTTCGAGATGCGGGCGAGGTCGCTCTCGTCGCCCACACCGTGTCTGGTGCGGATGAAGGCGAGGGCGTTCGCTCCCGAGACGGTGTGGGTCCCCACGGGCAGGTCGATGCCCGCCTGCGAATCGCGGATCCCCTCGCCGGCGACGCACACCTCGACCCCGCCGATCGCATCGGTGATCGCGATCACGCCGTCGAAGCTGATCTTGGCCGCGAACTCGATGGGGATGCCGCTGAGGTCGCTGACCGTCTTCGCGATGCACGAGATGCCCGCGTGGTCGAACAGGGAGTTGAGCGGCGCCTTCGTCATCGACGACGCGGTCGAACCGTCGTCCCGCGTGCACTCGGGAACCTCGACCATCAGGTCACGGGGGAACGACACGACGGTGACGTTGCGAGGAGCCGCCGACACATGCACGAGCAGGTTCACATCGTTGCGCGAGCCCTCGTCGCTCTTCTCGCAGCGCTCGCCGAGCAACTGCGTCGAGACCTCGCCGCATTCATCCGTGCCGACGATCATGATGCTGAAGGCCTTGTCGCTCGGGTAGGCGCCGAGCGACGGAGGGGCCACCTCCGCGTCATCCTCCAGTGCGACCGCGCCCTCGCCGACTCTGTTCAGGACGTCGACGAAGACGAAGCCGGCCACGGCGATGGAGGAGACGAGCAGCACGCTCAGGGCGACGCCGAGGAGCTTGAGGAAGGTGGACAGCGCACTCGGTGTCGGCAGGTCGGCATGGCGCGCGACCGTGGTGCGCTTCGCGTCGTCGAGAGCCCCTGACATGCCGCAGAGCCTACCCGCGGAGCACGATGTTACGGCCGCATGACGTTTCTGAGAATAACTTGCAGGGAATTAGTTAGTGATGAATACTTTTTCCTACGTGGTAGGCACCCGATGCCGCCAGGACGTTCAAAGAGGAGAACCCTGATGCACAAGCGCATTCTTCCGGCCGTGGCGCTCGGCGCCGTGGCCACCCTGGGCCTGGCGGCCTGTGCCGGCGGTGGCGCCGACAACGGTGGAGCCGTCGACGGAGAGGGCCAGGAGCTCACCGTCTGGATCATGAAGGGGACCAACCCCGACGCGAGCGCGTTCTACGACGAGGTCTCGGACGCCTTCGAGGACGAGACCGGAGCCACGGTCAAGATCGAGGAGATCCAGTGGGCCGACGCCCACGACCGCTTCGTCACGTCGATCGCCGGTGGCACCACGCCCGACATCGCCGAGACCGGCACGACCTGGACCGCCGAGTTCGCCGACGCGGGCGCGCTCGAGCCGCTCGACGAGTACGTCGACGCCGAGAAGGGCCTGCGCGACGACCTCGTCGAGGGTCTCGCGGTCGCCGGGACGTACGAGGACGAGCTCTACGGCATGCCGTGGTACGCCGGTGTCCGTTCGATCGTCTACCGCACCGACGTGTTCGAGGAGCTCGGTCTCGAGGCCCCGAAGACGTGGGATGACATCGTCACCGCCGGTGAGGCCATCAAGGCAGCCAAGCCCGACATGCTGCCCTTCCCCGTCGCCGGAGACGCCGAGTTCCAGGTCTACCCCTGGGTCTGGGGCGCCGGTGGAGAGGTCGCGACCCTCGACGGCAAGACCTGGACGAGCGAGCTCGACAGCAAGGAGTCGCAGGCCGGCATCGAGTTCTACACCGGGCTCGCGACCGAGCACGGCTTCTCGTCGGCCGGAGCCACCACGTGGAAGGAGACGGACCTCCGTGACTCGTTCACGCAGGGCAACGTCGCCATGATGCTCTCGGGCTCGTGGACCCCGAAGGCTCTGATCGAGGCGAACCCCGAGCTCGACGGCAAGATCGGCGCAGCCGTGATCCCCGGTGAGGGCGGCGGCATCGCTCCGTCCGTGCTCGGCGGCTCGCACCTGTCGGTCTTCAACACGACCGAGAACGCCGACCTGGCATGGCAGTTCGTCAAGCTCATGACCACGGGCGAGTTCGCCGAGAAGTGGGCGGACGAGACGGGCTACTTCCCCGGAGTCCAGTCGGCGATGGAAGAGGCCCTGGCCTCGACCGATCCGCTCGTCGCTCCGTTCGCACAGCAGATGGTCGAGGGCGGCGCCTCCGTGCCGGTGACCCCGAACTTCGGTGCCGTCCAGGCCAAGAAGACCACCAACTCGATGATCCAGGCCATCCTCAGCGGGCAGAAGGACGTCGCCACGGCGACGAAGGATGCCGCTGCTGAGATGACCGATCTGCTCAACCAGTAAGGCTGTATCCCTTCATGTCGATGGTGCAAGCGCCACTGCCGGCCACGAAGGCGGAGTCCTCCTCCGCCTCCGTGGCCGGCGGCCGGCCGCGCAAGCGAGGACTCTCGCTGCTCACGGCCCGCCCCTGGCTCCTCCTCGCCCCGGGCCTGGTCATCCTCGCGGTGCTCATGCTCTGGCCGCTCATCCAGGTCTTCATCTTCTCGCTGCAGGATTACGGCCTGCGCGAGATCAACACCGGAGAGAACAACTGGATCGGCGTCGACAACTATGTCGAGGCGCTCACCAATCCGACACTCTGGACTGTCGTGCTCCCGAACACGGTCGGCTTCGCCGCCGTCGCCGTGTTCGTCACCGTCGCAGTGGGCACGCTCGTCGCCCTGCTGCTCGCGAAGCTCGGCACCGTCTGGCGCACGATCGTCTCGAGCTGCATCATGGTGGCCTGGGCGATGCCCGCCGTCACCGGCACCTACGTCTGGACGTTCATCTTCGATGCCGACCGCGGCATCTTCAACACGGTCCTGCAGGACCTCGGTCTGATGGACGACCCGGTGAACTGGTTCACCAACCAGTGGTCGTTCTACGCGATCGTCCTGCTGAACGTGGTGCACCACGGTTTCCCGTTCGTCGCCATCACGGTTCTCGCAGGGCTCCTGGGCGTCTCGAAGGAGATGCTGGAGGCTGCGGCCCTCGACGGCGCCAACGCCTGGATGCGATTCTGGAAGATCATCTTCCCGACGCTCAAGCCCGTCTTCTCTGTCGTGATCATCCTGTCGACGATCTGGGACTTCAAGGTCTTCGCGCAGGTCTATCTGATGCCCGGCGGAGGCGGCGGCAACCGGTCGGTGCTCAACCTCGGTGTCTGGTCGTACGTCGAGTCCTTCGGCCAGAACCGCTACGGGTTCGGTGCGGCTCTCGCCGTGCTCCTCACCCTCGTGCTGATCGGCATCACGATCGTCTACATCCGTTCGCTCATGAAGGAGGACGAGCTGTGAACCCCCGCCCCTCTGTCATGTCGCGCGTCGGCACCGGCATCGCGATCGCCGCCGTCCTGATCTTCACGCTGTTCCCCGTGTACTGGATGGTCTCCAGTGCGCTCGACGCCAAGGCGTCCAGCGGTGGACAGTCCCTCCTGCCGCAGGAGTTCACGTTCGACAACTTCGCGTTCGTGCTCACCGACGGCGGCTTCGGCACGTATCTCCGCAACTCCGCGATCGTGGCGCTCGTCACCGTCCTCGTCAGCGCCCTGGTGTGCCTGCTCGCGGCGGTCGCCGTCGCGCGCTTCCGCTTCAAGTTCCGCACCACGATCCTCATGATGATCCTCGTCGTGCAGATGGTGCCGCTCGAGGCCCTCGTGATCCCGCTGTTCCTGCAGGTGAAGAGCCTGGGTCTGCTCAACAGCATCCTCGGCCTGATGGTCGTCTACGTGGCGCTCTCGCTGGCGTTCGGCATCTGGATGCTGCGCGGATTCGTCGCCGCGGTGCCGGTGGAGCTCGAAGAGGCCGCGTACATCGACGGTGCCAGCTGGTGGCGGATGTTCCGCTCGATCCTGCTGCCGCTCGTGATGCCCGGTCTCGTCGCGACCAGCATCTTCAGCTTCATCACCGCGTGGAACGAGTTCATCTTCGCGATGACGATCCTCGGCAGCGCGACCGACCAGTACACGGTGTCGATCGGTCTGAAGTCGTTCTTCGGCCTGCACTCCAACGACTGGGGCAGCATCATGGCGGCATCGACGATCATCACGATCCCTGTCATGATCTTCTTCGTGATCGTGCAGCGCCGGCTCTCCGCCGGCATGGTGGCAGGAGCGGTGAAGGGATGACGGACGAGCTCGAACGACTCGCCAACGCGGTGCTCTGGCCCGGCTTCCTCGGGACCGAGGCTCCGCAGTGGCTGGTCGCCGAGCTCGAGGACGGTCTCGCCGGCGTGGTCTACTTCGGACAGAACATCGGTGAGGGACTGCCTGCACTGAGCGCGCAGGTCCTCCGTGCGAATCCCGACGCCCTGATCGGCATCGACGAGGAGGGCGGCAACGTCACCCGCCTCGAGTCCGCGACAGGATCGACCCTTCCGGGGGCCGGGCAGCTCGGCCTCCTCGACGACGTCGAGGCGACGAGGGCGTCGGGTGCAGAGCTCGCCAGGCGGGTCACCGCGATCGGCGGAAACGTGGTCCTCGGGCCGGTCGCCGACGTGAACACCGATCCGCGCAACCCGGTGATCGGTGTTCGCTCGTTCGGCGATGACGAGAAACTCGTCTCGCGACACGTGCTGGCAGCCGTCGACGGGATCCAGAGCGGCGCGGCCGCGGCGTGCGTCAAGCACTTCCCCGGGCACGGCGACACGCACCTGGACTCGCATCACGCGTCGCCCGTGATCTCGCTCGACATCGACGAGTTCGAGCGGGTGCACCTCGAGCCGTTCCGGGCCGCGGTGGCCGCAGGCGTCGACTCGATCATGACGGCGCACATCGTGGTCCCTGCGTGGGGAGCCGAGCCGGCGACTCTGAACCCCCGGATTCTCGGCATCCTCCGCGGCTGGGGCTTCGACGGTGTGATCATCTCCGACGCCCTCGACATGGCGGCGATCCGCGAGACCGTCGGCATCGGTGTCGGCGCGGCACGGGCGCTCGCGGCGGGCGTCGACCTGCTGTGCATCGGCAACCCCACCAACAGGGGAGGAGCCACCCTTCCCGACCAGGACCGACGTGACTTCATCGCTGCGCGCGACGGCATCGTGGCTGCGCTCCGAGACGGATCGCTGCCGCGGACGCGGATCGAAGAGGCTGCCGCTCGGGTCGCCACTCTCGCCGGAGCCCTGCGGGAGCGTGCCGATGCGGCATCCGCTCCGGTCGACTTCGATCCGCGCGAGATCGTCGGGCGGGCGATCACGGGTGCGACGGCGGATGCCGAGGTCCTCGCGGTCGTCGACGCGCGCCGCCGCTCGACCCTCGCCGTCGACAGCGCCTCGGCCTACGTCGCCGAAGCGCTCGCCGCCGGCGGCCACCGCGCCAGGGTCGACGTGGCCCGCATCTCGGTCGAAGAGCAGGACGAGGCCCTCGATGCCGCCGTCGCGGCCGACGGCCTCACGGTCATCCTGCTGGATCGACCGGACGCGGACGACGCGCAGCGATCTCTGGTCGAGCGCGCCGCGGTCCGCGACCCCGACGCCGTCGTGGTCAACGTCGGACTCGCACCGCAGCGTCCGCTCCCTCTGCCGATCGTCGAAGTCGGAGCAGCGTCCCTGGTCGGCGCCCAGGCAGCCAGGGAACGGCTGATCGGCGCAGGCTCGACCGGAGACGGTTCGTCACGCGGCGACGCGGGTTCGGCCGACTGAGGCAGGATGACACCGTGGACTCAGACGTTCTCGCGCTGGTGCGCCGATCGATCGCCCGTCTGAGTGCTGCCGAGGCTCGGGTGGCGGAGATCATTCTCGGCGACCCCACGCTGGTCGTGGATCTCGCCATCAACGACCTGGCACGACTGTGCAACACGTCGTTGTCGACCGTGGCGCGATTCGCGCAGTCGCTCGGGTTCAGCGGGTACCGCGAGCTGAGAGTGGCGGTCGCACGGACGGTGACGCTCGCTCAGGCGCAGCAGGCCCGGTTCGGTCTCGACACCACGGCGATCGATCCGGATGACGAGCCGTCGGCGATCGCCGCCAAGCTCGCGTCCCAGGAGATCGACGCGATCGAGAAGACGGCGCTGGGGCTCGACGCGGCCGCCCTCGACCGGGTCGCGCTGGCCGTGGTCGCCGCGCGACACGTCGACCTGTTCGGGCAGGCCGCGTCGTCGCTCACGGCTCAGGACCTGCAGCAGAAGCTCGCCCGCATCGGATGCTCGGTCGCCCACTCCGCCGACCCCCATCTCGCCCTCACGGCCGCATCCCTGCGCTCGCCGGATGACGTCGTGATCGCCTTCTCGCACGGGGGCGAGACCCAGGAGGTCGTGCGGGCGGTGGAGGTCGCCAGAGACGCCGGCGCCCTCTCCGTCGCCGTGACGAGCGCCCCGGACTCGACCCTCGCGCTCGCCGCAGACGTGGTGCTGCTCACCTATGCCCAGGAGTCGCCGTTCCGCATGGCGGCGATGTCGAGTCGCATCGCGCAGCTCGCCCTCGTCGACATCCTCTTCGTGCGGGTCGTCCAGCACCGTGGCGAACCCGTCGTGATCCCCCTCCAGCTGACGCACGACGCGGCGGCGTCGCGTCGTCGGCGCTGACTCCGGACCGCCGCGGGGCCATTCGAGGGAGAGGCGCTCAGTCGACGTGGTCGCGCGTGCTCGCGAGAGCGCGGGTCGCGATGCGGTGCGCGCGGGCGAGGCTGCCCGTGAGCGAGAGCCCCGTGAGCACCCCCGCGAGGAATCCGGCGGCGAACGCGTCTCCGGCGCCGATCGATTCGACGACCGGCACATCCAGCGCCGCGCTGTCGGTGCGCTCCGACCCGTCGAACGCGACTGCTCCGCGCGGGCTCGTGGCGAGCAGGTACCGGGGTTCGGGGAACAGCTCGCGCAACCTGTCGGGGTCTGAGGTCCCGAACACCGCCTCGGCGTCCGGCTGCGTGCAGAAGACGACGTCGGCGCGGCGGACGTAGTTCGAGATCGCCGCCCGCCCCTCGTCCTCGCGTCCTCTCCACAGAGCAGGGCGCCAGTTCACGTCGAAGCTCAGCAGACGTCCTTCGCGCTCGGCGTCGAACAGGGAATCCTGAGCTGCCCGCGCCGCGACGGAGAGGGCGGGGGTGATGCCCGACGTGTGCACCAGTGATGCTTCCGAGAGCAGGTCGGATGCGGGCGAGGCGGAGAGAGTCGCGGGTGACATCGCCGCCGCCGCAGAACCGGATCGGTAGTAGTGCATGGTCCCGTCGACCGACCCGTCGGGCCGAGGTGACAGCTCCTTCACGTAGAGGCCGGTGGGAGCATCCGGATCCACCTCGACGGCGGTGTCGTCGACCTCGTGCCTGCGCAGCTCGGCGGTGAGGAAGCGGCCGAATCCGTCGTCGCCCACCCGGGAGACGACGGCGGTGCGGACGCCCGCCGATGCGAGGGCGATCGCGGCATTCCACTCCGCTCCGGCGAGGGAGCGGTGGAAGGTCCGGACGTCCTCGAGAGGGGCGGCGGTGGCGGGGACGAGGGCCACCAGGCCCTCGCCGACGCAGACGGCGAGGGGAGACGTGTCGGGCACGTTCTGGAGATTACCCGATCGGCCGTGCCCCGAACATCCGTAACAGGAATGCAACCTGGAGGTGTTTTGCAACGGTGTACCCACTGGGTAGCGTCGAGGGCATCACCGTTTCCGGAGTCGAAGACGCCTCCGGAACGCGCACTGCAGCGCTCGACAGGAAGGTCACACAATGCACCATAAAGTCATGCGTCGGCGAGGACTCATCGCCGTCACCGGAGCAGCGCTCGCCGCGCTGGTCCTCTCGGGATGCGTCGCCAGCGAGCGCGGCGACGACGGCTCCGAGGGCTCGGGAGATGTGGACGGCACGTTCGTGTTCGCCGCGTCGTCGGACCCCGCGAGCCTCGACCCGGCATTCGCCCAGGACGGTGAGAGCTTCCGCGTCTCCCGTCAGATCTTCGAGGGTCTCGTCGGCACCGAACCCGGCACCGCCGACCCCGCCCCGCTCCTCGCCGAGTCGTGGGAGTCGTCCGAAGACGGCATGAGTCACACGTTCACCCTGAAGGAAGACGTCACCTTCCACGACGGCACGCCGTTCAACGCCGAAGCGGTGTGCGCGAACTTCGACCGTTGGTTCAACTGGACCGGTCTCGCCGCGTCCGAGGCCTTCGGCTACTACTACAACAAGCTCTTCAAGGGCTACGCCGAGAACCCCGCCGACGCCGTGTACAAGTCGTGCACGCCCGACGGCGACTACTCCGTCACGATCGACCTGAACAAGCCGTTCGCCGGCTTCGTCGCATCGCTGTCGCTGCCGTCGTTCGCGATGCAGAGCCCGTCGGCGCTGCAGGAGTTCGGCGCCGACGACGTCAGCGGCTCCGCCGAGGCGCCGGTGCTCTCCGAGTACGCGATGGGACACCCCGTCGGTACGGGCCCCTACCAGTTCGACGAGTGGGCACCGGGCGAGCAGGTCTCGCTCAAGGCATACGGCGACTACTGGGGCGACGCGGGTCAGATCGACGAGATCATCTTCCGCACGATCGACGACCCGACCGCGCGTCGTCAGGCGCTCGAGTCCGGCTCGATCGACGGCTACGACCTGGTCGGCCCCGCCGACACCCAGGCGCTCGAGGACGACGGCTTCACCATGGTGTCGCGCCCTCCGTTCACGATCCTGTACCTCGCCTTCAACCAGGCGATCCCCGAGCTGCAGGACCCCAAGGTCCGCGAGGCGCTCTCGTACGCGGTCGACAAGGACGCGCTGATCAGCCAGGTCCTGCCTGAGGGCACCGAGAAGGCGATCGAGTTCGTGCCCGACACCGTCAACGGCTACAACCCCGATGTCACGACGTACGACTACGACCCCGAGAAGGCGAAGTCCCTGCTGGCCGAGGCCGGCTACGACGAGGCCAACCCGCTGAAGCTCACCTTCAACTACCCGGTCAACGTCTCGCGTCCGTACATGCCGGACCCCGAGCAGATCTTCACGGTGCTGTCGTCGCAGCTCTCCGAGGTCGGCGTCGAGACCACCCCGGTCTCGGAGGAGTGGGTCGAGTACCTCGACCGCACCACCGGTACGTCCGACCACGGCATCCACCTGCTGGGCTGGACCGGCGACTACAACGACACCGACAACTTCGTCGGCGTCTTCTTCGGCCAGCAGAGCTCCGAGTGGGGCTTCGACAACCCGGAGCTCTTCCAGAAGCTGAACGAGGCTCGCGGCGTCTCCAACCTCGAGGACCAGACGGCCCTCTACGAGGAGATCAACGAGATGGTCGCTCAGTTCATCCCCGGAGTTCCTCTCGCGCACCCGGCGCCCACGCTGGCGTTCGACCCGCGCGTCGAGAGCTACCCTGCCAGCCCGGTGAACGACGAGGTCTTCACGGACATCGTCCTCACCAAGTAGGTCTGACCGACTGAGTTGCCCACCCGGGTCTCCGCGCTCGCCGCGGAGGCCCGGGACCGGCGTACCTTCTGATCAACGGAGACCTTTTGCTGCGCACCATCGGCAGGCGACTGCTTTTCCTCATTCCCACTCTGATCGGCCTCAGCATCCTGCTGTTCGCCTGGGTCAGGGCCCTCCCCGGCGGCCCGGCCGTCGCTCTTCTCGGCGAGAAGGCGACTCCGGATGCCATCGCGAGGGTCAACGAGCTCTACGGCTTCAACAAGCCGATCATCGAGCAGTACTTCATCTGGGTCGGACGCCTTCTGCAGGGCGACTTCGGCACCTCGATCCAGACCAACCGGCCCGTGACGGAGGAGTTCTTCCGTCGCTTCCCCGCGACGATCGAGCTGAGCGTCGTGGCGCTCATCTTCGCGATCGGCGTCGGCATCCCTCTCGGATACTGGGCCGCCCGCCGTCACGGCAAGTTCACCGACCACGCGTCGGTGGTCCTGAGCCTCGTCGGCATCACCATCCCGGTGTTCTTCCTCGCGTTCATCCTGAAATACGTCTTCGCGGTGCAGCTGGGCTGGCTGCCCTCGGACGGCAGGCAGAACCCCCGAATAGATGCCACCCATCCCACGGGCTTCTACGTGTGGGACGGCCTGATCACCGGCGAGTTCGACGCCTCGTGGGACGCGCTGATGCACCTCGTGCTCCCGGCGCTCGCACTCGGCACCATCCCGCTCGCGATCATCGTCCGCATCACGAGGGCGAGTGTCCTCGAAGTGCAGAACGCGGACTACGTGCGCACCGGCCGGGCGAAGGGCGTCGGCGCCTCGACATTGCGCAGCCGTTTCATCCTGCGCAACGCCATGCTGCCGGTGATCACCACGATCGGCCTCCAGACCGGTCTGCTGATCTCGGGAGCCGTGCTCACGGAGACCGTGTTCGCGTTCCCCGGCATCGGCTCGTTCCTCGCGAGGGCGATCTTCACGAGGGACTTCCCGGTGCTCCAGGGGTTCATCATCTTCATCGCGATCGCCTACGCGCTGATCAACCTGGCGGTCGACGTGTCGTACAGCTTCATCGATCCGAGAGTGCGGGTGCAGTGATGTCCCGCCTCGTTCTCCGAAAGGGGGTGGCGTCATGACCATCTCGCTCCCACCCGCACAGGGCCCGTCGGCGGCGAGCGGCTCGGTCGTCGACACCGTCGCCGTCAATCAGGCAGGCCTCAAGGAGGGGCCGGGCGGATTCTGGCGCGACGTGTTCCGCCGTCTACGCCGCAACCCCACCGCCTGGATCGGCGCAGGCATCGTCCTGCTGTTCGTGCTCGTGTCGGTGCTCGCACCGATTCTCGCGCCGTACCCCGAGACCGCGCTCCCCGGCGCGAAGTACATCACTCCGACGAACATCCCGGGCCCGGGGGAGATCCCCGAGTTCCCGCTCGGCCTCGACCGATTCGGTGGAGACGTTCTCTCCAAGCTCATCTGGGGTGCGCAGGCGTCACTGCTGATCGGCGTCATCTCGACCGCGCTGGGCCTGGTCGGCGGAATGATCCTCGGACTTCTCGCCGGCACCTTCGGCGGCTGGGTCGACACGATCATCATGCGTGTCGTGGACATCATCCTGTCGGTCCCGAACCTGCTGCTGGCGGTCTCTATCGCGGCGATCCTCGGTCAGACGCCGTTCGCGGTGATGATCGCGATCGGTGCATCGCAGGTGCCCATCTTCGCGCGTCTGCTGCGTGCGTCGATGCTGCAGCAGCGCTCCAGCGACTACGTGCTCTCGGCACAGACCCTGGGTCTGGGCCGCGGGCAGATCACGATGTCGCACGTGCTGCCGAACGCCATCGGCCCGGTCATCGTGCAGGGCACTCTGACGCTCGCCACCGCCGTCATTGACGCGGCCGCGCTGTCGTTCCTCGGTCTCGGCGGCGGTCGCCCCGAGACGGCCGAGTGGGGGCGCATGCTCACCTACGCGCAGGCGGAGCTCGCCATCGCGCCGTGGCTGGCATTCCTGCCCGGTATCTGCATCGCGGTCACCGCGCTCGGCTTCACCCTGTTCGGTGAAGCGCTGCGCGAGGCCATGGACCCGAGGACGAGAGCACGATGAACACCGCGAAAGACACCCAGATGCCGAATGCACCTCTTCTGTCTGTCGAGGGGCTCGCCGTCGACTTCGCCACTATGGACGGCGTCGTGCACGCGGTCGAGGGCGTCGATCTCGAGATCGGGCCGGGGCAGACCGTCGCGATCGTGGGGGAGTCGGGGTCGGGCAAGTCGACGACCGCGATGGCGATCATCGGCCTGCTCGCCGGAGGCGGCCGTGTGTCCGCCGGCAGCATCCGCCTCGACGGGAGGGATATCACCCGAGCTCCCGAGAACGAGCTGCGAACCATCCGCGGGCGCGACATCGGACTCGTGCCGCAGGACCCGATGTCCAACCTGAACCCGGTCGCCAAGATCGGCACCCAGGTCGCAGAGACGCTCCTCGCGCACGGGCTGGCCACCAGGCAGAACGTGCAGGAGAAGGTGGTCGAGGCGCTCACCGCCGCAGGTCTGCCGGACCCCGAGAAGCGTGCGAAGCAGTATCCGCACGAGTTCTCCGGCGGCATGCGTCAGCGCGCGCTGATCGCGATCGGTCTGGCATGCAAGCCGCGTCTGCTGATCGCGGATGAGCCGACGAGCGCGCTCGACGTCACGGTGCAGCAGACGATCCTCGATCAGATCGGGGAGATGACACGGGAACTCGGCACCGCCGTGCTGCTCATCACGCACGATCTGGGACTCGCGGCAGAGCGAGCGGAGCGCGTCATCGTGATGCACCGCGGCAAGGTCGTCGAGCAGGGCCCGGCGAAGCAGATCCTCGAGGATCCGCAGCATCCGTACACGCAGTCGCTCGTGAAGGCGGCGCCGTCGGTGGCCGCAGCGCGTCTGCGCCCCGAGGCCTTCCAGGTGGAGGATCGTCCTGCGGAGCCCGCGGGCGTCGGGACGTCGGAGGATGCCGAGACGGTCGAGGCTCCGTCGACCGCCGACAACATCGTCGAGATCGAGAACCTCACCAAGGTCTATCCGGTGCGCGGGCAGAAGGAGGACTTCGTCGCGGTGAACGACGTGTCCCTCGCTATCCCGCGAGGCGAGACGGTCGCGATCGTGGGCGAGTCCGGTTCGGGCAAGACGACCACGGCACGGATGCTGTTGAAGATCATCGAGCCGACCAGTGGACTGATCCGCTACGAGGGCAAGGACATCGCCTCGCTCAGTCGGGCCGAGACGCGGGACTTCCGTCAGAAGGTGCAGCCGATCTTCCAGGATCCGTACTCGAGCCTGAACCCGATGTTCACGATCGAGCGGCTGATCGCCGAGCCGCTGGACTTCTACAAGCGGGGGAGCGGCGCCGACCGGCGAAAGCGCGTCCGTCAGCTGCTCGACGATGTGGCCCTGCCGCAGTCGATGCTGCGGCGCTACCCGTCGGAGCTGTCCGGAGGTCAGCGTCAGCGTGTGGCGATCGCGCGAGCTCTCGCTCTCTCACCCGAGCTGATCGTGTGCGATGAGCCGGTCTCGGCGCTCGACGTGCTGGTGCAGGATCAGATCCTGAAGCTGCTCGGCGACCTGCAGACCGAGTACGGGCTCAGCTATCTGTTCATCTCGCACGACCTCGCGGTGGTGCGACTGATCAGCGACTACGTGTGCGTGATGAAGGACGGATCGCTCGTGGAGGCGGCGTCGTCGGAGGAGATCTTCACGAATCCGCGGGATCCGTACACCCGACGGCTGCTGGCATCGATCCCCGGGAACGAACTCAACATCGCCTCCTGAGGCCCTTCGGCCCCGTTCCCCTCGACCTTCTTCGGATGCCATTACCGCAGCATCCGAAGAAGGTCAAGGATCGAGCTTGCCATGTCGCGAGATCGAGCGTATAGTTGGTAGTTGCGCTCGCTTCTCCCTGCCCTCATATGGTGGTCGGCAGCTCGTTGAGCATTCGGGCGCACACTCCACCTGACGACAAAGGAATCGAGAAGCCCTGCGGGGCTCACGGAGGTTATTCCCTTGGCTGCTGCTCGCAACGCATCCACATCCACCACCACCAAGAACGGACGCGGAGCTTCCCGTCTTTCGTTCGCCAAGATCTCCGACACGCTGACGGTCCCTGACCTTCTCGCTCTGCAGACCGAATCCTTCGGATGGCTCGTCGGCAACGACGCCTGGAAGGCTCGTGTCGCAGAGGCCAAGAAGGCCGGCCGCACCGACGTGAACGAGAACAGCGGTCTCGGCGAGATCTTCGAGGAGATCTCTCCGATCGAGGACCTCGGCGAGACGATGCAGCTGTCGTTCACGAACCCGTACCTCGAGCCGGAGAAGTACTCCATCGAGGAGTGCAAGGAGCGTGGCAAGACCTACGCCGCTCCGCTGTACGTCGAGGCCGAGTTCATGAACCACCTCACGGGTGAGATCAAGACCCAGACGGTCTTCATGGGCGACTTCCCGCTGCAGACCGACAAGGGAACGTTCATCATCAACGGCTCCGAGCGCGTCGTCGTCTCGCAGCTCGTGCGTTCGCCTGGTGTCTACTTCGACAAGACCCCCGACAAGACGTCCGACAAGGACATCGTGTCGGCTCGCGTCATCCCGAGCCGTGGTGCATGGCTCGAGTTCGAGATCGACAAGCGCGACCAGGTCGGCGTGCGCGTCGACCGCAAGCGCAAGCAGTCGGTGACCGTGTTCCTCAAGGCGCTGGGCATGACCAGCGAGGAGATCCTCACGGAGTTCGCCGGCTACACCTCGATCGAGGAGACGCTCGCGAAGGACACCATCGTCACGAAGGAAGATGCGCTCCGCGACATCTACCGCAAGCTGCGTCCGGGCGAGCAGGTCGCCGCCGAGGCCGCCCGCGCGCTTCTCGACAACTTCTACTTCAACCCGAAGCGCTACGACCTGGCGAAGGTGGGTCGTTACAAGATCAACCACAAGCTGGGCCTCGACGCTCCGCTCACCGACTCGGTCCTCACGGTTCAGGACATCGTCGCGACGATCAAGTACCTCGTGCGTCTGCACGCAGGCACCGAAGAGACCTTCCCCGGCATCCGCTCGGGCAAGAAGGCCGAGATCCGCATCGCGACCGATGACATCGACAACTTCGGCAACCGTCGCATCCGCGCGGTCGGCGAGCTGATCCAGAACCAGGTCCGCACCGGTCTCTCCCGCATGGAGCGCGTCGTCCGCGAGCGCATGACCACGCAGGACATCGAGGCGATCACGCCGCAGACCCTGATCAACGTGCGCCCCGTCGTCGCCGCGATCAAGGAGTTCTTCGGAACGTCGCAGCTGTCGCAGTTCATGGATCAGAACAACCCGCTCGCGGGTCTGACCAACAAGCGCCGCCTCTCGGCCCTCGGACCCGGTGGTCTGAGCCGTGACCGCGCAGGTGTCGAGGTCCGTGACGTCCACCCGTCGCACTACGGCCGCATGTGCCCCATCGAGACGCCTGAAGGCCCGAACATCGGTCTGATCGGTGCTCTCGCGACCTTCGCGCGCATCAACTCGTTCGGCTTCATCGAGACCCCGTACCGCAAGGTCACGGGCGGCGTCGTCACCGAGGACATCGACTACCTGACGGCTTCCGAAGAGGTCGACTTCAACATCGCGCAGGCCAACGCCCCGCTCGACAAGAACGGTCGCTTCATCGAGAGCCACGTCCTGGCCCGCCCCAAGGGCGGCAGCGGCGAGGTCGACATGTTCCTCCCGGAGGACATCGGCTACATCGACGTCTCGCCGCGCCAGATGGTGTCGGTCGCGACCTCGCTCGTGCCCTTCCTCGAGCACGACGATGCACAGCGCGCCCTCATGGGTGCCAACATGCAGCGTCAGGCTGTGCCGCTGCTGCGCAGCGACTCGCCGCTCGTCGGAACCGGTATGGAGGGCTACACGGCCATCGACGCCGGCGACGTGCTCACGGCTGAGAAGCCGGGTGTCGTCTCTGAGGTCTCCGCAGACCGCGTCACCGTCATGCTCGACGAGGGTGGAACGCAGGACTACCACCTGCGCAAGTTCGACCGCTCGAACCAGGGCACGTCCTACAACCAGAAGGTCGTCGTCAACGAGGGCGACCGAGTCGAGGTCGGAGAGGTCATCGCCGATGGCCCCGCCACCGAGAACGGCGAGCTGGCACTCGGAAAGAACCTCCTCGTCGCGTTCATGACGTGGGAAGGCTACAACTTCGAGGACGCGATCATCCTCAGCCAGGACCTGGTGAAGGACGACACCCTCTCCTCGATCCACATCGAGGAGTACGAGGTCGACGCCCGCGACACGAAGCTGGGCAAGGAGGAGATCACTCGTGACCTCCCCAACGTCAGCCCCGAGCTGCTCAAGGACCTCGACGAGCGCGGCATCATCCGCATCGGTGCCGAGGTCCGCCCCGGCGACATCCTCGTCGGCAAGGTCACGCCGAAGGGCGAGACCGAGCTGTCGGCGGAAGAGCGTCTGCTCCGCGCGATCTTCAACGAGAAGAGCCGCGAGGTCCGTGACACCTCCCTGAAGGTGCCCCACGGTGAGCAGGGCACGATCATCGCCGTCAAGGAGTTCAACGCCGAAGACGGCGACGACGAGCTCGGCTCCGGCGTCAACCGCCGCGTCGTGGTCTACATCGCCCAGAAGCGCAAGATCACCGAGGGTGACAAGCTCGCCGGTCGTCACGGCAACAAGGGTGTCATCGCGAAGATCCTCCCGATCGAGGACATGCCGTTCCTCGCGGACGGAACTCCGGTCGACATCGTCCTGAACCCGCTGGGTATCCCGGGTCGAATGAACTTCGGCCAGGTGCTCGAGACCCACCTCGGGTGGATCGCGAAGCAGGGCTGGAAGGTCGAGGGAACCCCCGAGTGGGCTACCAAGCTCCCGAAGGACGCCTTCGAGGCCGCCCCCGGCACCAAGGTCGCCACCCCGGTGTTCGACGGTGCGAGCGAGGAGGAGATCGCAGGTCTTCTCGACGCGACCATCCCGACCCGCGACGGCATCCGCCTGATCGACTCCACCGGAAAGGCCCAGATGTTCGACGGCCGCTCCGGCGAGCCGTTCCCGGCGCCGATCTCGGTGGGCTACATGTACATCCTGAAGCTCCACCACCTGGTCGACGACAAGATCCACGCGCGTTCGACCGGTCCGTACTCGATGATCACCCAGCAGCCGCTCGGTGGTAAGGCGCAGTTCGGTGGCCAGCGATTCGGTGAGATGGAGGTGTGGGCCCTCGAGGCCTACGGTGCCGCTTACGCGCTCCAGGAGCTCCTCACGATCAAGTCCGATGACATCCTCGGCCGCGTCAAGGTGTACGAGGCCATCGTCAAGGGCGAGAACATCCAGGAGCCCGGCATCCCCGAGTCCTTCAAGGTGCTCATGAAGGAGATGCAGTCGCTCTGCCTGAACGTCGAGGTCCTCTCGGCCGACGGCACGCTGGTCAACCTGCGTGACACGGACGACGAGGCCTTCCGCGCAGCGGAGGAGCTCGGCATCAACATCTCCAGCCGCTTCGAGGCCGCCTCGATCGACGAGATCTAAGGTCCAGGCCGCCGACCGAGCATCACGCCCGGTCGGCGGCCCACCTCCCCGATTTCTTCAGAAGAATTCCTACACAGGAGAATTTGTGCTCGAGTCAAACACTTTCGATGAGCTTCGCATCGGCCTGGCCACCGCGGACCACATCCGCGCCTGGTCCTACGGCGAGGTCAAGAAGCCTGAAACCATCAACTACCGCACCCTGAAGCCGGAGAAGGACGGTCTCTTCGGAGAGCAGATCTTCGGCCCGTCCCGCGACTGGGAGTGCGCCTGCGGAAAGTACAAGCGTGTCCGCTTCAAGGGCATCGTCTGCGAGCGCTGCGGCGTCGAGGTCACCAAGTCCTCGGTCCGTCGTGAGCGCATGGGTCACATCGAGCTCGCCGCTCCCGTCACCCACATCTGGTACTTCAAGGGTGTTCCCTCGCGTCTCGGCTACCTGCTCGACATGGCGCCGAAGGACCTCGAGAAGGTCATCTACTTCGCTGCCTACATGGTCATCTCGGTCGACGAGGATGCTCGTCACCGCGACCTCGGCACGCAGGAGAACAACATCCGCCTCGAGCTGAAGACGCTCGGAGACCGTCGCGACGCGAAGATCGCCGAGCGCCTGGCTCGCCTGGAGGAGGAGCTCGCTTCCCTCGAGGCAGAGGGCGCCAAGGCCGACGCCAAGAAGAAGGTCAAGGACGCCGGCGAGAAGGAGATGTCGCTCATCCGCAAGGGTGCCGACGAGGCGATCGCCAAGCTCGAGCGCGTGTGGGAAGACTTCCGCACCCTCGAGGTCGGTGCGCTGCGCCCCGAGGACGACGTCTTCCACGAGCTGCAGGACCGCTTCGGTCAGTACTTCGAGGCATACATGGGCGCCGAGTCGATCCAGCGTCGCCTCGCGGCGTTCGACCTGGCTGCCGAGGCGGAGAGCCTGCACCTGCAGATCTCCGAGGGCAAGGGCCAGCGCAAGATCCGTGCGATCAAGCGTCTGAAGGTCGTCAACTCGTTCCTGGAGACCGGCATGAGCCCGGCCGCCATGGTCCTCGACGTCGTTCCGGTGATCCCGCCGGAGCTGCGCCCGATGGTGCAGCTCGACGGTGGCCGCTTCGCGACCTCCGACCTCAACGACCTCTACCGTCGTGTGATCAACCGCAACAACCGTCTTCGTCGTCTGATCGACCTCGGTGCCCCCGAGATCATCGTCAACAACGAGAAGCGGATGCTGCAGGAGGCCGTCGACGCACTGTTCGACAACGGTCGCCGTGGTCGCCCCGTCACCGGTACCGGCAACCGCGCCCTGAAGTCCCTCAGCGACATGCTGAAGGGTAAGCAGGGTCGTTTCCGCCAGAACCTGCTCGGCAAGCGCGTCGACTACTCGGGCCGTTCGGTCATCATCGTCGGACCGCAGCTGAAGCTGCACCAGTGCGGTCTGCCCAAGCAGATGGCTCTGGAGCTCTTCAAGCCGTTCGTGATCAAGCGCCTGATCGACCTCGGTCACTCGCAGAACATCAAGGCGGCCAAGCGCGCCGTCGAGCGCACCCGTCCCGAGGTCTGGGACGTGCTCGAGGAGATCATCCGCGAGCGTCCGGTGCTGCTCAACCGTGCACCCACCCTGCACCGTCTGGGCATCCAGGCGTTCGAGCCTCAGCTCGTCGAGGGCAAGGCCATCCAGCTGCACCCGCTCGTCTGCGCGGCGTTCAACGCCGACTTCGACGGTGACCAGATGGCTGTCCACCTGCCGCTGTCGGTCGAGGCTCAGGCCGAGGCCCGCGTGCTGATGCTCGCGTCGAACAACATCCTGAAGCCGTCCGACGGACGCCCGGTCACCCTGCCTTCGCAGGACATGATCATCGGTCTGCACCACCTGACCACGGTCAAGTCGGGCGCAGCCGGTGAGGGCCGTGCATTCGGTTCGGTGGGCGAGGCGATCCTGGCCAAGGACGAGGGCACCCTCGACCTGCAGGCCAAGGTCCGCATCCGCATCCCGGGTCTGACGTTCCTCGAGGGCGAAGCTCCCGAGGGCTACGAGCGTCACGGTCTCGTCGACGCATCGCTCGGACAGGCGATCTTCAACGACACGCTTCCCAAGGGATACCCGTTCGTCCGCGAGCAGGCTGACAAGAACAAGCTGTCGCAGATCGTCAACAAGCTGGCCGAGGAGTACCCCAAGGTCGAGACGGCTGCGTCGCTGGACCGCATCAAGGACGCCGGTTTCTACTGGGCCACGCGCTCGGGTGTGACCGTCGCTCTGAGTGACATCCTCACGCCGCCGAACAAGGCGGAGATCGTCGCGGGCTACGAGAAGCAGGCCGCGAAGGTCCAGTCCCAGTACGAGAAGGGCCTCACGACCGACGTCGAGCGTCGTCAGGAGCTCATCAAGATCTGGACCGAGGCGACCGACGAGGTCCAGGCCGCGATGAAGGCGAACTTCCCTGAGGACAACACCATCAACCGCATGGTGTCCTCGGGCGCCCGTGGTAACTGGCTGCAGATCCGGAACATCGCCGGTATGCGTGGTCTGGTGAACAACCCCAAGGGTGAGATCATCCCGCGTCCGATCATCTCCTCGTACCGCGAGGGTCTGTCGGTGGCGGAGTACTTCATCGCGACGCACGGTACCCGTAAGGGTCTGGCCGACACCGCTCTGCGTACCGCCGACTCGGGTTACCTGACCCGTCGTCTGGTGGACGTCTCGCAGGACGTCATCATCCGCGAAGAGGACTGCGGCACGTCGAAGGGCCTCGAGCTCCCGATCGCCGCTCCGAACTCGCAGGGTGAGCTCGTGCGCGACGCGAACGTCGAGAACTCGGTGTTCGCTCGTACGCTGGCCTCCGATGTGGTCGACAGCAAGGGCGAGGTCCTCGCTTCTGCCGGAGACGACGTGGGTGACGTGCTCATCGACAAGCTGGTCGCGCTGGGCGTCGAGAGCATCAAGGTGCGCTCGGTTCTCACGTGTGACTCCGCCGTCGGTGTCTGCGCGCAGTGCTACGGCCGTTCGCTCGCCACGGGTAAGACCGTCGACATCGGAGAGGCCGTCGGCATCATCGCGGCCCAGTCGATCGGTGAGCCCGGTACCCAGCTGACGATGCGTACCTTCCACACCGGTGGTTCCGCGTCTGCAGATGACATCACGCAGGGTCTTCCCCGTGTGCAGGAGCTCTTCGAGGCTCGCACCCCGAAGGCCGCGTCGCCGATCGCCGAGGCCGATGGCCGCATCACGATCGACGAGACGGACAAGGCCAAGAGGCTCATCCTCACGCCCGACAACGGTGACGAGGAAGTGATCTACCCGGTCCTGAAGCGTGCGACGCTTCTGGTCGAGGACGGTCAGCACGTCAGCGTCGGTCAGCCGCTCCTGGTCGGCACGCTCGACCCCAAGGAGGTCATGCGTGTCATGGGTGCCCGCGAGGTGCAGCGTTACCTCGTCGGTGGCGTCCAGGGCGTGTACCGCTCGCAGGGTGTGCCGATCCACGACAAGCACATCGAGGTCATCGTCCGTCAGATGCTCCGCAAGGTCACCGTCGTCGATCACGCCGACACGACCCTGCTCCCGGGCGAGATGGTCGACCTCAAGCGCTACCAGGCGATCAACCGCGAGGCTGTGGCAGAGGGCAAGCGCCCCGCGTCCGGCCGTTCGGAGCTGATGGGTATCACGAAGGCGTCGCTCGCGACGGAGTCGTGGCTGTCGGCCGCCTCCTTCCAAGAGACGACCCGCGTGCTCACCGAGGCTGCGATGCAGGGCAAGCGCGACCCGCTGGTCGGTCTCAAGGAGAACGTCATCATCGGAAAGCTCATCCCCGCCGGAACCGGTCTCTCGAAGTACCGCGACGTCACGGTCGAGGCGACGGAAGAAGCCAAGAGCGAGCGCTACCCGAACCGGATCTTCGCATCCGACGGTGCGTACGCAGACGGCGACTTCGGTTACGTCGACTTCGACGCGTTCTCGACGGACGACATCACGCCGGGTACGTACAACTGATCGATTCAGCTCTGACGTACTGAGTGAATAGGAGAAGGCCCCGGGCGATTCGCCCGGGGCCTTCTTCGTGCCCGGAGGGCGGGTGGATGCCGGGGCGCGGCGTCTGGGTCGGGTCAGTCGAACAGATGCGCGACGATGCTCGATGTGTAGCCCGAGGGTGCGAGGTTCGAATAGCTCGAGTCGATCAGCACGTCGTCGCGCCAGAACAGGGTGCGCCCGTCGGTGACCGGGTACTGGGTGTTCTGCCAGGTCTTCTCGCAGCGGGTGCCTCCGTCCGGGGTGAAGCAGGTGAAGCCCTCGTTCGTGACGAGGGCGTTCAGCATGTCGAGGGCGGGCCCGCGGTTCATGAGCGAGATCGTGGTGACGAGCCGGGTGGTGTCGGCGCGAGGATCGGCCCAGATGCACGTGAGAGTGCCGTCGTCGGCGACGCCCGATGGGCCGAAAGCCGCGTCGTTCAGGGGGATCCCGTCGAGCTGCGCGAGCACGTCCTCCGAGAGGATCGCGCGGCAGTCTGTCGGCAGAGTGACCGGTGCGGTCGTGGGAGTGGGGGAGGCCGAGGGTGAGGGGCTCGCGGTGTCGTCCGGAGTCGAGCTCGACGACGGCTCAGGGGCGGCGCTCTGCTCGGCGCCGCCGGAACCGGCAGAACCGCAGCCGGTCAGCGCGGTGACCAGCAGAAGAGCCGCAGCACCGGCGGCGAGTCGCGCGTTCATGCGCTCACCGTAGCGCCGGAAGGTTCGGAGGAGCGGCAGGCAGACCGCGCCGCCGCGGATGCCTTTCGCGCGGTAGTGTCGGCGGAATGAGCGTTGAATCCTCCCGTGTATCCGGTGCCGTCGTCGTCGGAGACGCGCTGATCGATGAGATCCGTGATGATGCCGGTGTCCGCGAGCTCGTCGGCGGAGCGGCATTGAATGTGGCCGTCGGCCTTCGGCGCCTCGGGGTGCCGACCACCTTGATCGCGATGGTCGGCGACGACGAGGCGGGCGCGCACATCCGCGAGTACCTCGAGGATCACGACGTCAGCCTGATCGCGAGCGAGGCTCCGCTCGGCTCCTCGAGGGCGATCGTCGAACGAGGGTCGGACGGCGAGCCCGTGTACGTCTTCAACGAGGCGGCGCAGCGGCGCAGCATCCGCTACTCCGACGAGGCTGTGCGGGTCATGGCCGATGCCGGTCTCGTGGCCGTCAGCTGCTTCCCCTTCGATGTTCCCGCTGAGGTCGATGCTCTCGTCGCCGCCGCGGGTGGCGCTCGTCTCGCGATCGATCCCAACCCGCGATCGGGCATGCTGAGCGACCGTGAGGAGTTCGTGCGGGGCTTCGAGCGTGCGGCCGCAGGAGCTGCGATCGTCAAGGTCGGCGCGGATGACGCGGCACTTCTCTACGACGGTGATCTCGACGGGCTCCGCGCGCGGCTGCGCGGCCTCGGCGTGCGTGCCGTGCTCGCGACGGCGGGTGCCGACGGCGCCGCACTCGAGTCGGATGCCGGAGTGGTCACCGCTCCCATCTCGACTCTTCCGGGGCGCGTGGTCGACACGGTCGGCGCCGGCGATGCGACGCTCGCGGCGGTGGCCGCAGGGCTCGCCGCTGGCACGCCGGAGCATACGGAGGGGTGGCAGGAGCTGCTCGATCGGGCGATGGATGTGGCTGCGGCGACGTGTCGCGCAGAGGGCGGTCTGCTCCGCACCCCGGAGTCTCTGGCGGACGCCGATCGAGGCGTCTTCGGCAGCTGACGTCTCGATTTCTCGCGCCTGCCGTTCGCAGGTATGATTATCTATCGTGCCCCCGGTTGGCTGTCGAAGTTGGACGGGTGCGCTCTGGCGAGTTACCCAAGCGGCCAAAGGGATCTGACTGTAAATCAGACTGCATCGCATTCGGGGGTTCGAATCCCTCACTCGCCACCATCGAAAAGCCCCGAACAGCCTCAGGCGTCCGGGGCTTTCGTCGTCTCCGGGGCGAAGAGGGCAGTATGGGTCGGGCGACAGATCATCCGGGGGACCGCTGTGGACGAAGAGGACCGGCGAGCGCTGCGCCGATGGGCGAGAGGCGCCCTGCAGTACTTCCTGTGCCTGTTGCCTCTCGGCGCGGCCGCCGCCGTGTTCTTCCTCCTGGCGGGCAGTGTGAGAGTGGCCACGCACGGTGAGCTTCAGCACGCGGTGTTCGGGTGGCCGTTCGGGTGGGTGACGCAGGATCTCTCGCGCTACGAGCCCGTGCGATACCCCGCGACGATCGAGTTCGAGTATCAGCGCGCATGGCATGATCCGATCGAGACCTCGTACGACTGGTGGTTGTTCGCTGCGAACAGCGCGATTCTGAGCGCCATCCTGACAGCGGTCCTGCTGCTCATCCTCGGCGTGCTCAGAGTCCGGCGGGCACTCCGCGAGTAGCCCGGCTACAGTCTGAGGCGAGTCGTCCACGAGAGAGAGGCATGCCGATGAGTGATCACGCGAGGCTCGCGCAGCTGGAGGCGGAGCACATCGAGCTCGTACTCCGCCGGTTCGACCGCAGGGATGCCTGGGATCTGGGGCGCTCCATCGTGGAGAGGGCATTGGCCGAGGGCTTCCCCGTGACTGTGGATGTGCGCACGTCGTCCGGCATCCTGTTCCATGCATCTTTGCCCGGCGCGACCGGAGACAACGACGTGTGGGCGGCGAAGAAGGCCGCGACCGCCCTGCGGTTCGAGACCAGCACCGCGCTGCTCGAGATGCGTGTCGAGAACGGCGGACGCGACATGTACGAACCCGGATGGCTCGACCCCGTCGTGTACGCGGTCGCGGGGGGTGCCGTTCCGATCCGCGTCGACGGCGTGGGTGTCGTCGCGGTCGCCACGGTATCGGGCCTCCCGTCCGCAGACGACCACGATCTGGTGGTGGCCGGAATCCGCGACCTGGGACTCCTCGTCGCCCGATGATGACGCCCTGGTCTGTCGGGACACGCGGGCCCGTGAACGCTCCCGAGCCCGCGCCCTCACAGTCATTTCTGGACAGAGTGCAGATATCCCTGGACAGGGAGGTTTCCCGAGCGCATAATCAACACACACAGGACGTGGCCGTTGCGAAGGAGCATCCCATGAGTGACACGAACGAACCCTCGGAGCTGTTCTCGTCGGCATCGGGCCCCAGCGGTGCGTCGATCACCGACTGGACCGATCTCGGGCGGGAGATGTGGGCATATTTGACCGGTCGAGGCGCAGCCGTGAACTACACCTTCGATGACATGACCGTCGAGGTGCCGAGGGATATCGGACCCGACGCCCCTCGTGCCACGTGGAAGTTCAACGGCACCCTGCGTGTCACGACCAGTGACAGCGCAACGGGCGACTCCCGCGCGGTCTGAGCGACACCCACGCCGATGATCCGTCTCGACATCGATCTGCGCGTCGAGCAGATCGGCCCGGATGACGACACGTCCACGCCGTTCACCGTTCAGGCGGCCGGTCAAGAGGTCGTGATCACGTTCGAGGACACCCGTCGCCTCGGCGGCGTGAGCCGTCACGACCTCGTGAACCTCGTGCCTCTCGCCGACGCCCTCGCGCGCCGCGGCATCAGTGTGCGGGTGGAGGGGCCGAAGGGCACCCTCGTGCAGCTCGGCGACGTCAAGTCGGGCCCGGTCGGCCGGGCGATCGCCGGTTCCCCCCACATCAAGCTCGGCCGGCTCGGCACCATCCTCTCCGAGGTGCAGCATCGCGAACACGGCAAGGCGTCGCTGCTTCACGTCCCGCCGCCGACGCTCTTCCCGCTCCTGCCGACGCTTGCCAGGGGAGTGCGCCGACGCGTCACGACGACCCACTACATCCCGGGGTCGGGGCGTCCTCGGCTGATCTTCGCCGTCGGAACCGGCGACTGGAACGACAGCAGGCCGCGGGAGTTCGACCTCTTGCCCGGACGGACGACGATCGGCTCGGGGCCAGACGCCGATCTGCGACTGGACGGGCTGGAGAAACTGCATGCGGAGATCCGACACAACGAGGATGACGAGTACGTGCTCTACTCGTTCGCCGCGACCGGGGGCGGGCGTCCCAATCTGCCGCACAGCAAGGAGGACGCCAGGATCCTGCGAACAGGTTCGCGCATCGAGATCGGCACCTGGCGGCTCGCCTACTACCGTGAGGAGTTCGCCGACCACGGCCGCCCCTTCGGAGGACGACAGGGCGGGGAGTACGCGTTCCAGCGACAGCAGCCGATCCGGCCCTACGGGTCGGGGGAACTCGGCTGACGCGCCGTCACACGGGGTTCCGTCAGTAGTCGGGATGCAGGCGCAGCCGTGAGGCGATCTGCGCCGCCTGCTCGGCGGGCGTCAGAGCGATGTCGATCTCGATCGACCTCTCGTCGTCCTCGAGCGCTTCCAATGTCGCGAACTGGGAGTCGAGCAACGTCGTCGGCATGAAGTGCCCTTCACGTCGCAGCATCCGGTCGAGGATGAGTTGACGCTCGCCCGCGAAGTGCACGAACGTGACCGCATCTCGGCGCAGCACGTCGCGGTAGCTGCGCTTCAGCGCAGAGCAGGTGACGATGCCGGGCTCGCCCGCTTCGATGCGATCGTCGATCCAGTCGGCGATGCGGTCGAGCCACGGCCATCGATCGTCGTCGTCGAGCGGATGTCCCGCCGCCATCTTGGCGACGTTCGCCTCGGGGTGCAGGTCGTCGCCCTCTTCGAAGGCCCAGCCGAGGCGGCCGGCGAGCATCGCGGCGACCGTGGACTTGCCGGTGCTGGCGACGCCCATGAAGACGAGGACGGGAGCGTTGACGGACATCATGGCGCGCTCAGACGAAGATGCTCAGGACGAGGACCCCGGCGAGGCCCGTGACGGAGATCAGGCACTCGAGCACCGTCCACGATTTCAGCGTCTGCGGGATGCTGAGGCCGAAGTACTCCTTGATGAGCCAGAACCCCGCGTCGTTGACGTGCGAGAGGAACACGGATCCCGAGCCGATCGCCAGCACGAGCAGCGCGACCATGGGGGAGTCGAGCGTCTCGGTGAGCGGCTGCAGGATGCCGGCGGCGGTGATCGTGGCCACGGTCGCGGATCCGGTGGCGACACGGATGACGACCGCGACGAGCCAGGCGAGGATCAGGACAGAGACCGAGGAGCCGGAGACGAACTCGGCGATCACGTCGCCGATGCCGGTGTCGACCAGCACCTGCTTGAAACCGCCACCGGCGCCGACGATCAGGAGGATGCCGGCGATCGGACCGAGCGACGAACCCACGATGTCGTTGATCTTGGTGCGGTCGAACCCGGCGCCGCGGCCGAGGATGAAGAATCCGGCGAGCACGGCGATGAGCAGCGCGATGACCGGCGTGCCGAGGAAGTCGAGCGCGACCTTCCAGGGGGCGTCGGACCCTGCGGCCGAGATATCGGCGACGGCCTTGGCGAGCATGAGGAAGACGGGGAGCAGGATGCTGAACAGCGTGGCGCCGAACGACGGGCGGCGACGCTGCTCGACGCCCTCGTCCTCTTCGGTCACGAAGAGTTCGGGCACAGGCACGTCGACCCAGCGCGCGGCGAAGCGGGCGAACAGGGGCCCGGAGATGATCACGGCGGGGATCGCGACGATGACGCCGAAGGCCAGCGTGAGACCGAGGTTGGCGCCGAGCGCATCGATCGCGGCGAGCGGGCCCGGGTGCGGCGGGACGAGCCCGTGCATGGCCGAGAGGCCGGCGAGGGTCGGGATAGCGATCCGCATCAGGGGAGCACCGGAGCGACGGGCGACGAGGATGATCACCGGCACGAGCAGCACGAGGCCGACCTCGAAGAACATCGGCAGGCCGATGACGGCGCCGATGAGGCCCATCACCCAGGGGAGGGAGCGTGCGCTGGCTCGGCTGACGAGAGTGTCGACGATGCGGTCGGCGCCGCCGGAGTCGGCGAGCAGCTTGCCGTAGATCGCCCCGAGTGCGATCAGGATGCCGACGCCGCCCATGGTCGTGCCGAATCCGGTCGAGAAGCTCGTGACGGAGGAGGCGATGTCCATGCCGGCGATCGCGCCGGTGGCGAGCGCGCCGATCGTGAGCGAGAGGAACGGATGCAGCTTCACCCAGGTGATCAGGACGATGATCACCGCGATGCCGATCACGGCGGCGGTGATGAGCTGCCCTGCGGGGCGGTCGGGGGCTGCGGCGTCGGTGACGGCCGTCATGAGCGCGTCAGCGGCGGGGGTGAAGAGTGCCATGAGCTTCCTTGATCCGGGCGTGGTTTACGACCTTATGCCGTACATAATAAGCACGCATAGCACGTCATGCGCAACATAATCGAAACAAAGATGTGAGACGTACCGCGTGACGAGGTCGTCGCGGGCATACTCGACATATGACCGTCTCCAGCGCCGGAAGCCCCGTTCACGACTCCCTCGTCGCGGAGCTCGGTCGAGCGATCGTCGACGGGGTGCATGCTCCCGGCTCGAGGATGCTGACGGTCGATGTCGCACAGGAGCGAGGGGTGTCCCGCTCCGCCGCGCGCGAAGCCGTTCGCGTTCTCGAGTCGTTCGGCCTGGTCTGGGTGCGTCGGAAGTCGGGTGTCGAGGTGCGGCCTCGCGCGGACTGGAACGTCTACGCCCCCGAGGTCATCGCCTGGAGACTGGCGGGGCCGGGGCGAGACGAGCAGCTCCGCGAGCTGAGTCAACTGCGTTCTGTCATCGAACCTCTGGCTGCGCAGCTCGCTGCGGGCACGGCGACCTCCGACCAGAAGGTCGACCTCGTCTCGCTCGTCGTGGCGATGGGACAGGAGGATCACGAGGCGGATCGTGAGCGCTACCTCACCGCCGACGTCCGCTTTCACCGCCTGCTGCTCGAATCCTCGGGCAACGGCATGCTCGCCGCTCTCGGTGGCACGGTCGAGGCTGTGCTGCGAGGCCGGACCGTGCACGACCTGATGCCGCATGTCGCGAACCAGAGCGCGGTGCAGTGGCATCGGGATGTGGCATTCGCGGTGGCGAGCGGCGACGCGGATGCCGCGGCCGCCGCCATGCGGAACATCGTCTCGGAGGCTGATGAGGCGATGCAGCGGGCCGCCGAGTAGATCGCGGACCGCCGACGCCGGCGACTCGTGGTGTTCATAGACTGGACGGATGCGAGCGCTCACCGAAGCAGAGATCCGCGCGTCCTTCGTCAACGCGGACGATGACGAGCTGCGGGTCATGGAGATGCCGCACGATCTCCTGCTGATCGACTGGGACTACCTGGACTTCTTCGCATGGCGTGACCCGGGTGCCGGTCGCCGGGGCTACGTCCTCACCCAGCACGAGGGGCGGATCTCGGGTGTCGTGCTCAGAGCATCCGACCCCGGTCATCACCGTTCGGGGATGTGCAACATCTGCCACACCCTGCAACCGGGCAATCAGGTCGCCCTGTTCTCCGCGCGACGCGTCGGCGAGGCCGGAGCCCGCGGCGACTCGGTGGGCACCTACATGTGCGCTGACCTGTCGTGCCATGAGAACGTGCGGCTCGCGCACCCCCTCGCACCCAATGAGGTGCTGGCGCCGGGTCAGGTGGACTTCCGCCTCGACGGCACCAGAAGGCGTATGGAGGGTTTCGCCAAACGCGTGCAGGAAGAGCACTGATCGCGGTTAGCCTGGGGGCATCCGTCCTGTGCTCGAAGGAGAAGCCATGAGCGAAGCCATCCTGTTCTCGGTCGATGAGGGGTTGGCTCGGCTCACGCTGAACCGTCCTGCGCGATTGAACGCCTTCAACGCCGACCTCGCGCACGCCTGGCGGGACGCGACTGCCGAGGCGACATCGCGGGCGGACGTGAAGGCGATCCTGGTCGATGCCGCGGGTCCCGCGTTCTGCGCGGGCGGCGACGTCATCGAGATGGCGACGACGATGGGCTCCGGCGACGAGATCACCGCACTCGCCGAGGTGATCAACAGTGGCATCCGCTCGCTGACCGAGTCTGCGCTGCCAGTGGTCGCGGCGGCCCACGGCACGACGGCGGGCGGCGGGCTCGGCATCCTGCTCAGCAGCGACTACGCCGTCGTCGGCTCGCGCTCTCGTCTGGGCAGTCTGTACGCGAACATCGGGCTCACCCCTGACCTCTCGGTGTCGGCGCAGCTCGCGCATGCGATCGGCCAGCGCCGGGCTCTTCAGCTCGTGCTGCAGGATCGCCTCCTCTCCGCCGCCGAGGCTGTGGAATGGGGACTGGTCGCCGAGGCCATCGAGGGTGCCGACTCGGCGGACGAGGTCGAGAAGGTGCGGGCACGCGCCGAGGAGGTCGCCCGGTTCTGGCTCGCGGGCGCCGCAGAGGCGTACGGCCATGCCAAGCGTCTGGTGCGTTCTCAACCCGAGCGCACGTTCGCGGAACAGCTGAGCGAGGAGGCCCGTTCGATCGGCGCGTCCATGGCGACAGCCGATGCGCAGGCCAGGATCACCGCGTTCGCGGCCTCGTCGGCCCGCAAGGGCGGCTGACCGCCGGAGTGCGTCGAGCGCGACGTCATCCCCGGATCTCGGTGGCGACCCTGATCGGGCGGCGACGCATGCAAGGATGAACGCAATGCCGCTCAACGAGAGGAACGCGATGTCGCAACCGGAGATCGCCCCGCAGGCCCCTGCGCTGGTCGAGAAGAAGAACATGTCCCTCCTCATCCGAGGGGCGATCTGGATCGCCATCGGTGCGCTCATCGCGGCCGCGTTGGTCTGCGTCGTGTGGGTGCTGATCGGGGATCAGGACGGTCTCATCGGTCGTGCGTTCCTGACCATCCTCCTGCTCGCCGCGTTCGCGGGGATCGCGATCCTCGAAGCGGGGCTCGCCCCGAACCGTCCGGATTGGCTCGCTCTGTCGAGCATGGTCACCTGGATCGTCGCTCTGCTGGTCGGAGCCGTCAAGATCTGGCTGCCCGAGGATGACCAGTACTTCACCGGTGCGGAGCGGTTCTTCCAGCTTCTCCTGGTCGTCGGCATCCTCCAGCTCGCGCTGCTGCATGTGCGTCTGTTCACCCCGGCGGCGCAGCGCCACGTGACGACGTTCACTCGAATCATCTACTTCGCGACGATCGCCTTCCTCGCAGGTCTCGTCGGCATGCTCATCTTCTTCCTGACGTTCCCGCATACCTTCGAGTACGGCGAGCTGTACTGGCGCATCGTCGTCGCCCTCACGATCCTCGCCGCGGTCGGCACGACGCTGATCCCGCTGCTGAACGCGCTGTTCGCACCGCGCAAGCCCGCGGCGGCTGCCGTCGCGGGGCACGGCATCGCGGCCGCGCCGTCATGGCCCTCCTACGCCGACGGTGTCACACCGCTTCCCGTCCTGCCCGACGGATCGCCCGACTGGAACGCGTACTACACGGGGTACCCGTCGGTGCAGCCTCAGCAGTCCCAACAGCCTCAGCAGCAGGCGGCGTTGCCGGTTGCGCCGGCTCCGCAGCCGTTCCCGACGGCTCCGTTCCCGGCCGCCCCCGAGCCGTATGCGCAGGGCCGCGCGGTGCCTCCCGTGCCGCCGGCGCCTGACGCGCCTGCTGCCTACCCCCCGGCTCCGCCGTACCCGCCGCAGTGAGCCTTGAACTCGAACTGACCGCCCTCGCCGCGAGCATCGCGGCCGAGGCCGGGGCGCTCGCGCGAACGCGCCGCGCGGAGGGCGTGCACCTCGCCGCGACCAAGTCGAGCGTCGCCGACATCGTGACCGACGCCGACCGTGAGGTCGAGGCGCTGATCCGTGAACGTCTCCGGGTCGCCCGGCCGGGAGACGGTTTCCTCGGTGAGGAGTCCGAGGCCGAGCGCGGAGAGACCGGCATCACCTGGGTCGTCGATCCGATCGACGGCACGGTGAACTACGCCTACGGCATCCCCTCCTATGCGGTGAGCATCGCTGCGGTGCGGGGCAGCACGATACCGGGGGAGTGGGAGGCGCTCGCGGCGGCCGTCCACGCGCCGGCATCAGGAGAGATGTTCACGGCCGCGCGTGGTGAGGGAGCATTCCTCGGAGACACCCGACTCTCCGTCACCACCGAGACCCCGGCGGGCGCACTGCTGGCGACCGGTTTCGGGTACGACCCGACCACGCACGACGGCGACCTCGCCACCGTGCGCAAGGTCATGACGATCGCCCGAGATCTCCGTCGCGCCGGATCCGCTGCCCTTGACCTTGCTTTCGTCGCGGCCGGCCGGCTCGACGGATACTTCGAGCGTGGGCTCAAGCCCTGGGATCACGCGGCTGGAGCGCTGCTGGTGGCTGAAGCCGGCGGTCGCGTCTCGTTGACCGACACGACGTCGCTGAGACCGATGCTCGTCGCCGGTGGAACCCAGGTCCACGATCGTCTCGTCGAGATTCTTCGAGATGAAACGTGACGAATTCATGGCATTCCCAGGTGGAGCAGGCTAGGGTTTATCCGATCGTTACTTTCATCGGCCCGAATCGATGAAGGTCGTAAGCGCCCCCGAGCTTGACGTTTGACCCGAGAGATTTTGATTTGCCCTTCGAGAATTCACAGGCTGCCTCTGCGCCCACGCGCCGCTCCAGCCGTCCCCGCACTGCGGCCTTCGAGGCCTCTGCGGCAGGAGTGACGGAAGCCGTCTCCGAAGCCGCCCCCCTCGCCTCGGACGCCCCCGTTTCCCGTCGCGCCGCTCGTGAGCGGCTGAACACCGCCGAGGTCTTCCTCGCCGCAACGGCCGTCGCCGCCGCATCTGCAGGCGCCGACTCGACCGAGATCGCCGAGTCAGAAGCTGAAGCCCCCGAGATCGTCGTCGAGCCGCTCGCCGAGGCCGCTCAGGCTGAGCCGGTGGGCTCCGCATCAGCGGATGCCGACGACGAGGCTCCCGCGCCGATCGGTGAGTCCCACGAAGACGCCTTCGAGTCCGCATCCCGTGCTTTCCGCTCCGTCGCCCCGGAGACCGCGCAGGCTTCCGCCGAGGAGCGGCCTGAGGCTGCTGCAGCCGAAGAGGCGCCCGCTGAGCACGTCGCTCGTCGCCGTCCGCCGGTGCGCAAGTTCCTCGCCGTCGGTGCGACCGTCGGCGTGATGAGCCTCGCCGGGCTGCTCGCGGTGGGCATGACCCTCCCCGCCGAGGCCGTGGCTGCGGTCCAGGGCTCGCAGTCGCTCAGCGCCACCTCGCTCGTCGCCGCCTCCGGTTCGTCGACCGCAGGCGCAGCGGACGATGAGATCCAGGCTTTCGTCACCTCCTCAGACGTGCAGAACGAGTCGCTCGCGCGCTCCGACAGCTTCTCGACCGTGTCCCTGATCCAGGTGGCGTCGGAAGAGGGCATCAACTACTCCAACGAGGTCTTCACCAACGACCCCGAGGCTGCGATCCAGTGGCCCTTCAAGGTCGGCGTGGGAATGAGCTCCGGCTACGGCATGCGCTGGGGCCGGCTGCACGAGGGCATCGACTTCGTGCCCGGTGAGGGCGCGCCGATCCAGGCCGTCGCCGACGGCGTCGTGCGCATCGCCACCGAGCAGGGCGGCGCCTACGGCGTGACCGTCTACATCGATCACGTGATCGACGGACAGGTCATCACGAGCCACTACTCGCACATGCAGTACGGCTCGCTCCAGGTCAAGGCAGGGCAGACCGTGAAGGTCGGCGACATCGTCGGACACACGGGCAACACCGGTCGTTCGTACGGTGCTCACCTGCATTTCGAGATCATCATCAACGGCAGCACGATCGATCCGCTGCCGTGGTTGCGTGAGAACGCGGGCCGGTACACGTACTGACCCGCCTCGATTTCATGAGGACGCCACAGTGATGGTATTCTCGTGTGGTTGCCCCGCGAGGGGCAGCACGCCCCGATAGCTCAGTGGCAGAGCACTTCCATGGTAAGGAAGGGGTCGTCAGTTCAATCCTGACTCGGGGCTCACAGCGTTCGTATCTGCGATGCGGATGCGGTGTGGCAGGGTAGCTCAGCTGGTCAGAGCGCACGACTCATAATCGTGAGGTCGCGGGTTCAAGCCCCGCTCCTGCTACAGATGAAAACCCCCGGGATTCCCGGGGGTTTTTGCGTATCCGGGGTCTGGTCAGCGACGGCTCGAGGCCCGAGAACCCGGATCACCGGCCGGATGCCTCCGCTGTCAAGGGGATGCCTGCTGCCTTGCGCGGCGGCGAGACTGATCGTCCTTCCCGCAACAGACGACAGGAGCGAACATGTCAGACCCCCAGGCAACGCCGGAACCCGGCTCCGGGATCGACGCGGTCGGCGTGGATGCCGATTTCGTGACGAACGACCCGGATCCCGAGGTCGACCCCGCGACTCCGGGCGAGGACCAGAAGGCAGAAGGCGACAACGCCGATCACCCCGACGAGCTCTAGGTCGGCGACCTCCCCTGACCTCGCGCAGACCACGGGCCCGCTCCTCATCCGAGGAGCGGGCCCGTGGCGTCCGTGAGAGGGTCAGTGAGCAGCGGGCGGGGTGTCGCTCCTGCTGGCCGCCATGCGGTCCTCGTCGTCAGGGATGGCGTCGCTTCGCCCGGAGCCGCCGCGCTGTTCGGCCTCCAGACGCTCGGCCTCCTCACCGCTGATCGCCTCGCCGCGGGCGACGAGTCCGGCCTGATCCGAGAGGGGGATCTGCTTGAGGAAGAGCGACAGCACGAGCGCGAGCACGATGAACGGCACGAGGTACCAGAACACCGGCGCGAGAGCATCCGCGTATGCCGTCACGATGCCGTCGCGCACCTCGTCCGGCAATGTGTTCAGCGTTGCCGGGTCGATCGTGGACGCCGCTTGCGACGCGTCGCCCGGCGATGCCCCGGCATCGGCGAAGACCCCGAGCAGGTTCTCGGTCAGTCGCGTCGTGAAGATCGTGCCGAACACCGCGGTGCCGAGCGATGCGCCCACCTCGCGGAAATAGTTGTTCGTGCTGGTCGCCGTGCCGATCTCGCCGGCGGGCACCGCGTTCTGCACGACCAGGACGACCACCTGCATGATCAGACCGAGCCCGGCGCCGAACACGAAGAGGAACGTGCAGATCAGCCAGATCGGCGTCTCGGCCGACAGCGTGGTCATCGAGACCATCGCGATGCCGGTGAGGATCGTGCCGACGATCGGATAGACCTTGTACTTTCCGGTCTTCGAGATCGCGATGCCCGAGAAGATCGAGGTTCCGATCAGTCCCACCATCATCGGGATCATCAGCAGCCCGGATGCCGCGGCCGACGTGCCGGACGACATCTGCAGGAACGTGGGCACGAAGCCGATCGCCGCGAACATGCCGATTCCGAGCACGAGGCCGATCGCTGTCGCGTTCACGAAGATCGGGTTGCGGAACAGGCTCAGCGGGATGATCGGATCCTGCACCTTGGCCTCGGTGATCACGAAAGCGGTGGCCGCCACGATGAGCCCCGCACCCCAGGCCCAGGTCGCCAGCGAATCCCAGCCGAACTCCTTGTCGCCACCGAAGTCGGTGAAGAAGATCAGGCACGTGGTGGCGATCGAGAGGAAGATCACGCCGAAGATGTCGATCGGCTTCTGAGCCTTCTTGCTGGGAAGCTTCAGCGCCACGAGCGCGATGACGAACGCCGCGATTCCGACCGGGATGTTGATGTAGAACGCCCACTGCCACGTCATGTGGTCGACGAAGAAGCCGCCGAGGAGCGGGCCGGCGACGGCGGACAGGCCGAAGACGGCGCCGAGCGGGCCCATGTACTTGCCGCGCTCGTTCGCGGGGACGATGTCGGCGATGATCGCCTGAGACAGGATCATCAACCCGCCGCCGCCGAGCCCCTGCAGGGCGCGGAACGTGACGAACATCCAGAAGTCGGTCGCGAAGGCGCAGCCGACCGAGGCGAGGGTGAACAGGGCGATCGCGACCAGGAAGAGGTTGCGGCGGCCGAGGACGTCACCGAATTTGCCGTAGATGGGCATGACGATGGTGGTGGCCAGGAGGTACGCGGTGGTGATCCAGACCTGGTGGTCGACGCCGCCGAGCTGTCCGACGATGGTCGGCATCGCGGTCGAGACGATCGTCTGGTCGAGGCTCGAGAGCAGCATCCCCGCGATCAGGGCGCTGAAGATGATCCAGATGCGCCGCTTCGTGAGCAGGAAGGGCGCGTCCTTGGTGGCAGTGGCGGACATTCAGTCGGCTTTCTGTGATGGTGCGAACACGGTGCGAGCGATCTCGAGCCGGCGGCTGACGAGGTCGCTGAAGGAATCGGTGGAGTGGTGGTGCAGCAGCTGGTCCATGCACAGGCGCACCAGCGCGCCGACGGTATGGACCATGACCTCGGCGCGCAGCTCGGCGGCATCGCCTGCGCCCGTCCGCCGCACGATGAGGCCCATGTCGCGGCGCTCGTTCTTGGCGATCTGCTCGAACGCGGCCTTGATGAGTCGGGGCTCCTGCTCGATCACGGCGAAGAGAGCGGGCGCGTCGTCGAGCGGATTGAAGAGGTCGAACCGGGCGATCGTCAGTTCGATGAACTCGTCGAGCAGGTCACCGGTACGCGCCACGAAGTCCTCTTCGAGAGCCTCCTGCCGGGGGTCGATCGCGGCGAAGCCGAAGACCGCGTTCTCTTTGCTCTCGAAGTAGTTGAAGAACGTCCGCCGCGATACGCCGACCTCGGTGCACAGCTCTTCGACCGTGAAGCCTGCGAACCCCTGCTCGGCGGTCAGACGTCGTGCGGTGTCGGTCAGCAACCGCAACGTCTCCCGCTTGCGCTGCTCTCGCAGCGAATCTGCACTATCGCTCATGGAGTGCAATCTTGCACTCTCAACCTAAGAGTGCACTGTGAGGATTTCTCGGAGCAGTTTGTGACGAATCGTTCGTAGCATCCGTCTTAGTGGTGTCGCGGCACTGCGACCCGCACCCCTCGAGGAGGCGGACACTCAGACGAAGGAGCGCACCATGGCGAACGTGACGAACAGCACCGGGTCGAGGGCCCAGGTCGCACAGACCGAGACGGGCGCGCCGTCGACAGGCCAGACGGTCATCGAGAACGGTGTCGTCGCGAAGATCGCCGGCATCGCTGCTCGCGAGGTGCCGGGCGTCCACGCTCTCGGCGGGGGAGCGGCCCGTGCGGTCGGTGCCATCCGTGATGCGCTCAACTCCACCGACCTCTCCCAGGGCGTCAGCGTCGAGGTCGGAGAGACTCAGGTCGCCGTCGACGTCACGATCGTCGCCGAGTACCCGGCCGCGCTGCACAAAGTGGCTGACGAGGTGCGAGCAGCCATCTCCCTCGCGATGGCCGAGTACGTCGGCAAGCAGGCCGTCGAGGTCAACGTGACCATCAACGACGTGCACATCCCGGCTGACGACGAGCCCGCTGATGACGCGGCGGTCGACGGCGGTGCGGAGGCTCGTGTCCTGTGACCCCTCGAGGGCTGGACGAGTGATCGGATCAGCGCCTCATGAACCCACGATCGGAGCGGGCATCCCATCCGATCGCGGGTTCGCTCCGAATCTATTCGGGGACATGGAAAAAGGAGTCGACGCATGGCTGGGGAACGATTTCGCTCTGCTCTCGAGCAGGCTGACGATCGGATCGTCGCCGGACGCGCGATGGACGGCGACGTCGCCGCATTCGCGGTGCTCGTCCGCAGGTACACGCCGATGATGCGCGCGTACACGCACAGGATGCTGAACGCCTCCGCCGATGTCGACGACATCGTGCAGGAGACGTTCGTGACCGCGTGGCAGCGGTTCTCGGAGCTCGACGACCCGGCGAAGGTCAAGAGCTGGCTGATGAGGATCGTGAGCCGCAAGGCGGTGGACCGCATCCGTGCGCTGCGCCCGACACTCGACGTGGATGACATGGAGCAGGCTGCCCCCTCGAAGGACTCGCCTGCGCGGGTCGTCGAGGCGCGCGAGGGGGTGGCGGCGCTGGGAGCAGCGCTGCAGGAGCTGCCTGCCGCGCAGCGCGAGTGCTGGGTGCTTCGCGAGATGGGCGGATACTCCTACGACGAGATCGCCGCCGAGCTCGGGATCTCGGTCTCGACCGCCCGCGGCCTTCTCGCCAGAGCCCGAAAGTTCATGATCGTGCGGATGGAGGCGTGGCGATGACTGAAGAGCAGGAGACTCCCGACGTGCGTCAGCTCGGTCTCGAACCCAGCGATCTCGACGGACACACGCTCGAAGAGCTGACCGACTACCTCGAAGCGGGGCGGCTGCCGGCCGACCCCGACATCGAGGGCTCGCCCGGATGTCAGCTCGCGCTCGACGCGCTCGAGCGTCTGCGCGGGTTGGGCGGGCAGCTGATGGAGGCGGATACCGCGGCGATGCCGGAGGTCGACGACAGCTGGGTCGACCGCATCCTCAGCGGGATCGCTCTGGATGCCCGTGCCGGCCGCCGCATCCCGTTCGACGAGCCGGACGCGGGTGTCGACTTCGGGATCACCGAAGGAGCCGTCCGCGGCCTGATCCGCTCTGCGGAGAACGCGGTCCCCGGAATTCTCGTCGGTCACTCGACCCTCGATGGCGATGTCACGACCGTGGGCGCGCCGATTCGGATCGCGATCGAGGTGAATGCGCTGTACGGCGAATCGATCCCCACGGCTGTCGAACGGCTGCGCCAGGAGGTGGGCGAGCGAGTGCACCGGCACACCGATCTCGTGCTGACCGGAATCGACATCACGGTGCGTGATGTCCAGAGGGTCAGCGACCCGACGGAGGAGAAGTCATGACGACCACAGCGCGGCACGAGGATCTCGCGGAGCGGGTGGAGGCAGCGGTGCTCGCCACTCCGGGCGTCCGCACTCTCTACCGCGCCGGTTCGCTGATCTCGAATCTCGTCGGCACGAGCGCGGTCGCGCTCGGAATCAACCGCTCCGACGAACCTCTCGTCGCGGTGCGGATCTCGGACGACGCCGCGCAGGTCGAGGCGTCGCTCGGGATCGAATACTCGGCGGGCGCCGTCGACACGCTCCGCGAGGTGCGTGCAGTGGTCGAGCGGACCCTCACCGCTGAAGGCCTGGTGCTCGCCGACATCGTGCTCACGATCGCGTATGTCCATCCTCGGGAGGCATCGTCGGACTGAGTCCGCGTGAGCACACGGAGGCGCCGATCTTGGGTGAAGATCGGCGCCTCTCGGCGTGCGGAGGCTCTGCACGAGCCCCCGAGGTCAGGCGATCGCGCGCAGGCCGTCGACGAGCGGTGTGGTGGGCCGACCGATGAGGCGGGCGAGAGTGCCGTCGGTGTCGGCGAGTGCGCCGGAGCCGATGCCGGCGTCCAGGGCGACAACGAAGCCGGCGGTGCCCTCATCGAGGCCCGCTGCCAGGAGACCGGCGCGCTGGTCATCCGCCGTCAGAGGCTGATAGGTCACCTCGCGCCCGGAGATCTCCGCGATCGCCGCGGCGAGGTCGTCGTAGTTCCAGGAGACGTCGCCGCCGAGCTCGTACACCCGGCCGATGTGGCCGTCCTCGAGCAGGACGACGGCTGCGGCATCTGCGAAGTCCTTGCGGCTCGCGGAGGCGACTCGTCCGTCGCCGACGCCCGCGGCGAGGACGCCCGTCTCGGAGGCGCGAGCCAGGTCTGCAGCGTAGTTCTCGGTGTACCAGTTGTTGCGCAGGATCACGGCGGGGAGGCCCGAGGCCTGGATGAGCTCCTCGGTCGCCTTGTGCTCGGGGGCGAGGACGAGGTCGCTCGTCGTGGCCTTCGGAGCGCTGGTGTAGACGAACTTCGTGACCCCGGCATCCTGGGCGGCGTCGATGACGGCCTGGTGCTGCGCGACGCGCTGTCCGACCTCGGAGCCCGAGATCAGCAGGACGGAGTCGACACCGTCGAGTGCCGCCGTGATCGACGAGGGATCGGTGTAATCGAGACGGGCGACTCGCACGCCCAGCCCCTCGGCCTTGGCGACGTCACGAGCACCCGCGACGATCGACTGCGGGTCCGCACCGCGCTCGAGGAGGCTGGCGATGACGAGGCGTCCGAGGTTGCCGGTCGCGCCGGTGACGAGGATGGTCATGGGGTGTCCTTTCGTAGGTGACATGACTCACAACCGCGGGGCAGGAGTGGAACATTCCGCGCCGGTGGTACCCACTTTGAAGTAAGGTACGTACATGACGGTTAGTTATGCGCAGATCCGGGAGTCCACCCCGCAGATCTTCGAGCCCGGATGCAGCACCCGCGTGATCCTCGACCACGTCATGAGCAAGTGGGGTGTGCTCGTGCTCTCGTCTCTCTCCGACGGGACGCGCCGCTGGGGCGAGCTGCGACGCGAGGTCGGCGGCATCAGCGAGAAGATGCTGGCCTCGACTCTCCGCATCCTCGCTGATGACGGACTCGTGCACCGCGAATCGTTCCCGACCGTGCCCCCGCACGTGGAGTACAGTCTGACGCCGCTCGGCCGCGATCTGATGGAGCGGATGCTCCCGCTCGTCGAGTGGGTGGCCGATCATGCCGACGGAATGATCGATCGAGGATAGTTCGACGGATTCCGTCGGTCCGACGTAGCTGTTTCCACGAAATCCATCGGTCTGAGAAAACGATTGACGCGATAACCGCAGTAGCCGTATGTTCTGAACATGTCAGCTACGACGCCGATCCATCTCGAACGCCCCGACGGCAAGGGGCTCGCCACCGGTTCGCTGGGGCTGTGGGGGTCCACGGTCATCGGTCTCGCGTCCACCGCGCCGGTGTACTCGCTCGTCGCCACGCTCGGGTTCGTGGTGCTCGCCGTCGGAGCGCAGGCGCCGATCGCGTTCATCATCGCGTTCGTGCCGATGCTGCTGATCGCCTTCGCCTACCGTGAGCTGAACAATGCCGTGCCCGACTGCGGCACCACGTTCACGTGGGGAACCAAGGCGTTCGGCCCCTGGGTCGGCTGGATGGGCGGCTGGGGCGTGGCCGTCGCCGGCATGGTCGTGCTCGCCAACCTCGCGCAGATCGCGTCGGTGTACTTCTGGTCGCTGATCGGGTTCGACCTCGAGAACAACGACTGGCGGATCATCCTGGTCGCCGTGCTCTTCATCGCTTCGATGACGTGGGTGAGCTGGCGCGGGGTCGAGATCGGCGAGCGCATCCAGAACATCCTGCTCGGCATCCAGTACCTCGCTCTCGCGATCTTCGTGGTGGCGGCGCTCTGGCAGTTCTTCGCCGGCACGGCGCCGAACCCGACTCCGTTCGATCTCGAGTGGCTGAACCCGTTCGGCTTCACCGACTGGTCGGGCTTCACCGAGGCGATCCTCCTCGCGCTCTTCATCTACTGGGGCTGGGACACCTGCCTGGCGTTGAACGAGGAGACGAAGGACCCCAAGCGCATCCCGGGCCGTGCCGCGCTGCTGACCACCGTCATCCTCCTGTTCACCTACGTCGGCGTCACGATCGCGGCGATGATGTACGCGGGGCTGGGTGACACCGGCACGGGGCTCGGCAACGAGGCCAACGCCGACGACTTCTTCCTCGCGATCAAGGATGGATTGCTCGGACCCTTCGGCTGGATGCTGGTCGTCGCCGTGATCATCTCGGCGGTCTCCTCGACGCAGACCACGATCCTCCCGACGGCGCGAGGCACCCTCGCGATGGGCGTCTACCGCGCGCTGCCGGCCAAGTTCAAGGACGTGCACCCGACCTACAAGACGCCGTCGTTCTCGACCATCGTCATGGGCGTCGTCGCCACGGCGTACTACGTCGGGATGACGCTGATCAGCGACAACATCCTGCAGGACTCGATCCTCTCGCTCGGCCTCGCGATCGCGTTCTACTACGCCATCACCGGCTTCGCCTGCGTCTGGTACTTCCGCAAGGACCTCACGAGCTCGGCGAGGGACTTCTTCTTCAAGGGACTCTTCCCGCTGATCGGCGGGCTCATGCTCACCGGCGCCTTCGTGCAGTCGGCGATCGACATGTGGGACGTCGACTACGGGTACACCGTGCTCTTCGGCATCGGCGGCACGTTCGTGATCGGCATCGGCTCGCTCGCCTTCGGGCTGGTGCTCATGTTCCTCTGGTACCTCTTCCCGCGATCCAAGAGGTTCTTCCGCGGCGAGAGCCTGAACCGCGACACCCAGGTCATGGTGCCGGACGAGCCGGGCGACACGATCCGCTCGATCGACGGCGGCATCTGATCGCTTGCAGGCGGCGCGCGGGTACGCCCTAGGCTTTATCCGTGCGCATCCGGCTCGACATCGCCTACGACGGCACCCACTTCCGCGGGTGGGCCAAGCAGCCGACCCTGCGCACGGTGCAGGGGACTCTCGAAGCGGCGCTTGCTCGCATCGTCGGCTCCGACGTGCAGTTCGTCGTCGCCGGGCGCACCGATGCGGGCGTGCACGCGCAGGGGCAGGTCGCGCACGTCGATCTCACCGATGAGCAGTGGGCCCGCATCCAATCACGTCAGGGACGCACTCCGCAGGATCCGGCGGCGTCGATCGCCCGCCGCATGCGCGGGGTCCTGGGTGCCTACCCCGATGCGACCGTGACGCGCAGCTCGATCGCGCCGGAGGGGTTCGACGCCCGCTTCTCCGCCGTCTGGCGCCGTTACCGCTACCGACTCGCAGACGAGGCCTCGGGGTTCGACCCGCTCCGTCGGCATGACACCACCTCGCATCGGGGCGTGCTCGACGGCGACGCGATGGATGCCGCGGCGCGAACGCTGATCGGACTCCACGACTTCGCCGCCTACTGCAAGCCGCGCGAGGAGGCCACGACCATCCGGACCCTGTTGGATTACCGGTGGACCCGAGATGCCGAGGGCGTGCTCGTCGCCGAGGTCAAGGCCGACGCCTTCTGCCACAGCATGGTGCGGGCGCTCGTCGGCGCGTGCGCCGCGGTCGGCGAAGGTCGCCTCGACGTCGCCGACCTGGTCGTGCTGCGCGACGAGCTCACGAGGACCAGCGAGTTCAAGGTGCTTGCGGCCAGAGGGCTGACGCTCACCGAGGTCGGGTACCCCGCCGACGATCTGCTCTCGGCCAGGGCCGAGCAGACGCGCGCCCGCCGCGACAGCACGAGCGCGTGAAGAGGCACGGCGCGGAGTTCGTCGAGGTCTCCTCGCGCGCGTGGTCGTTCTGGCGGGCTGTAGTCGACACCTGCATCGGGCTGATCGCCGGCACGCTCTACACATTCGTCGGCATCATCGTGGTGGGCATCGTGGGGGAGGAGGCGCTGTCGTCGCTGTATTGGCAGATCGACCTCGATCCGCTGTTCAGGGCGAGCATGGGAGTGTTCCTTCTGGTGGCCGCCGTCCTGGCGATCGTCGTGCCCCTGGCCGTCGTCGCGGAACGCTTCGCCGCCCTGCGCGCCGTCGAGGCGGCAGCGCGTGAGAACCCGGATGCCGTGCCGCAGCGTTCCCTGCGTCTCGCGCTGCAGGCACCGCCCGCGGGCCTTCTGCAGACCACCGGAACGGTGCTGTTCTGGTGCCTGGCGGGGCTCGGCGGCATCTTCGCGCTGGGGGTGTTCTTCACCGAGGATCTCCGCGAGGACTGGGAGAGCTGGGTCGCTCTCCTCGTCATCGTCGTGCTCGCCACCGGCGCCGCAGCGGTGCGGAGGCTCGGTAGACGCCTCCTCGAGCGCGACGTGGCGCGGATGGACGAGCAGTGGGGCCAGTGGAAACGGCTCGTCCCCGCCGCGGAGAAGGGTGATGCGGACCGCAGGGATGCGGCGATGCGCGCCGTCGCGCCCCGCTGGCTGTCGGCCCCGAGCGCGCGGACGATCGTTCGGATCGGGAACGTCCTGCTGACCGCGACGCTCGTCTCGCTCGGGGCCTTCATGCTCTCGGTCTTCATGAGGCAGCAGTGCCGCACCTGCGACCCGGTCTACTGGAACGAGCCGATCGAGAACGGCATCGACGTGCTGAGCCTGACCAGTGGTGCGGCGATCGCGGTGTGCGCCGCCCTCGGCATCCTCGCGTGGGTCGGAGGGGTCATCCTGCAGTTCGCTCGGGAGCGCGCGCTGTCAGCGTGGGTCGCGGATGGAGCGCCTCGCCGTGTCGATGTGAGTCTGGTCGCGCCCCTGCTCTCGGGCAACCGGTCGATGGTCCGCCTGCAGCTCGGGCTGTCGGCCGTCGGTGCGGGGGCGCTGGTCGTGGGCACGGGTGCCGTGTGGGCGGACTGGACCACCATGGACGCGCGTGCGGTCCTGCTCGTCGCTGTCGTCCTGATCGCCGTCGGCTTCATCATCGGCTGGGCGGATGCGCGACGCAGTCGCAGGGAGCGCCAGCTGGCGCGCGACGCCCTGTTCCCCGGCGACGTCGGGCGCGGCGGTGACGAGACGCGCAAGATCGCGCGGGAGCGCCGACGGCGCCGATGACCGATTCGTGGCCGCCTTCCCCCGAAGGCGGCCACGATGCGGGAGCGCCGCGGCGGGCCCCAGTCCGTTCGCGGCGGTGACGACTCGTGCAGCCCGAGGGGTGTGGCGCTGCTGAACCGTATGCTGATATTACGGACGGCGAATTCACACTGCGGCGGGGGAACTGTGACGGAGCGGATCGACGATCAGGGCGGCGCATTCGCTGCTGCGCTCCGTGCGGCCATCTCCGAGCGGGGCATGACCCTCGCGCGTCTGCGCAGTCAGCTGATCGACGACGGCAACCCGGTCTCGATGGCGACGCTGAGCTACTGGCGCTCCGGCGATCGTCAGCCCGAGGGAGCGCAGTCGCTGAGCGTGGTCGACGGCATCGAGGACCGCCTCGGTCTGGATCGCGGTCACCTGGGCGCTCTGCTGCGCGCGCCGACTCGCCTAGGGACCGTCGCGCCACCACGGCTGCCGTTCGACGAGGAGCGGGAACGGCGCGAGACCGAGGAGACGCTGCACGCACTGCGCGCCGCGCCACAGGATGCGCTCCGCGACCTCTCCACCCACGTCACCGTGTTCGTGGGGGCCTCGGGGGCCGTCGAGACAGTGATCACGCGCTGTCTCGTCCAGTCGACGAAGGGGAGGATCTCCGAGGTGCCTCTGATCGACGTCGCCCCGATCGAGACCGATGTGATGTCGGTGATCTCGGACGTCGTCGGCGGACGCGTGGACCGCGAGTACCTGCACCCCGGCCGCCTGCTCTCGGGTGTGGTGATCGCGCTCGACGAGCCGATCGCGGCGGGGGCGACCACCCTGTTCGAGTTCACCGAGACATTCCCCGCCGGGTACCCGCCGAGGCAGTCCGCGTGGCACGCCACCTCGAGACCGGCTCGAGAGAGTCTCGTCTGGGTGCACTTCCACCCCGATGCGCCGCCGAGCTGGTGCGAGGAGTACATCGAGACGGATGAGAAGTACTCGTCATCGATGCGGCCGGTGCGCAACGGTGCCGTTCATCTCGTGCGGCACGGGTTCGGGCCGGGCGTGCTCGGGATCCGCTGGGGCTATGACGGGTGACGCGCAGCGGACATTCATGCGAAGGATCGGGTATTGCCACCGGAATCCAAGCCTGACGGACTACCGTGAGGTGCGATGAAGGTCATCTCGTACAACCTGCAGAAGCACCGCGCCGCCGGAGAACTCGCCGCGCTGGCTTCGGAGCACGACCCCGATATCCTCTGCCTCCAGGAGTGCGATGTCGCTGATCTGCCCGAGACCGTCGGCGACCTCGCGCTCGCGGATGCGACGCAGGGGAACCGACTCGGCCTCGCGATGTTCTACCGTGCGAGCGAGTTCCACCTCCAGGGCATCCGGACGATCGAGCTGAAGAAATCACTGCACGATCGGATCGCGAAGCCCGCGCACGAGCGTGTGCTCGGCGCGAGGCTCCGGGACATCGACGCGGGACGCGACTTCATCGCGGCATCGTTCCACGCGGCGCCGCTCACCGCGCTGAACTCGCTCAGACGCCATCAGATCCGCGCCGCTCTCACGGAGCTCGCGACCCTCGGCGAGGGGCTGCCGCAGCTGATGGTCGGCGATTACAACTATCCGGTGTTCAAGGAGAACCTCGGCAAGACGGTGCGCGAGCACGGCTACGCGCTCACGATGAGCGACGACCACACCTACACGCGCTACCGGGTCTTCCGCGGTCACTACGACTTCGCGACGTCGGTCGGCTTCGAGATCCAACGCGTCACGACGCTTCCCCAGGGGTTGAGTGACCACCGCCCGATCCTGGTGACCACGCGGTTCGACTGACGGCGGCCGCTCGGATTGGGAATCCTGCTCCGAATGACGTAAGCTGTCACTTTGGTACTCGACTGCCGAGTGCCGCGAACGTGAGCCCTCCACTGGCGTGTTCCTCCCTGTAGGGAAGAACCACCCCGGAGTGGGATTCACGAACTTCTCCGTTCGAACAAGAAAGCAGCACTATCGTGACGCGCACTTACACTCCGAAGGCCGGCGAGGTCCAGCGTGACTGGGTCGTCATCGACGCCACTGACGTCGTTCTCGGCCGCCTGGCTTCGCACGCCGCTACGCTCCTGCGTGGCAAGCACAAGCCCACCTTCGCCAACCACATCGACTCGGGTGACTTCGTCATCATCGTGAACGCAGACAAGGTCGCGCTCACCGGTCAGAAGCTCCAGAAGAAGCTGGCTTACCGCCACTCGGGTTACCCGGGCGGCCTCAAGTCGGTCACCTACGCCGAGCTCATGGAGAAGAACCCGGTCCGCGCTGTCGAGAAGGCCATCCGTGGCATGCTCCCCAAGAACAGCATCGGCCGTCAGCAGCTGTCGAAGCTCAAGGTCTACGTCGGTGGAGAGCACCCGCACGCCGCTCAGCAGCCGAAGACGTACACCCTCGACCAGGTCGCCCAGTAAGCGCCGTAAAGACTTAAGGACATACTCGTGGCTGACATCCAGGACACCACCGAAAACCCCCAGAACTTCTCGACGTCGACTCCCGAGACCGACGCAGTCGAGGCGGCTCCCCGCCCCGTGCTGAGCGTCCCGGGTGCCGCTGTCGGCCGTCGCAAGCAGGCCATCGCCCGCGTGCGTCTCGTCCCCGGCTCGGGAACGATCACGGTCAACGGCCGCACGCTCGAGGACTACTTCCCGAACAAGCTGCACCAGCAGCTGATCAACGACCCGTTCACGATCCTCAACCTCGCCGGTGGCTACGACGTCATCGCGCGCATCTCCGGTGGTGGCCCCTCGGGCCAGGCCGGCGCACTGCGCCTCGGCATCGCTCGCTCCCTCAACGGGATCGACGAGGAGAACAACCGTCCGACCCTGAAGAAGGCCGGCTTCCTCTCGCGCGACGCTCGCGTCAAGGAGCGCAAGAAGGCCGGACTCAAGAAGGCCCGTAAGGCGCCTCAGTACTCGAAGCGTTAAGGTCCACCGCTCCGATGCCGATCTTTGGCACGGACGGCGTGCGCGGGCTTGCCAATGGCATCCTCACCGCCGACCTCGCGCTCACCCTGGCCCAGGCGACTGCTGTCGTCCTGGGCCAGGGCCGTACTGCGGAGGCTCGCAAAGCCGAAGGCAAGCGACTCACCGCAGTGGTGGCCCGCGACCCTCGGGTCTCCGGTCACTTCCTGACTGCCGCGGTCTCGGCAGGGCTCGCGTCCTCGGGTGTCGACGTGCTCGAGGCCGGAGTCATCCCGACGCCGGCCCTCGCCTTCCTCGTCGCCGACCGTGACGCCGACTTCGGTGTGATGATCTCGGCGTCGCACAACGCCGCGCCCGACAACGGCATCAAGATCTTCGCCCGTGGCGGCGTGAAGCTCCCTGACGTGGTCGAGCAGCGCATCGAAGACGCGATGGCAGGAGAGAAGCTCCGCCCGACCGGCGCCGGCGTGGGCCGGATCGATCGGTTCTCCGACGCGGAGGACCGCTACGTCGTGCACCTCCTCGGCTCGCTGCCGAACCGTCTCAACGGCATCAAGGTCGTCCTCGACTGCGCGCACGGCGCAGCATCCGGCGTGTCTCCTGAGACCTTCCGCGATGCGGGTGCCGAAGTGACCGTCATCGGCGCAGACCCCGACGGCTGGAACATCAACGACGGCGTCGGCTCCACGCACCTCGACAACCTCGCCGAGGCTGTCGTGCGCCTCGGAGCCGACATCGGCATCGCCCACGACGGCGACGCCGATCGCTGCCTGGCCGTCGATGCGCAGGGACACGTCATCGACGGCGATCAGATCATGGCGATCCTCGCCGTGTCGATGAAGGACCGCGGTCACCTCACCGACGACACCCTCGTCGCCACCGTGATGAGCAACCTCGGCCTGCACGTCGCGATGCGCGAGCAGGGCATCACCGTTCGCCAGACCTCGGTCGGCGACCGCTACGTCCTCGAGGACATGAACGCGGGCGGCTACGCCCTCGGCGGTGAGCAGTCGGGTCACGTGATCATGAGCGAGTTCGCCACGACCGGCGACGGGCTGTTGACGGGGCTCCACCTGGTCGCCGAGATGGCGCGTCAGAACAAGACCATCGCCGAGCTCGCGAGCGTGATGACGGTCTACCCGCAGGTCCTCATCAATGTCCGTGACGTCGACAAGGACGCCGTCGACTCCGACGAGGTCGTGCAGGCGGCGGTCCGCGAGGTCGTGGCGGAGCTCGGCGAGACCGGTCGGGTGCTGCTGCGCAAGTCCGGCACCGAGCCGCTCGTCCGCGTCATGGTCGAGGCGGCGGATGCCGATTCGGCTCAGGCGTATGCCGATCGTCTGGTCGACGTCGTGCGGGAGCGCCTCTCGCTCTGAAGCACCACTCTCTCTGAACAGTCGAGCGCGTCACGTGGCACCGTTGATCGGTCAGCCGCGTGGCGCGTTCCAGTTCAGCTGCTCGATGTAACGCAGCAGCACGCCCTCTCGGAGTGCCCAGGGCGAGACCTCGAGTTCGTCGACGTCCAGCGCGGTCATCGCAGTGTGCAGCGAGACCGCCGCGGCGACGATCTGGAACGTGCGGTCTGCGGTGATACCGGGAAGCTCCTGCCGCGCCGATGCGGGGAGGCGAGCGAGGCGAGGGATCCACGATCCCAGAGAGGCGCGCGGCAGCACCATGCGCTGGATGCCCGACCAGCCGGGAACCGGGTAGCCGGCGAGTCTCGCCAGCGAGCGGATCGCCTTCGAGGAGCCCACGACATGATCCGGGCGGGGGAGCGCCGTGAACCGGGGGAGGACCTCGGCGAGCGTCGCGGTCGCGTGCTCGCGGAGGCGTTCGACATCGTCCTCGCCAGGAGGGTCGTGCGGGAGGAACTGCACGGTCATGCGCCCCGCACCCAGAGGCACGGATGCCGCGGCATCCGGCATCTCGTCGCCTCCGGCCGCGACCTCGAGAGAACCGCCGCCGATGTCGAGGAGCAGCAGCTGGCCGGCAGACCAGCCGAACCAGCGGCGGACCGCGAGGAACGTCAGCTCCGCCTCGGTCTCGCCGTCGAGAACCTGCAGCGGCTGCCCGAGGGCCGCCTCGATCCGGGCGATCACCTCGGCCCCGTTGCGGGCGTCGCGCACCGCACTCGTGGCGGTGGCGAGCAGCTCGTCCACCCGCTCGGCTTCGGCGACCTGCCGTGCCTGCACGACAGCGGACTCGAGCGCGGCCACGCCCTCTTCGGAGATGGCCCCCTCGTCGGTGAGGTATCTCATCAGACGCAGAACCGTGCGGTCGCTGGTCTTCGCCAGAGGCCTGCCGCCGGGGCGGACGTCGGCGGCGAGCATATGGACGGTGTTGGAACCGATGTCGAGGACTCCGAGGCGCACGGATAGAGACTACTCGCGCGCCGTTACGATGTATGCGTGACCACCGCCGACCCCACGCTGCCGCTGTCTCCGTATCGAGAGATCGGACGTGACGAATGGGCGCGATTGGCAGCGGGACTCGACCAGCCGCTCACCGAGACCGAAGTCGTGGAGCTCCGCGGCATCGGCGACCGGCTCGACCTCGCCGAGGTCCGGGAGGTCTACCTGCCGTTGAGCCGCTTGCTGAGCCTCTATGCGACGGCGACGAAGCGTCTGGGCGCCGCGACGAGCTCCTTCCTGCAGGAAGACGACTCGACCACGCCGTTCGTGGTCGGCGTCGCCGGCTCCGTCGCGGTCGGCAAGTCGACGATCGCCCGTCTCCTGCGCGAACTGATGAGCCGGTGGCCTGGCACGCCGCGGGTCGAACTCGTGACCACCGACGGCTTTCTCTACCCGAATGCCGAGCTCGAGCGTCGGGGCTTGATGGAGCGCAAGGGCTTCCCCGAGTCATACGACCGCCGGGCGCTGCTCGAATTCCTCACCGAGGTGAAGAGCGGGGCGGCCGAGGTGCGGGCCCCCTTCTACTCGCACATGCGTTACGACATCGTGCGCGACGCGCATGTCGTCGTCCGCCGACCGGATGTCGTGATCGTCGAGGGCTTGAACGTGCTGCAGCCGCCGCCCGCCCCCAACGATGTCGCCGTCAGCGACCTCTTCGACTTCTCGATCTTCGTGGACGCCGATACCTCCCACATCGAGAAGTGGTACGTCGATCGCTTCCTCGCGCTGCGGCAGGGAGCGTTCTCGAACCCCTCGTCGTACTTCAACGTCTTCGCGCACCTCACCGACGACGAGGCCATCACCACAGCGCTCGGGTACTGGAACGAGATCAACATGCCGAACCTGGTCGAGAACGTCATGCCGACCAAGCACCGAGCCCGACTGGTGCTCAACAAGGGTGTCGATCACAGCGTCGAGAGCGTGCTGCTCCGCAAGCTCTGATCGGTCAGAGGGTTTCGTTGGGAACCTTCGCAAAAAGCCCGGCTTACTCTTGACCACATGTGTGGAATCGTCGGATACGTGGGCCCGCGGCCCAGCCAGGACATCCTGCTCGCCGGCCTCGCCCGCCTCGAGTACCGCGGCTATGACTCCGCTGGTGTCGCCGTCATCGACGGCGATGGAGCGCTCGGCATGCGCAAGAAGGCGGGAAAGCTCGCCGTGCTGCGTGATTCGCTCGCCGACTCGTCGCTTCCGGACGGCAACACCGGCATCGGGCACACGCGGTGGGCCACCCACGGCGGCCCCACCGACGAGAACGCGCACCCGCACCTCGCGGATGACGATCGCCTCGCTCTGATCCACAACGGCATCATCGAGAACTTCGCCGCGCTGCGTGACGAGCTGCTCGCCGACGGGGTCAGCTTCCGCAGCGAGACCGACACCGAGGTCGCCGCAGCGCTCCTCGGTCGGGAGTACCGCAACAACGGCGGTGACCTGCAGCTGGCGTTCCGCGGCGTGGTCAACCGCCTCGAGGGTGCGTTCACCCTTCTCGCGATGCACCAGGACCACCCGGGGCTCGTCGTCGGCGCCCGCCGCAACTCGCCTCTGGTCATCGGCCTCGGTGAGGGAGAGAACTTCCTCGGCTCCGACGTCGCCGCCTTCATCGAGCACACCCGCAAGGCGCTCGCGATCGGCCAGGACCAGATCGTCTCGATCACCCCGGATGCCGTCACCGTCACCGACTTCGCCGGCACCCCGGTCGAGGCCGAGCCGTTCGACGTCTCGTGGGACGCCGCCGCCGCCGAGAAGGGCGGATGGTCGAGCTTCATGGCCAAGGAGGTCTCCGAGCAGCCCGAGGCCGTCGCCAACACGATCCGCGGCCGCATCCAGGGCGACAAGGTCGTCATCCCCGAGCTCGAGGGGCTCGACGAGCTGTTCCTCGGCATCAACCGCATCATCATCACCGCGTGCGGCACCGCAGCGTACTCCGCGCTCGTCGGCAAGTACGCGATCGAGCAGTGGGCCCGCATTCCGGTCGATGTCGAGCTCGCACATGAGTTCCGCTACCGCGACCCGGTGATCGGCGAAGACACCCTCGTGGTCTCTATCAGCCAGTCCGGCGAGACCATGGACACCCTGATGGCCGTCAAGTACGCGAGCGAGCGCGGTGCGCGCACGCTCTCGATCTGCAACACCCAGGGTGCCACGATTCCGCGCGAGTCGGATGCCGTGGTCTACACGCACGCCGGTCCCGAGGTCGCGGTCGCCTCGACCAAGGCATTCTCGGCGCAGATCACCGCTCTGCTTCTGCTCGGCCTGCACATGGGCCGCGTACGCGGAGCCGTCGAGGATGCCTCCGTCGACGTCGCCGAGCTCACGGCCCTTCCCGAGAAGATCGCGAAGGTGCTCTCGAGCGAGCAGGAGCACGTCACCCAGCTCGCCGGCTGGATGGCAGACACCCGCTCTGTGCTCTTCCTCGGTCGCCACGTGGGCTTCCCGATCGCGCTCGAAGGCGCGCTCAAGCTCAAGGAGATCTCGTACATCCATGCCGAGGGCTTCGCCGCGGGCGAGCTCAAGCACGGTCCGATCGCGCTGATCGAGCCGGGACAGCCCGTCTTCGTCCTCGTGCCCTCGCCGCGTCACTCGGCAGTGGTGCACTCGAAGGTCGTCTCCAACATCCAGGAGATCCGCGCGCGCGGTGCTCGCGTGATCGTGGTGGCCGAAGAGGGCGACGCGGCGGTTCTGCCGTTCGCCGACGAGGTCATCCGCATCCCGCTCGCGGGGGCGATGTTCGAGCCGCTTCTCGCTGTGGTGCCGCTGCAGATCTTCGCCATGGCGCTCGCCACGGCGAAGGGACTCGACGTCGACCAGCCCCGCAACCTCGCGAAGTCCGTCACCGTCGAGTAGTCCTCGTCGACTCCGGCTCGGTCAGCAGACCGGGCCGACGGCCGACAGGGGATGCCGCGACTAGGCTGAACTGGTGATCATCGGGACCGGCATCGACCTCGTGGACATCCCGCGGTTCGAGCGCACACTCGAGCGCACGCCACGTCTTCTGGAGCGACTCTTCGCACCGGGGGAGCGGGCGCTGCGGCTTCCGTCCCTCGCTGCGCGGTACGCCGCGAAAGAGGCCCTGATCAAGACCCTCGGTGGCTCTGACGGGGTCCACTGGATCGAGATCGAGATCGCCTCCGAGGCCTCAGGACGCCCGCAGTTCGTGTTGACGGGAACCACGGCCGAGGTGGTCGCCGAGCGCGGCATCACCCGACTGCATCTGACCCTCACTCATGACGCGGGGCTCGCCGCCGCATTCGTCGTCGCCGAAGGAGAGCCGCTGTGACCGTTCCGTTCCGCGAAGCGCGCATCGACCTGGACGCCATCACCGACAACGTCCGCCACTTCCGTCGGCTCACCGGCGTACAGGTCATCGCCGTCGTCAAGGCGAACGCCTACGGCCACGGTGCGGCCGCCGCGGCCGTCGCGGCGCTCGCCGGCGGTGCGACGCGTCTCGGCGTCGCCGAGATCCCTGAGGCGCTCGAGCTGCGACGACAGGGCATCACCGCCCCGATCGTGGCGTGGTTGCACGCGCCGGGCGAGCGGTTCGAGCAGGCCGCCGAGCAGGACATCGAGGTCGGCATCTCGTCGTTCGACCAGCTCGAGGCCGCGGGGGCTGTGGCATCCGTCGACCGTCCGGTAGGCGTGCATCTCAAGTTCGAGACGGGGCTGTCGCGCAACGGCATCGCGCCCGCCGACTGGCGTCGGGTGCTCGCGGAGGCGGCTCGTCTCGAGCGCATCGGACGACTTCGCATCATCGGGCTGTTCAGCCATCTGTCGAACACCTCCGCGCAGGACGACCGTGACGCCCTGGCGAAGTTCGAGGAGGGCGTCGCGGTCGCGGCATCCTTCGGCATCCGTCCGGAGATCCGCCACATCGCGGCGACGGCTGCCGCGATCGACCTGCCGGAGATGCGTCTGGATGCGGTGCGCATCGGCGTCGGCATCTACGGACTCTCTCCGTTCGAGGACCGTTCGTCCGCGGAGCTCGGCCTCCGCCCCGCCATGACACTGCGTGGTGCGATCGCCGCTGTGCGCAGGGTGCCGGCCGGTGCGGGCGTCTCGTACGGCTACGACCACCGGGCGCCCCATGACACCACCCTCGTGCTCGTTCCCCTGGGCTATGCCGATGGAGTGCCGCGACACGCATCCGGTCGGCTGCCCGTCTCGATCGGCGGGCGCCGGTACGTCAATGTCGGCCGCATCGCGATGGATCAGTTCGTGGTCGACGTCGGAGACGCACCCGTGTCGATCGGCGACGAGGTCGTGCTGTTCGGCGACCCGACCCTCGGCGTCCCCTCGGCGGCCGAGTGGGCCAACGTCGCCTCGACCATCAACTACGAGATCGTGACCCGGATCGGCGCTCGCGTCGCACGGCGGTCGGCATGAGCGTCGATCCCTCCTTCATCGGGCGCCGTGAGATCGAGACCTCTGAGGCGATGGAGCACCTCGGTCTCCGCATCGGCGAGCAGCTCGAAGCGGGAGACCTGCTGATCCTCACCGGCCCCCTCGGCGCCGGCAAGACGACATTCACGCGAGGGCTCGCCGAGGGTCTCGGCGTGCGCGGTCCGGTGCAGAGCCCGACCTTCGTGATCGCGCGAACGCACCCCTCGCTCGTCGGACGTGCACCTCTCGTGCACGTGGACGCATACCGTCTCGGCTCCGGGGCGGAGCTCGACGACCTCGATCTCGACCTCGCGCGCTCGGTCGTCGTGATCGAATGGGGGCGCGGGCTGGCCGAGGACCTCGCCGACACCTGGTGGGACATCGAGCTCGAGCGCCCCGTCGGCGGCGACGACGATCTGGACCCGTCCGAGCTCGATGCGGACGCCCCGCGGCACGTGACGATCACGCGCGGCGGACGCTCAGCGATCACCGGCTGATCGCCGACTACCCTGGAGAGGTGATCCTCGCCGTCGACACCTCCCTGGGCACCGCCGTCGCCCTCATCGACGACGACGGCACCCGTCGCTCCGACGCCTCCGCTGCAGATCCGCTCGGGCACGCCGAGGTCATCGGAGATCTGCTGGTCCGAGCGATCAGCGAGACCGGGAGCGGTGAGATCGGCCAGGTGGTCGCAGGCATGGGGCCCGGTCCCTTCACCGGACTGCGCATCGGCATCGCGGCCGCGCGAGCCTTCGCACTGGGGCGGGGCATTCCCGTCATCCCTGTGCCGAGCCATCTCGCCGCAGCACTCACCGCGATCGAACGGGATGCCGTCACGGGGCCGTTCGCCATCGTGACCGACGCGCGTCGTCGTGAGGTGGCCATCACGGTGTTCGACGGGACGGATGCCGACGGCATCCCGCTCACGACCGTCGACACGCGGCTGGTGCCGAGCGCGGAGGCGGAAGAGCACCTCGGCGGCGTCCGTCGCATCGATGTCGACACCCTCTCGGCCGTGGACCTCGCCCGTGTGGGCGCCAGGGCCGTGGCCGCTGGGCGCACCCTCGCCGGTGACGAGCCGCTCTATCTGCGACACCCTGACGTGACCGTGCCCGGCGCCCCGAAGAAGGTGGGCCGGTGACTCTGCGCGAAGCGACCCCGGACGACCTCGACGCCATCATGGCGATAGAGCACCGTTCCTTCCCGACCGATGCGTGGAGCTCGCAGGCCATGGCGCTGGAGCTCGCGAGTCCGCATGGGCGCTACCTGGTCGACGAGCTCGACGGTGCGATCATCGGCTACGGCGGAGTCCGCGCCCTCGAGGGCTCTCGGGATGCCGACATCCAGACCATCGCCTTCGACGCCGAGCACCGAGGCGCGGGTCGAGGCCGTGCGCTGCTGCGCGCGTTGCTCGACGCTGCGGGGCAGAGAGGGGCCCGTGAGGTGTTCCTCGAAGTCCGCGCGGACAATCCGGGCGCCGAAGGGCTGTACCTGTCCGAGGGGTTCGAGGAGATCGGCCGCCGTCCGCGGTACTACCAGCCCGATGACGTCGACGCGATCGTGATGCGCCTCGCTCTGCAGCATCCGCGCTCCGCACATCACGACGAGCCGATCACGGATGCCGCGAAGGAGGCCACCGCATGACCGAGCCGCTGGTGCTGGGGATCGAGACGAGCTGTGACGAGACCGGCATCGGGATCGTCCGCGGGCGCACCCTGCTGTCGAACACGATCGCCTCGAGCATGGACGAGCATGCCCGTTACGGAGGGGTCGTGCCCGAGGTCGCGGCGCGCGCCCACCTCGAGGCGCTGCAGCCGTCGATCGATGCGGCTCTCGCCGAGGCAGGCGTGCGACTCGACGACCTCGATGCGGTGGCCGTGACGAGCGGCCCCGGCCTCGCCGGCGCGCTCATGGTCGGAGTGGGGGCGGCCAAGGGCCTCGCCGTCGCGCTCGACAAGCCCCTGTACGCGGTGAACCATCTCGTGGGCCACATCGCGGCCGACATCCTCACCCCGGACTCCGAGCCGCTGGAGTATCCGACGATCGCGCTGCTCGTCTCGGGCGGGCACACGTCGTTGCTCCACGTGCGCGATCTGACGACCGACGTCGAGATGCTCGGCGAGACCATGGACGACGCGGCGGGCGAGGCGTTCGACAAGGTCGCCCGCCTGCTGTCGCTGCCGTATCCGGGAGGGCCCGAGATCGATCGGGCTGCGCTCGACGGCGATCCGAAGGCCATCCGATTCCCGCGCGGTCTCTCCCGGGCGTCGGACCTCGCGAAGCACCGTTACGACTTCTCGTTCTCGGGGCTCAAGACGGCCGTCGCGCGCTGGGTGGAGCGATGCGAGGCAGACGGTGTGCCCGTGCCGATCGCCGACGTGGCTGCGAGCTTTCGCGAGGCCGTGGTGGATGTGCTGGTCACCAAGGCGCTCGCCGCCTGCGCCGACCTCGGCGTCCCTCGTCTGCTGCTCGGTGGTGGTGTCATCGCCAACCGTCGACTGCGCGAGGTCGCTCTCACCCGCGCAGAGGCGGTCGGAGTCACGGTCCGCATCCCGCCGCTGTCTCTGTGCACCGACAACGGGGCGATGATCGCCGCTCTCGCGGCCGAGCTGATCGCGTCGGGTCGTCGCCCGTCGACTTTCGCGTTCGGCGCGGACTCGACCCTTCCCGTCACCGAGATCCAGGTCGATGAGCGCGTCGCGGTGATGTGATGAGCGACCTTCCCCGCACCCCCGGCCCACACGGAGCAGAACCTGCACCCGTGTCGGATGCCGCCCTCCCTCGCCCCAGGATCGAGGGGCCCAGCGGAGAGGTCGAGCACCCGGCCGGATCGGCGCGGATCCCGGGCGCGCGGCGTGACGGCTACACCAAGCTGCCCACGGGACCGGTCGGTATCGAGCCGGTGGTGGTGAGCGGACCGGTGGCCGACGACGTGGGTTCCGAATCCGAGTGGGAGCCCTCGACCGCGGATGCAGCCGTCGATGACACCAGGCTCGCGCCGTGGGCGCTGATGGCGGCGATCGTCGCTCTGGCAGCGTCGTTCTTCGTGGGCTGGGGCGTCCCGATCGCGGTCGTCGCGGTGATCGCGGCGATCATGTCTCTGCGGAGACCGGTCGAGAGCCGCGCCATCGCGCGATGGGCTCTCGTCCTCGGCCTGTGTGCGACCGTGTACAGCCTCGGATGGCTCGTGTGGGCAGGCATGCAGTTCGAGAGGCTCGGCTAGCGGATGCTCGACGCCGAGGACGCCGTCGAGCTGCGTGCCCTGCAGGCACGCGCCTACGGTCGTGCCGGTGCGCTGAGTGAAGCCGAAGTGACGCGCCTGCGCGAGCTGGAGGCGGCGCGAACATCGGAGACGGGGCCGCAGGCGCCCGCGCACGCGGTCACCGCGACGGCATCCCCGGCCGCGGCGCGCATCGTCGAGGTCGACACCGCGGTGCAGTCGGGTCAGGATGCCCGGCCGATCGTAGACACGCAGGGCGAGTCCCTCGCCGGGACCCTGCGACGGCATTGGCGTCTCGCGCTCGCCATCACCGTCGGCTTCGCCGTCATCGGAATCGCGCTCGGATGGCTGCTGTTCGCCGATCGAGGTGCTGCCGCCGTCCAGCTGACGGCCGAGCAGCAGCAGTGGCAGAGCGCGATCGTCGCGTCGGGCGATTTCGACTCGGGCTCGCTCCGCGCGATGGCGGAGGAGGAGGGCGTCGTGATCTCCTTCGCGACCAAGAACGACGGGGCTGATGTGTGCCTCGTGCTCGCCAGCGCCGATGCGACGGCTCCCGCCTGCGCGACCCGTGAGCAGGCGACGATCCAGGGTGTGAACGCCACGCTCACCAAGGCCGTGGATGCCTCTCAGAGCTACGACATCCAGGCGCAGATGTTCCTCACGCCGGACGGTCGACCGGCGGTCATCGCCCGCAGCTACATCACGTCACCTCAGTCGACCTCGATGTTCGCCAGCCAGGCCGAGGCGGAGGCGGCGGCGACCCTCGCCGAGAAGACCGGTCTCGATAGCCGCAGCATCACGGTGGTCGGTTATGACGACGACGTACCGATCTGGACCGGGGTCGACATGTCGACGCAGCGGTACTGCCTCGTCTACGACGGATCGATGCCGGATCCTCCGATGGTGTGCGACGACAGTCTGATGCTCGCCGATGCCGACCGCACGCTGGCGCTCGATGTCGCGGGCACCGATGACGGCGACATCACCCGCTACGAGTACCGATTCGGCTACGGTCAGCAGTACCTCACCGTGACGAAGGGTCCGGGTGCCGACGATGCTGCAGGAGAGTGACGCCGCGGAGCTCCGCGCCCTGCAGCTGAAGGCCTACGGTCGCGATGGCGGTCTGACGGATGCGGATGCCGCGCGGCTGCACGAACTCGAGGCGACCAGGGCGCCCGAGCCGGCCGCCGCAGCGGCGTCGGATGCGACCGCACCGGAGATGACCGTCGTGGAATCGACCGACAGGCCCGTCTCCGAGGAGGTCGCCGACGCGGAGTCGGCGGACACGAGCGCACCCCCCGGCGAAGCGGAGCCTCACACGACGCCGGCGCTGCGCCCCGCCCTTCGGCAGCACTGGAAGGCGATCGCCGCCGCCTCAGCGCTGCTCCTCGTAGTCGGTCTCGCGGCCGGGTGGGCTCTGTTCGGTCGGGCGGGGGGAGTCGAGCTCACCGCGGAGCAACAGGAGCGTCGTGCAGAACTCCAGGCTGACGGTGGGTACGACGCCGGAAGCCTGCGGGCGATCGGACAGGAGGAGGACGTCCTGGTCTGGCACGCGACCAAGGAGGACGGCGAGATGGTCTGCCTCATCCTCGACACCCCGCAGGACTCCGCGACGCAGTGCCAGCGGAGCGAGGACGTCCAGAACGGCAACGCTGTCGGTGTCTCAGTGAGCGTCGATTCCGGAGAGGGCGAGGGGGAGGATGCCGAGCAGGTCTGGGCGTCTGCCGTGCGGACGACCGACGGTGAACTCGTGGCGATCATCCAGCGGTGGCCGAGCTCGCAGAACGACTGGCTGTCGCAGTTCCCGGGTGACGAGCGCGTGCGCGCGGAAGAGCTCCTGCAGCAGGGCTTCCAGGAGTACTCCCTCTCGGTCGTGGGCTATTTCCGGGACGCGCCCATCTGGTACGGCCAGCGTCTCGAGGGAGCGACGGCCGAGGACTGCCTGGTGGTCGACGCGATAGGAGGGATCGCGTGCGGGCCATTGGGCGAAGCACAGTCCTCCGGTCTCAGCATCGGCAGCGCCACGGCAGATGTCTCGGGGAACGTCGAGGAGTCCTGGAGGATCACATTGGCCTTCACGTCGAACCAGACTCCGTACCTCGTGATCGCGGGAGACGCGCCGTCAGTCGACACCGTGAGCCCCGGCGCGTCGGTGAAGCCCGGCGAGACGCTGGAGCTGGGTGGGGAGTACCAGGATCCGATCCAGGTCGAGGTCCCGTCAGACGGCACCGACGGGTGAGCGGTCAGTCCGCCGCGGGCACTCGGTCGGCGAGGATCGCGCGCCGCTGATCGCCGATCCTGGTGAGGATCAACGTCGCCGTCTGGTTCCCCTTGAGGGTGAGCTTCTTTCGGAAGGCCGCAGGATCGACGTCCATGCCGCGCTTCTTGATCTCGAGGGTCCCGACGTCGTGGGCCTTGAGGACGGCGCTGATCGCCTTCGGGTTCGCCGGCATCGTCTCGCGCACCCGGAAGGACTGCACGAACGGGCTCGTCAGCGCGGCGTCCGAGGTGAGGTAGGCGATGCGCTCATCGAGCATGCCCGCATCGAGGCTCCGCCCGACGTCTCCGATCAGCCGTGCGCGGATCACCGCTCCGTCCGGCTCGTGCAGGAAGGCCCCGAGTTCGTGCACGGCAACGTCCTCGGCATCCGCTCCCGCTGTGAGCTCGTGGGAGCGCTCGCCGCGGATCACGAGTGCCGCGCGGCGGACGCCCTCGCGCGCGAGTGCTCCGGTCCACAGCACCAGCTCGACGACGCTGCCGTCGGCGCTCACCCACTGCGCCTCGGCGTCGACGGGAAGGGCGTCACGATCGTGTCCCGGGCCGAGTTTGATGCCCGTGGGGCGACGGGATGCAAGGTCGAAGGCCCAGTCGAGCGGAGGCGAGTAGTCGTCGGACGACACCCGTCGCGTCTCGCTGTGCCCCGAGGTGCGCCGTGCGGGATCCATCCAGATCGCGCCGGTGTCACTCGCCTCGGACGGTACGTTCTCCTCGGCCGTGCCGTGCCTCACGATCGCGCTGTCACCGAAGGGTGCGAGGTTGTACGCCGCGATGGCGGCCGTCACCTCGTCGGCATCCACCGCGTGCACGTCGAGGCCGGCACCGGCGAAGGCGAGGGAGTCTCCGCCGATCCCGCAGCCGAGGTCGGCGACGCTCGTGATCCCGGCTCGACGCATCCGCTGCGCGTGGCGGGCGGCGACGCCGAGACGCGTCGCCTGCTCGAGTCCCGCACGGGTGAACAGCATCCTCGCCGCGAAGTCTCCGAACTTGGCTTTAGCCTTGACGCGCAGACGCGCCTGCCCGACAACGGCCGAGACGAGATCGGGCGAGTGTCCGGCCGCCCGTAGGCGCGACACCGCACGGGCGACGTCGGCGGCCTGATCGACCGGGCCGAGCGCATCCAGCAGTTCGAGGCCCTCGGGCGTGAGCAGGGCGCGCAGCTCGGAGATCTCCACCTGCCCAGCTTAGGCGGCGGTCCGATCGGCGCATTGGCACTCGCATTGCGTGAGTGCCAGCGAAACGCCTAGACTGGATTAGCACTCTCGGGTTGAGAGTGCGAAAAGTCTTCCTGTCAGCGTCAAGAAAGAAGAGGTAGACCGTGTCGGTTTCCATCAAGCCGCTCGAGGACCGCATCGTCATCAAGCAGGTCGAGGCCGAGCAGACCACCGCGAGTGGCCTGGTCATCCCCGACACCGCCAAGGAGAAGCCCCAGGAGGGCGAGGTCGTGGCCGTGGGCCCCGGCCGCATCGATGACAACGGCAACCGCGTTCCGCTCGACGTCGCCGTCGGCGACCGTGTCCTGTACAGCAAGTACGGCGGCACCGAGGTGAAGTTCGGCGCAGACGAGTTCCTCGTCCTGTCGGCGCGCGACGTGCTCGCAGTCGTCGTCCGCTGAGACAACGTCTTCGAAAGGGCTCGGATGCTTCTCGCATCCGGGCCCTTTCTGCATCCCGCCACGTGACCGCTGATTCCTGCCATTCTCCGACCGCGGCGTTCGCCGGGCGGGGAGCAACTTCGCGTCGGGAATAGGGTTGTGCGGTGCCCTTGACGAACACCGCCACAGCCAGATCGACGCAGACCGCGGGTGTCGCTTATGCCGGCGGGGCGTACCTGCTGTGGGGTGTCCTTCCGCTCTACTTCCTGCTGCTCGCGCCGACAGGGCCGTGGGAGGTCGTGGCCTGGCGGGTCCTGCTGTCGTTCGTCTTCTGCCTCCTCCTTCTCACGGTGACACGCGGCTGGACGGCGATCGGCGCGATCATCCGGCAGCCGAAGCTGCTGGGATGGACGGCGCTTGCCGGGGTGCTGATCTACGTCAACTGGCAGGTGTTCCTGCTCGGCACGCTCAACGGTCACGTCATCGAGACGAGTCTCGGATACTTCATCAATCCGATCGCCACCGTGCTGCTCGGCGTGTTCGTGCTGAAGGAACGCATCCGCAGGCTCCAGTGGGTGGCGATCGGCATCGCCGCCGTCGCCGTGATCGTGATCGTGCTGTTCTACCGGTCGTTCCCCTGGATCGCGCTGTCGCTCACCGCGTCGTTCGGCGTCTATGGGCTCATCAAGAAGAAGATCGGTCCTGCGGTGGACGCGATCAGCGGACTCACCCTCGAGTCGTTCTGGTTGATCCCGATCGCGGTGGTGCAGCTGATCGTCGTGGCCACGACGACCGGGATCACCATGGGAGCCCACGGCGCCTGGCATGCCGTGCTGCTCGCGTTCGCCGGTGTCGCCACCGCCGTGCCGCTCCTGCTCTTCGCCGCCGGTACGAGGCGCATCAACCTCACGGTCATCGGGATGATCCAGTTCGTCACTCCCGTGATGCAGTTCGTCATCGGCGCAGCGGTGCTGGGCGAGCCCATGCCGCTCGAGCGCTGGCTCGGCTTCGTGATCGTCTGGATCGCGATCGCCGTGTTCATCGTCGACCTGCTTCTGGCCGCCCGCCGAGGGCGGAGGAGCGTGCAACCCGAGCTCGTCTGAACCGGCGGCTCAGCACGTGCGGAACCCGGTGTCGGATCGTTAACGCACCGAAACATCGGCGACCCCTACGCGAGACCTTTCAGTCCTAGTGTTAGAGCACCCGACCGTGGTCACAATCCACGGCCAGTCACGCAAGGGAGCATCATGACCGCATTCACGCGCTCGCGCAGCGCCAAGATCCTCGCCGGAGTCGCGCTGCTGAGCGTCTCGGCGATGGTCGTCGCAGGCTGCAGCAGCACGCCTTCGGACGAGCCGTCCGAAGGTGGCGGATCGTCCGCCGACCTCACCCTCAAGCTCGGTTCGCTGCTGCCGCAGACCGGATCGCTGTCGTTCCTGGGCCCGCCCATGGAATCCGGCGTCGGACTCGCGGTCAAGGAGGTCAACGACGCTGCAGCAGGCGTCACGATCGACCTGACCGCAGAAGACGAGGGCGACACCGACACGAAGGCCTACGAGACCTCGATCACCAAGCTCCAGGGTGCAGGAGTGACCGCGATCGTCGGCGCCGCCGCATCCGGTGTCTCGCGCCTGATCCTCGACGGCAACGTCTCCGCAGGCATCCTGCAGATCTCCGCCTCCAACACGGGCCCCGACTTCACCGACTGGGACGACAACGGACTCTACTTCCGCACTGCTCCCAGCGACCTGCTGCAGGGCGAGGTCCTCGGCAACCTGATCGCCGAGGACGGCCACAAGACGCTGGGTGTCATCTACCAGAACGACGCCTACGGCACCGGTCTGTTCGAGAACATCAAGTCGACGTTCGAGGGCGCCGGTGGCGAGGTCGTCGCAGACGCGTCGTACAACGTCGGCGACGGTCAGTTCGACGCGCAGGTCGAGACCATCAAGGCTCAGAACCCCGACGCCGTCGCGATCGTGTCGTTCGACCAGTTCAAGACCATCGCCCCGCTGCTGGTGAACGCGGGCATCTCGCCCGACAAGTTCTACCTGGTCGACGGAAACCTGTCGGACTACGGCTCGTCGCCCGACACGAACTTCCCGTTCTCGCTCGAGGGCGCTCAGGGCACCAAGCCGGGACCTGCGCTCGAGGACGACTTCACCGACCGTCTGCAGACGTTCTGGACGGGTGAGGGCAACCCCGAGGTCAACGACTTCACGTACGCGGCCGAGGCATACGACGCTGTCGTGCTCGTCGCACTCGCCTCTCTCGCGGCAGGTTCGACCGAGGGCGCGGACATCGCGGCCAAGATGGCCGAGGTCTCGGGCGGCACCGGAGACGGCGAGAAGTGCACGAGCTTCGCCGACTGCGCGAAGATCATCAACGACGGAGGCACCGCCGACTACGACGGCTACTCCGGCGAGATCACGTTCGACGAGAACGGCGACCCGCAGGGCGCCTCGATCGGCACGTACGTCTACGGCGCGGACAACCTGATCTCCCGCACCAACTGATCACGAGCGAAGGCCCCGGATGCACAGCATCCGGGGCCTTCGTCGTTCCCGGTGCAGTGTGCGCATGCAGAAGAGGGGACGGATACGGAAGAGGGACGGATGCCGAAGCATCCGTCCCTCTGTCGTGGTGAGCGCTCAGGCCGCGTCGGTGCCGAGCGTTCCGAGGTACAGGCCGATGACCTTCGGATCGTTCAGCAGATCGCGTCCGGTGCCCTCGTAGGCGTCTTTGCCCTGGTCGAGGACGTACCCGCGGTCGCAGATCTGCAGGCAGCGCCGCGCGTTCTGCTCGACCATGATCGTGGTGACACCCGCCTTGTTGATGTCGGAGACGCGGATGAACGCGTCGTCCTGGCGCACGGGGGAGAGCCCGGCGGAGGGCTCGTCGAGCAGCAGCACCGAGGGGTCCATCATGAGAGCCCGCGACATCGCCACCATCTGGCGCTCACCGCCGGAGAGCGAGCCCGCGCGCTGCTTGAGGCGCTTGCCCAGCTCGGCGAAGATGCCGGTCACGAACTCGAGACGCTCCGCATAGATCTTGGGGTTCTGGTAGAGCCCCATCTGCAGGTTCTCCTCGATCGAGAGCGACGGGAAGACGTTGTTCGTCTGCGGCACGAAGGCCACGCCGCGCTTGACGAGCTTGTCGGCCTTGAGCCCGACGATGCTCTCGCCATTCACGGTGATGTCGCCGCTGCGGACGTTCACCATGCCGAAGATCGACTTCAGCAGCGTCGACTTGCCCGCTCCGTTGGGCCCGATGATGCCGATCAGTTCGCCCTGGCGCGCGACGAGGTTGGCGCCGTTCAGGATGTTCACCCCAGGCAGGTAGCCGGCGTGCACGTCTTTGAGTTCGACGACGATGTCGTCGTTCTTCACAGATGCGTCATCGATCATGCGCGTCCCTCCTGGGTGTCTTCGGCGGCGAGCTCTGCCTCTGCCTCTGCCTCGATCTGCTCGCGCAGCTTCACGGCGGCCGTATCGGCGAGCACCGGAATGCGCCCGGTCACGGCGCCGAGATCGACGTCCTGGTGGGCGCCGAGGTAGGCGTCGACCACTGCCGGGTCCTCCATGACCTCGTCAGGCGGCCCCTCCGCGACCACGCGTCCCTCTGCCATCACGACGACCCAGTCGGCGATGTGGCGGACCATGTGCATGTCGTGCTCGACGAACAGCACCGTCATCCCGAGTCCCTTGAGATCGAGGATGTGGTCCAGGAGCGACTGCGTGAGAGCAGGGTTGACGCCGGCCATCGGCTCATCGAGCATCACCAGGGTCGGGTCGCTCATGAGCGCTCTGGCCATCTCGAGGAGTTTGCGCTGACCGCCCGAGAGCGAGGCGGCGAAGTCCTTCTCCTTGGCTTCGAGCTTGAAGCGGGCGAGCAGTTCGCGCGCTTTCACCTCGATCTCCTGATCCTGCTTGCGCCATAGGAACGGGAAGAGGCTCGACCAGAAGCCCTCGCCGCGCTGACCGGGGGCTCCGAGCTTCATGTTCTCGAGCACCGTGAGCAGAGACAGCGACTTGGTCAGCTGGAACGTGCGCACCTGCCCCATGCGCGCCACCTTGAAGGAGGGGACGCCGGAGAGGTTCTTGCCGTCGAACGACCAGGTGCCGCTGTTGGGCTTGTCGAATCCGCAGAGCAGGTTGAACAGCGTGGTCTTGCCCGCACCGTTCGGGCCGATCAGTGCGGTGATCGCACCGCGCGGGATCTCGACGTGGTCGACGTCGACGGCGGTCAGACCGCCGAAACGTCGCTGGACGGCGTCGGCCACGAGGATCGGGTCGACCTTGGGCACTCCGGGGGCCGCAGGGCCCTTCGCGAGCCCCGTGGTCTTGGGGCGACGGATGCTCCCGGTCTGGGGCGCCGCGTCGACGTTGTCGTCGGGGGTGGGTTCAATTGACAAAGGTCATCTCCCTCTTGTCTCCGAGGATGCCCTGAGGACGGAAGATCACGAGCAGCATCAGGGCGATGCCGACGAAGATGAACACCAGCGTCGAGGCCTGGCTGTCGGACATCGGAAGGACGCCCGCCTTGGCCAGTGCCGGAAGCAGGTTCGCCATGAACGCGAACACGACCCAGAAGAGGATCGCGCCGAGAGTGGGGCCGAAGACGGTCGCCGCGCCGCCGAGAAGCAGCACGGTCCACAGGAAGAACGTGAGCGACGTGGTGTAGCTGCCGGGGACCACGGCGGAAGGGAGGACGAACACGATCCCACCCGCTGCCCCGATCATTCCACCGACCACGAGCGCCTGCATCTTGTAGGCGAAGACGTTCTTGCCGAGCGAGCGCACGGCGTCCTCGTCTTCACGGATGCCCTTGAGTACCCGTCCCCACGGGCTGCGCATCAGCGCCCACACGAGGAGGATCGCGATGGCGAGGACGATGATCCCGAACACGCGGTTCCACAGGTCGTTCGCGCTGAACGTCCACGGACCGAAGCCGTAGGTGCCAGGGGGGAACGGGTTCGCGTCGCGGAATCCGCCGTTGAACTGCGCGAGTCCGTCGGCCGAGTTCGTGTACTCGTCGAAGATCTGCGTCGTGAAGAGCAGACGCACGATCTCACCGGCCGCGATGGTCGCGATGGCGAGGTAGTCGGCACGCAGTCGCAGCGTCGGGATGCCGAGGAGCACGGCGAAGAACGCGCCACCCAGGAGCCCGATCAGCATGCCGATCCACCAGGGGAGACCGAAGGTCAGCACCGAGATGGCGTAGCCGTAGCCGCCGATGGCCATGAACGCGGCCATACCGAAGTTCAGGAGTCCCGCATAGCCGAAGTGCACGGCGAGGCCCGTCGCCGCCAGGGCGTAGGCGATCGTGACCGGGCTGAGCAGATAGACCGCGGTGTTGGAGAGGATGCTTCCGAAGTCCATGGTCAGCCCAACCTTTCCTTGCGTCCGAGCAGGCCTTGCGGCCTCACCAGGAGGATCACGATGAGCACGACGAGCGCGCTCGCGTACTTGAGGTCGGACGGGATCCACAGCGTCGAGACCTCGACCGCGATCCCGACGATGAGCGAGCCGACGAGGGCGCCGAACGCGGTGCCGAGTCCGCCGAGCGTGATCGCGGCGAAGATGAGCAGCAGCATCTGCATGCCCATGTCCCACTTCACGCCGGGGCGGAAGTACGCCCACAGGATGCCCGAGATCGCCGCCAGCGTGCCGGCGAGGATCCAGACGTACCGGACCACCTTGTCGACGTCGATACCCGATGCTGCGGCGAGCTGCGGGTTATCGGAGATCGCACGAGTGGCCTTGCCGATGCGGGTGCGCGTGAGGAAGAACGCGACGCCGATGATCACGACGATGCTCACGACGATGCCGATCAGGTCGATGTACGACAGCGAGATCGGCCCGAATCGGAACGGCTCGGGGCTGGCTCCGGGGAGCTGCCTGGTGCCGCCGCCGATCAAGTACTGGAAGGCGTACCGCAGAGCGAGCGACAGGCCGATGCTCACGATCATCAGCTGTACGACCCCGAGCCCTCGTCGCCTCAGCGGGCGCCAGATGCCGGCATCGAGTGCCCAGCCGAAGAGACCGCCGCCGACCACGGCGGCGATGATGCCGAGCCACAGGGGGAGGTGCCAGAAGCTCGTCGTGACGAGGGCGACCAGGCCGCCCCACGTCACCATCTCGGCGTGCGCGAAGTTCGACAGACGCGTCGTGCCGTAGATCAGTGCCGCACCCATCGAAGCGAGGGCGAGCAGGAGGCCGAAGTTGAGTCCGCCCACGAGTCGGGAGGCCAGCTGATCGATGAACGATGTCGTCAGGCGCTCTCCCTCACCGAGGAAGAGATTCATGATCTTGGTGCCGGTCAGCCCGAACTCGACCTCGAACGAGGCGGTCGTGCCCGCGATCGGCTGGGTGCCCTCGGGCAATTGGGCGGCATCGACGATCACGCCGTCGGGGAGGGTCTCCTCGTCGACGGTGAGCGTGTACGTCTCCTTCTCGGGGACGTACAGGCGCCACTTGCCGTCGGCGTCGGTCTCGGTCTCACCCTCGAATCCGTTGCCCTTGATCGTCATCACGACGCCCTCGACAGGGTCGTCGTCGAAGGTGATGACGCCGGCGAAGTAGAAGTCGGTGATCTCCTGCCCGTCGTCCGTCTCTTCGGCAGATGCCGATGCGGGAGGCTGCAGCCACAGGAAAGCGATGGCGAGAAGTGACGCGATCAGGGTGATGACCCATCGCGTTCCACTTCGCTTCGCCGAGATCGTCGGACTCACGGAACCTCCAGTCCAGTACACAGACCATGACGGAGTTGTTCATCGGCCTTGATGTACGACGGTATGAGCGTAATGTGTCGGCTCTGTTTCAACCAAGGCACGATCTGCTCACGGTGAGAACGATCCCATCACGAAGTTGCGAAATATCGGACGCGACGCGCGCTCGTGCTGAGGGCGGCGCCCAGGTGGGCCCGGGAATTTCCTCAGCCTCCTCGCGCTTAGAATTGGTACACCCTCGCCCAGATCGCGCCCGCAGGAGGACAATCCATGGACCAGCACGACCCCTTCGGCTTCGTCGGACTCACGTACGACGATGTGCTGCTCCTCCCGGGGCACACCGACGTCATCCCCAGCGAGGCAGACACCTCGTCGCGGATCACTCGCCGTATCTCGGTCGCGACTCCGCTGCTCTCCAGCGCGATGGACACCGTGACCGAGTCGCGCATGGCCATCGCGATGGCACGTGAGGGCGGCATCGGCATCCTTCACCGCAACCTGTCGATCGCCGATCAGGCCGCCCACGTCGACCGCGTCAAGCGCAGCGAGTCGGGCATGATCACCGACCCGATCACGACGACGCCGGACGCGACCGTCGAAGAGGTCGACGCGCTCTGCGCCAAGTACCGCATCTCGGGGCTCCCGGTCGTCGACGCCGACGGACGCCTCGTGGGAATCATCACGAACCGCGACATGCGCTTCGTCTCGGGCTTCGAGCGTCAGACCACGTTCGTGAAGGACGTCATGACCTCCGAGGGACTCGTCACCGCACCGGTGGGCGTCGCCGCAGGCGAGGTCATCGCCCTCTTCGCCCACCACCGCGTCGAGAAGCTGCCGCTCATCGATGAGGACGGCAAGCTCGCGGGTCTCATCACCATCAAGGACTTCGACAAGAGCGAGAAGTACCCGCTGGCCACGAAGGACGACCAGGGGCGTCTGCGCGTCGGTGCGGCGATCGGCTTCTTCGGCGACGCCTGGGAGCGCGCGGAGGCGCTGCGCGACGCAGGCGTCGACGTGCTCGTGGTCGACACCGCGAACGGTCAGTCCCAGGGCGTCATCGAGTTGGTCAAGCGCATCAAGGCCGACGAGAGCTTCGCGCACATCGACGTCATCGGCGGCAACGTCGCGACCCGCGAGGGTGCTCAGGCGCTCGTCGATGCAGGCGTCGACGCCGTCAAGGTCGGCGTGGGCCCCGGCTCGATCTGCACGACGCGCGTCGTCGCCGGAGTCGGTGTGCCGCAGGTCACCGCCGTGTATGAGGCATCGCTCGCCGCCCGTCCCGCCGGGGTGCCGGTGATCGCCGACGGTGGTCTGCAGTACTCGGGTGACATCGCCAAGGCGCTCGTCGCCGGTGCGGATGCCGTCATGCTCGGCTCGCTGCTCGCCGGCACCGACGAGTCGCCGGGCGAGATCGTCTTCCAGTCGGGCAAGCAGTTCAAGCAGTACCGCGGCATGGGCTCGCTCGGAGCCATGCAGACGCGCGGAAAGCAGACCTCCTACTCGAAGGACCGCTACTTCCAGGCCGACGTCCCCAGCGACGACAAGCTGATCCCCGAGGGCATCGAGGGCCAGGTGCCCTATCGCGGCCCCGTGGCGGCTGTCGCATACCAGCTGGTCGGCGGGCTGCGACAGTCGATGTTCTACGTCGGCGCTCGCACCATCGAAGAGCTCAAGCAGCGCGGCAGGTTCGTGCGCATCACGGCTGCGGGGCTCAAGGAGTCGCACCCGCACGACGTGCAGATCGTGGTCGAGGCGCCGAACTACAAGCGCTGAGACGAATGAGAGGGGGCCGGATGCGACAGCATCCGGCCCCCTCTTCTGCGTGCGGTCAGCTGCAGGTGTAGGTGACTCCGTCGACCTGCCAGACGCCGGGGCCGAGGTCGGCGCACATCGAGAACAGGTTCGCGAACACCGTCACGAGCAGCACGATGCCGATGATCCACAGGATCGTGATCACCGCGCCGACGATGATGCCCGCGACGGCGAGTCCCTTCGAAGCTCCGGCCTTGCCGAGCTTGACGGCGGCGACGATGCTGAGGATGAGACCGAGCGGGGCGAGCACGAACGCGAGGACGAGTCCGGCGATCGCGAGTCCGTTCCCGGCCGGTGCGGGCGGCGGGGTCGCATAGCCGGGGCCGGCGACCGGGTACGCGGCGGGGTTGGTGGCCGGGTTCGCCGCGGGAGCGGCGCCGTCCCATGCCGGCGGGGTGTACTGCGAGTCTCCGGGCGGTGGCGGGTTCGTCATGGTCGCTCCGATCTGCGTGGGCGGTCGCTGGGGTGGCCGCGCTCGTAGCCGAGCGTACTGAGGGGCGCACCGCGCGCGCCATCCCCGCCCGAGGCCTTCCGCAGGTCCGCGCTGCGGCGTACGGTGCCGGTATGTGCCGCAACATCGTCCCCCTGAACAATCTCGAGCCCGCCGCCACAGACCATGAGTGCCACGACGCCGCGCTGCAGTTCGTGCGCAAGATCGCCGGAACCACCACCCCGTCCCGGGTGAACCAGGATGTGTTCGACCGTGCCGTCGAGGAGATCGCGCGCGCCACCAGAGAGCTCGTCGATGGTCTGACGACCACGGCGCCGCGCAAGAACCGAGAGGACGAGGCGACCAAACGACGTGCGCGTTCCGCGGAGCGGTACGAAGCGATCCGGGTGTTCCAGGAAGAGAAGCGGGCTGCGCGCACCGCATCCTGACGCAACCGGATGCCCGCGGAATCCTGCCGCACCGGGTGGGTATTCGATATGCCAGTATTTAGAGACACCCGCTCGATTTTCCTCGGGCTCCAGACGCGAAGGGCGTCGCGAGCCGCTTGCCGGAGCATGACCGGCAGGGAACCTCCCCATTGAGAGCTGCAGATATGCCTCAGGATGCACCCCGCGTCCTGGTCGTCGACGACGACCCTGACGTCGCCCTGCTCGTCAAGACCGTGCTCGAAAGGCGGGCCGGCTGCGAGGTGGTGGTGGCCGAGGACGGCCTCTCCGCCGTCGAACGCCTCGCACGCTTCACCCCTGACGTGGTCGTCACCGACATCGAGATGCCCGGTCTCGACGGCCTCGAGCTCCTGGCGGAACTCCGTCGGAAGGATCCGCTCGTCCCGGTCATCGTGATGACCGCGCACGTCTCGGTCGAGTATGCGGTCTCGGCTCTGCGAGCGCAGGCTGACGAGTTCCTGACCAAGCCGCTCGACAACGCGCGCCTGGTCGAGGCCGTCTCGCGACTCGCCGCCGAGGGGCGCGCCCGACGAGAGGCGAACCGCTCGCCGGAGGTGATCCTCGCCATCGGGGCTCATCCGGATGACGTCGAGATCGGGGTCGGTGGCATCCTCGCCGCTCACGCGCGCGCAGGCGACTCGATCACCGTGCTGACACTCTCTCGCGGGTCACGCGGGGGAGACGCCGAGAGCCGTCAGCATGAGTCGCTGGCCTCGGCCGACATGCTGGGGGCGCGCCTCTTCCTCAAAGACCTCGTCGACACCGAGATCTCCGGAGGCGGCGCGACGGTGCGGCTGATCGAGGAGGTCGTCCAAGAGGTGCGCCCGACGATCGTCTACACGCACTCCAGCCACGACCGTCATCAGGACCACCGGGCAGTGAGCGAGGCGACGATCGCCGCCACCAGACGGGTGGGCACGGTCGCGTGCTATCAGAGCCCTTCGTCGACGATCGACTTCCGCCCGACCCGGTTCGTCCGGATCGATCAGGACCTCCCTCAGAAGCTCCGACTGCTCGAGTGCTTCGCCTCGCAGACCGCGATGCGCGACTACCTCGAGCCCGATTTCGTGACCGCCACCGCTCGATACTGGTCGCGTTTCGGCGGGGGAGTGGCTGTGGAGCCGCTCGAAGTCGTCCGCGAGACCGCCGAGTTCATCGGTGCCCACGAACTCGCCCGGCGGGAGAGCTGATGTCTGCACGCGTACTGGTGACCGGTGCGGGAGGGCCCGCCGGAGTCGCCGTGATCCGCTCTCTCCTGCGCCGCTCGGACCTCGAGGTCTTCGCCGCCGACATGGACGGCTGGGCGAGCGGCATCTACCTGGTGCCCCCGACGCATCGTCGTCTCGTGCCGCCGGGACGAGATGAGGACTTCGTGCCGGCGATCTCGCGGATGGTGGCCGAGGACCGTCTCGACCTCGTGATCTCGACCGTCGACGTCGAGCTGATCGCGCTGGCCGGCCGCCGCGATGAACTCGCTCCCGCCGTGCTCGCCGCACCTTCTCAGGACACGCTCTCGGTCGCGCTCGACAAGCTTCTGCTCGCCGAGCGCTGCGAGGCCACAGGGCGTGCTCCGCGCACGGTGCTCGCCGGGGTCGACGCCGAGTCGATCGACTGGGAGTTCCCGGTCTTCGCCAAGCCCCGTCAGGGCGCGGGCAGCCGAGGCATCCGCCTGGTGCCCGATCGTGCGGCGCTCGAGGCCCTGCCGCTGGACGAAGGACTCATCGTCCAGGACTACCTTCCGGGCGAGGAGTACTCGGTCGACGTGATCGCGGATGCCGCCGGCACCGTCGTCGCCGCTGTGCCCCGCACCCGCGCCAGGGTCGATTCGGGTGTGGCCATCGCCGGCCGCACCGTGCACGACGCTGAGCTCGAGGAGACTGCCGCCGCCGTCGCGCAGGCGATCGGTCTCGTCGGCGTCGCCAACGTCCAGCTCCGCCGTGACCGGCAGGGTCGGGCCGTGCTGCTCGAGGTCAACCCGCGGTTCCCCGGGGCGCTTCCGCTCACCATCGCGGCGGGCGTCGACATCCCTTCGCTCGTCGCGGATCTCTTCCTCGGGAGGGAGCTGCCCTCCACGATCCCCTTCCGTGAGGTCGCGTCCGTCCGCTTCCTGGAAGACATCATCGTCGAGGTCGACGACGTTCTCGTGTCCGCGCACGCCGGGCACCAGGAGGAGCTGTGACCCACGCCCTGCTACGAGGCGATCACCACGTCCACTCGACGTTCTCGGACGACGCCGTGTCGACGCTGGCCGAGAACGTGACGGCGGCAGCCACCGCGGGCCTTGAGACGCTCCGCCTCGTCGATCACGTCCGCCGCACCACCCCCTGGGTTCCCGAGTACCTCAGCGCGGTGCGCGCCCTGCACGTTCCTGAGGGTCTCACGGTCCTGACCGGCGTGGAGGCGAAGATCCTGGATGCATCGGGCGAGCTCGACATCCCCGTGCTGCCCGTGGGGATCGATCGGATCCTGATCGCCGACCACCAGTTCCCTGGGGCCGACGGGCCGCTCAGCCCGAGCGCCGTGCGAGAACGGATAGCCGCTGGTTGGGGCGCGCAGGATGCACTCGACCAGCTGGTTTCGGCCCTGATCGCCGCCATGCGCCGCCACCCGGGCAATCAGCTGGCGCACTGCTTCTCCCTCCTCCCGAAGATCGGGCTGGCCGAAGGCGACCTCGGCGCGGAACGGGTCGCCGCCTGGGCGAAGGCCGCCGCAGAGACCGACACGATGGTCGAGGTGAACGAGAAATGGGGGTGCCCCGGCATCCCCCTGCTCGATGCCCTGCGTGACGCGGGTGCCGAGATCGTCGCCTCCACCGACAGCCACGAGGCCTCCGAGGTGGGGCGCTATTCACGCGTCGCCGAGCTCCTGCGCGAGCGAGAGGTGCAGCGCTGATGCCGGAGCTCACCTGGGTCGAGACCGTCGTGGTCGTCATACTGCTGATCTGCGTGTTCGTCGGCACTCTGCCCGTCATCAACACGGGCCTGCAGTTCCTCGTGCTGCCCCTGCACGCGTTCCGCAATCACTACGGCAAGGCTGCTCCGCATCACCCCCGCATCGCCGTGCTGATCCCCGCCTGGAACGAGGGCCTGGTGCTCGGCCAGGCGATCGACCGACTGACGCAGCTGGAATATCCGGCGGATCGACTCAGGATCTTCGTGATCGATGATGCGTCGACCGACGACACCCCCGCTGTCGTGGCGGCGAAGGCCCAGGCGTATCCCGGTCGCGTCGTGCATCTGCGCCGCGAGCAGGGTGGACAGGGCAAGGCGCACACTCTGAACCACGGTCTCGAGATCGTCCTCGCGGACGAGTGGACCGAGGCCGTGCTCATCATGGACGCCGACGTGATCTTCGCGCGTGACTCGCTGCGCAAGATGAGCAGGCACCTCGCGGACGAGAAGGTCGGGGCGGTCACCGCGTACATCGCCGAGGGCAGCCGCGACCGCAACTACCTGACGCGCTTCATCGCGATCGAGTACGTGATCGGCCAGCTCTCCGCACGCCGGACCCAGAACGTGGGCGGCGCGATCGCCTGCCTCGCCGGCGGCGCGCAGCTGCACTCGCGGGCGAACCTCGAGGCGATCGGCGGTCGTATCCCCACCGGCACGCTCGCCGAGGACACCATGACCACGTTCGAGGGTCAGCTCGCCGGCCGGCGCATGGTCTTCGAGCCGCACGCGGTGGTGCTCGCCGAGGAGCCCCGCACGATCGACAGCCTCTGGAAGCAGCGACTGCGATGGGCGCGGGGCAATGTGCAGCTCACCTCGATCTATCGCAGCCTCTGGTTCCGCCGCAGCACGGTGCACAACCTGGGGAGCTTCTCGTTCGGGCTCGCCTGGTTCACGATCCTGCTCCTCCCGGCGTTCATGATCCTCGCGGCTGCGGCCCTTCTCACACTGCTGCTCCTGCACAGCGAGATCGCCGAGTTGGTGTTCCGGTTCATGTGGATCGCGGCCGCCTGCATCTACCTCTACTCGATGCTTTACTCTGTGCAGCTCGATCCACGGATCGGTCGCCAGTCGTGGCGTGAGGCACTCATGTTCCCGGGGCTCGGCGCGCTGCTGCTGATGGCGATCGCCCTGTTCCCCTGGCTCTTCGAGGCCGGGTTGAGCGAGCTCGGTCTCGCGCTTACCGATCAGACCCGGTTCACGTGGGCGGTCGTCTTCTACCTCTGGGGCCCGATCTCGATGCTCGGCATCTGGCTCGCGCGCACCGTCGAGCCGCTTCCGGGTGGACGGTTGTTCGCCGGGCTGCTGCTGTACCTGTGCGGGTACGGTTCGCTGCTCTGCGCCATCACCGTCGATTCGTACATCAAGGAATGGCGTCACGCCGACGCCGCATGGATCAAGACCGAGAAGATCGGACGGGTCGACTCATGACCGAAGCACCTTCGCGCAGCACCGAGGAGGAGGAGATCGCGACGGACGCCCGTCGCGAGAAGCGCCTCATCCCGCAGGCGCTCCTCGCTCTCGGCATCGTCGTCGTGATCGTCATCGTGCGAGAGCTGTTCCTGCGATGAGCACGCGGCCGTTGGCCCTCGTCGTCGAGGACAGCGCGGATCAGATGGATCTCCTGCAGCGGTATCTCGACCGTGAGGGATTCGACGTGTTCGCGGCGATGGACGCGGAGACCGCGATCGCCGCCTTCGCGGGGATGAACCCGGCTGTCGCGGTGATCGACCTCCTGCTTCCGGGCATCACCGGCAAGGAGTGCGCCCGCCAGGTGCAGGCGAGATTTCCCGACTGCTTCCTGATCGTGAGCTCGGTGCTCGACATCGCCGACTATCCGGATGCCGATGCGGCGCTGCCGAAGCCCATCGTCGGCGCCGACCTGCGCCAGCTGCTCCGAGGCGTGGCGCGATGACCACGACGAACGTCGTGCAGGCATCGATGGAACGGGGATGGCGGAAGTACTTCGATAATCCGACGCCTCTGATGAAGCAGGGACCCACGGCGATCGCGGTCGGGATCGCGGCGCTCCTGATGTGGGCGATCCCCGGGGTCCCCGTCACCGACGCGGTCGTCGCGATCACCGGCATCCTCGCCGTCGCCGCGGTCACCGCGCTGGCAGCAGTCCTCTCGGCTCGCGGGGTGTACGACGGCTGGGTGGTCATGCTCATCCCGATCGTCAGCATCCTCGGCATCGGCGCGCTGCGCGCAGGCACCGGCGGAGCGACCTCGCTCTTCTCGTCCCTCGTGCTCCTGCCCGTGATCTGGATCGCCGCAGCTCCCGGGCGCAAGCAGGTCTTCATCGTCGGGATGTTCACGTCGATCGCTCTCCTGATGCCGAACATCATCGATCCGCCGGAGGATTCGGCCGCCTGGCTGCGCGGCATCATCGGGCCGCTCGTGTTCGCGACGGTCGGCGCGATCGTGAACGAGCTGTCCAGACTGCAGCGGTTGCGCACGTCGCAGGCCGAGGCGCTCGTCGCCGAGCGGACCGCCGCACTGGTCGCGAACCAGGCGATGCTCGACAAGCTCAGCGCCAGCGAGCAGCAGTACCGCGGGTTGTCGGAATCGTTCGCCAGCCTCTGGAACTCGATCACCGGGCAGGCGGTCATCGCCACCGACAACTGCGGCACGATCACGGCGTGGAACCCGGGAGCCGTGCGGCTGCTGGGCATGCCCGTGCGCGAGGCACTCGCCGCGGTGCGTGTCGACCGGTTCTTCGAGCAGACAGTGCTCGCGCAGTTCGCCCCGAAGGGTGCGGAGCGCACCGAGGACGGGCTGCATCCCGGACTGCGGGCACTCTTCGAGGAAGCCGACTCGGGACTGTCGGTCGACTCGCACATCGACGTCACGACGGTCGGAGGATCCTCCGTGCCCGCGCGTATGACGGTGTCGCCCTACCAGGACTCCGACGGCTCCCGTCACGGCTACCTGCTCGTGATCACCGACGAGACCAGGGCCGTCGAGGTCGCTCGCATGAAGGACGAGTTCGTCGGCATGATCTCGCACGAGCTCCGCACCCCGCTGAGCGCGATCATCGGGTTCCTCGATCTGCTGCAGAACGACCCGGCTCAGCCGCTCACGACCGATCAGCAGGAGTTCGTCGGGATCATCGAGCGCAACGCGCAGAGACTGCTCAATCTCGTGGGTGACCTGCTCTTCACCGCTCAGGTCGAGTCCGGCAGGTTCCCCCTCGAGCGCCGAGAGGCCGACGTCGTCGAGCTCGTGCACAACGCCGTGGAGTCCGCCGGACCCCACGCACAGCGCGAGGGGATCGAGATCGTCGCCGAGGTGCCGACCGCTCCTGTGCGTCTGTCGATCGATTCGGGGCGGATCGGTCAGGCGCTCGACAACCTACTCTCGAACGCGATCAAGTTCACGGGCTCCGGCGGGCGGGTCACGGCGAGCGTGCGCATGCTCGACGGAGCGGTCGAGCTCGCGGTCAGGGACACCGGCGTCGGGATCCCGGAAGACGAGCAGGGAATGCTGTTCACACGTTTCTTCCGCGCATCGACGGCGACGCAGAACGCTGTCCCCGGGGTGGGGCTCGGGCTCACGATCACCCGGGCGATCATGCTCGCCCACGGCGGATCCATGGACGTGACGAGCAAGGAGGGCGTCGGCACCGAGTTCCGGATGCTCCTTCCCGCCGCACCTCGCACGGAAGCCATCCAGGTCGTCCGGTAGGTGCGATCGACCACCGGCCTGCTTCCTGATAGCCTGGTCGGCTCGCCATGCGGGCGGAAGGACGGCCACGCACGGTGGGATATATCGATGTAGCTGGGGTCTCGCTGACCCTCCCCGACGGCAGACCGCTGCTGGACGAAGCGACGTTCCGCGTCGGTTCCGGTTCGACGAGCGCTCTGATCGGACCGAACGGCGCAGGCAAGACGACGTTGCTCCGGATCATCCGCGGCGATCAGGCGGCCGATTCCGGTGTCGTCACGATCGACGGCGGTCTCGGAGTCATGGATCAGTTCGTCGGACACGGCGAAGCGGGCCAGACCGTTCACGAGCTGCTGGTGCGCGTCGCGCCTCGACGGATCCGGCAGGCGGCCGAAGCCCTCGAAGAAGCCGAGAACGCGCTGATCGAGCGGGACGAGCACGACACACAGATGGCGTACGCGACGGCGATCGCCGAGTACGCGGACGCCGGCGGATACGAGCACGAGACGATCTGGGATCAGTGCACGGTGGCAGCCCTCGGGGTGCCCTACGAGCGAGCGCGCTTCCGCGAGCTGACCACGCTCTCGGGAGGTGAGCAGAAGCGTCTCGCGCTGGAGGCGCTACTGCGCGGCCCCGACGAGGTGCTGCTTCTCGACGAGCCCGACAACTACCTCGACGTGCCGACCAAGCGCTGGCTCGAGGAGCAGCTGCGGCAGACCCCGAAGACCGTGCTTCTCGTGTCGCACGACCGCGAGCTCCTCGCACGCGCGGTCGACCGGCTCGTCACTCTCGAACCGGGAGGGGCCGGGGCGTCTGCGTGGGTGCACGGCGGCGGCTTCGCGACGTATCACCAGGCGCGCAGCGACCGGATGGACCGTCTCGACGAGCTGCGTCGGCGATGGGACGAGCAGCACGAGAAGCTGCGCATCCTCGTCGCGAACCTCAAGGTGAAGGCCTCGGCGAACGACGGGTTCGCCTCGAGATACCAGGCGGCCCAGACCCGTCTCCGCAAGTTCGAGGAGGCGGGGCCGCCGGAGGAGCGACCTCCTGCCCAGGAGTTCGACATGCGCCTGCGCGGTTCGCGCACCGGCAAGCGCGCGGTCGTCGCGGAGCGGCTGGAGCTCACGGGACTCATGCGGCCGTTCGACGCGGAGGTCTGGTACGGCGATCGCGTCGCCGTGCTGGGATCCAACGGCTCGGGCAAGTCGCACTTCCTCCGCCTGCTGGCCCGGGGAGGAAGCGACCCGGACTCGACCCTCGGTCACGTCACCTCGACGGGGGAGCAGCTCTCCGAGGTGGCGCACGCCGGCCGAGCGGTCCTGGGTGCACGGGTGGTGCCCGGCTTGTTCGCGCAGACGCACGCGCACCCCGAGTTCGTGGGGCGCACCCTGCTCGAGATCCTGCACCGAGGTGACGAACGGCGAGCGGGGATGCCGCGGGATGCCGCGAGCTCGGCGCTCGACCGCTACGGGCTCGTGCGTCAGGCGCAGCAGACGTTCGAATCCCTGTCGGGTGGGCAGCAGGCGCGCTTCCAGGTGCTGCTTCTCGAGCTCTCCGGGGCGACTCTGCTTCTGCTGGACGAGCCGACCGACAACCTCGACATCGAATCGGCGGAGGCGTTGGAAGACGCGCTGGCGCGCTTCGAGGGCACCGTGCTCGCGGTCACGCACGACCGCTGGTTCGCGCGGTCGTTCGATCGGTTCCTCGTGTTCGGCTCAGAGGGAGAGGTGTACGAGGCGGGCGCACCGGTATGGGACGAGCGCCGCGTCGCACGGGCCCGCTGAGGCCGACCGCTCAGGGCAGGCGGAAAGGCTCGGCCGCGAGTGCGGTCGGGTCGAGCGCCAGGTCGGCGAGGGTGGCCCCCACTCCCGGTGCGAACTTGAACCCGTGCCCCGAGAAGCCCGCGCCGACCACGATCCGTCCCCGTCGATCGAGCACGAAGGCGCTGTCGTCCGTCGAGGTGTAGGTGCAGCTGATCGGGACGGCGGATGCCGGGTCGAGGCCGGGCATCCACTCGCGCACGTAGTCGGCCAGCGCATCGGCGTGGGTGGTCAGGTGCGGGCGCGCATCGGGGTCGACGACATCGCCGACCCGGTGGAACCCGACCTTGACGCCCTCGCCCGGAGTCGGCATTCCGTACACCGTCGCCGGATAGCGGTCGGGGTCGACGTAGTGGTTGAACGACGGCCAGGCCGATCCATCGACGGGCCGGAAGTGGGCGGGCGTCTCCTCGGTGACCTCGAGTCGGGGAAGTCGGAGGCCGGGGAGGATCCTCTCGGTCCAGGCGCCCACCGTGACGACGGCGACCTCGGCGTGGATCCGCCCGTCGGCGAGCACGAGTTCGACACCGGCGTCCGTCTCATCGATCCGGGCGACCGGAGTCTCCCAGCGCACCTCGCCTCCCGCGTCGACGATGCGTCGCTCGAGTTCCCGCAGGGCGGCGGATGCTCGGGCCACGCCCGCGTCTCGGGAGAACAGCACCGGGTCGGCGAACCGCATGCCCGGCCAGCGGGACGATGCCTCGGCGGGGGACAGGATCTCGGAGTGGATGCCCCGCTCGTGGAGGCGGTGCTCGACCGAGGACACATCGAGATCGCCGTGCGTGACCAGGCCGTGCAGGCGCAGCAGAGGCTCGCCGTCGACCAGGCCGAGTGAATCCCAGCCGTTCCGCGCGCGGACGAGCAGATCGAGGTAGTGCTCCTCGTCGTAGGCGTTGTTGAAGTTGCGCGTCGCCCCGTGCGAGGCGCCTTCGCGATGCCCGCGCGCGAAGCGCTCGAACACCACCGGTCGATGGCCGCGTCTTGTGAGCTCCCACGCGGTGGCGAGCCCCATCACACCGCCTCCGACGACGGCGATCTCCACGGCATCCACCGACATACTGCCTCCCGACCTCCCTCCCAGTCTCCCAGCCGTCGGCACGTCCGCGTGCGCCCGGTAGTCTGGAGTGGTGACCATGGAGATCGAGCTCGGCCGAGGCAAGCGCGCGCGACGCGCGTACACGTTCGATGACATCGCGGTGGTGCCGTCGAGGCGCACGCGCAACCCCGAGGATGTGTCGACCGCCTGGACGATCGACGCCTTCGGCTTCGGCATCCCGGTGCTGGGCGCCCCGATGGACTCCGTCGTGAGTCCGCAGACGGCGATCATGCTGGGGCAGCTCGGCGGTCTGGGCGTTCTCGACCTCGAGGGACTCTGGACCCGTTACGAGAACCCTGAGCCGCTGCTCGCCGAGATCGCAGGCCTCGACGAGGGCCAGGCGACCGTGCGGATGCAGGAGCTGTACGCCGAGCCGATCAAGCCCGCGCTCATCACGCAGCGCCTCGCCGAGATCCGCGAGGCCGGTGTGACCGTCGCAGGCTCCCTGACCCCGCAGCGCACACAGGAGTTCTACGACACCGTCGCCGCCGCCGGTGTCGATCTGTTCGTCATCCGCGGCACGACGGTCTCGGCCGAGCACGTGTCGAGCGTCGATGAGCCGCTGAACCTCAAGAAGTTCATCTACGACCTCGATGTGCCGGTGATCGTCGGCGGCGCAGCCACCTACACGGCCGCCCTGCACCTCATGCGCACCGGCGCTGCCGGCGTGCTCGTCGGCTTCGGCGGGGGAGCGGCATCGACCACCCGCGCCACGCTCGGCATCCACGCGCCGATGGCCACGGCCGTCTCCGACGTCGCGGCCGCTCGTCGCGACTACCTCGACGAGTCGGGCGGACGCTACGTGCACGTGATCGCCGACGGCGGGGTCGGCACGTCCGGCGACATCGTCAAGGCGCTCGCGATGGGAGCGGACGCCGTCATGCTCGGTGTCGCCCTCGCCCGCGCCACCGACGCGCCCGGCCGCGGCTTCCACTGGGGCCCCGAGGCTCACCACCCGAAGCTCCCGCGCGGCCGCCGCGTCGAGGTCGGCGGCATCGGCACCCTGGAGGAGATCCTCTACGGTCCCGCTCCCGTCGCCGACGGCACGGCGAACCTGATCGGGGCGCTCCGCAAGTCGATGGCCACCACCGGATACTCCGACCTCAAGGAGTTCCAGCGGGTCGAGGTCGTCCTCGCGCCCTACGAGGCCTGAGGCTCCGCTCGTCACCGTGACTTCCCCCGCACTGTTCCCGCCGACCCTTCGTGAGGTCATGCTCCGGGGACGCTGGATCGGGATGCTCGTGCTGTGCCTGGTCGTCGCCGGCGTGTTCGCCTGGCTCGGTCAGTGGCAGCTGGAGCGCGCGATCGAGACGGACCCGCCGCCCGCCGGAGCGACCGAGCAGGTGCGTCCGCTGACCGATGTGGTCGAGCCGGGCACGTATCTCCCCGAACCGCTCGTCGGGCAGAAGGTCGAGACGTCGGGCACCTGGGTTCCGGACGACTTCCTCGTGGTGTCGAGCCGTTTCAACGACGAGGTCGAGGGGTACTGGGTCACCGGTCAGCTGCGGGTCGCCGACCGCACCTCGATCGCCGTCGCGATCGGATGGACAGCGGACCGCGCCGTCGCCGATGACGCCGTCGAGGAACTGAACGCGGGTGGGGCTGAGGCCTCGATCACCGGGCGCCTCATCTCGGACGAAGGCCCCTCGGTGCCGCCCAAGGACGACCCTCAGCGCATGGACCGCATGTCGACCGCCGCTCTGCTGAGCCACTGGCACGACATCGATCAGCTCGACGTCTATCGCCCGTATCTCGCGTCGACGACGGCTGCGGCGGGCCTGATCGACATCTCCTCGCCGGCTCCGGAGGAGCAGTCCCCGGTCAACTGGCTCAACATCTTCTACGCGGTCGAGTGGGCGATCTTCGCGGGCTTCGCGTTCTACCTCTGGTACCGGCTCGCGAAGGATGCCTGGGAGCGTGAGGTCGAGGAGTTCGAAGACGCCGTGGCGGGCCAGACGGCCTGATCCCGACGCGCGTCTGCGCGGGATCCCGTGCGCATCCGAGCGAGGATGCACGCGATATTCCACCTTCGTCAGGGGTGGTTTCCGACGTTCGGTGAGGGCTTGGTTACCAATCGGAAAACTCCGTTGAGGTTGTCCGAGGGCCTCCGTATGCTCGCTCACATGTGCGTCAGCTGAGAGCGCGCAGCCACGGTTTCACGAGAGCCGTCGCCAGACGATACCCGAGGAGACAACACAGATGATGTCCGCTCCCGACGCCGTGAACCGCGAGGTTCCGGGGTCAGATCGCAGAAGTCGGGGGCGTCTCGGCGTCCTCGCCGCCACCTGCGTCGCAGCTCTCGGCGCCAGCGCCCTGATCGCAGCGCCCGCATCCGCCGATGTCGCAGGGACGGGGGTGGTCATCAACGAGGCGTACCTCTCCGGAGGCAGCGCAGGTGCGGCGTTCACGAACAAGTTCGTCGAGCTCTACAACCCGACCGCGGCACCCGTCACTCTCGACGGACTCTCGCTGCAGTACCGATCGGCGACGGGAACCGGCGCCTCCAACGGTGTCGCGCCGCTGACCGGCGTCATCCCGGCGGGCGGCCACTACCTCGTGCAGGCCGGCAGCAACGGGGCCAACGGTGCCGCTCTGCCGACGGCCGACGCGGTGAGCACGCTCAACCCGAGCGGCACGAACGGGACGCTCGCGCTCGTGAACGGCACCGCCGCGGTCACGCTGACCCCCGGCTCGGTCACGGGCGTCGACGGGGTCATCGATGTCCTCGGCTACGGCACGTCGAACACGTTCGAGACGACGGCGGCGACGCCGCCGACCGGCAACACCGACGTCAAGTCGCTCAACCGCACCGGCGGCAAGGACACCGACGACAACAGAGCGGACTTCAGTCTCTCTGCGACCATCACGCCGCAGAACACAGGCACTGTGCCCGACCCCGACCCCGAGCCCGAGCCGACCGCCGTCTCGATCGCCGAGGTTCAGGGCACGACCGACGTCTCGCCGCTGAACGGCCAGACCGTCACGGTCGAGGGCGTGGTCACGGCCGACTACCGCACGGGCGGCTACAAGGGCATCGTCATCCAGACCCAGGGATCCGGCGGCGAGATCGACGCGACGCCCGGTGCGTCGGATGGTGTCTTCGTCTTCCTCAACGCGCTGGCTCCGACCCTCGAGATCGGAGACCTCGTCTCGGTCACGGGATCGGTCAGCGAGTACTTCGGCCAGACGCAGATCAACCCCGCGGCTCTGTCCGGCATCTCCGTGGTGCAGGCGGGCGTCGGGGTTCCTGCTCTCACGCCGCTTCCCGACTCGGTCGAGGGCGCGGACCGCGAGCAGTACGAGAACATGTATGTCGCACCCGCCGGCACGTACCGCGTCGCATCGAGCCACCAGCTCTACAACTTTGGGGCTCTCTGGCTGAACGCCGGTGCCGACCTCAACGTCAAGAACACCGAGACCGTGCGACCGGGCGATGAGGCGGCGGCTATCGCTGCGGCCAACCGCGCCAACCGCATCCTCCTCGACGACGGCTGGTCGATCCAGGTCACGAACAACGGTCACCCGAATGATCAGCCCTACTTCACCAAGGACCTCGTCGTCCGCAACGGCGACACCGTCGACTTCAGCGACAACGGGTACGTGCTGCAGTACGGCTTCGACGACTGGCGTCTGCAGCCGGTCGTGCCGATCGACAACACATCGTCCGACGAGCTGAAGGTGGGCTTCGCTGCGACGAACCCGCGCTCCGACTCGGCTCCGGCCGTGGGCGGCGACGTCCAGGTCGCGTCCTTCAACGTCTTCAACTACTTCACGACGCTCAAGAGCGAGAACTCGAACGCTCGGGGCGCGGCGAACGCGGCTCAGTTCGAGATCCAGAAGTCCAAGATCGTCGCGGCGATCAACGGCCTCGACGCCGAGATCGTGTCGCTCATGGAGATCGAGAACTCGATCAAGCTCGGTGGCTCGCTCGACGAGGCGCTGGCCGATCTGGTCGACGGACTCAACGACGCACTCGGCAGTGAGGAGTGGGACTACGTCCGCACGCCCGACGAGCTGAACGATTCGGCCACGACGGACTTCATCACCAGCGCGATCATCTACAAGAAGGATGACGTCGAGACGGTGGGCGAGAGCCTGACCGTGACCGACGAGACGGTGTGGGGCAACGCCCGCGAGCCGATCGCTCAGGCGTTCGATATCGACGGCCGCGTCGTCACGGTCGTGGCGAACCACTTCAAGTCGAAGTCGGCCCCCGAGGGCGGTGGTGCAGAGCCGGCCGACGGCCAGGGCTTCTTCAACGCTGATCGCGTGAAGCAGGCGAACTCGCTCAAGGGCTTCACCGAGGAGATCGAGCAGGCTACCGGCAGCAGCGACATCCTGCTGATCGGCGACTTCAACGCCTACGCCAAGGAAGACCCGATCGAGGTCTTCACGACGGCCGGGTGGAGCGACGTCGCTCGCGAGAAGGCTCCCGACCAGCACACCTACACGTTCGACGGCGAGCTCGGCTCGCTCGACCACGTGCTGGCGTCCCCGTCGCTGGCCGCATCGATCACGGGTGCGGGTGTGTGGAGCATCAACTCCCCGGAGTGGAGCGACCGCGGTTACGCGTTCGGCGCCACCGAGGCGGGTACGCCGTTCCGCTCCAGCGACCACGACCCGATCATCGTTGGCGTCTCGTCCGAGATCCCGCCGGTGAGCATCGACATCGTCACGATGAACGACTTCCACGGTCGGATCGAGGCCGACGGCGCTGCCGCAGGCGCGGCTGTCGTCGCGGGAGCCGTGCAGCAGTTCCGCTCGGAGAACCCGAACACGATCTTCGCCGGCGTCGGCGACCTGATTGGCGCGTCGACGTTCACCTCGTTCATCAACGACGACAACCCCACGATCGACGCACTCAACGCGGCCGGCCTCGACGTCAGCGCGGCAGGAAACCACGAGTTCGACCAGGGCTGGGAGGACCTGCGCGACCGCGTGCAGGACCGCGCGGACTGGGAGTACATCTCGTCGAACGTGTTCGTGACCGAGACCGGCGAGCCCGCGCTCGCCCCGGCCTGGGTCAAGGAACTTGACGGTGTGCGCGTCGGCTTCGTCGGAGCGGTGACCGAGGACCTCGATTCGCTCGTGTCCCCTGAGGGCATCGCGGACCTCGAGGTGCGCAGCATCGTGGACTCGGTGAACGCCGTGGCCGACGACCTGCGCGACGGAGACCCCTCCAACGGTGAGGCGGATGTCGTCATCCTCCTCGTCCACGAGGGCGCCTCCAGCGTCGAGCTGTCGAGCATCACCCCGGACTCGCCCCTGGGCGAGATCGTGTACGGGGTCGATGAGGACGTGAACGCCATCGTGTCGGCGCACACCCACCTCGCGTACAACCACGTCATCGACGGGCGCCCGGTCATCTCGGCCGGTCAGTACGGTGAGAACCTCGGCCTCATGAACCTGCAGGTCGATCCGAAGACGAAGGAACTGATCTCGATCACCAATGAGATCAAGCCCCTCACGGCGAACGGGCAGGCGCTTTATCCCGCCGTCCCCGCAGTCGCCGACATCGTCGCGAAGGCCAAGGCCGACGCCGATGTTCTCGGTGCGGTGAAGGTCGGAGACATCACTGCAGACTTCAACCGCGCTCGCCAGACGAACGGGTCGGAGAACCGCGGTGGCGAGTCCACCATCGGCAACTTCGTGGCCGACGTGCAGAAGTGGTCCACCGGCGCGGACATCGCGCTGATGAACCCGGGCGGCATCCGTGCCAACCTGACGTACGCCTCGTCGAACGCGAACGACCCGAACGGCAACGTCACCTACCGCGAGGCGGCGACGGTGCAGCCGTTCGCCAACACGCTGGTGACGCTGACCCTCACCGGCGCTCAGCTGAAGGGCGTGCTCGAGGAGCAGTGGCAGCCTGCCGGCTCCGCCCGTCCGTTCCTCAAGCTCGGCGTCTCGGAGGGGCTCGTCTACACGTACGACCCCGCCGCGGCTGCGGGCTCGAGGGTCACGTCGATCACGCTCAACGGAACCGCGATCGATCCGGCGGCGAACTACACGGTCGCAGCCAACTCGTTCCTCGCCGCGGGTGGAGACAACTTCTTCACCTTCAAGCAGGGCACCGGCAAGCGCGACACCGGGAAGATCGACCTGCAGTCGATGGTCGACTGGTTCGACGCGAACAAGACCGCGACCCCCGACCTCGCACAGCGTGCGGTGGGTGTCTCGGTCAGCGCGCCGGATGCCGACGGCTACAGCGCCGGCGACCAGGTGACGGTCGCCCTCTCGTCGCTGGCGTTCAGCGCGGGGGAGCAGGCACCCGGTGAGGTGACGCTCTCGCTCGGCGGCACGCAGCTCGCTGCAGGGGCCGTCGATCCGACGATCGTCGACACCACCGACGAGGCGGGGCGCGCGTCGCTCAGCTTCACCGTTCCCTCGGGCGTCTTCGGCGAGCAGGTGCTCACCGTCGCCGTCGCCGGCACGGGAACGACGGTGCAGGTGCCGTTCACGATCTCGGGCGAGGAGCCGGCGGAGTTCGCGGGCTCCATCGACCTCGGATCCTCGAAGGTGACCGCAGGCAAGAAGCTGAAGGTCACCGGTGAGGGGTACGAGCCGGGCGAGACCGTGACGGTCGAGCTGCGATCGAAGAAGGGTGCGGCCACCCAGGTCGGCACCGTCCAGGTCAAGGCGGACGGCACCTTCTCGACCTCGGTCACCGTGCCGAAGAGCACGCAGCCGGGCAAGTACACGGTCGCCGTCGCTCAGGCTGACGGAGACGCGGCCACGGCCACCGTCACCGTGAACCGCGCGGGCGGGATCGGCGGCATCATCGGTGACATCCTCGACTGGCTGTGGGACCTCCTGCACGGGTGGTTCTGACGCCTTCGGGCGTGTGACGCAGGCATGACAGAGGCGAAGGCCGTCGGGAGAGATCCCGGCGGCCTTCGTCGTGTGTTCGAGCGTTCGCGTGTCAGGCGGTGATGACCTCGACCTCGGCCTGCGCGAGAGCGGCGGCGAACGCGGACTCCGGGGGAGTGTCGGTCACCAGGTAGTCCGCTCGGTCGAGAGTGGTGACCTGCGCGAACAGGCGGCGACCGAACTTCGACGAGTCGGCGAGGATCGCGGTGCGCTCAGCGCGCTGGATCATCTCGGACATCATGTTCGCGTCACCCATGTTCGACGTCGAGAACCCTGCCTCGTCGATCGCTCCGACGGCGATCAGCGCCAGGTCGCAGCGGATGTCGACCTCGGGCCCCCCGGGCGTCATCGTGAACGTGACGGGCCCCGTCGTCGCCTGCGTGATCGCCCGCACGGCCCCGCCGAAGACATAGAGGTCGCGGAAGGCTGAAGGCGAGATCTCGGCAGGGATCCGCAGGTTGTTCGTGGCGATCGTCAGGTCGCGGTGATTCCGCAGGGCTCGGGCGAGAGCCAGGGTCGTCGTCCCGGCGTTGAGCATGACGACGGCGCCGTCGTCGATCAGGCTCGCGGCGAGGCGCGCGATCTTCTCCTTCTCCTCCGTCTGCATCCGCAGACGCACATCGAGCGCGCGATCCTTCAACTGCCCTTCGGCGCTGACGGCGCCACCGTGCGTCCGGATGACGACGCCTTCGCGATCGAGCTGGTCGAGGTCGCGCCGGATCGTGTCGATGGACACGTGGAAGTGCTCCGCGAGACCGCCCACGGTCACCTCTCCGATCTGCTCGACGTAGGCGGCGAGGTCGGCCTTCCGGCCCGCGGGGAGTCGTCGCTTCGGCGACGGTGCGGTTGCGTCCATGCAGTCATCTCTAGCACATGTGTGCAGAAAAGTCGGCAGACTTCGGCAGATAACGGCATCCAGTATTCCGGTCTGACCCAGGTGGTTTTCGCGGGGAAAACAGGGATACAGTCATGAAATCTGTAGTTACATGTTGGAAGTCATGCAGATAAGCGCTTGACGTTCCTGCAAATGTCGGCATAACATGGCTCAAAACCGCACGAACAAGCATCGAAGCGCGTGTGCGGCACGATCTCGAAGAGGAGAAGTGATGATCACAGTGGGGCGAGGGCGACGCATTCTGAAGCTCGCCGGCGCAGCGACAGCAGCCGTGACAGTCCTGGCCGTGGCAGGTTGCGCGGCCGGCGACAGCGGAACCGATGGATCCGATGGCGGAGACGTCACCATCGAGTTCGCACAGTGGTGGGAGCCCGAGCTCCCCGACGGTGAGTTCCGGGCGCTCATCGACGAGTTCGAAGACGCCAACCCGGGCATCACGGTCAAGCTCGTGAGCGGACCGTACGCATCGACCAAGGAGCAGCTGTTCGCGGGAGCGGCATCCGGCACCATGCCGGACGTCGTCGGCCTCGACGGCGCGTGGGTCAACGACTTCGCCTCGCAGGGCGTCATCGCCGACCTCACCGCTCTGATGAAGGAGAACGACTACGACGACAGCGAGCTGGCGAGCCAGATCCAGGTCGACGGCAGCACGTACATGATCCCGGTCGTGAACTTCGTCTACCCGATGTTCACGAACGACACGCTGCTGGCCGACGCGGGCGTCTCCGCCCCGCCGACCACACGCACGGAGTTCGCGGATGCGGCATCGAAGGTCTCGGCCCTCGGCGGCGACGTCTCGGGCTGGGTGCTCCCGCTCTCGCTCGAAGCACCGAACGGCGTGCAGAACGACGTCATGTCGTGGGTGTGGGCATCGGGAGGATCGATGCTGAAGGACGGTCAGCCCGATCTGACCAACGGCGATGTCACCTCGGCGGTCGAGTTCATCGGCGGCATGTGGGACGACGGCTCGATCGCCTCCGGTTCCTTCACCATGAAGGAGCAGGACAAGGTCGAGGAGTTCACCAACGGCCGCGTCGGCATGATGATCGACTCGCTCGCGCACATCAACCTGATCCGCGAGACGAACCCCGACCTGAAGTTCTCGATCTCGGCGCTCCCTGCCGAGGACGGCTACGACGGCGAACGGGGCATCCCTTACGCATCCTGGGGCATCGGCGTGGCCGAGAACTCGGAGCACAAGGACGCCGCGTTCAAGCTGGTCGAGTTCCTGATGAGCGAGCAGACCAACTCGGAGCTCTCGACGATGGCCAAGGCCTTCCCCGGTAACTCGAAGTCGGTCCCCGACTTCGTGAACGATGACGAGCTGTTCAAGCAGGCGTTCGACATCTACCAGGCGGGATACCCCGCGAACGAGTTCACCGGACTCCCCGTCGCCGAGGAACTGATGCGTCAGCTCGGGGAGCAGCTGCAGTCGGCCTTCGACGGGCAGCAGTCGATCGACGACGCGCTCAAGAAGGCGCAGGAGAGCTGGAAAGCGGAGTTCTGACCGCCCGCTTCCCGAATGAACGGGGTGCCGCATCGCGACCGATGCGATGCGGCACCCGACCAACCAAGGAGCCATGCTTCCCATGAGTCTGAGAACATCCGACGACACCGAGGTGATCGTCACCGGGGTCGCGATGTCGCGTCGCCGGCGGCAGCTGCGCAAGACCACCGAGTCGTACGCCTTCCTCTCGCCGACGATCATCCTGCTCTTCGTCCTGATGATCGTGCCGATCGTCATGGTGATCGGGTACTCGTTCCAGGACAACGTGATCCTGAACAAGTCGCCCGAGTTCGTCGGCATCGGCAACTACGTCGAGATCCTGTCCGATCCTCGCTTCTGGAAGGCGACCGGCAACACGATCCTCTTCACGGTGGCGAGCGTCGTGGCGCACCTGGTGATCGGTCTCGCCTTCGCGATGATGCTGAACAGCCCGCTGCTCGGCCGCTTCTCGCGCTCCTTCTTCCGGGCCCTGTACGTTCTGCCGTGGCTCTTCACGGTCGCGGTGATCGCCGTCCTGTGGCGCATGCTCCTCGCCCCGAACGGCGTCGTGAACTTCCTGCTCAACACCGACATCGAATGGCTCGCCTCGCCGCAGCTCGCGCTCGGGACCATCATCTTCATCAACATCTGGGCCGGGTACCCCTTCTTCATGGTCAGTCTGCTGGCCGGTCTCCAGGGCATCCCCAATGAGTTGAACGAGGCCGCGACCGTCGACGGGGCGGGTGCGGTGCAGCGATTCTGGAACGTCACCATCCCGCAGCTCAGGCCGATCATCATCAGCCTCGTGCTGCTCGATCTCATCTGGACCTCTCAGCAGTTCGCCCTCATCTGGATGACCACCGGCGGCGGACCGATCGACGTGACCGAGGTGCTCAGCACCTTCACCTACAAGCTCGCATTCGCGAAGTACGACTTCTCGCTCGCCGCGACCTCCGCGGTGCTGGTCCTGCTCATGTCGATGGTGCTCGCCGTCTTCTACGTCCGTCACCAGAAAGCGAGGGACTGATCATGGCTCTCACCGTTCAGAACCAGCGTCGCGTCGCCAAGACGGGCGTGATGATCGGCCTCATCCTCGGTGCCGTGTTCGCCGCGGGCCCGGTGCTCTGGATGCTCTCGAGCTCGTTCAAGTCGAACACCCAGATCTTCGAGCTCCCGCCGCGACTGGTCACCGACACGTTCTCGTTCGACGCGTACATCGCGATCTTCACGAATGCCGAGACGATGCGGTTCTTCCTGAACAGCTACGTCGTCGCGGGCTCCGTCACGGTCCTGACGCTGCTCGTCGCCATCCAGGCGGCGTACGCGTTCAGCCGCTTCGACTTCCGGGGCAAGCGCATCCTGAACGTCGTGATCGTCAGCGTGCAGGCCGTGCCGCCGATCACCCTGCTGATCCCGTACTTCGGCCTGATGGTCGCGCTCGGCCTCTACAACTCGTACCTCGGGCTGATCCTCACCTACATGGTGTTCACGCTGCCCTACGCGATCATCATGATGACCGGGTACTTCAACACCCTGCCGAAGGAGCTCGACGAGGCCGTCCGCGTCGACGGCGCAGGTTCTATGACCGCCCTGTGGCGCATCCTGGTGCCGATCTCGATCCCCGGCATCGTGTCGGTCGGCATCTACACCTTCATGATCGCCTGGAACGAGTACCTGTTCGCGCTCACCCTCACCCGCACGATCGACATGCGCACGGTGCCCATCGGCATCCAGCTGCTCATGGGACAGCACTCGTACGAGTGGAACCAGATCATGGCGATGAGCGTGCTCGGATCCATCCCCGTGCTCATCCTCTTCCTCATCTTCCAGCGGTACTTCATCAGCGGTCTCACGGCGGGGTCCGTGAAGAGCTGACGTCGCGCCGACGCATCAACGACCACCACGAAACAGGAGAATCACGTGCTCTACACCGGCAAATCCATCCTCGATGTCGCCAATGAGAACAACTTCGCCATCCCGGCGTTCAACATCAGCGACTGGGCGATGTTCAACGGGATCATGGACATCAGTGAGGAGAAGGCCGCTCCGGTCATCATCGCCATCCACCCCGATGAGGTGTCTCACATCACGACCGACCTGATCGCGGCGATGCACTCCCGCGCGCACCGTTCGAGCGTGCCCGTCGCGATCCACTGGGACCACGGCGGAAGCTACGAGCAGATCATCACGGCCATCAAGGCGGGCTTCACCTCGGTCATGATCGATGCCTCGCTGCTGCCGTTCGACGAGAACGTCGCGCTGACCCGCAAGGTCGTGGACGCTGCTCACGCGGTGGGCATCCAGGTCGAGGGCGAGCTCGGCACGATCGGCGCGAACGACAGCTACGGCGAGTCCGGTGCGGCCGAGATCATCTACACGAACCCCGCAGACGCCGTGCGGTTCGTCGAGGAGACCGGGGTCGACAGCCTCGCGATCGCGATCGGCACCTCGCACGGCCTCTACCCGAGCGACAAGAACCCCGAGCTGCGCCACGACCTGCTCGAGGAGATCAAGGCCGCGATCGGCATCCCGCTCGTGTTGCACGGCGGATCGTCCAACCCGGACGCCGAACTGCGACGCGCTGTCGAGCTCGGCGTCAACAAGATCAACATCTCCAGTGACATCAAGGTCTCGTACCACAACCGCATGCGCGAAGTGCTCGGCACGGATGAGCGCCTGCGCGAGCCGAACGCGATCCAGCCGGCGGCGCTCGAAGCCATGAAAGTCACGGCTGCTGAGAAGATCGACCTGTTCGGAGCAGACGGCAAGGCCTCGCTGTACTGAATCGGCGGATTTCGGAAGGATGATCGGCGACGTGGACAGAACGCTCGTACTCGGACTCGGCGGCACCGTCGACTACGAGCTCCGGTGGGATTCATCGGTGTTCGACAGGCTGGCGCATGCGCACGGCGTGCGGCGCCACGAGCTCACCACCACGGCGCCGATCACCGACGAACGCTCGCTGCTGGTGGCGGTGCTCGCCTTCGTCGCCTCGGGAACCGGGGCGGAGCGATTCGTCGCCTCGTCCGAGGTGATCGAGGAGTTCGTGTCGCACTTCGAGTTCGCGATCACGCTCGGCGGCACCGGGGTGCGGGCGGGGCTCGTGCTCGACGCCCTCGGCATCCCGAGCGTGCAGCACCTGGTGAGCATCGACGACAACGTCCGTCGGCTGCTCCCTGCAGGGATCTCGTACGTCTGCTCGGCGACCGAGGACACCCTCGATCCGCACCTGATCGTGCAGTACCCGGTCGGCGCGCACGTGCGCCTCACGGACGGGGACGTGCTGTCGCCCGCGCCCAATCGGCTGATCTTCGCGAACGACCCGCCCAACCGGCGGATGCTGCTCTCGGCCGATCTGCCGGCATCTCTGTCGGATGCCGGGGTCTTCCTCGTCTCGGGTTTCAACACGATGCAGGATCACGACCTGCTCGAGCAGCGGCTCATCGAGGTGCAGCGCGCGATGCAGAGCCTTCCGGGTGACGCTCTCGTCTACTACGAGGATGCGGGCTTCTACACGCGAGGCTTCGCCGAGACCGTGCGAGCCCGGCTGCTGCCGCAGATCGACGTCTACGGCATGAACGAAGACGAGCTGCAGGAGTACCTCGGCCGGTCCGTGAACCTGCTCGACCCGTCCGACGTCATCCGCGCGCTGCGTGAGGCGCACATGATCATCCCCGCTCGCGCTCTGGTGGTGCACACGCGCCACTGGGCGATCGCCGTGGGACCAGATGCGGCTCGACACCGTGCTGCACTCGACAGTGCCGTCCTCGTCGCCGCCACCCGCTATCGCGTCGGTGACGGCCTGACCGCCGCAGACGTCGACGACACCGCGGACATGCCCAGGCACGGGGGAGGGGAGGCCCTGGTCTCGGCCATCGAGGCGGCGCTGCCCGACTGTGTGGGCGTCGCGGCATTCTCGCTCGACGTCCCCACCCCGACCACCGTGGGCCTCGGAGACACGTTCGTCGGGGGCTTCCTTGCGGGAGCCGTGCGATCGAAGGAGACCGTATGATTCCCATCCTGCTGCCGCCGAACCGGCCCGCCGAGCGCTTCTACCGAGGTGGTGCACGCATCAGCGCCTTCCGAGGCGAAGACGGCGGCGCCGCGCCCCGCGAGCCCGAGGACTGGATCGGCTCGACGACCACCGTCAACGGCGAGCCCGAGCTCGGTCTCACCACGCTCCCGGACGGACGCGTGCTGCGCGACGAGATCGAGCGGGATCCGGTCGCCTGGCTGGGTGACGAACACGTCGCCCGGTGGGGAACGGACACCCGCTTGCTCGTGAAGCTCCTGGATGCCGGGCAGCGGCTGCCCGTGCACGCGCACCCGCATGACGACTTCGCGGCGATGCACCTCGGCCGAGCGCACGGCAAGGCCGAGGCCTGGTACATCCTGCAGGGCGGCACTGTGCACATCGGCCTGCGGCAGGACGTCGAGGCAGCCGATCTGTCCGCTCTCGTCGTACGACAGGACGCGACGACGCTGCTCGGTCTGCTGCATGAGATCGAGGTCGCCGCAGGAGATGTGGTCTGGGTGCCGCCGGGCGAGCTGCACGCGATCGGCGCCGGCGTGCTGCTGCTCGAGCTGCAGCAGCCGGAAGACCTGTCGATCCTTCTCGAGTGGGGAGACTTCGCGATCGACGGGGCGGCGGTCGGCCATCTCGGCCTCGGCTTCGACCTCGCGCTCGCCGCGGTCACGACGACCGCACGATCGGCCGGCGACCTCGCGTCGCTCATCTCCGCAGCCCCCGAGTCCGGGTCCGTCTTTCCCGCGGCTGCCGATGAGTACTTCCGACTCGAGCGGGTTCTTCTGCGAGGAGCAGCGGCCGTCGATCAGGGCTTCTCGATCGTGATCGTGAACGACGGCGATGTCGAGATCGGGGCGCAGCGATTCCGCCGCGGATCGACCCTGCTCGTACCGCACGCGGCCGGAGCGCTCGCGGCTACAGGCACGGGCGAACTGCTCGTGGCGCGCCCACCTGCCCCCTGACGCCGGATTCGACGCGGATTCTCCCCGGCTAGACTGGAGTCATGCCCGAACCGAAAGTCGCCAGCTTTCCGGCGATCCGTGGTGCGCTGAAGTTCTACCAGGTCGCGTCGATCATCACCGGAGTCATGCTGCTCCTGCTGGTCGCCGAGATGGTGCTGAAGTACACGCCGATCCGACTCGAGCTCTTCGCGGGAGGATCCGGCGGTCTGCTCTGGTTCGCTCCCGTCGTCGAGGGCCCTGAGGGTCTCGAGTCGACCGGCGACGGACTCAACATCTCGCTCTCGATCCTCGTCGCGCACGGCTGGTTCTACGTCGTCTACCTCTTCGCGTGCTTCCGGATGTGGAGCCTGATGCGCTGGCCGTTCCTGCGCTTCATCCTGCTCGCGCTCGGCGGCGTCATCCCGCTCCTGTCGTTCTTCATGGAGGCCGTCGTCGCCCGCGACGTCAAGGCCTACCTCGCTTCGAGGGAGGCCGCCTCGGCCTCCGCCCCTGCCACGGAAGGTGTCCGGTGACCGAACAGTCCGAGACCCAGCAGCGCCCCGCGCTCGTCGTCGACTTCGGCGCGCAGTACGCGCAGCTGATCGCCCGCCGAGTGCGTGAGGCCGGTGTCTACAGCGAGATCGTGCCGCACACCGCCACGGCCGCCGAGATCGCCGAGAAGAACCCCGTCGCGATCATCCTCTCGGGTGGTCCGTCGTCGGTCTACGAAGAGGGCGCCCCGCGTCTCGACCCGGCCGTCTTCGAACTCGGCGTGCCGACGCTCGGCATCTGCTACGGCTTCCAGTACATGGCGCAGACCCTCGGTGGTGAGGTCGCGAAAACCGGCCTCCGCGAATACGGTGCGACGGATGCCGTCATCTCGGGTGACGGCGGCACTCTGCTCGGCGGCCAGCCGGCAGAGCAGAACGTCTGGATGAGCCACGGCGACCAGGTCGCGAAGGCCCCCGAGGGCTTCGACGTGCTCGCCACGACCGACGCCACCAAGGTCGCGGCTTTCGCCAACGAGGAGCGCGGCTTCTACGGCGTGCAGTGGCACCCCGAGGTCAAGCACTCCGACCACGGGCAGCAGGTGCTCGAGAACTTCCTGCACAAGGGCGCAGGGCTCGCATCCGACTGGAACAGCGGCAACGTGATCGCCGAGCAGATCGAGCGCATCCGCGAGCAGGTCGGTGACGCTCGCGTCATCTCGGCGCTCTCGGGCGGTGTCGACTCGGCCGTCTCGACGGCTCTCGTGCACAAGGCGATCGGCGACCAGCTCACCGCGGTGTTCGTCGACCACGGGCTCCTCCGCAAGGGCGAGCGCGAGCAGGTCGAGAAGGACTACGTCGAGTCCACCGGCGTGCGACTGATCACGGTCGACGCCGCAGACACCTTCCTCGGTCACCTCCAGGGCGTCACCGACCCCGAGGAGAAGCGCAAGATCATCGGCCGCGAGTTCATCCGCGCGTTCGAGAAGGTGCAGCTCGACCTCGTCGCCGAGGCGAAGGCTTCGGGCGGCGCACCCGTCAAGTTCCTCGTGCAAGGCACGCTGTACCCCGACGTCGTCGAGTCCGGTGGTGGTGCGGGCACGGCCAACATCAAGTCTCACCACAACGTGGGCGGGCTCCCCGATGACCTCGACTTCGAGCTCATCGAGCCTCTGCGCGCCCTGTTCAAGGACGAGGTGCGCGCGATCGGTCGCGAGCTCGGCATCCCCGAGGCGATCGTCGGCCGTCAGCCCTTCCCCGGGCCCGGCCTCGGCATCCGCATCATCGGCGAGGTCACGCAGGACCGCCTCGAGATCCTCCGCGAGGCCGACGCGATCGCTCGCGAGGAGCTCACCAAGGCAGGACTCGACCAGGACATCTGGCAGTGCCCCGTCGTGCTGCTCGCCGACGTCCGCTCTGTCGGCGTCCAGGGCGACGGACGCACCTACGGGCATCCGATCGTGCTGCGCCCCGTCTCGAGTGAAGACGCGATGACCGCCGACTGGACGCGTCTGCCCTACGACGTGCTGTCCAAGATCTCGAACCGCATCACAAACGGCGTCCGCGACGTCAACCGCGTGGTGCTCGACGTGACGTCGAAGCCGCCGGGAACCATCGAGTGGGAGTGACGCAGGAGCTCCCACCGCTGTGACCTCGAACGGGCACTGACCATCAGGTCCGTGCCCGTTCGCGGTATTTCGGGCAGGATGAGCCTATGACCAAGGCGCGGACGAAGATCACGGTTATCGGTGCGGGCAGCGTGGGGGTGAGCGTCGCGTATGCGGCGCTGATCCGAGGGAGTGCGGCCGAGGTCGCGCTCTACGACATCGCCACCGACAAGGTGGATGCCGAGGTGCTCGACCTCGCGCACGGGACGCAGTTCACCTCTGCTGCGGTCAGCGGTGGCTCCGACCTCTCGGTTGTCGACGGCAGCGACGTGATAGTCGTGACGGCCGGCGCGAAGCAGCAGCCGGGGCAGACCCGCATGGAGCTCTCGAGCATCAACGCTCGTCTGCTCGAGAAGCTCATGCCGCAGCTCGTCGAACGCGCGCCGTCCGCCGTGTTCATCATCGTCACCAACCCCGCCGACGTGATGACCGTCGTCGCGCAGCGCGTGTCGGGTCTCCCTCCCCACAGGGTGTTCGGATCCGGCACGGTGCTCGACACCTCGCGTCTGCGCTGGCGCCTCGCTCATCGGGCGAACGTGAGCACGGCGAGTGTCCATGCCGACATCGTGGGCGAGCACGGCGACACGGAGTTCCCGCTGTGGTCGAACGCGACGATCGGGTCCGTGCCGATCCTCGACTGGCCTGCCGACGAGCCGTTCACGGCCGAGGAGCTCGACCGGATCGCGATCGAGGTGCGCGACGCGGCGTACGCCGTCATCCGAGGCAAGGGAGCCACGAACCTCGCGATCGGCGTCAGCTGCGCCCGCATCGCCGAGGCGGTGCTGCATGACGAGCGGGCGGTGCTTCCGGTCGCGACGGTGCTCGACGGCGAGTACGGGCTGCACGGGGTCGCGCTGTCGGTGCCCTCGGTGGTGGGTGCTGCGGGTGCGGTGCCGCTGGCCGAGACGCCGATGAGCGAGCGTGAGCTGAGCCTGCTGCGGGCCTCAGCCGACGCGATCCGGGTGGCGATCGACGAGCTCGGCTGACCCCTTCGGGAAAAGATTCTCGAGAATCTTCGTTGAGCCTGTCGATCTGAGTCGTTCCCGTTCGACGTCTTCAATGAGAGGGTCGAAAGACGGCCCCACCCACCAAGGAGAACATCATGAAGTACATGCTGATCATGCGCTCGAACGACGAAGCGGTCGAGGCGTACAAGGAGATGCCGTTCGAGCAGGTCATCGCAGCCATGGGTGCGTACAACGAGTCGATGATCAAGGCCGGCGTGCTGCTCGCGGGTGAGGGACTCAGCGACGCCTCGGAGGGCTTCGTGGTCGACTTCAGCGCCGAGAAGCCCCTGATCACCGACGGCCCCTACGGGGAGACCAAGGAGCTCTTCAACGGCTTCTGGATCATCGAGGCGTCGACGCGCGAGGAGGCTGCCGAGTGGGCGAGCCGTGCACCTCTCGGCGCAGGCTCCTTTCTCGAGGTGCGACGGGTGACCGACGAGTCCGACTTCCCGGCCGACAACGAGTGGATCGAGAAGGAGAAGGGCTGGCGCGAAGAGGAAGAGGCGCGCCGCGCCCAGCAGTGACATGACCGACGACAGCGAGACGGCGCGCTCAGCCCCCGACACGGGTGCCGCGGAGCGCGCCGTCGCCGCCGTGTGGCGCATCGAGTCCGCGAAGATCGTCGGCACGCTGACGCGGGCGGTCGGCGACTTCGGTCTCGCGGAGGATCTCGCGCAGGAGGCGCTGGTGGATGCTCTGCGGCAGTGGCCGATCGACGGCGTCCCTCGCAACGGCGGAGCGTGGCTCACGGCGGTCGCGAAGCGCAAGGCCGTCGACGGCTGGCGCCGCAGGGAGCGGCTGGACGACCGCATGGCGGTGCTCGCCCACGACCTGGAGCGCGAGCAGGCCGAGGCCGCGGATGCGCCGCCGTGGGACCCGGATGCCGTCGACGACGACGTGCTCCGGCTGATCTTCATCTCGTGCCACCCCGTGCTGTCGCGAGAGGCGCAGGTCGCTCTGACGCTGCGGGTGGTGGGCGGTCTGTCGAGCGAGGAGATCGCCAGGGCGTTCCTCGTTCCCACCGCGACGGTGCAGCAGCGCATCGTCCGCGCGAAGAAGACCCTCGCCGCAGCGCACGTGCCGTTCGAGATGCCTCCCCGCGACGAGCACACGGCTCGACTGGGTGCGATCCTCGGCGTGCTGTACCTCATCTTCAACGAGGGTCATGCGGCCAGCAGCGGCCCCGACTGGATGCGACCGGAGTTGAGCCTCGAGGCGATCCGGCTGACGCGCGTGCTCGCGGCGCTGATGCCGCGGGAGCGCGATGTGCACAGCCTTCTCGCCCTCATGGAGCTGACGGCCGCCCGCTTTCCGGCCAGGGTCGACGCGCACGGCGAACCCGTGCTGCTGGCCGACCAGGACCGGCGTCGCTGGGATCGAGGGCGTATCGCGCGCGGTCGCGCCGCGCTGGCGGCCGCGGATGCGCTCGGCTCGGGTCGCGGCCCGTACGGTCTGCAGGCGGCGATCGCCGAGTGCCACGCGCTCGCGGCGAGCGTCGACGAGACCGACTGGGACCGCATCGTGGTGCTCTACGAGGCTCTCGGCCGTATCGCCCCGTCGCCCGTGGTCGAACTCAACCGTGCGGCCGCCGTGGCGATGGCGACAGGTCCCGCGTCCGCCCTGCAGATCATCGACCGGCTCTCGGCCTCGGGCGCTCTGGCCGGCTACCACCTACTGCCCGCGACGCGTGCCGAGATGCTCCTGCGTCTCGGCCGTGACGAGGAGGCGCGCAGCGAATTCGCCGTCGCCGCCGCGCTCGCGGGAAACGACAGGGAGCGGGCGCTGCTCGAAGCCAGGGCCGCGGAGCGCTGACGCCCACCCGCACGAGGAACGCCTTCATACGAAGAACCGCCCCCGTCCGAAGCGTTGCTTCCGACGGGGGCGGTTCTGTTCACCGCGCGGTGCGCGATGTGGTCAGCTGCGGGCCTTGCTGCCGCGACCGGCGATCAGGCCGTAGATCAGCAGCACGATGATCGAGCCGCCGATGGCGAGGAGCCACGTGCCCAGGTCCCAGAACTCCGTGAGAGGGCGGTTCAGGATGAGGCTGCCGAGCCATCCGCCGAGGAAGGCGCCGACGACGCCGAGCAGAAGGGTGATGAACCATCCGCCGCCCTGCTTGCCGGGAAGGATCAGCTTCGCGATCGCGCCGGCGATGAGGCCGAGAAGAAGGAATCCGAGAAAGCTCATGTTCAGCTCCTATGTATCGTGAGCCCCGGGGTGCCAGGGCTCGTGTGTACCACTGTGCCCTCCCAGCTGATTATCAGCCAACCCCTTGCGCCGAAGCCTCCGGGTATGCGAAGAGGCCCGCCTCCGGAAGGAGACGGGCCTCTTCGAGCGACGAGCGTCAGTTGTTGCCGCGGACGATCGCGATGATCCGCAGGATCTCGACGTAGAGCCAGACGACCGTGACCATGATGCCGAAGGCGCCGAGCCAGCCGTACTTGCGGGGAGCGCCGTTGCGCACGCCCTGCTGGATTTGGTCGAAGTCGAGCACCAGCGAGTACGCGGCCATGATGACGACCAGGACGCCGATGATGAGACCCAGGGGGATGCCGAGGATCTCGACCTTGCTGAGCAGGCCGAAGGCCGCGCCCTCGCCCAGGACGCCGGTCCACGTCAGGACGACGTTGAGGAGCGAGAAGACGAGGTAGCCGATCATGGCGATCATGAAGATCTTGGTGGCCTTCTTCGACGCGCGGATCTTGCCGCTGGCGAAGAGGGCGAGCGTCACGCCGACCACGGAGACCGTGGCGAGTGTGGCCTGGAAGACGATTCCGGGGTAGAGCACCTCGAAGAACGCCGAGATGCCACCGATGAAGAGACCCTCGAACGCGGCGTACGCGAAGATCAGCGCGGGGCGGACCTTCTTGCGCGACGTGAAGGAGATCACCATGGCGAGCACGAAGCCGCCGAGCGCGCCGACGATCCAGGGCAGCATGTTCGGCTGGAACTGGTCGTAGGGGTTCTGCTCGGGGGCCGCGACGCCGCCGAGCGTCACGAACCAGCCGATAGCCGCGGTGACGAGAAGGATGCCGAAGAGCCCGGCGGTCTTCCAGACGGTGTCCTCGACCGACATGCGGTCGGTCTCGATCGCGCCGGCCGGGGGAGCGGCGTACATGCCCTCCAGTTGCGCGTTGGCGGCAGCATCCATCGTGCCGTGCTGGAAAGACGCGGCCTGTGCACCCTGAGCGCCCTGCGGCGCACCCGGGTAGGTCGCGACGTTGCGCGGATCCTGCTGCTGGAACGCCGGGTTGTTGAAGGCGAAGTTGCTCATGTGGGCCTCACTCCAAAGTGGGTTGTGGGTCGCTTTCCTCCACGATACCCGGAATGCCGGGCCATCAGGGTGTCCTACGCTGAGAGCGTGCCCAGGAAATCGCCTCTCGTGATCGGGCACCGCGGTGCGCCCGGTTACCGTCCGGAACACAGTCGCTCCTCGTACGAGCTCGCCCTCGCGATGGGGGTGGATGCGGTCGAACCCGATGTGGTCGCGACGAAGGATGGTGTGCTCATCGTCCGTCACGAGAACGAGATCTCGGGCACGACCGATGTCGCCGAGCATCCGGAGTTCGCCGACCGCAAGACGACGAAGCGGGTCGACGGGCAGGCGCTGACCGGCTGGTTCACCGAGGACTTCACCTGGGACGAGTTGACGACTCTGCGCAGCCGCGAACGCCTCCCAGAGGTGCGGCTCTCGAGCGCCAGCTTCAGCGGCTCGCAGGCCATCCTCCGGCTCACCGACGTGCTCGACATCGTACGAGACGGCTCGGTCGAGCACGGCCGTGAGATCGGGGTCGTGCTCGAGGTCAAGCACGCCACGTACTTCGCGAGCATCGGGCTCGATCTCGCGCCGCTCATCGAGCGCGACCTGCGCGCGGCCGGTTGGGCCGACGGAGAGCTGCCGCTGATCGTCGAGTGCTTCGAGTCGACCATCCTCGGGCAGCTGAAGGAGCGAGGCATCGCCGCCTCGTACATCTACCTGATCGAGGCGTCGGGGCGTCCCTACGACCTGCTCGTCGCGCAGGGCAAGAAGGCGCTGACCTACAGGGCGACCGTCACGCCGACGGGGCTCGACGGTCTGGTGGGGCAGGTCGACGGCATCAGCGTCAACAAGCGGATGCTGCTCGCGGCAGGCAACACGATCGTGCCCGACGCCCATGCCAGAGGGCTCACCGTGTTCACGTGGACCTGTCGTCCTGAGAACGCCTTCCTCTCGGCGGAATTCCGCGGCTCCGGAGGCAAGGGCGCGTACGGCGACTACGAGGCCGAATGGGGCGTCATCGCCCGCACGGGCGTCGACGGAGTGTTCGTGGACCACCCCGACCTCGGGGTCGGCTTCTTCCGCGGCTGACTCCGGTTCAGAGCGGGCCGAGAACGTCCGGCACGGCGCGATCCAGGTGCAGTGCGCGCAGCGGTTCCAGGATCTCGCGCTCCTCGAAGCGGAAGTGCGACTCCATGATCGCCCCCACGCCGTCGAGGTGCCGTCCGATCGTCTCCGCGCTCTCGCCGCTCTCGACCGCGGTGCGCAGCGCGCCGAGCAGGTGCGCGAGCATCGAGTGATCCTGCATGAGCTTGTCGATCACGTCCCCGAGTTCGGGGTGCTCCTCGCGCAGGGCGGGGAACAGGGCGCGGTCCTCGCTCAGATGATGTCCGTCGAGCGCGGAGCAGAATCCGATGCAGAACAGCGCGAGATCCGAGGCGGCATCCGGGGCGTCGGCGTCCTCCTCGAGCGCTGCCCGTGTCGCCTCCAGTGCCGCGCGGAGGCGGGTGTGCGCCCGGCGGAGCTCGTCGTCCCAGGCGATCAGGCGGTCGGCATCCATCCTGGTCAGTCTAGGCCGGTCGTACCGATCCGTCAGAGGGTGCGATCGAACGCACCCTTGCGCGACACGATCTCCTTGCCGAGCGGCATCAGCGACACCGGCACCATCTTGAAGTCGGCGATGCCCATCGGGATGCCGATGATCGTGATGCACAGTGCGAGACCCGAGACGATGTGTCCGATGGCGAGCCACCAGCCCGCGAGGATCACCCAGAGCACGTTGCCGAGGAACGACCCGACGCCCGACGTGGGCTTGCTGATGATCTCGCGTCCGAACGGCCAGATCGCGTACCGGGCGATCCGGAATGAGGCGATCGCCCAGGGGATCGTCACGATCGGGATGCACAGCAGGATGCCGGCGAGCATGTAACCGAGGAACAGGGCGAGCCCGGCGAAGATCAGCCAGATGATGTTGAGGATGGTGCGCACGACACGATCCTCGCACCGGCTCCTGAGCGTCCGCCCTTCTCCGGCGCCGGGCCAATGGCCACCGGCCGTTCACCATCCGTGCACCTGCGGGTCGCCGGTCAGCCATGCGGTGTCGGTGATGTGGGGTGATACCCGTCTGCCTTCCTCAGGAGTCCCATGTCCCGCCTGCACTCCGCGGCTGCGGTCACGACGGTCTGCGCACTCAGCGCCGCCGCCCTGCTCGCCGTTCCGCTCGCCGCCACCGGCGCAGAATCCGGTGTCCGCATCAACGAAGTCGAATCCAGCGGGGGAGTACCCGGCGACTGGATCGAGTTCTACAACGCGTCCGCCATCGCCGTCGATCTGAGCGGCTACGTCGTCAAGGACAACGGCGAGGACGAGTTCTACACGTTCCCGGAGGGGACGATCGTCGAGCCGGGCGCCTACCTCGTGATCGACGAGGTGGCTGCGGGCGTCGGCGACTTCACCTTCGGACTCGGCAAGGACGACCAGGTGCGCCTGTTCGACCCGAGCGCCGTGCTCGTCGACCAGGCGTCGTGGTCGTCTCACGCGGCAGCGACTTGGGGAGCGCGCGACGTCGCGGGCGCCGTGGAATGGGCGGACACCTCCGAGCCCACGAAGGGATCGGCCAACGTCTTCGCAGCCGACAACCCCGTGGGCGGCAGCATCGTCATCAACGAGGTCGACTCGCAGCCGGCTGACTGGGTGGAGTTCTACAACGCGGGCGATGCCCCTCTCGACATCTCGGGTTATGAGATCCGCGACAACTCCGACGACCACCGGTGGCAGTTCCTGCCGGGTACGGAGATCGCCGCGGGCGAGTTCCTCGTCGTCGCGGAGGGCTCGATCGGCCTCGTCGACGGCGTCGAGACAGCATTCCGCGATCCGATCGGCATCGGCAGCGCCGACCGCATCCGCCTCTTCGACGCGACAGGCGTCCTGATCGACGACACGCTTCCGTGGAACGGTCACGCCGCGATCGACGGCGACGTCATCGCCGCGACCCTCGCGCGCTGCCCCGACGGCCAGGGAGATTTCGTGCTCGCGTACTCGACCCCGGGGGCGGCGAACTCGTGCGTCATGCCCGACGTCGTGATCAACGAGATCGAGTCCAACGCTGACGCGACCGACTGGGTCGAGGTCGTCAACACGGGCGGCACCCCGGTCGACCTCTCGGGCTGGACGGTGATGGACGGCGACCCGGTCGGTCACGCCGCCGAGGCCACGCCGCTCCCCGCGGGCACGGTGCTCGCACCGGGCGCCTACTTCGTCTTCGACCAGCCGACGGACTTCGTGTTCGGTCTGGGCAACGGCGACACGGTCACGCTTCGCGACGCCAACATCAACGTCGTCGACGAGCACGTGTACGCGACGCATGCGGCCGGTGTGCTCGCCCGCTGTGCGGACGGCAGCGGAGACTTCGTCGACATCGCGGTCTCGACCAAGGGCCTCCGCAACGCATGCGGCAACCCGGTGCGCATCAACGAGGTCGAGTCCGACGGCGGAATGCCCGGTGACTGGATCGAACTCGTCAACCCGACGGCATCCGCCCTCGATGTCTCGGGCATCGTCGTGAAGGACGACGACGACACCCACTCGTATGCCATCCCGGCCTCGACCACGATCGCCGCGGGCGGATACCTCGTCATCGAGGGTGCAGACCTCGGATTCGGCCTCGGCGACGGCGACTCGGTGCGCGCCTTCGACGGCGACCTCCTCATCGACTCCACCACCTGGGGTGCAGGGCACGCGGCGACCACGTGGGGCCGTTGCCCCGACGTCACCGGCGCCTTCGCCGTCACCGCGGAGAGCACGAAGGGAGCGGCGAACGTCTGCGCCGGCGAGATCGCCGTCTCGCCGTGGCCCGGTTCCGCCGACGTCCGCGTGCTCGACACCGTTCCGACGTTCCTCGAGGACAGCTCCGGCCTCGACGTGCAGGAGACCGCCGACGGCGCGTTCCTCTGGGCCGTCGACAACGGCGAGGGGCGCATCTGGAAGCTCGAGGCCCACGCCGACGGCTCGTTCACGCAGATCGACGGCTGGGAATCGGGCAAGCGCGTGCGATTCCAGAAGGATGCCGCGAACCCTGGTGCTGCGGGTCCTGACACCGAGGGCATCACGGTCGACGGCGCGGGCTCGGTCTACGTCGCCTCGGAGCGCGACAACAGCGCGAAGGGCGTGAATCAGAACACCGTGCTGAAGGTCGACCCCGAGGCCGCCCCCGGCGACCTCATCGCCCAGCAGGAGTGGGACCTCACCTCGTTGCTGCCGGCCGTGGGCGCGAACCTCGGCATGGAGGCCGTGCAGTGGGTGCCCGACAGTGCGCTCGACGGTGCGCTCTTCGACACCAACACCGGTGCTGCCTACGACTCGACGGACTACGCCGGTCACGGCGATGGCCTGTTCTTCGTCGCCGTCGAGGACAACGGCCACGTCTACGCCTTCGCGCTCGGCGCCGACGGCACGGCGACGCTGGTGTCGGAGATCGCACCGGGTCTCGCAGGGGTGATGGCGCTCGACTACGACAGCGTCCTCGATGTGCTGTGGGCCGTCTGCGACGACGGATGCCACGGGCAGTCGGCGCAGATCACGCTGAACGGCACCGCACAGCCCGGGATCGCGCACTTCGCGCGCCCGACGGGCATGCCCGACATCAACAACGAGGGCTTCGCCACCGCTCCCGCCTCGCTATCGGTCGACGGCCAGCGCCCCGTGTGGTGGTTCGCCGACGGCTTCGCCTCCGAGGCGCTGCGAGTCGGGACGCTTCCTGGCGCGACGGAGGAGAACCCGGGTGAGAACCCCGGTGGTACCCCCGGTGCGCAGAACCCTCCGCTCCCCGGCACGGCTCTCACCGATGCCAACCGCAACGGCGTCACGGTGAACCCGGCGGTCGCGGCACGCGGCTCGCAGGTGACGGTGACGGCGGGCGGCGACGCCGCCGGCGACCGGATCTCGGTGTGGATGTACTCCGACCCCGTGCAGCTGGCCTCGGGCGCCGCATCCGCGTCCGGTGCGCTCACGGTGACGATTCCGACGGATGCCGCCCTCGGCGCCCACCGGATCGCGGTCTACTCGGCGGACGGCGAGCTGATCGGATGGGCGGACATCCGCATCACCGACCCGAGCGGACTCGCCGCGACGGGCGCCGAGGTGCCTGTCGCCGTGATCGCGCTGGCTCTGATGCTGATCGTCGCCGGTGCGCTGATCGTCCGTCGGCGCCGGAGCACCGTCTGACGCCGTCGCGTCGCGCATGACGACGGGGAGGGCACGCGGGACGACCGCGTGTCCTCCCCGTCCGATGTCCTTCGTCGGGCCGGATGTCCTGCAGCAGGTCGTGTGTCCTGGGCGGCAGATGCGACGGAAGACCCCGTCAGAGACCCAGCACGGCGCGGGCGCCGTCGGAGTCCGCCTGGCGGTACTCCTCGGCGAGGCGTGCGGCACGCTCGGCGGAGAGACGCAGCGTGCCCGCGTGCAGGCGCCACTGCGAGTCGAGCGCCGACGAACGCCGCGTGTAGGCGTTCTGGGCCTCACCCTCCCAGCGGCTGCGGAGGTCCTGCGAAGTGCCTGCGAGGGAGTCGAGCGACTCGACGATCGAGGCGGCGGAGGCTGCGCCGCTCGCGGCCGCTTCGGCGAGCCGGTCGGGGTCGACCTTGAGATCCATGTCAGCGCTCCAGTCCGGGGGACGGATAGCCGCGTCGCGCATCCGACTTCAGGCTCGTCGCGATGTCGGACTCCTCGCCGAAGAGCTCCGCGCTGCGATCGGCGAGCGTCGACATCGCGTTGTGCTGCGCCTGCGCGATCGTCTCGAGCGTCACCTGGGCCAGAGCCTGCAGCGTGAGCGCCTCGGCGGCGGGGCCGAACTCGAGTCCGGCGAGCTTTCCGCCGACCTTGGCGTGAACGGTGACCTCGCCTCGGGGGCTGCGCGCCGATTCGACGAGCGTCTCGACATCGGTCGCCAGCGCCTGCGCGCGTGCCTGGTTCTGCTGCGCCTGCCGGTTGATGTCGTCGAGCTGCTTGCGGGCTGCGGCGAATCCCTCGTCGATCCCGAATGTGTTGTCGCTCATGTCGTCCTCCGTCATTCCTGCACTGTCACGCCTGTGGGGACCTCGGGCACGTCTCCGGGCCAAGACCCGAGCCGCTCGCGGTTGCTGGCGCCCTGATCCTTGTCCTCCATCAGGTCGATGGCGGCCGTGCTGTATGGCTTCGGCGACGAGCTGGAGTCGCGCACCCACCCTGCCTGCGCCGCGGCGGCACCCACATCGAAGCCCCCGCTCGACGAGGTCCGCACCCTGATGTCGATGCGCGCATTCGGCATGTAGCCCTCGCGCACCGACCAGACCGAAGACACCACGAAATCGACCAGCGCTGCTCCGTCGGCGATCGCGAAGCCGGGCTCGACCTCGAGCCCGATCGCGTACCCGGTGTTGCCCTTCACGTTGGGCTTGTCGCCACCGGCGATATCGGAGACGGTGATGCCGGGGATCGACTCGAAGGACTCGCGCAGCTCGGCCAGGGTCTGCCCGCCCGAGGCGGCGTCGTGCGGAATCCCGCTGTCAGAGCCGCCACCCCCGAACGCGCATCCCGTGAGCGCGAGCACGCCCACGGCGACGACGGAAAGCGCGGACCAGCGCCTAGCGGCCATAGTTCATCATGTCCTCGAGTCGGTACTGCATATCGGACCAGATGCTGACATCCGAGATACCTGCGTATGCGGGGTTGGTGTTGCCGGAGAATCCCATGCTCTCGAGGATCGTCTCGTTGTAGGCCCCGGTGACCTCGAAGACTCCGCGGCCGTCGACGTTGCGCAGGCGGAAGGCGACCTCGCCCGGGTACTCGGGATGCCCGGGCTGGGCGGCGATCACGAAACCGTCGTCGGTGATCTGCTGAACCGAGATGTCTCCCGCGGTGACGCCGGGGATGCCCATGCCGAACAGAGAGGTCTGGATGGTCTGCCCCTCTCCGGTGAGCTGCATGTTGAGTTGCGAGTTGTCGCCCTCGCGAGAGGGGAGGAAGACGTGGCCGAACTCCTGCTGCAGCATCTGATTGAGCTGCTCGGTGGTCATGTCGGTCTCTCCGAGGTCGAACTGGTGCGAATAGCCCAGGTCGTACTCGCCTTCGAACTCGTGATCGGAGCCGGGGTAAGGCGTCGGGCCGGGGTTGTAGGTGTCGCCCATCCCTCCGGGCGGGATCGCTCCGGGCAGACCGCCGAGCGGGCCGAGGAGTTTGCCAGGGGGGAACTGCTCGAGAAGTTCGCCGAGCAGGTCTTCCAGACGCTGGTGGAACGGGATGATCGCGCGGTAGAGGTCGGTGGCCAGGCGAACCATCTCGCGCAGCGCCTGCAGCGCCCGATCGATGTTGGAGGTGACCTCGGCGATGACCTGTGCGCAGTTGTCGGCGAAATCCTGGATCACCTGCGCCTTCTTGTCGAGCTCCCAGGGCCAGCTGCCGAACAGGAGGTCCTTGATGCTGCCGCCGACGGTCGAGAGCAGCTCGAAGCCCGCGCACACCAGGGAACGCATGATCTCGACAGCGCGCACGCACAGCTGGAGGGCCTGGCTCATGACCTTCGACCAGTCGGCGATCGAGTGCGTCGCCGACTGGAGGACTCGCAGCGAGCCCTCCACGACGACCGCGGTGATCCCCTGCACGTGGCCGCTGATCTGGGTCAACGCCTGCTGGTAGAGAGCGGAGGTCGACTGCACGTCGCCGGCGTAGGTCTCCCAGGCATGGGAGGCCTGATAGAGCCCGGCCGGATCTCCTGCCACCTGTTCGAGCAATTGCTCCAGAGGGCGGACGAACTGCATGATCTCGGACGCGAAACCGCTCAGTCCGCCGCCGCAGTCGTCACCGGCTCCTCCGGCCGGAGGGAGCTGGCTGCTCCAGCTTCCGGAGGCGAGCGAGGATGCGGCGGCATCGGCCTCGGGGAGGACGGCAGTGCTCATGTCATCCCTCCGCGGCGATGCGGTCGAGGTCGGCGCGACCGGTGTCGTCGACGGTGCGGAAGCCCTCGACGGCCTTCTGCACGCCGTCGGCGGTGCGCTGGGAGACCGTCCCGACGAATCCGGCTGCGCCCTCGACGACGGCGCCGATCGAGTTGAGGACCGGAGGGATGAATGCCCCGATCGGGCCGAATGCCATGCCTGGAACGGCTGAGGTGATGCTGCCGCGCGACGACGCGAGCTGTGATGCCGCCTCCGTCAGGGCACTGCGTGCAGCCTCGTAGGCATCACTGTGGACTTCGATCTCCGCCATCGGTCGAGCTCCCCCCGAAATCTTCGTGTCCACTCGTCGGAGCGGCGAGCAGACAGGTTCCACGATAGGTCGGGTGCCCGGTGTTGCCAAGCTCCCGCTCCGGGCGGTCGCCCTCGCCCGCGGTCGGTGTCGGTGGCGCGGCTTAGACTCATAAGGCCATGACCGAAGCCCCCCTCATCGTCCCCGGATCCGTCGGCCCTCGCCCCGCAGGGGAGCAGGGGCAGGACGACCTCCTCGCCGGCCTCAACCCTCAGCAGCTCGAGGCCGTGACCTATCGCGGCCCCGCGCTTCTCATCGTCGCGGGAGCAGGGTCGGGCAAGACGAGCGTGCTCACCCGCCGCATCGCCTCGCTGCTGCGGTCGCGAGAGGCCTGGCCGAGCCAGATCCTCGCCATCACCTTCACCAACAAGGCAGCGGGTGAGATGCGCGAGCGCGTCGAGGCGATCATCGGCGACGCGGCCAGGGGAATGTGGATCTCGACTTTCCACTCCGCCTGTGTGCGCATCCTGCGGCGCGAGGCCCAGCAGTTCGGATTCACGAAGTCGTTCACGATCTACGACTCCGGCGACTCGCGCGCGCTCCTCAAGCGCCTCGTCAAGGAGCACGAGGCGGACGCCTACGGTCTGACCCCCGCCTCAGTGCAGTCCCGCATCTCGAAGCTCAAGAACGAGCTGTCGGATGCCGACGCCTATGCGCGCCAGGCCAACATGAGCGACCCGGCGGAGCGGATCTTCGTCGAGCTGTTCGCCGACTACCAGCGACAGCTGCAGAAGGCCAACGCGTTCGACTTCGACGACCTCATCGGGCAGACGGTCTACCTGTTCCGTGCGTTCCCGCAGGTCGCCGACACGTATCGCCGGCGCTTCCGCCACATCCTGGTCGACGAGTACCAGGATACCAACCACGCCCAGTACGCGCTGATCCACGAGCTCACCCGGCCGGTCTCGGGGGACGCCCCTGATCCGTATGCCTCGAACGGCATGATGATCTTCGAACCCGAAACCACCCCCGAGCTCGCGGGTGCGTCGCTCACCGTGGTCGGCGACTCCGATCAGTCGATCTACGCCTTCCGCGGCGCCGACATCCGCAACATCAGCGAGTTCGAGCGGGACTTCCCCGGCGCCCGCGTCGTGCTCCTCGAGCAGAACTACCGTTCGACCCAGAACATCCTGTCGGCCGCGAACTCGGTGATCGGCAACAACTTCGACCGCAAAGACAAGAAGCTCTGGAGCGACAAGGGCGCCGGTGACATGATCGTCGGCTTCACGGGGTACTCGCAGCACGACGAGGCGCAGTTCGTCGCCGACGAAGTCGAGGCGCTGCGTCGTTCCGGCATGCCGTACTCCGAGATGGCCGTCTTCTATCGCACCAACTCGCAGTCCCGCGCGCTGGAGGAGATCTTCATCCGCTCGGCCGTGCCGTACAAGATCATGGGCGGCACCAAGTTCTACGATCGCGCCGAGATCAAGGATGCGCTCGCCTACCTCGTCGCGGTATCGAACCCCGCAGACGAGATGGCCGTGCGGCGCATCCTCAACAAGCCGAAACGCGGTATCGGCGACGTCACCGAGACCACGATCGCGCGCTTCGCCGAGGAGCACGGCATCACGTTCCGCCAGGCGCTGTCCGTGCCAGGACAGCTCGGCTTCGGTCCGAAGATCCAGGCGGGGATCGCTCAACTCGACGCGGTGCTCGCCGAGGCGACCGAGATCATGCTCCCAGCCTCCGGCGAAGTGCCTGCCCCGACGGCGGTCGCCGACGGGCTGAATGTTCTTCTGTCCAAGAGCGGGTACCTCGACGCACTGCGTGCGAGCCGTGATCCTCAGGACGAGGCCAGGGTCGAGAACCTCGACGAGTTCGTCGCCGTCGCGCGCGACTTCGCGCGCAACAACCCCGATGGGACGATCGTCGACTTCCTCACCGAGGTCGCGCTCGTCTCGGACGCCGACGACCTCGACGACGAGTCCGGTTCGGTCTCGATGATGACGATGCACACGGCGAAGGGCCTCGAGTACGACGCCGTCTTCGTCACGGGTGTCGAAGAAGATCTCATCCCGCACCGCATCTCGGCCGGGGAGCCGGGTGGTCCGCAGGAGGAGCGGCGACTCTTCTACGTCGGCATCACGCGTGCGCGCAAGCGCCTGCATCTCTCTCTTGCGATGACCCGCGCGCAGTTCGGCGAGGTCTCGGTCGCGATGCCCAGCCGCTTCCTGCAGGAGATCCCCGCGGGGCTCATCGACTGGCGCCAGTCGCCCGGTGATGTGAACTCGCGCGGCGGAATGCAGTCGCGTGCGCTCAACGCACGTCGGGCCGGCGGCTTCGGCGGTTCGGGCTCCGGCTCCGGTTCGGGCGACCGTTTCGCGGTCAAGCAGCTGCCGGGGCGCGACTCGCTCAAGCCGTTGTCGACCGCGATGGATAAGTTCCCCAACCGGGTGACGGCGAAGATGCGCGACAACGGCGACCTCGAGCTGGCCGCGGGCGATCGCATCCGTCACTCCGACTTCGGCGAGGGACGCGTCGATGCGGTCACGGGTGAGGGCGCGAAGCGCATCGCCCATGTGCGCTTCGATTCGGCCGGACAGAAGAAGCTCCTGATCAAGGTCGCGCCGATCGAGAAGATCTGAGCGGTTTCGCGGGTTAGGCTGGCTGATATGGCCCTGTTCTCCCGCCGCAAGAAGTCCGCTGACGACGTCGTCGCCGACCAGATCGAGACCCAGACAGAGACCGAGGAGTCCTCAGTCGACGCTCCCGAAGAGGCAGGAGAAGCCTCTGAGGTGACCGAGGCCGCCCCGACCATCGGGATCTCCGTGCAGGCGTTCCGCGGCGTGGGAGCCCAGGCAGGCCCCGAGGTCGCGCTCCCCGACCCCGACGCAGCCCCCGCGTCTCCGGCAGTCGGCATCACTCCGGCCCCGGCAGCGCCCGCCGCAGCGCCGGCTCCCGAGCCCGAACGCCGTCTTCCGCTGGCCCCCGCGCTGCCGCCCGAGCAGACCGAGACCGTCGCGGGTATGAAGGACAACGTCCTGCTCCGCGAATCGCTCAAGCAGGTCGAGCAGGGCGCCACGAACGATCAGCTCCTCGGCGTTCTGCGCCAGGCACTGCAGGGGCACCTGTACATCCGCGTGAACGGCGACGCACGTGCCCAGATCAGCGAGGGCAAGCCGCTCGCGGTCGCCGTCGTCCGTGATGGCGACCGTCAGTTCATGCTCGCGTTCAGCTCGGCCGCCGCCGTGCGCGATTCGGTGCAGCTCGAGAAGGACCCGACCGCGACGTCGGCCGTCGCCCAGCCGACGACCTCGGTGCTGCAGCAGGTCGTCTCGGGCGAGTTCGCCGGCCTCATCGTCGACAACGCCTCGGCTCCGCACCGCGTGGTGTTCCCGACCGAGCTGCTGCAGAAGGCGCTCGAGCAGGCGGACGTCGATATGACCGTCAAGTCGATCATCGCCGCGCCGCGCGAGCAGGACACCGCGGCCAAGCTCGGCGAGGCGCTCGCCACGAAGCGCATGTGGGTCGCCGTCAATGAGGGCAACCCCAACGGTCAGGTCGGTATCGCCGAGGCGCAGACCTCCGATGGCAAGCGGTTCCTGCAGCTGTTCTCGCACCCGCTCGAGGTGCTCGCTCTCGGCCGCGGCGACCGCCCCCTGCCGTTCGAGCCCGAGCAGCTCGCCAAGCTCCTGTCGAGCCACATCGACATGGCCGGTGTCCTGGTCGACCCCGCCGGACCCACGATGGTGGTCGAGCGCGACGCGCTCACATCGGTGCTGATTCTGGCCGTCGACCTCGACGCCTGACACTCTTCCGCGCATCTTCCGTGCACCCTAGGGTCGGAGCATGGCTTCAGAACGCGTGACCCTGACCGTCGTCGATCCGGACGGTGAGCGCGAGGTCGTGCTCTCGAGCCCGAACAAGGTCGTGTGGCCTAAGGCCGGCATCACCAAGGCCGAGCTCGCGGAGTACTTCCAGCTCGTCGGCGCGCCCTTCCTCGAGGCCAACGGCAACAGACCGGTCTCTCTCGAGAGGTTCCGCGACGGCATGGGCAGCGAGGGCTTCTTCTCGAAGAACCCGCCTAAGGGCACGCCCGACTACGTCGATGCGGTGACGGTCACGTACAACAGTGGTCGGCGGCATCCGCAGATCGTGCTGAATCGGCCAAGCGCGATCGTCTGGGCGGCGCAGATGAACACGATCGTGTTCCACCCGTGGGCCTCTCTCGCCTCCGACCCCGACAACCCCGTCGAGCTGCGGATCGACCTCGACCCTCAGCCTGGCACCGGGTTCGCCGACGCGATCCCGGCTGCGCACGCACTGCGCGAGGTGCTGCGCGAAGTGGGGCTGAACGCATTCGTGAAGACGAGCGGCAACCGCGGATTGCACGTCTTCGCCCCGATCGAGCCGACTCACGAGTTCCTCGACGTCCGCCACGCGGTGATCGCGGCCGGGCGCGAGCTGGAGAGAAGGATGCCCGAGCAGGTCACGATGAACTGGTGGAAGGAGGAGCGCGGGGAGCGCATCTTCATTGACTTCAACCAGGCGAATCGCGATCGGACGATGGCCGGTGCCTACAGTCCTCGAGCACTCCCCGAGGCGACGGTGTCGACGCCCGTGCACTGGGACGAGCTCGACGGGCTCGACCCCCAGGCGTTCACGGTCCGCAGCATCCCGAAGCGCCTCGCGGAGGTCGGTGACCCGTGGGCGGGGAAGCAGAGTGCGCCGGGCCGCATCGACACCCTGCTCGAATGGTGGGAGCGCGACAAGGAGGCGGGGCTCGGCGAGCTGTCGTTCCCGCCCGAGTTCCCCAAGATGCCGGGCGAGCCGCCGCGCGTGCAGCCCAGCAAGAAGGTCGCCGCGAACTGGGACGAGAACGGCGACCCGGTCGACGAGTGACCGTCAGCCGATGACGTCGGCGAGGTCGTAACCGGCGACGGTGTCGAGCTGGTCATAGGTGCACGAGCGTGCGTCGCGGTCGGGGCGCCAGCGCTCGAACTGCACGGTGTGGCGGAATCGCGCTCCTTCGAGCTGGTCGTAGCGCACCTCGAGCACGAGCTCGGGGCGCAGCCGCACGAATGACACGTCCTTCGAACCGCTGAAGCGTGAGCGTTCTCCCGCACCGGTCACGGCGTCGCCTGCGTCGTCGCGTTCGACGAGCGGAGCGAGCTCGTCGACCAGCTCCCTGCGCCGGACGTCGCTCCATGCCGCGACACCGCCGACCTGGCGCAGCGTGCCGTCGGAGTCGTACAGGCCGACGAGCAGCGATCCGACGCCGGATCCGGACTTGTGGATGCGGTAGCCGAGGGCGACGACGTCGGCGGTGCGCGCGTGCTTGATCTTGATGAGTGTGCGCTTGCCCGGGGCGTACGGCTGGTCGAGGGGCTTCGCGACGACCCCGTCGAGGCCTGCTCCTTCGAACTCCGCGAGCCATCGCACGGCGGCGTCGCGGTCGCGGGTCGTGCGCGTGATGTGCAGCGGATGCCCGACGTCGGCCATCAGCGACTCGAGGCGTTCGCGTCGCTCGGCGAACGGCGCGCTCAGCAGATCCTCGTCGCCGAGGGCGAGCAGGTCGAAGGCGATGAACATCGCCGGGGTCTCGTCGGCGAGCTTGGCCACGCGCGATGCCGCGGGGTGGATGCGCTGGCTCAATGCCTCCCAGTCGAGCCGCTGTGCGCCGTCGGGTCCGGTGGCGACGACGATCTCGCCGTCGAGCAGGCACGGCCCCGGCAGCACCCGCGGGATGGCCTCGACGAGTTCGGGGAAATAGCGGGTCAGGGGCTTCGCGCCGCGCGATCCGATCTCGACGGTGTCTCCGTCCCACGAGATCAGCCCGCGGAAGCCGTCCCACTTCGGCTCGAACAGCAGTCCACCGGACGTCTTCGCGGGGTCAGGCACGGAGGCTGCCGCCTTCGCCAGCATGGGGGAGGGGATCTCGTAGCGCATGGATCCATCCTGGCCGTGGCGGCGCTGCGGCAGAAGGGGTGTCGCTCGCGAACGCGATCAGCCGAACAGATCGTCGAGGGTCACGCGGGTGCCTGCATCCTTCAGAGCGGTGCGGGCGGCGTGCCATCCTGCCATGCCGTTCACACCGGGGCCGGGCGGCGTCGAGGCCGAGGCGAGGTACACGCCGCGCATCGGCGTGCGCCACGGTGCCGGGCCCAGCACCGGCCTGCGCAGGGCCTGCGGGATCGTGAACGCTCCGCCCAGGATGTCGCCGCCGATCTCCGACGGGTTGATCGCCTCGCGCGACGATGCGGGCACCGAGTGGTGCGCCAGGATCAGGTCGCGGAATCCGGGGGCGAAGCGCTCGACCTGACGGGTGATCAGTTCGGTGGCGTCGAGGTCGGAGTTCTGCGGCACGTGGATGTAGGCCCACAGCACAGCCTTGCCCTCCGGCGCCCTGGTCGGGTCGAAGACCGATGGCTGCACGGTGAGTGCATACGGCCGATCGCTGATCCGTCCACGCGCGACCGCGTTCTCGCTCTCCCAGACCTCGGCAGCGGTGCCGCCGATGTGCACGGTCGGCGACTGCGCGACATCCGGGTTCGCCCAGGGGATGGGCCCGGCGAGCGCGAAATCGACCTTGGCGGCGGCCGGACCGTAGCGGTATCCGCGGATGGCTCGCGCGTACGCGGCGGGGATCTCGGGGTGGGTGAGGGTCAGACGCGGTGAGGTGTTCAGCAGCAGCAGGTCGCCTCGGGCGGGGTCGCCCCAGTCGAGCGCACTCAGGTCGGTGACGTGCGCGCCGGACTCGACGGAACCGCCGTGCGACTCGATGTCGGCGACCATGCTGTCGGCGATGCGCTGGGCCCCGCCGCGCGGGTACATCCAGCCTCCGGCATGCGCCTGTGCGGCCAGCAGCAGACCCGCCGCCGCTCCCGCGAGCGAGGGGAGAGGCGTGTTGGCGTGGGCGAGGACGCCCGACATCAGTCCGGCGGCCTCGTCGGTGCGGAACGAGCGGTTTGCGAGCGGTGTGCCCTGGTCGAGCATCCGCAGGGCGAAGCGCAGCGCCGTGACCGGCTCGCTGGGGATCCGCAGCATCTGGTTGCCCGTGAAGTCGACGACTCCGTCGACGTGGGTGCTCAGCGGGCGCAGCAGCGAGAGCCACGCGCGCTCGTCGACTCCGAGGCCTGCGGCAGTGCGCTCGATGTCGCGCCAGGCGATGCCGGCGCGTCCGTCGTCGAGAGGGTGCGCATACGAGATGTCGGGGGTGATCCACTCGATCCGCTCGGCGAGGCCGAAAGCCTGGAAGAACGACGACGACAGCGCAGCCGGATGCACGGCGGCGCAGACGTCGTGCCGGAAACCCGAGAGCGTGGATTCGGCGGTGCGCACACCGCCGCCGATGGTGGCTGCCGCCTCGAGGACCTGCACCTCGTAGCCGGCGCGAGCGAGCGTCACGGCGGCAGCGAGGCCGTTCGGGCCGGAGCCGATGATCGTCGCGCGAGGCATTCGGCCAGTCTTCCATGCTCAGGCGTGAGATCCTTGAAGAAATGAATGAAGTTCAGGGCCCGACCCCCACCGGCAACTCCCGTCCGTACCGAACCCTCGCGGAGGCGCTGCGCGCGCACCGCATCGCCGAAGCGAACCACGAGTTCATCGCGGCGATCACGGATGCCATCGGCATCTCCTCCTACATCGACCGCGGCCGCTACATCGAGGCGATCCGCCGTGGTGAGGGCGCTGCGCTGCACATCGGCAAGACCTACACCAACGGCTTCACGCAAGACGAGGTCGTCGTCATCGGCTCGACGCCCCTGCGTCTGCAGCCGAGCGAAGGCCGCGCACCGTACTTCTATGTGACGCACCCGAGCGAGTTCCGCCCGATCGCGCCGGTCAAGGCCAAGCGGTCGACCACCCCGCGCGCCGCCGCGGCGCCGAAGGTCCAGCGCACCCCCAAGTTCGTCGAGCGCGACTATGGCGTGTGCGACGTCTGCTTCATGGTGAAGACGCCCGCCGGGGGCTGCGGCTGCGACTGATCACGCGAGGCGCGCCGTCACCCCGGTGAGCTCCTCGGAGATCTGCCAGATGCGGGCGGCTGCCGCGTCGTCGCGCAGCCGCGAGTAGGGCTTCTGCGGCCCTGGTCGGCCACCCAGGTGGCCGAGGCCCGACGGGCCGTAGAAGCCTCCGCCGACGGCATCCGCAGCTGTCGCGGCGTACAGAGCCGGCAGGCCCGCGGTCTCGGCCGTCCCGAAGAGGAGGCCTCGGCGTGACAGAGCGTCGATGACACGCCGCGCTGTCGTCTGCGTCGACCGTCCGAGCTCGGGTTGCGCAGCCAGCAGATTCGTCGGCGCGACCCCGGGGTGCGAGAGCAGGCTGCGGATTCCCCACCCCTCGGCCCTGCTCCGCCTGTCGAGTTCGAGCCCGAACAGCCCGAAGGCGATCTTCGACTGGCTGTAGGCGCGCATCCCGTTGTACGAGCGCTCCCATTGCAGATCGTCCCAATTGATCGCGCCGCTGTCGGCAGCGACGCTGATCTGCGAGACGACGCGCGCCTTCCCTTCGATGAGGAGCGGCAGCAGCCCACCCACGAGTGCGAAGTGTCCCAGGTGATTCGCGCCGAACTGCAGCTCGAATCCGTCCGAAGTCGTGCGCCTGGTGGGCGGCGTCATCACTCCCGCATTGTTGATGAGGATGCCGATCGGCGTGCCCTCCTCGCGCAGGTTCGCAGCGAGGGAGGCGACGGACTCGAGGGATGCGAGGTCGAGATCACGCAGCGACAGGGACGCGTCCGGCACCGTACGGCGGATCCGTGCGATCGCCGCGTCGCCCTTCTCTCGGTTGCGCACCGGCAGGATGACCTCCGCGCCCGCAGCGGCGAGCCGGCTCGCGATGCCGAGGCCTATGCCGTCGCTGGCGCCGGTGACCACCGCTCTGGCACCGTGCTGCGCGGGGATGACCAGGTCTGTGTTCTTTCGCGGCATGTCCGCCCTCTTCTCTGTCGACGTCGATGCTCTCGCGACGCACGGGTGGGCATCCAGGGATCGTCGATCCATGGATCGATCACCGGGTCCACTGGTACAACGGATACGACGAGGGGAGGCGGCGCATGGCGATAGACAGACGGGGGCTCGCGGAGTTCTTGCGCGCACGCCGCGAGGCGCTGCAACCAGAGGATGTCGGGCTGCCGCGTGGGGAGCGCCGTCGCACGAGCGGGCTTCGTCGGGAGGAGGCGGCTGCGCTCAGCCATATGTCGACCGACTACTACGCGCGGATCGAGCAGGAGCGAGGCCCTCAACCCTCCGAGCAGATGGTCGCCTCGATCGCTCAGGGGCTCCACCTCTCGCTGGCCGAGCGCGACCACCTCTTCGCCCTGGCCGGCCACACGCCGCCACCGCGAGGTGCCGAGAGCGAGCATGTGAGCCCCGGGATGCTGCGGATCTTCGACAGGCTGCAGGACGACACACCTGCCGAGGTGGTCACCGAACTCGGGGAGACGCTGCGCCAAAGCGCGCTCGGCGTCGCTCTCGTCGGGGATCTGACCCGTCTGCAGGGGCCCGCCCGCAGCATCGGGTACCGCTGGTTCACCGACCCGACGGCACGGCAGGGATACGACCCCGACGACCATGAGTTCCTCTCACGACTGTGGGTGTCTGGACTGCGAGAGATCGCCACCCTTCGGGGGCCGGGTTCACGTGCCGCGCGCTACGTCGAGCTCCTGCTGTCCCGCAGCGAGGAGTTCGAGCTTCTCTGGGAGCGACACGAGGTCGGGCTCCGTCCGCCGGGCACCAAGCGGTTCATCCACCCCGAGCTCGGGCGTCTCGATCTCTCGTGTCAGACGCTCGTCGACCCGGAGCAGTCGCACGCGCTTCTCGTCTACACGGCTGCGCCGGGAAGCGAGAGCCAGGAGAAGCTGAGGCTCCTCTCGGTGATCGGCGCCCAGAGGTTCACGCCCGAGTCCGATGCGGTCGGGGTCGCCGAGCACCCCGACACCTGATGGTCGGATCCGCCCAGCCGGTCAGGCGAAGGCGCTCATCCCGGTGATGTCGCGTCCGAGCAGCAGAGCCTGCACGCTCTCGGTGCCCTCATAGGTGTGGATCGCTTCGATGTCGGCCATGTGCTGCATCACGCCGTTCTCGAGCAGGATGCCGTTGCCGCCGAGCAGATCGCGGGCGACGGACGCTACGCGCCGTGCGGCACGCGTGTTGTGGAACTTCGCCAGGGACGCCTGCGTGGGGCGCAGTTCGCCCGCGGTCTCGAGGTCGGCGAGGCGGCGGCAGTAGAGCTGCATCGCGGTGAGGTCCTCGAGCATGTGGGTGAGTCGCTCCTGCACCATCTGGAATTTCGCCAGCGGCTTGCCGAACTGGATGCGCTCCTTCGAGTAGGCGAGGGCGGCCTCGTAGCAGGCGGTCGCGTGTCCGAGCGCTGACCAGGCCACGCCCGAGCGGGTCGCGTACAGCACGATCGACGCGTCCTTGAAGCTCTTCGTCCCCGGCAGCACGGAGTCCAGCGGCACGCGCACGTCGTCGAAGACGATGTGCGCCTGGTGGATGGCGCGCAGCGACGCCTTGCCGCGGATCGGCGTCCCCGTGTATCCGGGTGTCTCCTGCTCGACGAGGAAGCAGCGCACGGCGCCGTGCTCTACCGCGGTCTCATCGTCGACGCGGGCCCACACGAAGGTGATGCCGCCCGAGGCACCGTTGCCGATCCACTTCTTCGCGCCGCGGATGACCCATTCGTCGCCGTCGCGCCTGGCCACGGTCTCGAGCGAGACGGAGTCCGACCCATGGTCGGGCTCGGTGAGGGCGAAGGAACCGAAGACCGACCCGTCGGCGAGAGAGGTCAGCCACTTGTCCTGCTGCTCATCCGAACCGAAGAGCGCGAGGGTGCGCAGCGCCAGACCGCCCTGTACGGCGAGCACGGTGCCGAGCGACCCGTCGCCGCGCGAGATCTCCATGTTCACGAGGCCGGCGGCGAGGGGCGAGAGTCGGGTGAGTGACGGATGCTCGATGCCGTCGACGACGAGATCCATCTCGCCCATGCGGCGGGCGGCGTCGAGAGGGTACTCGGCGCGGTCCCAGGCATCCGCCATCTGCGGCCCGACCTCGTCGATGTACGCCTTCGCGCGGTCCCAGGCGGAGCGGTCGGCGTCGGGGATGTCGGCGAAGACGGCGTAGTAGTCGCTGTCCTGTCGTCCGGTGATGTCGTACGACGAGACGCGCTCGCCGGGGAAGGGGGAGGCTGCGGTGCTCATGGTGACTCCTTCGTGGCACCAAGTATCGTACCCCTCGATACTCGGTTCCACGACTCCGGATGCGGCGGAGCCCGCGCGGAGTCGGAGAGGCTGCGCCTCAGTCCGGTTGCGAGTCTGCCCGGTGGCGACTCAGTCGAGCTGCGTGCGCAGACGCCGGGTGACCTCGGCGATCGGCATCGAACGAGGGAACACGGCGACGACGACGTCATCCGGCGCCTCGGCGACAGCTTCCGAGGGCACGCCGTATCGGCGGCGGACGTCGGCGAGAGCAGTCTGCAGCGTCGAGAGCGGCACCTTCTTCTTGCCGCGCAGCAGCTGGCGCAGAACATGGTTGTGCACGGCGGTGACGAGGGCCGAGAACCCGACCGCGTCCAGAGGATCGATGCCGGGAAGCGAGCTGCGCAGATAGTCGTCGAACAGCCGCTCGTAGCGGAACACCGTGATGATCTCGCGCTCGCGGAGCACCGGCACCTGACGGACGATCTGATAGCGGCGACGCGCGAGCTCGGGGTCGTGAGCGAAGTGGGCGAAGACCGACTCGGATGCCGCGCACACCGCGCCCCAGGGGTCGTCGTGCCCCTCGGCGAGGAATGACCGCAGCTGCTCGAGGAGCACCTCGTGGTCGGCGAAGACGACATCCTCCTTGCCGCCGAACTGGCGGAAGAACGTCGAACGCGAGACCCCCGCGGCCTTCGCGATCTGCTCGACGGAGGTCTGGTCGAAGCCCTGCGATGCGAAGAGCTCGAGTGCAGCGGCCACGACGCCGGTGCGCAGTTCTGCGGATTCGTGCATGGGACGAGCCTAGACCTCGGCTTCGAGCACCGCAGACGCTGCGTCTACGATGAGCGGGTATGCGTCCAGGGGGGATGAGTGATGATGGTGCTGCGTAGATGGACGGCTCGGGTTGCCGCGGTGGTGTGTGCGCTGGGAGTCGTGCTGGTGCCGAGTGCGGCGGCGGCGCAGGACTTCTCGGGCGGTGGGCCGCTCTGGTACATGGATGCGATGAAGATTCAGGCGATCCACGACGCGGGGATCACGGGGGAGGGCGTGACGATCGCGGTGCTCGATGCCGGTCTCAGCCCGGATGTCGCGACACTGCAGGGTGCCGACATTGAGGTGCGGCAGCTTGAGCAGTGCCCTGATCCGGCCGCATCGGTGCCGACGGCGTTCGAGACGTCAAGCCACGGCACTTCCGTCACGTCACTGATCGTCGGGAACGGAACATCGGATAGTGGCGCTGGACCTGCGGGGATCGCCCCCGACGCACGGATCCTCTACTACGGGGCGCTCCAGGATTCCTGCGACGGCAACGCCTTCCCGGCTGCGGTCGCCGACGCTGTCGCGCAGGGTGCTGACATCGTCTCGATGTCAGGAGGATCCTCGCGTCTGGCGGACGAGCTGGCACAGCCCACCGCCGAGGCGGCGGCTGACGCCCTGCGAGCGGGGGTGTTGATCGTGGGCGCGCTTCCGAATGCCGACTCCGCGTGGGAGGTCGAGCTCGGCAAGGTCAACGGCGTCGTGAACGTCGCTTCGGTGGACGCCGCGGCGCACGCGGCCCCACGACGTGACGGCTCACCCATGACGAACGATGATGTCGACATCGTCGCTCCGGGGGTCGATATGGCGGGACTCGGGTGGGACGGCACCTGGGGGATGTCAGTGTGGTCGGGGAACTCGGCCGCCACCCCCATCGTCGCGGGACTACTGGCGCTCGCGAAAGAGAAGTGGCCGGACGCCACCGCATCCCAGCTCTTGCAGTCGTTGATCCGGAACACGGGATCGACTCCGCATGAGCTCGAATGGACCAGCACCTTCGGCCACGGGATCGCGAATGCGACCCGGTTGGTGCAGGAGGACCCGTCCCAGTACCCCGACGAGAATCCTCTGTTCACCGACGGTCAGGCGCCGACGTTCGACGAGGTCTATTCGGTGCCGGTGCCGGAGCCGGATGCGTCCGAGGTTGCGGATGCGCAGGCCGGCGCCGGGCCGGGAGTGCTGCCGTGGGTGCTTGCAGGTGGTGGGGCGGTCGTGGTCGTCGTGGCGGTGACGCTCATCGTCGTCTTCCGGAGAGGGCGTGGACGTGGGGACGGGGGTGGCGATGGTGCTGCGTAGATGGTCTGCTCGGGTTGCCGCGGTGGTGTGTGCGCTGGGTGTCGTGTTGGTGCCGAGTGCGGCGGCGGCGCAGGACTTTTCGGGCGGTGGGCCGCTCTGGTACATGGATGCGATGAAGATCCAGGCGATCCACGACGCGGGGATCACGGGGGAGGGTGTGACGATCGCGGTGTTCGACGGCGCGCTTGATCTCGATGTACCCACTCTCGCGGACGCGGATATCGAGGTTCACCAAGCCGAGGGTTGCCCGGACCCACTTGCGGCGGAGGGAAGTGATTTTGAGTCGCTGAAGCACGGCACGTCGGTCGCGTCGCTGATCGTCGGAAATGGCACGTCTGACAGTGGGGAGGGGCCCGTCGGAATCGCGCCTGCAGCCCGCATCCTCTACTACGGAGTGCTGCAGGAGTCGTGCGAGGGAAATCCGTTCCCTGCAGCGCTTGACGACGCGGTCGCTCAGGGAGCAGACATCGTGACCATGTCGGGAGGGCCGAATCGACTGGCCGACGAACTTGCGCAGGCCTCTGTCGACAGCGTGGCCGCCGCCCTGCGAGCGGGAGTGATAGTCGTCGCGGGACTTCCGAACCGGGACACAGCGTGGCAATTCGAATTGGCCACGATCAACGGCGTGTTGAATGTTGCGTCCGTCGACGCCACCGCCCAACCGGCGGAGGAGACGGACGGGTCGGATATGCGCAACGACGATGTCGATGTCGTCGCACCCGGAATAGACGTCGCAGGTGTCGGATTCGACGCCTCGTGGGGCATGTCGGCGTGGTCCGGAAATTCAGCGGCGACCCCGATCGTGGCCGGTGTACTCGCCCTTGCCAAGGAGAGGTGGCCGGAGGCAACCGCTTCACAGCTCCTGCAATCCGTGATCCACAACACGGGTTCCAAGCCGCACGAGCTGCAGTGGTCAGATCGATTGGGATACGGCATTGTGAATGCAACCCGCATGATCACGGAGGATGTGTCGCAGTATCCGGACGAGAATCCGCTGTTCACAGACGGGCAGGCGCCGACGTTCGACGAGGTCTACTCGGCACCGGAGTCGTCTGCGCCCGACGCAGCGGACGCGCAGAACGGCACGAGGCCGGGGGTGCTGCCGTGGGTGCTCGCAGGTGGTGGGGCGGTCGTGGGCCTCGTTGTGGTGACGCTCATCGTCGTCATCGGCAGAAGACGCGGAGGTGCTGTCGACGCAGGAGACCGGGAGAAGAACGCTTCGGTGCCAACGAGTTCTGTGCACCGTCGATGACGTCGTCTATCATGGGTCGTCGGAGGGTGGGACGCGCTGGCGTCCCTGACGGAGGGGAAGATCATGGCAGCGCAGATCGGTGCTGACTTCGAGCAGATGCTCGAGAACATCCACACGCTCGTCAAGAGCATTGAGGGTGCAGGCGTAGGTACTCGGGCGACCGAGATCGATGGTCTTCGCACCAATACGACCACGTCCTATCTTGATTCCGCGGCGGCGTACACCGCTGAGGCCGAGCGCATGATCGGCCTGCTAGCGGCTGACACCGCGGCTTTTCGCGACGCACTGAGCGCGTTGCTCGACGAAAAGCAGCAGTCCGAGGAGAACCTCTCTTCGACTCTCTCTCAGATCGCCGCGATCGTCGATGACCCCACTCTGACATCGACAACGCAGTTGCAGGAGACATCGGTACCTGCTGAAACAGCCGACTCGACGTCAGAAGGAGACGACTCCGAGTCGGGTGGTTATTGATGCATCGGAGGATATCCGCTTCGATTGCGTTCGCGGCCGTGCTCGTGACAGTCACACTGCCGGGAGCGGCTGCAGCGCAGGACTTTTCGTCGGCCGGTCCGCTCTGGTATCTGGACGCAATGCGAGTGCCCGCCATCCACGATGCGGGCATCACCGGGGACGGCTTGACTATTGCTGTCTTCGACAACAAGCTGAACCTCGATACAGCGACCCTTGAGGACGCGGACATTGAAGTTCGGCCGGTCGCCGAGTGCCCCGATCCCACCGCGTTCGATCAGCATGATCTCGATTCCGTCGCTCATGGGACTTCGGTGACGTCTCTCATCGTCGGGAACGGTCGGTCGGACACCGGAGTGGGCCCAGTCGGTATCGCTCCGGGAGCGCGGATCCTCTACTACGGGCTGCTCCAGGACGGGTGCACGGGAAACAACTACGCCGAGGCGTTGGACGACGCCGTGGCTCAGGGCGCCGACATCGTGACGATGTCCGGGGCCGTATCCCGACTGGCCGATGAGTTGTCGGAACCCACGGTCGATAGCGTGACTGCGGCGCTTCGGGCCGGCGTAATCATCGTCACCGCTCTCCCCAACGGAGACTCGTCGACCATCCCGGAGCTGATGACGACTAACGGCGTGATCAACGTGGCGTCGGTGGATGCGTCGGCCCAGCCGGCAAAGAACAAGGCCGGGGGCGAAATGATCAACGACGACGTCGATCTTGTGGCGCCTGGCATCGACATCGCAGGCGTGGGCTGGGACGGGACATGGGGCATGTCCGCCTGGTCGGGAAGCTCCGCCGCGACTCCGGTTGTCGCCGGACTGCTCGCCCTCGCCTCGCAGAAGTGGCCCGAGGCGACGGCGCCTCAGCTACTGCAGTCGCTGATTCGCAACACCGGATCGAATCCTCACGAGCTCCAGTGGTCGAACAGACTCGGCCACGGTGTGGTAAATGCGACAAGGCTGCTCGAGGAGAACCCGTCGCAGTATCCGGATGAGAACCCATTATTCAAGGACGGACAAGAGCCGACGTTTGACGAGGTTTACTCGACGCCGGAGCCATCGGATACTCCTTCAGCAGTGGAACCGGACGGGCCTTCAGCTCTGCCGTGGGCGATCGGCGGAGTCGTGGTCGTAATCGTCGCCGCGGGTCTGGCGATCATCTTGATATCGAACAAGAGAAAGGCCCGAGGGCTTCGAGATGTATAACCCCAACATTTGCACGCCGACGATGTTCGAGGACGAGCTTCGGGCTCTCACCTCAATGCCTGCTTTCACGGATCCGCAACTCGAGGCGCGGGTGCTCGCTGTTCAGGAACTGCGCAGGGCGATCGCGTCAGTCAGGGCGATCCCCGGGTGGAGCGGTGACTCCGCAGGCGCCGCTGACAACTTGCTTGATCGGATGGAGGAGAACGCGGGCACCATCGAGACCACGCTCGAGAAGCTCCGAACCTCTCTCAGGACATCGACCGAGACGGCATCGGGTGAGGCCTCTGATGCGCTACGGAACTTGCCGTCCGCGTCCGCTGACGGATTCCTCGCAGACACAGGCCGTAATCTTTCTGGCATCACCGACGGTTGGGGTGTGCTCGACACTGGTGAGGCCGTTGCCCGCGAGGAGGCGCGTCTCGCCGCCGAGCGCGAGACCGCAGCAATGAAGGAGTTGCAGAGAATACGTTCATCCTTGGTCACAGAAGCTCAGGTGTTCGCAACAGTCCCCGACTTCAACGACAGGCCGGGCTCGATACCGCCGCCCGTCATCGACGTCGATGGGATCGATTCCCGCGTCCCTCCCGTCGGCAGCAACGGACCCTCGGGCGGTCCCGGCACGTCGCCGGGCGGAACCGGCGTCGGCAGCGTGGCTCCGCCACAGGTCGGCACGTGGGTTCCCGGCGGTGGCGGCGACGGCGGCTGGGTCAACGGTGGCAACGGCGGCTCGGGTGGCGGTAACACCGGCACCATCGGGGACAACGGCTGGGACAACGGTGACAACGGTGGTTCGGGCGGCAACGGCGGCTCCGACCCCACCGTCGACTCGCCGAACGGCGGCACCCTGCCCGGATACCCCGGCATCGGAATCGGTGGTGGCGGTGGCGGCGGAGGTCTGCTCGCCGGCGGTTCGGGCACGCTCGGCGCGGCGGTCGTGGGCGGCGCAGGAGCCGCGGCGCTCATGGGTGCACGCTCGGCGTCGCTCAATGGTGCGGGCGGCGCAGGTCTGTTCGGCGGTGGCGGAAGCGGTGCAGGTGCGGCCACGGCCGGTCGCGGACTGCTCGGCATGGGCGGTGCAACCGGCCCCGGCGGGCTCGGAGCAGCAGGCTCGGCATCCGGCTCGGCGACCGGTGCTGCCGGGGGAACGACGGCAGGTGCAGGTGGCCGCTCGATGGCGCCGGGCATGATGGGCGGAGCAGCCGGAGACGACGAGAAGCGCCGCGACCGCTCCGGTCTCGGCGGCCCGATCGCCCCCAAGCTCGAAGACGACGAGGAAGCCGGGCCCCGGTCGCGATCCGCCCAGGCGGGCAGCCGCGACACGCTCGGCTGACCCCGTCTCCATACCGATATGCGCTCCCGGCGGCCCTTGCGCCGCCGGGAGCGTTCAGTTCGAGGTAGTAGGCTGGGCGACTGGTCGATGTCTCGACATCGAGAGAATTACCAGACAGCAGCCCAGTGAAGGAACCACAGTGGATCTGTACGAGTACCAGGCACGAGACGTTTTCGAGAAGTACGGAGTGCCGGTCCTCGCCGGCATCGTCGCCGACACCCCTGAGGAGGTGAAGGCAGCCGCTGAGAAGATCGGCGGCGTCGTCGTCGTCAAGGCCCAGGTCAAGACCGGCGGTCGCGGCAAGGCGGGCGGCGTCAAGGTCGCGAAGACCCCCGAAGAGGCATACGAGGCCGCGAAGACGATCCTCGGTCTCGACATCAAGGGCCACATCGTCAAGCGCGTCATGGTCGCGCAGGGCGCGCGCATCGCCGAGGAGTTCTACTTCTCCGTGCTGCTCGATCGCGCCAACCGTTCGTACCTGAGCCTCTGCTCGGTCGAGGGCGGTATGGAGATCGAAGAGCTCGCGGTCGAGCGTCCCGAGGCGCTCGCGCGCGTCGAGGTCAACCCGCTGACGGGCATCGACAAGCAGAAGGCGGTCGAGATCGCTCGCGCCGCGAACTTCCCCGAAGACCTGATCGAGAAGGTCTCCGACGTCTTCGTCAAGCTCTTCGACGTCTACAAGGGCGAAGACGCGACTCTCGTCGAGGTCAACCCGCTGGTCCGCACCGAAGAGGGCGACATCATCGCCCTCGACGGCAAGGTCACGCTCGACGACAACGCCTCCGAGATCCGTCACCCGGAGCACGAGGCGCTCGAAGACAAGGACGCAGCCGACCCGCTCGAGGCCAAGGCCAAGAAGAGCGGCCTGAATTACGTCAAGCTCGACGGCGAGGTCGGAATCATCGGCAACGGTGCAGGACTCGTCATGTCGACGCTCGATGTCGTCGCCTACGCCGGTGAGAACCACAATGGCGTCAAGCCCGCCAACTTCCTCGACATCGGCGGCGGCGCCTCGGCTGAGGTCATGGCCGCAGGCCTCGACGTCATCCTCGGCGACCCGCAGGTCAAGAGCGTGTTCGTCAACGTCTTCGGAGGCATCACGGCGTGCGACGCCGTCGCCAACGGAATCAAGGGCGCTCTCGAGACCCTCGGCAGCGCGGCCTCCAAGCCGCTCGTCGTGCGCCTCGACGGCAACCGCGTCGACGAGGGTCGCGCGATCCTCGCCGAGTACGCGCACCCGCTCGTCACGCTCGCCAGCACCATGGACGAGGGCGCCGACAAGGCCGCCGAGCTCGCAAACGCCTGAGACACAAGGACTAGAGAAATGTCGATCTACCTCAACAAGGACTCCAAGGTCATCGTCCAGGGCATCACCGGCGGCGAGGGCACCAAGCACACGGCACTCATGCTGAAGGCCGGCACCCAGGTCGTCGGTGGCGTGAACGCCCGCAAGGCCGGCACCACGGTCTCGCACACCGACAAGGACGGCAACGCCGTCGAGCTCCCCGTCTTCGCCTCGGTCGCCGAGGCCATGAAGGAGACCGGCGCAGACGTGTCGATCGCCTTCGTGCCGGGTGCGTTCACGAAGGACGCGATGATCGAGGCCATCGACGCCGAGATCCCGCTGCTCGTCGTCATCACCGAGGGTGTGCCCGTGGGCGACTCGGCCGAGGCGTGGGCCTACGCGCAGAGCAAGGGCAACACGACCCGCATCATCGGGCCGAACTGCCCTGGCATCATCACCCCCGGTGAGGCGCTCGTCGGCATCACGCCGGCGAACATCACCGGCAAGGGCCCGATCGGCCTCGTGTCGAAGTCGGGCACCCTGACGTACCAGATGATGTTCGAGCTGCGCGACCTGGGCTTCTCGACCGCCATCGGCATCGGCGGCGACCCCGTCATCGGCACGACGCACATCGACGCGCTCGCCGCATTCGAGGCCGACCCCGAGACCAAGGCGATCGTGATGATCGGTGAGATCGGTGGCGACGCCGAAGAGCGCGCGGCCGACTACATCAAGGCGCACGTCACCAAGCCGGTCGTCGGCTACGTCGCGGGCTTCACGGCCCCCGAGGGTAAGACCATGGGTCACGCCGGTGCGATCGTCTCCGGCTCCGCCGGTACCGCTCAGGCGAAGAAGGAGGCCCTCGAGGCCGCCGGTGTCAAGGTCGGCAAGACGCCGTCCGAGACCGCCGCTCTGATGCGTGAGATCGTCGAGTCGCTCTAAGCGCTATGATTGAAGAGAAGGCCCTGGACTCCACTCCGGGGCCTTCTTTCATGCCCGGGCGGGATCGATTTGATCCATACGATGGACGATCTGCTACCGTCGATCACGTGGCGGGGACAATCGAGGTCGACTTCGACGGTATTCAGCTTGCGATCGACGGCCTCATCACGGACCTCTCCGATCTGAATCTCTCGCTCCAGACCTTTGACACCGAGTCGCAGTATCTGCTTCAGCTGTGGGAGGGCGACGCCGCCGAGGCGTTCCGGATCGCTCAGCAGGCGTGGGCAGAGGACGGCGAGGTGCGTCGAGAGGAGCTCGAACGCATGATCGCCGCGTTGGGGGACGTCCTGGAGATCTACATATCCACGGAGCAGCGGCTCCGAGACCTCTGCGGGGTGGAATGAGCGAGGGGCCGTCGGTGGGGGATGCGAACGCGTCGTCGCGACGTGAGCGACTCGAAGCGCTGCAGCGTCGCTACACGGATTCGATCGTCGACTATCGCGCTGCCATGGCGGACATCGAGAGTCAGGTGATCAAGGGGCTCTCGCAGGTGAGCACGGCGACCGTCGAGGTATCGTCAGCCGACGGCTCCAGGATCTCCACGATCCGCATCGCATCGGGGCTGACAGCTCCCGGTGTCTTCGAACTCGCAGCCTCGGTCACCCACGCCATCCAGACCGCGATCGACCGGACCCCGCGGTCAGCAGCCGTCGAGGGCACACCGGAGATGCTGAGCCGGTACCGCGAAGGTCAGAGCCCCGTGCAGATCGCGAAGGACCTGCACATCGCTGACCTCTTCGGGGACGTACGGACCTATCCTGCTCCGGACGTGGCGGTCAGTATGCGGCTCGGTCGTCTCGACGCCGTCCACTTCGATGCGGGATGGTATGCGACGGCGACTCTGGACGAGATGGAAGCAGCGGTGAAGTCGCGGGTGAACGCGGCATTCGACAGGGAGGACGCTGATGGGTGACGGATTCGCGGTCGATGTCAGCGCGCTGCGTTCTGACGTGGCCAGATGGATGGATTGGTCGTCAAGACTCACCGCGGAAGACGGCGGCCTCGCGTCGACTCTCGATCCCTGGGCCTTCTCTGACCAGCCCGGCTTCGAGCAGGTGCGCGCCGACTACATCGCCAAGCTGGGGCATCTCCGCCGAGAGGTGAGCGCCGGGTCCAGGGCGATGCAGGCGATCGCGGATCGACTCGATGAGGTCGCCTCCGCGTACGAGGAGGCCGAGGCGCAGACCGAGGCCATCGTCGAGAGAGCGGGGTCCTGATGCATCCCGAAGCCCTCGGACGCGAGATCATCCGCGTCCTCGACGACACGCTCTCCGGCATCGCGGACCTCGAGCGGATCCTGCCCGGAGTGCTTCGCGATGCCGCCGATCGGCTCGAGTTCATGGGCGTTCCCTACCCGGACTGGGCGAAGGATGCCGCATACGAAGCCGCACTCACCACGGTGACGATCCAGCTCACGGTCCTCCGCGAGTCGGTGAACTTCATGCGTGACGAGGTCGCGAAGTGGGGGATGCCGACGCAGCTGCGCGAAGAGGCGACTCGTCTCGAAGCCGGAGTCCGTGCCGCTTTCTCAGGACTCGAGGACGACGCCGACATCTCCGAGATGGACGGACTGAAGGACGCCGCATGGGATTCGCCCATCGTCGACCGTTACTCGGAGGCCTTCTACGAGCAGCGCGACCAGGTGTCCGACCTCGTCGCGCCGATCGATGCGCTCATCCGCGTGCTGCGAGACAGCGCCTCGTCGCAGGACTCCTGGTACTCCGAGAACCTTCTCGCGACCGTCGGATACTGCGTCTCGGTCGCGGGTGTCGCTGTCACGCTGGCGACAGGTGTGACCGGCGTCGGAGCGATCGTCGGACTCGTGATCGGCGTCATCGGCGTCATCGTGTCGGCGATCGGCATGCTGCTCACCTCGCCGGCGTCGCAATCACGAGCCGACACCCTCACGGGCGTTCTGAGCGGAGCAGAGATCACCGAGTGGCCCAATTCGCGGTTCGCATGGTGATCCCCTCTCCGGCTCCTTCCGTGGGCTGGTACGCGATCTCGCTCACCCCGTCGATCCTCCGATGGTGGAATGGCATCGGATGGACGGACGATCTCGTTGTGCGCGCGTCGTCGGGCACGGATTCACGCCAGACCGGCACGACGTTCCTTCGCCGGGGCCGACTGTTCGCGTCCGCCTTCTGGGTTCTGGCCGGCCTGTGGGTGGCGGTGACCGTGGTCATGAGCCTGACAGGCGGCTACGGTCTCATCTGGTTCCTCGCGCCGCTGCCGTTCATCGTGGTCAGCATCGTCTTCGAGGCACGGCTCTCGCGATACCGCCGGCTCCTCGCCCCGGACGCGCCGCCGCCATTCGGGTTGAACCCGATCCGCTGAGGCGGCACCAGGCGTGGTCATCACTGCGGGGCGAGTCGCTCCCACATCGCCGCGACGTGCCGTGAGTCGGTTCCGCAGCATCCTCCGATGACCCGTACCGACGGCATCCGCTCGAGGAGCGCGGTCACACGCTCGGCCAGCTCGACGGGGTCGCCGTCGTCGAGGGTCTCGGACTCGTCGAGTTCGGCGTGCGAGAGGCGGGACGCATTGGGGCGGATGCCGATGATACGTCGAGCCGTCTCGGCATCCAGAGCCCGGTCGAAGTGGTCGGGGTGCGCGCAGTTGAGGAAGTAGCCGTCCGGGGCCTCCGCCGCGTCGACCTCGGCGACCGTCGCGGCGAGAGTGCGACCCGACGCGAGCAGCCCATCGGTCTCGACGGTGAACGAGATCTCGACATCCACGCCGGCCTCGCGCGCCGCGCGGATGATGCCGCGCGCTTCGGCGGCATCGGTGAGCGTGTAGGCCGCGATCCCATCCACGCCGGCGTCGGCGAGAGCGCGGACCTGGTCACGGTGATAGCGATAGGCGTCGTCGGGCCCGGTGATCGGGTCCCACGCTCCCGAACGATATCCGTCGCCCCGCGGACCGAGCATCCCCACGATCCGTACTGCCGCCAGATCCGATTCCGCGGCGATCTGCTGCAGCAACCTCACCGCGTCGACGTTGATCCGGCGCAGCGCGTCGGCGTCGTACCCGAGCCGAGCACCCCAGTCGGCGCTCGCTCGCCAGGTGGCCGTCTCGAGGCGCAGCGCGGCGTCGTGAATGCGGGCGATCTCGACATAGCCGAGGTAGTACTCCCTCAGCGTTCGTCGGCCATCGTCATCATCGAGAAGCACGAAAGCGGCGAAGTCGGGAAGATCGATGCCGTGGTGGAAGATCAGATCGGTCTCCAGCCCGCCGTCGGTGACGTGTCGGACGGGAACGGTGGACGCGGACATCGGTGCCTGCTCTCCTCGGGTGCTTCCGGTCTAGCACTGCGCGAGGGGCGGCGCCACGGGTCCGGCAGACGACAGAGGGGCGGATGCGAGTCGCATCCGCCCCTCTGATGTTCTCTCGTCGTTCAGGCGACGCCGAACAGTGCTTCGATCGGCCCGCGGGCGAAGAAGATCACGAAGCCGACACCGACCGCCCACAGCAGCGGGTGAATGGTCTTGGCCCGGCCGGAGAACGCGTTCACGACGATCCAGCTGATGAAGCCCGCGCCGATGCCGTTGGCGATCGAGTACGTCATCGGCATCACGGTCGCGGTCAGGAACACCGGCAGCAGCACCCGGAAGTCGCTCAGATCGATGTTCTTGATCTGGGCGAGCATGAGCGCACCGACCAGCACGAGAGCGGCGGCCGCGACCGCACCGGGTACGAGCGAGGTGAGCGGCGTGAAGAACATCGCGACGAGGAACATCGCACCCGTGATGACGGTGGCGAAACCGGTGCGTGCGCCCTCGCCGATGCCGGCGCCGGACTCGACGAACACGGTGGCCGACGACGACGAGGTGCCACCACCGGCGATCGCGCCGATGCCCTCGACGATCAGAGCCGACTTGATCCGGGGGAAGTCGCCCTTCTCGTCGGCCAGGTCGGCCTCCTTCGCCAGGCCCGTCATCGTGCCCATCGCGTCGAAGAAGTTCGAGAACAGCAGGGTGAAGACGAACATCACGAGGGCGACGACGCTGACCTTCTGCAGGTCGAATCCGAAGTCGACCTGACCGATGAGGCTGAGGTCGGGAAGCCCGACGATCGCGCCGGTGAAGCCGAAGTCGAGACCGAACGGCCAGATCAGGTTGGCGATCGCGCCGAGCACGGTTCCGCCGACGAGCGCGATGAGGATCGCGCCCTTCACGTGCAGCGCGGTGAGCACGCCGCCGAGCAGGAGCGTGATCACGAAGAGTAGGGTCGGGATCGATGCGACAGAGCCGCCGATGCCGAGGTCGACCGGCGGCGAGGCGTTGCCGGTGGCGGTGACGAAGCCGGCGTTCACGAAGCCGATGAAGGCGATGAACAGACCGATGCCGACGGTGATCGCGAGCTTGAGCTGCACGGGGACGGCGTCGAAGATCATCTTCCGCAGCCCGGTGGCCGCGAGGAGGACGATGATCACACCGTTGATCATCACGAGGGCCATGGCCTCGGGCCAGGTCACCGTGCCGACCACCGAGAAGGCGATGAACGCGTTGATGCCGAGGCCGGCGGCGAAGGCGAACGGCAGACGGGTGATCAGACCGAACAGGATCGTCATCACACCGGCGGTCAGAGCGGTGGCGGCGGCCACGGCGGTGCCGGCGAGGGTGTTGCCGTCGACGTCGGGCGTCGACAGGATGATCGGATTGAGGATCACGATGTAGGCCATCGTGACGAAGGTCACCAGACCCCCTCGGATCTCGGTGCCGATCGTGGATCCGCGCTTGCTGATCTCGAAGAAGCGGTCCAAGGCGCTCGTGGGTTCGGCCTTGGACGGGGTGGGGGATGGGGCAGTTGTCATCGGGAAACCTCCGCTGGAGACGATATCGTGTCGCCCGAGTCGCGCGCGCCCCCAGGCGACGACAGGGTTCTCGTCGTAGTCTCGATTCGATATGCAACGCCTCCTCGTCGCGCTCCTCGCCGCCTTCGATGCCGCCATCGCCGCGGCGGTCGGTCTCGTGGTCCTGCTGGCGCCGCTCACGCTGCTCTGGACGCTCGCGTTCGGCGTCACGGCCGACTGGGGCGCCCTCTGGCCGCTCACGGGGACCCTGTGGCAGTTCGGTCACGGCGTGCCCCTGGACGTCGACGTCACAGCCGACGTCCTGCGTGCGACGGGCATCGCTCCGGACGCCGCCGCCTTCACTCTCTCGGTCACCCCGCTCGCCTTCCTGCTCTTCACTCTGCTGTTCGCGGCACGGTCAGGAGCGCGTGCGGCGCGCGCGGGCGCGTGGCTGCTCGGCGCACTCTCGGGTGCGCTGACCTTCGGGATCATCGCGACCGGCGTGGCGCTGACCTCGACCCTCTCGGCCGCCCAGACCGCTCTGGTGCCGGCGATCCTCCTGCCGACCGCCGTCTACCTCGTGGGCGCGGTCTGCGGTGCCGTGCGCATCGCGTGGGAGGACGGCGACGGCGGGTTCCTCGATCGGGTGCACGACGTGGTCGACTCCTGGGCAGACTGGGGCCCTGTGCCGAGTGCTGCGGTGCGCGGAGCGGCCTTCGCCCTCGTCGGAGTGACCGCCGTCTCCGCTCTCGCGGTGGCCCTCATGACGCTGACCCGCGGCGGCGAGGTCGTCGCGCTGTTCCAGGCCGCGCGTGTCGACGCCCTCGGGGCGGGAGTCATCACGCTGGGACACCTTGCGTATCTGCCGACGATCATCGTCTGGGCGGCATCCTGGCTCGCCGGGCCGGGGTTCGCGGTGGGTGTCGGCACAGCCGTGTCTCCGGCCGGCACGCAGCTCGGGGTCGTGCCGGGCATCCCGGTGCTCGGGCTGCTGCCCGAGAGCACATCGATGTGGATGCTGATCGTGATCCTCCTCCCGATCGGCGCCGGAGCCTTCGCCGGATGGGCCGTGCGGTCCCGCCTCGTGTGGGAGGGCACCCCTCTCGGCACCGGACCGCGGGCGGCGATCGCCGGCGGCATCGGGGTGCTGACGGCCGTGGTCGCCGCGCTGGCGGCCCTGCTGGCGGGCGGATCGATGGGCCCGGGGCGGCTCGCCGACGCAGGACCCGCGGTGCTGCCGTTCGCTCTCGCACTGGGCGGTGAGGTGCTGCTCGGCGCAGCGATCCTGTTGCTCTCGCCGCGACACCGCGACGAGCTCGCCGAAGAGCGCACCGATCGATGGGTCGCCGAGATGACCGCATCCGACCTCGCCTTCGACGACTCGACGGATCGCGTGCCCGCCGCGACGACGTGGCCGGGTTCGCCCTCCGCATTCGACACCGCACCGCTCGGCGACGACGGTGGCTTCCGGCTGCCGAAGCGCGACCCCGACGATCCGCTGCGCTGACACGCAGGTCGGGGCGTCGCCCCCGCCCCGGTAGACTGGGCGCGTGCTCACGGTCGCCGTTCTCATCTCGGGCGCCGGCTCGAACCTTCGCGCCCTCCTCGAGGCCGCTCGTCACCCCGATTTTCCTGCGCGGGTGGTGGTCGTCGGTGCCGATCGCGAAGCCGACGGACTCGCTCACGCCGAGGAGTTCGGCATCCCGAGCTTCACGGTTCCGTGGCATGAGCACGAGTCGCGCGACGCGTGGGGTGAAGAGCTCGGACGACAGCTCGCCGTCTGGAACGCCGACCTCGTCGTCCTCAGCGGCCTGATGCGACTGCTGCCGGCATCACTGGTCGCGAGCCTCGCGCCGCGCCTGATCAACACGCATCCCGCGTACCTGCCCGAGTTCCCCGGAGCTCACGGCGTGCGCGACGCGCTCGCCGCGGGCGTCTCCGAGACGGGCGCCAGCGTGATCGTCGTCGACGACGGCGTCGACACCGGCCCGATCCTGGCGCAGGAGCGGGTGGCGGTCCTCGACGGCGACACCGAGCACACCCTGCACGAGCGCATCAAGCCCGTCGAACGCCGACTGCTCATCGACGTGGTGCGCCGCATCGCGACCGGCGAGCTCTCGCTGTCCTCAGCCACCTGAACCGAACCACGCACGCCACCCTCGCACGAAGGAGCCCATCATGGCCGGCCCCCGCCACGACCACTCGCTGTACCGCGATCGCGACACCGTCCCGGTGCGCCGCGCACTCGTCTCGGTCAGCGACAAGACCGATCTGCTCGTGCTCGCCAATTCCCTGTCCGACGCCGGCGTGCAGATCGTCTCGACCGGCTCGACCGCGTCGACCATCCGCGAGGCCGGGTTCGAGGTGACCGACGTCGCCGCCGTCACCGGTGTCGCCGAGATGCTCGACGGCCGCGTGAAGACGCTGCACCCGAAGATCCACGGCGGTCTGCTCGCCGACCTTCGTCTCGAGGACCACGAGCGCCAGCTCGCCGACCTCGACATCGAGCCGTTCGAGCTCGTCGTCGTGAACCTCTACCCGTTCGTCGAGACTGTGGCCTCAGGCGCCGAGGGCGACGACGTCGTCGAGCAGATCGACATCGGCGGCCCTGCCATGGTGCGTGCCGCGGCGAAGAACCACGCGAACGTCGCGATCGTCGTCTCGCCGCAGTCGTACCCCGGGATCATCAGCGCCATCGAGAGCGGTGGCACGACGCTCACCCAGCGCCGCGAGCTCGCAGCGCGCGCGTTCGCGCACACGGCCGCCTACGACACGGCGGTCGCCGCCTGGTTCGCCGAGGGCACGCTCGGTGAGGGGGAGGACCTGCCGACCCACCTGACGATCCAGGCCGAGCGCCTCGCGACGCTGCGCTACGGCGAGAACTCGCACCAGCGCGGCGCGATCTACACGCGCGTCGGCGGTCACGGCATCGCCCAGGCCACGCAGCTCCAGGGCAAGGAGATGTCGTACAACAACTACGTCGACGCGGATGCCGCGCTGCGCGCCGCCTACGACATGGTCAAGCCCGCCGTCGCGATCATCAAGCATGCGAACCCCTGCGGCATCGCGACCACCGCTCCCAACGCCCTCGACCCGATCGCGAGCGCGCACATCCGCGCCCACGAGTGCGACCCGGTGTCGGCGTACGGCGGAGTCATCGCCGCGAACGGCACCGTGACGCTCAAGATGGCCGAGAACCTGAAGGACATCTTCACCGAGGTCATCGTCGCGCCGTCGTTCGAGCCGGCAGCCCTCGAGGTCTTCAAGGCGAAGAAGAACCTGCGTCTGCTGCAGCTTCCCGAGGACTGGCAGCAGGAGCGCATGGATGTGCGCCTCGTCTCCGGCGGCCTGCTGCTGCAGGATGCCGACCGGTTCCCCGACGACATCGTCTCGGTCGCGAAGAACTGGGAGCTCGTCTCGGGTGAGCGTCCGAGCGACGAGGAGATGGAGAACCTCATCTTCGCGTGGAAGGCCTGCCGCGCCGTGAAGTCGAACGCGATCGTCCTCGCGAAGGACAACGCCACGGTCGGCGTCGGCATGGGCCAGGTCAACCGCGTCGACTCGTGCCGCCTCGCGGTCGAGCGTGCAGGTGACCGGGCCGCAGGCTCCGTCGCATCGTCCGACGCGTTCTTCCCGTTCGCCGACGGCGCTCAGGTGCTCATCGATGCGGGCGTCACGGCCATCGTGCAGCCCGGCGGATCGGTGCGCGATGAAGAGGTCGTGGACGCTGCGCGCAAGGCCGGCGTCACGATGTTCTTCACCGGAGAGCGTCACTTCTTCCACTGATCGGCGTTCGGTTCCGAGCCGATCGTCGATGAGGCCCCCTTCTGCTCTACTCAGCGGGAGGGGGCCTCGTCGTTCGAGGACCGGGTGCAGAGTGCGACACGCAGGTGTCCACTGCGATGTCCGATTTCCGCCAGTCGGGGTCTGTGGGGCGTGACAGAGTGGAGGCATGAGCTTCCCCGTGACCGACTTTGACGAGCGGTATCGTGCGATCAGTGCGCGAGACACCCGCTTCGACGGCCAGTTCGTCACGGCCGTGCGATCCACCGGCATCTACTGCCGGCCGAGCTGCCCCGCGCGTACGCCCAAGCCGCAGAACGTCACGTTCTATCCGACCAGCGCCGCGGCCCATGAAGCCGGGTTCCGCGCCTGCAAGCGCTGCCTCCCCGAGGCGGCTCCCGGCTCGCCGGCCTGGGATCTGCGCAGCGACGTCGCCGCCCGCGCGATGCGCCTGATCGCCTCGGGCGTGGTCGAGCGCGAGGGGGTGTCGGGTCTCGCGCAGCGCCTCGGATACTCCACACGCCACCTCACTCGGCTGCTGTCCACCGAGCTCGGCGCGGGTCCTCTCGCCCTCGCCAGGGCGCACCGCGCCCACACCGCGCGGATGCTGCTGGTCGGCACCGACATGCCGGTCTCCGACGTCGCGTTCTCGGCGGGCTTCGCAAGCATCCGGCAGTGCAATGACACGATCCGCGAGGTGTTCGGGCTGACGCCGGGTGAGCTCAGGGCGCGACGGCGGATGCCGGCGTCCGCCGTCCCCGGGGCGATCGACCTCGTCCTGCCCTATCGCGGGCCACTCGACGCATCCGGGATCTTCCAGTGGATGGCTGCGCGCGCCGTGACCGGTGTCGAAGAGGTGACGGACACGTCGTTCTCCCGGCACCTGCGGATGGCCGGAGGTCCTGCCTGGTTCGAGGTGAGTCAGGATGCGACCGCGCGCCTCCACCTGCGCGCACGGGTGACACAGCTCGGCGACCTCGCCCCGCTCGTCTCCACCGCTCGGCGCATCTTCGATCTCGATGCCGACCCGCTCGCGGTCGACGAGGCGCTGAGTGCGCATCCCGAGATCGCTCCTCTCGTGGCCCGCACGCCCGGCATCCGCGTGCCCGGGGCCGCGGATCCGCACGAGATGCTGATCCGGGCGATGATCGGCCAGCAGATCACCGTCGTCGCCGCACGGACCGCGCTGTCGGCACTCGCCGATGCGCTGGGGGAGCGGACCGAGCGCGGTCTGCTGTTTCCCACGATGTCGGCGATCGCCGAGCACGGCGCCGAGGTGCTCCGAGGCCCGGGTGCGCGCATCCGTGCCATCGTCGGGGCAGCATCCGCGCTCGCCGACGGCTCGCTCCCGCTCACGGTCGGCGACGATGGTGCCCAGCAGCGGGCGGCCCTGCTCGCGATGCCCGGCATCGGCCCCTGGACGGCCGACTACGTGCGGATGCGCGTGCTCGGCGACCCCGATATCTTGCTCCCCGGTGATGTTGCGCTGCGCGCGGGGTCCGCAGCCTCCGGGCTGCCCGGCGATCCGGTGCCCCTGGTGGCCTGGGCCGAGCGAGCAGCGCCGTGGCGCAGCTACCTCAGTGCACACCTCTGGCGCGCGGCGCCGCCGCGACCGACGCGAGCATCCACGACCAAGAACGCGACCGCTGTCGCGACTGCCGTTTCGAAGGAGAAGCCATGACCGCTCTGATCCAGACCCTCGACACCCCCGACGGCCCCTTCACGATCCTCGCTGACGACCGGCAGCGGGTTCTCGCCTCCGGATGGAGCGCCGACCAGGAAGCGATCGTCGGGCGTCTCTCGGCCGCCGCGCGTCCGGCGGAGGTCAGCGAGAGCGAGACCGATGCGGCAGCCGCGGTGCGCGCCTTCTACGCAGGAGATGTCTCTGCGATCGATGCGGTCGCGGTGACGCAGACCGGCACGATGCTGCAGCTCGCCGGATGGTCGGCGCTGCGGGAGATCGAGCCGGGGGAGCCGCTGACGTACACGTCTTTCGCCGCACGCCTCGGAAATCCCCGTGCTGTCCGTGCCGCGGCATCGATCTGCGCGCGCAACGCCCCGGCTCTCTTCGTGCCGTGCCATCGTGTGCTGCGCACCGACGGCACCCTCGGAGGCTTCGCCTGGGGCCTCGATGTGAAGGCGAGTCTGCTGGCGCGAGAAGCAGGAGTTCGCTGAATCGGGAATCTCTCTTGCGGTCAGCTGGTTCACAGGAATAGGCTGGTGGGCTGTCGCACCGACCGGACGACATAGCCGAGCCCCTGAGGAGGACACCATGACATCGATCGCCGCTGCGCAGATCGCCGCTCTCGGCTCGACCCCGGTGCGCCCGCTCCGCTAGAGCCTTTCCGCACGCACGACTGCACCGGATGCCGGACTCCGAGAGTCCGTTCGCGCGTCCGCCCCCTTCAGCAACCGCTTCCCCATACGAAACTCGTCTGAGAGACATGTCTTCCTCGCCTTCATCGCAGAACGCCTCACCGTCTTCCACGCTCTCCACTCCCGCCGCATTGTGGCGCCTGAAGCCCTTCGTCAAGCCGGTCATCTGGCGCCTTGCCGGCGGTGCCGCCAGCGCGCTCGTCGCGGCGATCATCGCCCTGATGATCCCGATCGTGCTCGAGCAGATCATCCGCGGACCCGTTCAGGCGGGTGCGCTCGAGGGCATCGCCTGGGGAGCCCTCGCCGTCTTCGGCCTCGCCCTCGGTGAGGCTCTGATGGTGTGGCTGCGTCGGCAGTTCGTGCTCAACCCTGCGACGCAGGTCGAGTACAAGATGCGCACCGAGCTGTACTCGCGCCTGCAGACTCTTCCGGTCTCGTTCCACGACCGCTGGCAGTCTGGTCAGCTGCTGAGTCGCATGATGCAGGACATCGGTCTCATCCGCCGATGGCTCGCTTTCGGCCTCGTGCTGCTGGTGGTCAACATCCTCACGATCGTGATCGGCTCGGTGCTGCTGTTCCGCTGGCACTGGCTGCTGGGTGTCATCTTCATCGTGACCGCGATCCCGCTGTGGATCCGCGGCTACCTGTTCGAGAAGCGCTACGGCGCACTCACGCGTCGCAGCCAGGACCAGGCCGGCGACCTCGCGACCAGCGTCGAGGAGAGCGTGCACGGCATCCGCGTGCTCAAGGCGTTCGGTCGCGGCAAGCACGCGCTCAGCCGCTTCAGCCGCCAGGCCGAGACGCTGCGAGAGACCGAGATGAGCAAGGCCGGCGCGATCGCGTCGATCTGGTTCTGGCTCGACCTCATGCCGCAGATCGCCTTCGGTCTGAGTCTGATGTCGGGCATCTGGCTGATCTCACAGGGCGAGATCGACCAGGCGCAGCTGTTCGCGTTCTTCGCGATGGCCGTCGTGCTGCGGTGGCCGATCGAATCGATCGGATTCCTGTTCTCGTTCATGCTGGACGCGCGCACGGCGACCGACCGCGTGTTCGACATCTACTCGGAGACGAACTCGATCACCGACCCCGAGAACCCCGTGCACATCACGGAGCCGCGTGGCGAGCTCGCGTTCGAGGGAGCGCACTTCCGCTACCAGGATGCGGGAGCGCACGAGCGCGACCTGCTCGACGGCATCGACCTGGTGCTGCGCCCCGGCGAGACCATGGCGCTCGTCGGCCTCACCGGCAGCGGCAAGACCACGCTGACCACCCTGCCCACGCGTCTGTACGACGTCACCGGCGGCCGTGTCACGCTCGACGGCTTCGACGTGCGCGACCTGCCGCTCGCCGAGCTGCGTCAGCACATCGCCATGGCCTTCGAGGACGCGACGCTGTTCTCGGCGACCGTGCGCGAGAATGTGCTGCTCGGACGGGCCGACCTCGACGTGCACAGCGATGAGGCCGAGCGCGTGCTGCGCGAGGCGCTCGACGTCGCCCAGGCAGCGTTCGTGGACTCGCTCCCCGACGGCGTCGAGACGATCATCGGCGAAGAGGGGCTCAGTCTCTCCGGCGGTCAGCGTCAGCGTCTGGCGCTCGCTCGCGCCGTCGCGGCCAACCCCAAGGTGCTCGTCCTCGACGACCCGCTGTCTGCACTCGATGTCGACACCGAAGCTCTCGTCGAAGAGGCGCTGCGTCACGTGCTGGCCGACACCACGGCCCTGATCGTGGCACACCGCCCGTCGACGGTGGCTCTCGCCGACCGCGTGGCGCTGCTCGAAGCGGGCCGTGTCACCGCGGTCGGCACCCACACCGAGCTGCTCCAGACGAGCCGCCACTATCGGCACGTCATCTCGAGCCTCGAGGCGGAGGAGGCCGCGCGTACCGGCGCGATCCCGATCATCCGCGAGGAGGACGACGCGATCGACGAGGTCGCCGCCGCAGTCCGCGACGGAATCCGCGAGGAATCCGCCGACGAAGACATCATCACCGAGAAGGAGGTGCAGCGATGAGCTCCGCCATCACGGGAACACAGGACGAAGACCGCTCCCGCTACACCAAGGAGGAGAGCAGGGCGATCCGTCGCCGGTCCCTGCACCTGCTGGGCTCGCTCGTCCAGCCGCTGAAGCCGAGGATCGCGCTCGCCGCTGTCGTGCTGGTGATCTCCACCGCGCTGCAGGTGGCGGGGCCGATCCTGATCAGCATCGGCCTCGACCGTGCGCTGCCCGCAGTGCTCGAGCGCGCCGACTGGATGCCGACCTTCATGATCGGCGGCGTCTACCTGCTCGCAGGTGCCGTCGCCGCGGCGATGATCGCCTGGTACGTGATCATCGCGGCCAAGCTCACGCAGGCCGTGCTGCTGGACCTGCGCAAGAGGATCTTCCTGCACACCCAGCGGCTGAGCCTGGAGTTCCACGAGTCGTACACCTCCGGGCGCATCATCTCGCGACAGACGAGCGACCTCGACTCGATCAGGGAGCTCCTCGACGGCGGTCTCAACGAGCTCGTCTCCGGCGTGCTGTTCGGACTCTTCACCTTCATCGCCCTGTGCGTGTGGGATTGGCAGTCCGGACTCATCCTCGCGATCGGCGGCGTGCCGCTGTTCTTCCTGATGCGCTGGTTCTACTCGCGTTCGCAGCTCGTCTACCGCGAGTCACGCGTGATCAGCGCGAAGGTCATCGTGCAGTTCGTCGAGACCATGACCGGCATCCGCGCGGTGAAGGCCTTCCGCAAGGAGCCGCGCAACGACGTCGCGTTCCAGAAGATCGCGGGAGACTACCGCGACGTCAACCGTCGCTCGATGCTGCTTTTCGGCACGTTCGAGCCCGGCCTGATGGGCGTCGCCGCTCTCGTGCTCGGCATCGTCGTGCTGTGGGGCGGCATCCGTGTCTCGGAGGGGGCGCTCACGGTCGGTGTGCTGCTGTCGGCGGTGCTGTACGTGCGCAACTTCTTCGCGCCGATGCAGGAGATCGCGATGTTCCTGAACTCCTACCAGTCGGCCAACGCGGCCTTGGAGAAGGTGTCGGGTGTGCTCGAGGAGGTGCCGACGGTTCCGGACCCCGAGAAGCCGGTCGATCTCTGGGAGTCTCGCGGGCACATCGAGTTCGACGAGGTGACGTTCGGATACAACGGCGAGAAGACGATCCTGCCGAACTTCTCGCTCGACATCCCCGCGGGGCAGACGATCGCCCTCGTGGGCACGACGGGGGCGGGCAAGTCGACTCTGGCGAAGCTCATCTCGCGGTTCTACGATCCGTCGATCGGAAAGGTGACGCTCGACGGAGTCGACCTGCGCAACCTGCATCCGAAGGATCTCCGACGCGCCATCGTCATGGTGACGCAGGAGGCGTACCTGTTCAGCGGCACGGTCGCCGACAACATCGCCCTCGGCAAGCCCGACGCCTCGCTCGACGAGATCAGGGCGGCGGCGCGCGCGGTGGGCGCCGACGAGTTCATCTCGTCGCTGCCCGACGGCTACGGCACCGACGTGAACAAGCGCGGTGGTCGCGTCTCGGCGGGGCAGCGTCAGCTGATCTCGTTCGCCCGCGCGTTCCTCGCCGACCCGGCGGTGCTGATCCTCGACGAGGCCACGGCATCGCTCGACATCCCGTCGGAGCGCCTCATTCAGGATGCTCTGCAGACACTGCTGAAGGACCGTACGGCGATCATCATCGCGCACCGCCTGTCGACGGTTGCGATCGCCGATCGGGTGCTGGTCATGGAACACGGGGAGATCATCGAGGACGACACCCCCGAGACGCTGATCAGCGGAACGGGCAAGTTCGCCCAGCTGCACGCCGCCTGGCAGCAGACGCTGGTCTGACCGAGCCTGGCCCCGAGCCCTGCGCCTGACACCGAGGCCACGACCGATCTCCGGTCGTGGCTTCGGTCGTCGTCTCGGCTGTCGTCCCGTCGGCGGTCGTCCTGTCGGGCCGCCGGAGCGCTGACGCGTCGGTCTGGGTAGCATCGGAGTATGGACCCGCTGCTGCTCGCCGTCGAGTTGTGGTGGATCGCGCCCATCGCCGCGGGTGGGGCCGTCGCCGGCGCGGTCGGGTTGCGTCGCCGCAGCACGAAGAGCGGGCGCCGACTCGAGTACGACGCAGCCCGCCACGATCTCAAGGCCGCGCAGCAGGCGGTGGTCGACCGGCGGATGGCCGTGAAGCTGGCCAGAGCCGACGTCGCTCGCATCTCCGCCGAACGCAGTGCGCGCCGCGCGACCCCCGAACAGGTCGCCGGGGCCAAGAGGTTGCTCCGCGCCAAAGAGCACGACGCGAAGGCCGCGAGCGCCGACGTCCGTGCCAAGCAGGTGCGGCTCAGCGCCGCGCGTGCGGCGATCCCCTCGGCATCCGCACCGCGCCCCCTCGAACGGCTGCAGGCGCAGCACGACGCGATCGTCGTGCGTTGGATGCAGTACGAGACCGACGCCGGGCTTCAGATCGCCTACCCGGCCATGACCGATGTCAAACAGCCGGCCACGGCCGAGTATCTCCGCGCTGCACGGAACGCGGTCGAGGCCCGAAGGGCAGCCTCCGGTCGTGTCAGCGCCACGGACTACGCGGCGTATCGCGATGCGGTGGCCGATCTCGAGCGCGCTTTCGAAGCAGCGGAGCATTCGGCGAGAGTCCAGGCGGGCGAGGCGCCGCAACCGTCGTCGGCCTGGCAGGATGCCGCGCAGGACATGATCAGCCGATCCGCCGACGCCATCGACCGTGCGGCGGGCGCCGCGGCATCCGCACTCGCCGCCTGGAACGCCCGCAAGCGCCCCGACAAGCACTGACCGCCGCCTCCGAAGAGAAGACGGCGGTCAGCCCTGCTCGTGACGGGCGTCAGGCCCCGATCGTGCGTGAGGCGATGAGCTCGCGATACCAGTGCCCCGAGTCCTTCACGGTGCGCTCCAGCGAGTCGAAGTCGACGCGCACGATGCCGAAGCGCTTGGCGTAGCCGTATCCCCACTCGAAATTGTCGAGCAGCGACCAGACGAAGTAGCCGCGCAGGTCCACACCGCGTTCGAGCGCACGGTGCGCCGCGGTGAAGTGCCGCCGCAGGTAGTCGGTGCGCTCGGGATCGTGAACCGAGCCGTCGTCGGCGACCTCGTCCTCGAAGGCGGCGCCGTTCTCGGTGACCATCAGCGGCTGCGCGGGGAACTGGTCCGACAGCGAGACGAGCAGCTCCTCAAGCCCCTCGGGGGCGATGTTCCAGCCCATCGCCGTGTACGGCCCAGGCTGCTCGACGAACTCCACGAGCTGATCGCTTCCCGGCCAGGCCGTTCCCCCTGCCGCGCCCTTGTGGCCGTCGTTCTGCTGCTTCTCCGAGACCCCGTCCCACAGTCGCACGGTCGCGGTGGAGTAGTAGTTCACGCCCAGCACGTCGATCGGCTGATGGATCGCGGCGAGGTCGCCGTCGCGGACGAAAGACCAGTCGGTGACGGATGCCGTGTCGTCGAGAAGGTCTGCCGGATACTCGCCGCGGAGCATGGGGTGCGTGAACGCCCGATTCGCCAGGGCGTCGATGCGCCTCACGGCCTCGTCGGACCCGTCGCCGCGACCCCGGAGCACGTGGAAGTTGAGCGTCACCGAGTAGTCGGGATCGCCCGTCGACGTGGCACGGAGCGCCTGCAGAGCGCGCCCGTGAGCGAGGTTGAGGTGATGGACCGCGGAGAGAGCGGATGCCGGTTCGTGGCGCCCCGGCGCGTGGCCCCCCTGCCCATAACCCAGGTAGGCCGAGCACCACGGCTCATTGAGCGTCGTCCAGGTCTGCACACGGTCGCCGAGCGCCGCCCCCATGGCCTCGGCGTACCGCTCGAAGGCGTCGGTGGTGGCGCGGGAGGTCCACCCGCCGGCATCCTCGAGGTACTGCGGAAGATCCCAGTGGTACAGGGTGGCCACCGGGCGGATCCCGCGTTCGAGCAGCCCGTCGACGAGGCGTGAGTAGAAGTCGATCCCCGCCTGGTTCACCACCCCATCGGCCGCCGGCACGATCCGCGGCCAGGCGATGGAGAAACGGTAGGCCTCGAGGCCCAGGTCCGCCATGAGATCGAGATCGTCATCGACGCGGTGGTAGTGGTCGCACGCCACATCGCCGGTGTCGCCGTTCCACACCTTTCCGGGCGTGCGGCTGAAGGTGTCCCAGATCGACGGCGTCCGGCCGTCCTCACCTGCTGCTCCCTCGATCTGATACGACGCGGTCGCCGAGCCCAGGAGGAATCCCTCAGGGAGCACGAGGCCGGTGCCGCGGTAGTCGTCGGCGTGGGGGAGTGTCATCCCGTCACCTCCGACAGATCGGCCGAATACGTCCTCGACTCGCCGTCCGGACCGGTGACGGTCACGGTTGCCCTGCCCTCGCCGCCGCGGAAGACGCGGAGCCGCAGTCCGTCGTGATAGTCGTAGTCGGGTTTATCGGCGCGCGCACCCCACGGGAGAACGGTGCCGGGGCGCACATACAGCGGCAAGGAGTCGAAGCCGTGGGTCTCACGACGCCATCCGCCGCCCGTCACGGTCTCGCCGGTGAGGAGCGACGTCCATTCGCCTTCCGGCAGGTAGAACTCGACCTCCCCACTCTCGCTGAAGACCGGTGCGACGAGCAGGCTCGACCCGAGCATGTACTGCCGATCGAGGTATCCGACTGCGGGGTCGTGGGGGAATTCCAGCTGCATCGGGCGCATCAGCGGGATGCCCGTGCGCGAGGCATGGATGCCCTGCTGATAGAGGTACGGCATCAGCTGCATCTTGAGGTGCGTGAACCGGCGAGTGACGTCGACGGCCTCCTCATCGAAAGCCCAGGGGACTCGGTACGAGCTCGACCCGTGGAACCGCGAGTGCGAGCCGAGCAGGCCGAAGGCCGTCCAGCGCTTGAACACGCCGGCATCCGGTGTTCCCTCGAATCCGCCGATGTCGTGACTCCAGAACGCGAAGCCGCTCAATGCGAGCGAGAGGCCGCCTCGCAGCGTCTCGGCCATCGAGGTGTACGTCGAGGTGGAGTCGCCACCCCAGTGCACCGGCATGCTCTGACCGCCGGCCGTCGCCGAGCGGGCGAAGAGCACGGCGTCGTCCGCTCCGCGTGCGTCGGTCAGCACGTCGTGCACCGCGCGGTTGTACAGGTCGGTGTACAGGTTGTGCATCCGCTCCGGATCCGAGCCGTCGGCCCAGACGACGTCCGTGGGGATGCGCTCGCCGAAGTCGGTCTTGAAGCAGTCGACGCCCTGGTCGAGCAGCCGGCGCAGGTGCCCCTGGTACCACGCGGTGGCATCCGGGTTCGTGAAGTCGACGAGTCCCATGCCCGCCTGCCAGAGGTCCCATTGCCAGATGGTGCCGTCGGGTCGCAGGACGAGGAATCCCTGGTCGGCCGCCTCACGGAACAGGGGCGAGCGCTGGGCGATGTACGGATTTATCCACACGCACACCCGCAGATCCTTCTCGTGCAGCCGAGACAGCATGCCCTCCGCGTCGGGGAACACCCGCGGGTCCCATTCGAAGTCGCACCATTGGAACTCGCGCATCCAGAAGCAGTCGAAGTGGAACACCGACACCGGCAGCTCACGCGCGGCCATCTCGTCGATGAACGAGTTCACGGTCTGCTCGTCGTAGTCGGTCGTGAAGCTCGTCGAGAGCCACAGGCCGTAGGACCAGGCGGGCACGACCGGCGGGCGTCCGGTGAGCGCCGTGTAGCGTCCGAGCACGTCCTTGGGTGTGGGTCCGGCGATCACGAAGTACTCGAGAACCTCGCCCGCGACCGAGAACTGCACGCGCTCGACGGACTCCGACCCGATCTCGTAAGAGACATGACCGGGGTCGTTGACGAGGACGCCGTAGCCGCGGTTCGACAGATGGAACGGGATGCTCTTGTACGCCTGCTCGCTGGAGGTCCCGCCGTCGGCGTTCCAGATGTCGACGGACTGCCCGTTCTTCACCAGAGGTCCGAAGCGCTCGCCGAGGCCGTATACGAGCTCGCCGACTCCGAGGTCGAGCTGCTCGTGCACGAACGTCGACCGGGTCGGTGCGGTGCCGCCCTGTCGTGCGTTGTCGAGGATCCCTGCATCCACCTGGGCATCGGACGCGAGCCGGATGTACCCCTGTGCCTTGTGGCCGCTTCCGGTGACGCGTCGCCCGTCGACCTCGAAGGCGAGATCCCAGGGTGCCCCGGGGGCGATCCGTGCGACGAGAGATCCGGCGTCGAGGACGCCGCCGGATTCTGCGATCGACACGGTCGGTGCCCCAGAACCAGAACCGGGAAGATCGAAGCCTCCGTGCCAGCGGCCGCCCTCATGATGGGCGACCCGCACGCGGATGATGCCTTCGGCGGGGGAGGAGAGCGTGGTCGTCAGCACCGGGCGGTTCAGCGTGTCGCCGCGTTTGGCGATGGCCATGGTCGGAGCCGTGATGACGATGCCGGGCCCGTCGGGGGTGTCGCTGGTCTCGGCGATGTCGTAGGCCTCCTGCGCGTACAGCGCGGTGACGCCTGGTCGCAGTTGCCAGAACCCGTCGGTGAACTTCATTACTTGACTGCTCCTGCCGTGATGCCGCGTGTGAGGGTGCGCTGGAAGATGAGGAAGAAGATGAGCGTGGGAATGATGCCGAGGAGCGCCGAGGCGCTCGTGGTGGTGACGTCCATCAATCGGTCGCCCTGCAGCACGCTGATCGCGACCGGGACCGTCTGGTTCGCGTTCGAGGCGAGAAAAGTCAGGGGGATCAGGAACTCGTTCCACGTCCAGATGAAGAAGAAGATGAGCAGCACCGACAGCGTCGGGCGGCTGATCGGGAAGACCACGCGCCAGAGGATCTGCCAGCGGGTCGCCCCATCGAGCGAAGCGGCCTCGAGGATCTCCTTCGGGAACGTGCCGTAGACCGACGACAGCAGGTAGGTGCCGAACGCCGCCTGGATGACGGTGAAGACGATGATGACCGACCACACGTTGTCGTACAGTCCGACGGACTTGAACATGTAGTACAGGGGGTAGAGCAGCGCCTCCTGCGGCAGCAGGTTCGCAAGCAGGAACAGCAGCACGATCCAGCTGCGCCCGCGGACTCGGCCGATCCCGATCGCGAAGGCGTTCAGCATCGAGATGACGACGGCGAGAACCGAGACGACACCCGCGATGAAGAGTGAGTTCCAGACCTTCTCGGGGAAGTTCACGCGTTCCCAGAACTTGACGATGCCGCCGAAGTCGAGCGTCTCGGGGAACGCCAGAGGGCCGGACGTCGCATAGTCGACGGGCGACTTGAAGGAGTTCACCAGCACGAGGTAGAACGGAGCGATCACGAGGAGTGCGCCGATCACGACGAGCGCGAGCAGCAGCCAATCGATCGGGCGCTTCTTGGTCATGCCGCCGCGTGGGCGGACCTTCTGCGGCTTGCCGGTGACGATGGCGGTGGTCGCGTGCATCACAGACCCGCCCTTTCCTTGCGCTCGAGGGAGTTCTGGACGCGGATGAAGATGATCGACACGATCACCACGACGATCGTGAGCACGGTCGCGATGGTCGCGCCGTAGCCCACGTTCCGCTTGGTGAAGAACTCCTGGTACGCGTAGTACGCCGGGACGAGCGTCGCCCCTGCGGGGCCACCGCGCGTGATGATGTAGACCGGACCGAAGACCTTCAGTGCGGCGATCGTGCAGGTCAGCGTGACGACGAAGATCTCGGGGCGGATGATGCTCATCGTGATCGACGAGAACCGCTGGAACCAGTTCGCACCGTCGAGCTCGGCGGCCTCGTAGAGCTCGGGGTCCACCCGCTGGAGCGCCGCCATGAAGACGACCACGGGGTAGCCGAGCTGCACCCACACCATGACGACCATCAGCACGATGAGCGCTGAAGGCATCTGGCCGAGCCAGTCGTAGGCGGGCAGGCCGAACCACGCGAGGATCTGGTTGAGCGCTCCGTCGCCGCCGGGCCGCACGATCCAGCCGATCACGATGCCGGCGACCGCGATGGGGAGGATCTGCGGGAGGTAGTACGTGGCACGGAGGAAGCTGCCGACCTTGCCGCCGAACTTGCGTCCGACGACGTCGAAGAGGAGAGCGGCGACGATCAGGCCCACGATGGTCGGGACGACGACCATCGCGAGGATCATCCACACCGAGTTCGTGAACGACGTCCAGAAGTCGCTGTCGGTGAGGATCTTCTGCCAGTTCTCGAGCCCGATGAACTCCGGCGTGCGCACGCCCTTCCATTTGGTGAAGGTCAGGTACACGTTCCAGATCAGTGGCACGATGACGACGACGAGCAGAAGAACGAAGCCAGGAAGCAGGTACATCCAGTAGGCCCCGGTCCCGCCACTGCGCTGCGGGATCGACGGCTCTTCGGGCGGCAGCTTCGTGCGGCCCTCGCGGCGTGTGATGAGTGACATCTTCATCTCCAGGAGGATGCGGGGGCGGAGCCGTGCGGCCGCCGCCCCCGCGAGTGGATCAACGGAATTCCGAGGTGCCCTCGTCGTACTGCTCGCCGAGGTTCTTGTTGGTGGTCTCAGCGTCCTGCGAACCGGTGATCAGACCCTGCAGCTGCTGCACGATCACGTCGTAGAAGCCGGGGGCGGGCCAGTCCGGGTAGAACGAGAGCCCGTCGGCGTCGAGGACGCCGTTGAACGTCTCGATCAGGGCCGCGCTCTTCTCATCGGTGATGTCCGCGGTCTCCGCGGCGACGGGCAGACCGCCGTTGTTGCCGATGATCGCCTGGATCTCGGGGCGCATCGTGATGTCGATGAACTTGTACGCGAGATCCTTGTTCGCGGCGTTCTCGGGGACGACCCAGAGGTTGCCGGACGACCCGAGCGACAGGTCTGCGCCAGGGAAGGCCGTCATGGTCCAGTCGAAGCCGGTGGCCTCCGAGACGAAGCGGCCGAACCACCAGGAACCCGACACGAAGATCGGCGAGGTGCCGTTGATGAACGAGACGCCGGCGTCCTCGGCCTTGACGGAGGACACATCCGAGGCGATGTACCCCTTGTCCATGTACTCCTGAAGAGTCTCGGTCGCCGAGGTGACCTCGGGGCCCTGCCAATCGACCTCTCCGTCATAGAGCTGGTACGAATCCACGAAGCTGCGGTCGCCCTCGAGCAGCGCGAGCTGGTACCAGAGCTGACCGAGCGGGTACTCGGCGCCGGCCTCGGCGAGCGGCGTGACGCCCTGCGCCACGAACGCGTCGAGAACGTCGACGAACTCCTCGTAGGTGGTGGGGATCTCGAGTCCCGCCGCCGCGAAGGCATCCTGGTTGTAGTAGACGCCGACGAACTCGCCGTAGTTCGGGATGCCGAACCACGTGTCGCCGCCCATGACGCCGTCTTCCGAGTACTTCGCGGTGGTCTGCAGCGACGGTGCGAGCTTCTCGTCCCAGCCGTACTCCTCGACCGCATCCGAGATGTCGGAGATCAGCCCGGTGGAGGCGAGGAAGCCGGCTGTCGCATTGCCCTTGTTGAACTCCATGAGGTCGGGTGCGGCGTCGGTGTCGAGCACCTGGCTGGCGGTCTTCTGGATCTGCTCGAACGACTTCTCCTCGAACTCGACGGTCGCGCCGGTCTCCTCTTCGAAGATGGTGATCGCTTCGGCCCAGGCCTTGCCCATGGCGCTGTCGGCGCCCTCGTAGTGCCAGAGCTTCAGAGTCTGCCCGTCGCCGCCATCGTCGGATGATCCTGCGGTGCAGCCGCTCAGCGCGATGCCGGTCACGGTGAGAGCGGCGAGAGCCGCCAACGTCTTCGTCCTGCGGATATTGCGTGCCATCGTCGGCACTCCTTTCTCGGTGGCCCTGAGGCCGGACACATCGGTGGGTCGGGTTTTCAGTTGTGAGGAAGCCATCGTCGAAGCGTTTCGATGACGGCGATGCGGAAGTCTGTTCCGCCCGTGGTCACTCGCGTGCGCGAGCCACGGAACCGGCGGAGTGGTACTCGGGAGGGATGAGGTGGATCTGAGCGCGCATGCCCGGCTCCTCCAGGTGCCGCACGGCGAGATCCACGGCGAGCTCGCACGACTGCTGCGGCACGAGGGGGATCGTGTCGATCGGGACGGGGAGAGCGGAGGTGTCGAAGGATGCTGCGGCAGAGATCACCGAGACGTCCTCGCCGACGCGCAGTCCCCGCGCGGAGAGGGTCTCGAGGAGAGCTTCGTGCACGTCGCCGACGGCATGCACGATGAACGCGCGGTCACCTCGGTCGAGAGCCTTCTCGACGGCGGCGCGGACGGCGGAGGCGTCCGTGGTCGTCACTCCGGTCGTCGCCCACTCGAGAGTGAGGCCCCGCTCCCTCGTGCGGCTCTGCACTCCGCGCAGCAGTCGACGGGGGAAGTTCGACTTGCGGTAGGAGACCTCGGTCTGCCCGAGCATCGTGACTGCGGTGTGGCCCGCATCCGCGAGCCGATCCACGGCGAGGTGACCTGCGGCCTCGAAGTCGAGGTCGACGCACGTGAGACCGGCTGCCTCGTCAGGGATTCCGATGAAGACCGTGGGAGAGCGCAGCGAGCGGGCGATGTCGGCCCGCTCGTCATCCGGGGCGACGTCGAGCACGAGGATGGCGTCGACGAGGTTGCTCGCGGCCACGCGATTCATGCCCTCCGACGCCTGCTCGTCCGTGAGCAGGAGGATGTCGTACCCGCGGCGCCGAGCGGCGACGGCGGTCGCGAGGACGAAGGCCATGTGCGTCGGTGCGTGCGTGTCGGCGCGCAGCGGCTCGGTCAGGCCGAAGATGCTCGTGCGGCGTCCGGCGAGCATCCGTGCTCCCGCATCCGGCTCGTAGCCCAGTGTCTGCACGGCGTCTTCGATGCGGCGTCGGGTCTTCTCTGATACGGGGCGCTTGCCGCTCAGCGCGTAGGAGACCGTGCTGATCGATACGCCGGCGGCCTCGGCCACCTGGTGGATCGTCGTCATCAGGACTCCATCGTCGCTCGTGTGTGATCGTCGAAGCGCTTCGCTTGCGCCTCTGGAGCGATGATAGGCACGCGGGGGAGTCGAGCGCAAGCCTTTTGTGGTCACTCGCAACAAATTAGTTCACGCACTCGCGGGAGCGTTCCCACGAAGAGACCGGACAGGGCGACGGGGCCTCGATGGGGGAGGGGATTCGAAACCCCGCCGCCGGTCTATGAAGTGATGCGGATCTGCGCGATGACTTCCGAGTACTCGGTCTCGCCGACCGGAGTGAACCCGACGCGGAGGAAGAACGCCTCCGGGCCGTCTTCTCCGGCTTCATAGATGACGTTGACGTGATCGAAGTCGCGCGCACGCGCCTCTTCGAGAAGGCTCTCGACCGCGAAGCGTCCGACACCCTTGCCCTGGCCCTCGGCATCGACGTTGATGCGCCACAGGACCGAGCGGAAGTGCTCCTCTGGAGCCTCGGCATCGAAGTTGGCGCTGACGAACCCGACGACGTGATCGCCGTCCAGGACGACCCGCTGCCAGGAGGTCTGCGGATTGATGACGGTCGCAGCGATGCCGTAGGACACCGGAGCGAGGAACTGCTCCTGTCCGGGTTTGAGCGACAGGTTGTTCACGGCGACGATCGTCGCAGCGGAGAGTTCGACCATGCGCAGTTCGGACATAGTCACAGGCTAACCCCTTCGGTGGTCACCTGTGCGGAAACGTCGACTTTCGTCAGGGGTGGGCGAGTGTGCGACGTCGGAAGTCGATGCGCGCCCCGACCGGTCGGCGGACATGCGTCGGGAGCGCCTCAGGTATCTTGGTATCGAGACAAATATGCCCTCGCGAACGGAGAACCTCCTGGTGACCGACGACGCCATCATCTACACCTACACGGACGAGGCTCCGGCTCTCGCCACCGCCTCCTTCCTGCCGATCATCAAGGCCTACACGGGTCAGGCGGGCATCGAGGTCGAGACCCGCGACATCTCGCTCGGCGGCCGCATCCTCGCGGCGTTCCCGCAGAAGCTCACGCCCGAGCAGCAGGTCGGCGATTCGCTCGCCGAACTCGGTGGCCTCGCCACGCTGCCCGAGGCGAACATCATCAAGCTCCCGAACATCTCGGCCTCGATCCCGCAGCTCAAGGGCGCGATCGCCGAGCTGCAGTCGCAGGGATACGACATCCCGGACTTCCCGGACGAGCCGTCCTCGCTCGAGGAGAAGGACGTCCGCGCACGTTACGACCGCATCAAGGGATCCGCGGTCAACCCGGTGCTCCGCGAGGGCAACAGCGACCGCCGTGCGCCTCTGGCGGTGAAGAACTACGCCAAGAAGCACCCGCACCGCAACAAGCCCTTCGCCGAGGGCTCGAAGACGCGCGTCGCCACACTCGGCCACGACGACTTCAAGCACAACGAGCGCTCGTGGGTCGCCGCTCATGACGACGTGCTGAGCTTCCGCCACACCGCCGCAGACGGCACCGTGACGGTCCTCAAGGAGGGGCTCAAGGTCCTGCCGCGCGAGATCATCGACGCCACGTTCCTGTCTGCCGAGCACCTCGACGCCTTCCTCGCCGAGACGTTGGAGACGGCCAAGAACGACGACGTCCTCTACTCGGTGCACCTCAAGGCCACGATGATGAAGGTCAGTGACCCGATCATCTTCGGTCACGTCGTTCGCGCCTTCTTCAAGGACGTGTTCGCGCAGTACGGCGACAAGCTCGCCGCTGCGGGTCTGAACGCCAACGACGGCCTCGGCTCGATCCTCGCGGGCCTCGGAGACATCGCCGGCGGCGACGAGATCGCGGCCGCGTTCGACAAGGCCATCGCCGAGGGGCCGCGTCTGTCGTACGTGAACTCCGACAAGGGCACCACGAACCTGCACGTCCCGAGCGACGTGATCGTCGACGCCTCGATGCCCGCGCTCGTGCGCAACGGCGGCAAGCTGTGGGGCAAGGACGGCGGCGAGGCGGACACGCTCGCAGTCATCCCCGACTCCTCGTACGCGAGCGTCTACCAGGCGGTCATCGACGACGTGATCGCGAACGGCCCGCTCGACCCCGCCACCATCGGAACGGTCCCGAATGTGGGGCTGATGGCGCAGGCGGCCGAGGAGTACGGCAGCCACGACAAGACGTTCGAGATCCCTGCGGCAGGCACCGTCCAGGTCCTCGACAGCGAGGGCACCGTGCTGATCGAGCACGAGGTCGGCGCCGGCGACATCTGGCGAGCCACCCAGACCAAGCACATCCCGGTCATGGACTGGGTCAGGCTTGCCGTCTCCCGTGCTCGTGCGACCGGCGACCCGGCCGTGTTCTGGCTCGACGCCAACCGTTCGCACGACGCGCAGATCATCGCCAAGGTGCACCAGGGACTCGCCACGCTCGACATCAAGGGCCTGACGATCACGATCCTCGCCCCCGAGGAGGCCACTCGCTACACGCTCGCGCGTATGCGTCACGGCCTCGACACCATCTCGGTGACGGGCAACGTGCTGCGCGACTACCTGACCGACCTGTTCCCGATCCTCGAGGTCGGCACGAGTGCCAAGATGCTCTCGATCGTGCCGCTGCTCGCGGGCGGCGGCCTGTTCGAGACCGGTGCCGGAGGCTCCGCTCCCAAGCACGTGCAGCAGCTCGTCGAGGAGAACTACCTGCGCTGGGACTCGCTGGGCGAGTTCTTCGCTCTCGCCGCGTCGCTCGAGCACTTCGCCGACCGCACCGGCAACGAGAAGGCGCGCGTTCTCGCGGAGACGCTGGATGCGGCGACCGGGATCTTCCTCGAAGAGGACCGTTCACCCGGCCGCGCACTCGGCACGATCGACAACCGCGGAAGCCACTTCTACCTCGGCCTCTACTGGGCGCAGGAGCTGGCGAAGCAGACGAAGGACGCCGAGCTCGCAGCGGCGTTCGCTCCGATCGCCGCCACGCTCACCGAGAACGAGGAGACGATCGTCTCCGAGCTCAACGCCGTGCAGGGCAAGGCTGTCGAGATCGGCGGCTACTACCGCCCCGACGACGCGCTCGTCACGGCCGTCATGCGCCCCTCCGCGACGCTGAACGGCATCGTCGACGCCCTGAACTGAGGGACAGCAGAAAGGGCCGGATGCGTGAGCATCCGGCCCTTTCTCGCGTCCTCTCGGAGACGATGCGCGCCCGTGGCTGCCCCGCTCAGCGGAGCTCGGAGGTCAGTTGTGGACCGAGACCTCGAGGCCGACCGGCGACCACTCGTACACGAACTTGGCGACGTCGATCGGCATGTTCACGCACCCGTGGCTGCGAGGGGATCCGAAGGCATTGTGCCAGTAGGTGCCGTGGAAGCCCTCGTCGCCGTTGAAGTACGTGACCCACGGGACGTTCGGCGTCTCGGTGATCGAGCCGTCAGGTTCACGGCTCTTCATAGTCTGCATCCGCACGTGCGCGTAGACCTTGAAGTTTCCGGTGTCGGTGGGCGTCGCGCTCTTTCCCGAGGAGATCTTCCAGGAGCGCACGACGGCGCCGTTCTCGATGAGAGTCGCCGTCTGCGAACCCAGATCGACATCGATCTTGCGAACCAGGTTGACGGACTCGAAAGGGGTCTCGGAGACCGTGATCGGAATGACGCCGTCTCCGGCTTCCAGCTTCGACGCGACCTCGGAGGCGAGGTTCGACGTATCGCCGATCGCGCGACCGTTGATGCCCTCGGACTCGGTGCGGAGGATCTTGCCCGAGGAGTCGACGATGTTCGTCGCGTTGACGGGCGCGCGGTCGACCGCGGCGGGGAGCCCGGCGATCGTGGCCTGGATCGCCGTCTCGTCGGCGACGATGCGGAGCTCGCCGTCTTCGTCGACGACCGAGAACCAGGTCGAGGCGGTCGCGGCATCCACCGGAACGGTGCGCTCTTCACCGATGTAGAAGCCGATCGTGCCGAGCATGGTGTTCAGCGACGTCGCGACGGTCGTGGCGTCCTCATCGGTGACAGCCGGAGCGGCCTCGGCGGGATCGCCTGGGAACTCGAGGCTGCTGCCGCCGTCGGCGATGGTGTCCACCATGGCGGCGGCGAGTGCGTCGACGTCGACGGCGGTGCCGGTGGCGGACGGCGTGATGACGTAGGCACCTGTCGCCGCGTCGAACACGACGCCGGCGTCCAGGGGGTCTTCGAAGCTCGACGGCACAGCCTCACGGAGTGCGGAGTCCGCCTTCGCCGGGTCGAGGGTGATCTCGGCGGGGACGGGGTCACCCATCCACATGCTCACGTTCCAGAGCGGTCGCTCGGCGAACGCCTGGTCGGCGAGAGCTGTCGCGTCGATCGTGGCGCCGAGGTCCGCCCCGGTGAGCACGGCGTCGTCGCCTGCGCCGGTCAGCGTGATCTCGGTCTGGGAGACGTGCGCCTGGATGGTGTCCGCCGCGGCGCCGGGCGTGAGCCAGCCCACGGGAATCCCGGCGACGGTCGTGCCCGGTGCGATGAGGATCATCGACGCAGCGCCTGCGCCGAGAGCCAGGACGCCGACCCCGAGGCCGATCCAGAGGCCGAGGCGCTTCTTCTTGGGAGCGGGTTCGATGGGTGCCCAGGCGAGTTCCGGGTCGCCGCCGTTCGGCGGCACCGAGTCGGTGGGCGTATCGCCGGCGGAGTGTGTGGGCGCGACAACGGTGGGCCGGTCGCCGGAGGCGGTCGCCTCGGTCAGCTTCTCGGTCTTCGCATCCTGCGCTGAGATCAGATCGGTCACGAACATCACCCCCCGGTTTCTCGCGTGTCCTTAGCGATATGCTACGCGATCGCAGGTAACGGGGAGGCAACGGTCCACAGCTCGGGGGTGAATCCCCCCGTCGATCAGTCCGAGACGACCGCGAGCCCGTCGATCTCGACCAGCATCTCTTCACGGGGCAGACCTGTGAAGACCGTGGTCCGCGAGGGCAGCGGCACGCCGCTGGTGGTGTGCGCCGTGACGAACTCGCCGTACGCATCGTTCATGATCGAGAAGTCCTCCCGCTTGGTGAGGTACACGCGCAGCATCACGACGTCGTCGAACGTCGCGCCGGAGGCCTCGACGATCGCCTTGACGTTCTCGAGGGTGCGAGTGGTCTGCGCGGCGACGTCGCCGGGGAAGAGATACTCGTTGGTCTGGGGGTCGACGGGCCCCTGGCCGGAGACCTGCACGATCGGACCCTTGCGGATGCCCTGGGAGAACGTGTGGGCGGGAGCGGGGGCGGCGTCGGTCGAAACGCGGATCTTCGCAGTCATGTGACCAGCCTAGTAGCCTTGTTAGATGCCTCTACAAATCCCGGATCCTGTTCTCGGCCCCTGGACCAAAGGTTTTCCCGCGCACGCCTCGGGCCTGCGTCTCTCGGAGGTGCCGGGGGCGGATCTGCACCTGTCGGACCTCGTGACCCCTGTGCTGACCGTGCATGAGGCGGCGCTCGCCCACAACGAGTCGACCGTGTTCGGCTGGGCGGCGGCGCAGGGGGTGCTGCTGGCCCCGCACGGCAAGACCACCATGGCGCCGGCGCTCTGGCAACGACTGCTCGATGCGGGGGCGTGGGGCATCTCGGTCGCGACGCCGTGGCAGGCCGAGGTTGCCGTCGACGCCGGGGTCAGAACCGTCCTGATCGCGAATGCCGTCACCGATGCTGCGGCGGCGCGCCACCTCGGCGACCTGCTCGCCGAAGACGACGGCCTCCGCATCCTCTGCTGGGCGGACTCAGAGGTGACCGTCGGCATCCTCGCCGGCGCGCTCGTTGACGCACCGCGTCCCCTCGACGTCCTCGTCGAGCTCGGCGGGGCCGGAGGCCGCACGGGAGCGCGCACCCTGGAGGAGGGGGAGCGCATCGCGCGGGCGATCACCGCCTCACCGGGCCTCCGACTCGCCGGAGTCACGGGCTACGAGGGGCCGTTCGGTCCGGATCGTAGTGACGCGTCAGTCGCATCCGTCGATGCGTATCTGTCGACGCTCGTGCAGCTGCACGAGCGCCTCACCTACCCGAGCGGCATCCGCCCCGTGCTCAGCGCCGGCGGAAGCTCGTTCCCCGATCGCGCTGCCGCGATCCTGGCCCCTCACCGCGACGACGCCGACATCGTGCTGCGGTCGGGGGCGTTCCAGATCCACGACGACGGCTTCTACTCGCGGATGTCCCCGTTCGGCGCGCTGACGTCGACGGATCCGCTCCGCTCGGCCATGCATGCCTGGTCGAGGGTCGTGTCTCAGCCCGAGGACGGGCTCGCCCTGCTCGACGCCGGGCGCCGCGATGTGCCGTTCGATCTCGACCTGCCGGTGCCGCAGAGCGTCGAGGGCGAGATCACGGCGCTCAACGACCAGCACGCCTTCCTGAGCCTCGCGCCCGGGGCATCGGCCTCGCAGGGCGACGTGGTGCGACTCGGGCTCTCGCACCCGTGCACCGCCTTCGACAAATGGCGGGTCGTCGCGGTCATCGATGACCCGGATGCGGCGGATCCGCGTGTCATCGGAGCGGTGGCGACATGCTTCTGAGCAGCGAGAAGCCGGTGAGGATCTACCGAGGCGCCACAGTGGTGGACGGCACCGGGGCGGACCGCTTCATCGCCGACGTCGTGGTCGAGGGCGCGCGCGTCGTCGCCGTCCTTCCTCAGGGAGACGAGCGCCCGCTCGAGCTCCCGGCCGATGCCGTCGAGATCGTCGCCACGGGGCTGGTGCTCGCACCCGGGTTCATCGACATGCACGCCCACAGTGAACTGGCGGTCCTCCGGGGCGCGAGTCACGAGGCGAAGATCCGCCAGGGGGTGACTACCGAAGTGCTCGGGCAGGACGGCCTGGGCTACGCACCACTCGACGACGCGACCGCGGCCGTCATCCCGGCGCAGATCGCAGGCTGGAACGGCGTTCCCGACGACGTCCCGTGGCGCTCGATGGACGACCTGCTCGCGGCGATCGACACCGTCTCCGTCGCCAACGCCGCGGTGCTGGTTCCCCAGGGCAACCTCCGGATGATGGTCGTCGGGCACGAGAACCGCGCGGCGACCGCAGGCGAGATCACCGAGATGTCAGACATCCTGGGCGCGGCGATGGACGCCGGCGCGTTCGGGATGTCGAGCGGATTGACCTACACGCCGGGGATGTACGCCGATACCGCTGAACTCGAGGCGCTCTGCCGGATCGTCGCCGAGCGGGGCGGATACTGGGCGCCTCACACTCGCAGCTACGGCGGGGCGGCGCTCGACGCCTACCGCGAGGCGCTCGACATCGGACGACGGACCGGATGCCCCATCCACCTCACGCACGCGACGATGAACTTCGCGCCGAACCGCGGCCGCGCGGCCGAGCTGCTTGCCCTCGTCGACGCGGCCGTCGACGACGGGGTGGACGTCACTCTCGACACCTATCCGTACCTCCCCGGTGCCACGACCCTCGCGGCGCTGCTGCCGAGCAGGCTCGCGGAGAGCGGCGATCTGCTCGGCACGATCGCCGCGCTCGACGACGCCGCGCGAGAGGACGTGCGCGTCGAGCTGGAAGAGATCGGATGCGACGGATTCCACGGCGAGCGTGCTGACTGGGACGCCATCCAGATCTCCGGAACCGCCGATGCGGGCCTCGCGGACCTGGTGGGCCGCACCGTCTCCGAGATCGCCTCGTCGTCGGGACGGCGTGCCGTGGACGTGGTGCTCGACACGATTCTCGCGGATGCCGGGGCGACGGGCATCCTGATGCACATCGGCGACGAGGACAACGTCCGTGCCATCATGCGGCACCCCCGACACAGCGGCGGCAGCGACGGGATCCTGATCGGCGCGCGGCCTCATCCCCGAGGTCGGGGCACCTTCCCCCGCTACCTCGGGCACTACGTGAGAGAGCTCGGAGTACTCACCCTCGAAGAGGCGGTCCGGCACCTGTCCGGCACACCGGCTTCGCGTCTCGGCCTCGACCGGGGCGATGCGCCGCGGGGGATCATCCGCGAAGGAGCGACCGCCGATCTGGTGCTGTTCGACCCGGAGACCATCGCGGCCGGGGCGACCTTCGAATCACCGCACGACGCTCCACTCGGGATAGTCGAAGTGCTCGTCGACGGAGTGCCGGTGGTCACGGACGATTCGGTCACAGGATCGACGCCGGGTCGTGCTCTGCGCATGATCCCGCCCGCGCACCGCGCCACCGTTCCCCTCGCGTCGTTCGAGATCGACGCGACCGCACCACCGTTCCGCTGGACGGCGCGCACTCCGGTCGTCGCGCCGGTGTCGCTCGCTGCGACCGCTGCTCGCCTGAGCGATCCTCAGGAGAACGAGAGATCGGGTCCCGCGATCGCACTCCGCGTGGATGAGTCCCTGGCAGGGGAGCCGTTCGCGAGCGGACGCATCGGCGACGAGGCCTTCCGGGTGGAGGTCTCCGCGTCAGGGATCGAGGTCAGCGGCGCGAGCCCTGCGGGAGTCTTCCGGGGCGTCACGGTGCTGCGGCAGCTGCGCGAACCCGGTGCGGAGCAGTCGCGCATCCCCGCAGGAACGTGGCAGGGCGCTCCGGCCCATCGCTGGCGCGGCGTCATGCTCGACGTCGCCAGGCACTTCCGCCCGGCCGACGACCTGCGCCGGCTGGTGGACCTGCTCGCCGACCACCACCTCACCGTGCTGCACCTGCATCTGACCGATGATCAGGGCTGGCGCTTCGAGGTGCCCGGATTCCCGAGGCTGACCGAGATCGGCGCTCGCCGCGAGTCGACGCAGCGGGGGCACGGCCCGCTCGCCACCGTCGAACCCGGCGTGCACGAGGGGCATTACACGGATGCCGAGTTGCGCGAGCTGGTCGCGTACGCCGCCGAGCGCTTCGTCACGATCGTGCCGGAGGTCGAGCTGCCGGGGCACATCCAGGCGGGCTTGGCCGCCTACCCGGAGCTCGGCAACACCGACGTGGGCGAAGCGGTGACGGCGCCGTGGGAGCGGTTCGGCGTGAATCCTCGGACCCTCGCTCCGACGGAGGATGCTCTCGCGTTCGGACGAGCCGCGATCGACGCGCTGTGCGACCTGTTCGACTCGTCGTGGATCGGGATCGGCGGTGACGAGGTGCCGGTGACCGAGTGGGCGCAGAGCGCGGCCGCGGGGAAGCGGATGCGCGAGCTGGGTCTTGCGACACCGCACGACGTCCAACCGTGGTTCACGTCGCACTTCGTCGCACACGTGCGAGCTCGTGGCCGCACGGCGCTGGCGTGGGACGAAGTGCTGGAGGGTGACGTTCCCGACGGCGTCGAGATCCTCGCCTGGCGCGGTCCGGTCGCGATGCGCGCAGCGCTGCGGCGCGGCATCCCGGTCATCGCGTGTCCCGACCTCGAGGTGTACCTCGACTACCCCCAGTCCGATTCGGCCGAGGAGCCGATCCGGGTCGGGCCGCCGCTTTCGATCGAACGCGCATACGCGCTGCGCATCGAGGATGGCGCCTCCGGTGGCCAGGCCAACGTCTGGACCGAGCATCTGCCGACCAGGGACCGCGTCGACTTCGCGATGTTCCCGAGACTCGCGGCGATCGCGGAGCGACTCTGGGACGGTGGTGATCCGCCTCCGTTCGAGGGCTTCGCCCGACGGCTGCCCGCACACCTCCGCCGCCTCGCCGACACAGGGGTGCGGTATCGTCCTCTCGACGGGCCGACGCCTGTGCAACGGCGTCCCGGAGTGCCGGGGAAGCCGCTCACGCGGGAGGCACGGGAGGAGATCGTGGCAGGTCTCGTGGCTCGTCTGAATGACCCGTCCGCAAGTGCCGACGAGCCGCTCTCGGCATAATGTAACGTTTCCGTAACCCTCCCTGTGCTACACGAGGCAGGGGTTGCACAATTTTTGTTCGTAAGGTCTACTAACAAACATGTCCGTATCGGATGATCCTCGTCCATCGACGTCGTCAGACTACGTCGCTGCGAGCGCACACGCCTTCGGCCCCGGGCGCCACCTGCGCTCGCGCTCGAAGGTGCTCCCGGAGCACGCGCGCGGCCACAATCGCGCGCTCGTCCTGCAGACGCTCTACCACTCCGGTGCCATGAGCAGGGCGGACCTCTCGCGGGAGACCGGGCTGACGAGAGTCACCATCTCCGACCTCGTCGCCGAGTTCATCGCCGACGGCATCGTGATCGAGATGGGAGTGCGCGAGACCGTCGGTCCGGGCAAGCCTCCGATCCTGATCGACATCGACCGCGTGGGGCACCAGATCATCGGCCTCGATCTGTCTGGTCCGAGCGCCTTCGTGGGCGCGCTGCTCAGCCTCGACGGCGATGTGCTCGAACGCCGAGAGGTTCCTCGTCCGGAGACCGCAGACGGCGATGCCGCCTACGCCGCCACGCTCGAGCTCGCGCGCGCCCTGGCCGCGACCGCGACCCAGCCGATCCTCGGCGTCGGCATCGGCTCGCCGGGTGTCGTCCGCCCTGACGGCGTCGTGCTCAGCTCCCCGAACCTCGGGTGGAGCAACCTCCCGCTCGAGGCCAAGCTCGGGATCGACCTCGATCTTCCGGTGCTCGTCCGCAACGACGCCAACGCCGCCGTTCTCGCCGAGTACACGTTCGGCGAAGCGAAGGCCGACTTCATGCTCATCAAGATCGGTCGAGGAGTGGGTGCCGGTGTCATCACGGGCAGCCAGCCTCTCCTCGGCAGCCGGTTCGCCGCGGGGGAGATCGGTCACGTGGTGGTCGGAACCGATGGCGGGCCTCGCTGTGCCTGCGGCAAGGACGGCTGCCTCGAAGCCTGGCTCAGTGAGACACGACTCCGCCCGGCCATCGACGCCTCTCCCGGATCGCGCGACGAGATCCTCCGCGACGCCGGCACCCGCATGGGCATCGCGATCGCACCGATCGTCGCGGCTCTCGACCTGTCGGAGGTCGTGCTCTCGGGGCCCGGCGACCTGCTCGACGGCGTGCTGATCGATGCCGCCGTCGAGACCCTCCACGCCCGCACGCTCGAGGGCGTCTTCGAAGACGCGCTCATCCGCCGCACGCAGCAGGACGACATCGTTCTGCGAGGCGCGGCTGTGATGGTGCTGTCCAGTCAGCTGGGCGTCTCGTGATGCGCGTGGGCGACTCGAAGACGAGCAGGAGCGACATCCGATGACGGATGCGATCGCCGTCGACCTCTCCGGTCGGCGGATTCGAGTGGGCCTGGATGTCGGCGGAACCAAGATCGACGCGGTGGCGGTGTCTCCCGAGGGGGACATCCTCGCGCGCCTCCGCCGTGCGACGGGATGGGGCGAGGACGCGGTCGTCGTCAGCATCGTCGACGCCGTCGACGCGCTGGCCGCGGAAGGCGGCTTCGCACGCTCCGCCGTCGAATCGGTGGGTGTCGGCATCCCCGGACTCGTCGATGCCGAGACGGGACGCGTGCTGCACGCCGTGAACCTCGGCGTCGAATCGCTCGACCTCTCAGGTCTCGCCGGCCGCCGGCTCGGCATCCCGGTCAGGGTCGAGAACGACGTGAAGGCGGCTGCACTCGGCGCCGCCGTGCTCCGCGGCATCGACGGCTCCATGGCATACCTCAATCTCGGCACGGGAGTCGCTGCGGGGATCGTCGTCGACGGCACCATCTGGCGCGGAGCACGAGGGACGGCCGGCGAGGTCGGCCATCTCTCGGTCGATCCGCACGGACGCCTGTGCGGCTGCGGCCAGCGGGGGTGCATCGAGACCTTCTGCGGGGGAGGTGCGTTGGCACGCGCCTGGGATCGTCCTGGCGCGCTCCCGGTGCGCGACATCCTGGACGCAGCGGAGGCCGGAGATGAGCGCGCCCTGGAACTTCGCGCCGATCTCTTCCACGGCGCTGCGGCCGCGGTGCGAGCGCTGGTGCTCTCGGCCGACGTCGAACGCGTGATCATCGGCGGCGGCCTCACCTCCCTCGGCGATCGCCTGTACACGGGCGTGCGCAGTGCTCTCCAGGCAGGAGCCGAGGCCTCGGCGTTCATGCGTTCACTGCACCTCGACGAGCGGATCGAGCTGCTCCCGGCGGGTTCTCCCGCTGCAGCCCTCGGTGCCGCTCTCGTCGGATCATCCACCCCCACCAAGGAGACTGTTTCCCATGGCTGAAGTCGTCATCGTCGAGAACGCCGAAGCGGCAGGCGCGCTGGTCGCCGCCGAGATCGTCGAGCTGATCGACGGTCGTCCCGATGCCGTGCTCGGACTCGCGACGGGCTCGACCCCGCTTCCCGTGTACCAGGCGCTGCGTGCCAGGCTCGCGGGTCGCGACGTGTCGCAGGTCCGCGGATTCGCCCTCGACGAGTACGTCGGCCTCGACCCGGCGCACCCCGAGAGCTACCGTTCGGTGATCACGCGGGAGGTCGTCGAGCCGCTCGGACTCGACCCCCGACGCATCCACGTGCCCAATGGGGCTCAGGCCACCATCCAGCACGCAGGCGAAGACTACGAGACCGCCATCGATGCGGCCGGAGGTGTGGACCTGCAGATCCTCGGGATCGGCACCGACGGCCACATCGGCTTCAACGAACCCGGCTCGTCCTTCGCCTCGCGCACGCGCGTGAAGACCCTCACCGAGCAGACCCGCGAGGACAACGCACGCTTCTTCGATTCGATCGACGACGTCCCGATGCACTGCATCACGCAGGGGCTGGGTACGATCCTGCGTGCGCGTCACCTTGTGCTGCTCGCGTTCGGCGAGGGCAAGGCGCAGGCCGTCGCGGATGCCGTCGAGGGGCCGCTCTCGGCCATCCTGCCCGGCTCCGCGATCCAGCTGCACCCGCACGCGACGGTCGTGGTCGACGAGGCTGCGGCCTCGCGTCTGAAGCTCGCCGACTACTACCGCTACACCTACGCGAACAAGCCCGCCTGGCAGGGCATCTGAGGCTCGGGCCTCAGCGGCGTGATGTCGGCCACGCGAGCGGGAGCAGGTGCTCCACGCTCAGCGGGGCGAGCGGAAGCGTCTCGGCGTCGGTCGGGGTGATCCAACGGAGCTCGGCGAGTTCCGCCTGAACGGTTACCTGCGCTGCCGCGATCGACACCGAGAACGCCTCGGCGACGACACGATGACCCGGTTCGTTCGCGGCCTCGGAGACGAACGTGCCCAACGGCTCGAGGTCGCCCTCGTCGAGTCGCAGCCCGAGCTCCTCATGCAGCTCGCGGATCAGCGTCTGCGACGGGGTCTCACCCGGTTCGGGCTTGCCACCGGGTTGCATGAAGCGCGTCGTACCCTGTTTGCGCACGACCAGCACCCGGCCCGCATCGTCGACGATCACCGCTGCGCTGACGTGGATGTCAGGCATCGACCGCGAAGACCTTGCCGGGGTTCAGGATGCCGAGCGGGTCGAACACGCGGGTGATCTGCCGCTGCAGCTCCCACTGGTGGTCGCCGAGCTCGTCGGCCAGCCAGCGGCTCTTCAGCGTCCCGATCCCGTGCTCGCCGGTGAGGGTGCCGCCGAGAGCGATCGCGGCGCGGAACAGCTCGTCTGCGGCCGCCCACACCTCGGCGGGAGGCTCTGCGCCGTCGAAGATGAAGTTGGGATGCAGGTTGCCGTCACCGGCATGCGCCACGGTCGGGATGCTCATCGAGTAGGCCTTCTCGATACGGGCGATCTCGTCGAACATCGCAGGCATCGCGCTGCGGGGCACTGACACGTCTTCGATGAGGGTCGTGCCGAGAGCGGACATGGCCGGATGCATGGCACGGCGGATGGCCAGCAGGCGCTCGCCCTCTTCACGGTCGTGGGAGACCTGCGTCACACCGTGGTGTGCCGAGAGGATCGCCTCGATCGTCGTGGCCTCGGCTTCGGCCGCGGGCCCGTCGGTCTGGATGGTCAGCTGGGCGCTGCCTGCAGCGGGGGAGGGGAGATCGAGCAGGGCGGCGACGGCAGCCAGGCTCGCCGCATCCATGAGCTCCATGATCGCGGGCTGCACGCCCGAAGCGGTCACGGCGGCAGAGGCGGCTGCGGCGGAGCGGACATCCGGGAAGATCGCGGTGACGGTGCAGGTCGTGCCCTCGACGAGCCGACGCAGCTTCAGGGTGGCGCCGACGACGACGCCGAGTGTGCCCTCCGAACCAATCACGAGGGAGGTGAGATCGAGTCCGGTCACGCCTTTGACGCTGCGGTGGCCGAGGTGCAGCAGGCGTCCGTCTGCGAGCACCAGGTCGAGGCCGAGCACCGCATCGCGCACCACTCCGTACTTCGCGCACAGGAGGCCGCCCGCGCCGGTGGCGATGTTGCCGCCCACGGTCGAGATCGCACGGCTCGCAGGGTCGGGCGCCCACCACAGGCCGTGCTCGGCGAGCAGGTCGTTGAGGTCGGCGTTGAGGATGCCCGGTTCGACGACGGCGAGCAGATCGTCGGGGCGGATCTCGTGGATCGCGGTCATGCGCCGGGTGGAGAGGACGATCTCGCCCTCGCCGCCGTTCGCGGCACCCGCGAGTCCGGTGCCTGCGCCGCGCACGACGACGGGTGTGCGCGTCTCGGTGGCGATGCGCATCACGCTCTGAACATGCTCGACCGTCTCGGCGTGCACGACCGCCAGCGGGCGGCCGGGAGCCGCGTGCCCGGACTTGTCGGCGCGAGCGTCGTCGAGGACGATCGGGGTCGTGTCTACGAGTTCGCCGAGAGCGGCGATCAGTCGATCGAGCGCGCTCATGCGATGCGGCGCCGGCCGCTGACGACGCCGGCCCCGACGGCGACGAGGGCGAAGGCGATGCCGATGATCGGCTGCTCCATCAGCCACCAGGCGATCGTCACTCCGACGTAGATCAGCAGCTCGACGGCCGCACGGAGGAACGGATGCAGTCGCAGCACCGGACGGGGGGAGAGGAAGAGGGCCCAGATCAGGATCACGACGACAGGAGCGCCGATGCCGATGATGATGTTCCACGGGAACGACCACAGGGCGAAACCCCACAGCGCGAGAGTGCCGACGGCGACGACCAGGATGATCGAGCGCACGATGTCGAGGGCGGTGAAGTTCGGGCGGTCGACGCCGGGCACTGAGGCGGGATCCTGGGGCATGGATCCAGTCTATTCGCCGCGGACAGCGGGTCAGAGCGCGGGTGCGGCCTCTTCTGCGGCGACGAGCTCGTCCACCCGAGCAGCGTCTTCGGGGGTGACAGCCTCGACGGGGGCGGGCGCGGGTGTTTCGACGACAGCAGGTTCCTCGACTGGTGCCTCAGCCGGCGCTTCGACCGGTTCCGGCGCTCCGGCGGGCGCGGTTTCGACCGGTGCGGGGTCTGCGGTCTGCACGGGTGCGACGGCCGCCTGCTCGACGGGTGCCGGTTCGTCAGCGGGCGTCTCGTCGAGGACCTCGTCGACCTGTCCGTCGCACGAAGGCGCGAGCAGCACCGAGTCGAGAGTCACTCCGAGCCCGGCGAGGGTCGTGTTGTGCGGCAGGACCGGCCCTGCATCGGTCACATAGTGGATCTCTACGGTCGTGCCGAGGATGATCTGACCGAGAGTCGGTCGAAGATCGACGGTGCCGGTACCTGCGTCGCTCAACGACAGGTTGTCTCCGCCGCCGCCGCGACCCAGGAACGCCTCGATCTCGGCGCCCGGCTGCCCGGCAACGGGCACTGAGACGTGCGTGACACCGTCGCCGGCATCGTCCACGCAGATGCTCGCGCCCTGCGTCTCGATCGGCGTGGTCGGAACGGCCGGATCGGTCGGATCCACGGGATCCGTCGGGTCCGTGGGATCGGTCGGGTCCGTGGGGTCGGTCGGCTCTTCCGGCGCGCCCGGTTCCACGGGCGGTGCGGGCTTCACCGTCTCGACCGGCGGGGCCGGTGCGGCAGGAGCCACGAGCGCAGGAGCCGTGTCCTCGGCGGGCTCAGGAGTCACGGGTGCCTCGACCGGCGGCAGCTCGGGCTGCTTCTCGGGCTCGGTGTCGTCGACGATCACCGGCTTCTCCTCGGCCATCGCCTCGTCAGGACCGACATCGGAGCTGATCGACGAGGAGTCGCTGTCGCCGGCGCTCGGCAGAGACGCGGCGGGGTTCGCTCCGGCGAGCCCCGGGATGATCGTGGCCGCGGCGACGACGCCTGCCACGACGAGTGCGGCGGATCCGGCTCCCACGAACGCGCCCACTCCGCTGAAGATGCCGCCGGAGGTCGCGCCGCCGGCGCCTCCTCCGGCCGAACCGCCCGCGGAGCCGCCCGCACCGCCGGCGACACCGCCGGATGCGGTTCCTCCGCCGGCGACGACTGCTGCGCCCTGGGTGATCCCCGACGGCATAGCCGCGAGCGCGACGATCGGAGTGCCGCCGCCCTGGAGGGTGGCGAGGTAACCGGCGGAGCCGGCCACACCGAGAACGAGCGGGAGCAGCACGAGTGCGAGCCGCTTCGACACGTCCTTCGCCTCAGCGGCGACGATCATGCAGCGTGCGCACTCGTCGAGGTGCAGTTCGAGTCGCTTGTGGTCGCGGGTGCTGAGGTTGCCACGCGAGTATGCGCCGAGGTGCTCGATGGTCCACTGGCAATCCGAACCGGCTGCTGCGCTGCGCAGGTGCGCCTGGATCCATGCTTCGCGGAGTCCCTCGCGTGCCCGGAAAGCGAGCTGCGACACGGCGCCGGCCTTCATGCCGAGCAGGGGGCCCGCCTCTTGCGGCTTCATCTGCTCGATCTCGGTGTACCAGAGCACCTCCTGCCAGCGGGAGGGGAGGCTGCGGAACGCCTGCGCGGTCAGGCTGCGGTCGAGGGCCTCGTTGGCCGCCTGCTCGGTGCTGTCGGGGTCGGCGACGGTATCGAGCTCGTCGATCGCCGATTCGCGGCGCGACCGTCCCCATGCGGCGGCGGTGTTGCGGATGCTCGTGAACAGGTAGGCGCGGAACGAGCCGTTCGGGCCGCCGCCCTTGATGATCGCCTGATAGATGCGGGTATACGACTCCTGCACGAGGTCGTCGGGATCGATCGACGACGTGATCGACCGCGCAACGGACATCCCGGACGGGTAGTGCCGCCTCCAGAGTTCTCCGAACGCCGCCGCGTCACCCGAACGGGTGCGCAGGACGAGATCGGCGTCTGCGATCGATTCCTCGTGCGAAGTGCTGTCCTGGTCCACTGTCATCCATCTGTCGTGGAGCGCGAGCGCGCCTCCACATGAAGAGACGCGTGAACCCCATTTTCATCACGCGTCTTCTCCATTCTCTCTCCAATCTCCCAGGGTCGCCACCCCTTGGGAGAAACTTCGCCCGAGTGAGTTATTCCGTGGAAACCCCAGATCAGAGTCGTATACGGCTTCCGGCGGAGAGAATCTCGAAAAAAAATCTGAGAAGTCGCGTAATGAATCCGGGTCGCCTTCGTCTCATCACATAGAGACAGCCATGGAGCTCCACCGGGGGGCGGAGCTCAGGCGCTGGTGCAAGGGGTAAGTGCACCGGCATGGCGGGTCGGGCACCTCGGGGGAGGAGCGCTCGGCCCGCCAGCTCTCGACGTGGGGGAATGTGACGGGGCCGCCGCTCTGGGGAACGGCGGCCCCTCACCCACGAGGGGCACGACCGGAGAATGCTGAGCTGCGCGTCGATGCGCGCGCGGCGTCCGCCTACGGTCGGTCGCCCACCCACACGCGCACGACGCGCAGCTGCGCATCCAGCAGCACCGCGTCTCCCACGAAGCCGTCGACGAGGCGTCCGAGCCGGTCGCCGTGGCCGATCGCCCGGGCGGGGGTCGCGGTCAATGCCCGCACCGCCTCGGGAAGCGCGACACCGGCGGCGATCGCCCTGCGCAGCGCGACGTCCTGCGTGAGGGTCGAACCTGCGATCGAGCCGGTGTCGTCGGCGCGTGCGATGCCGTCCTTCACCGTCACGCTGACCGCACCCAGTTCGTAGTGGCCGTCGGCGCTTCCGGCCGCTGCCATCGCGTCGGTGATGAGCGCGACGCGCCCCGGCGCGGAGTCGAAGACGAGCTTGATCACGTGGGGATCGAGGTGCACGTCGTCGGCGATAGCCTCGAGCACCACGCGGTGGTCGGCGGCCGCGGCGAGCACAGGCCCAGGGGCACGATGGTGGATGCCGGGCATCGCGTTGAACGCGTGGGTGAGTACGGACGCGCCGGCCTCGAACGCCGCCACCGCGGTCGCGGCATCCGCGTTCGTGTGGCCGACGGCGGCTGCAGCGCCCGCGTCGACGATCAGCCGGATCGCATCGAGGCCCCCAGGGAGCTCGGGAGCGATCGTGACCTGTCGGATGGTGCCTCGGCCTGCCGTGAGCAGTCGGGCGACATCGGAGCCGACGGGATCCCGGAGCAGCGTCGGCTCGTGGGCGCCGTGGTGAGCGGGGTCGAGGAACGGGCCCTCGAGGTGCGACCCGAGGATGTCGGCATCCGTCTGCATGAGGTCCGCGATCTCGCCGACCCGCACCGCGAGGTCGTCGAGTGGCGCGGTCACCAACGAGACGACCGCACGCGTGGTGCCGTGCTCACGATGCAGGGCCCGAGCGGTGCGGATCGCCTCGATGCCGTCGTCGAACGACGCACCCGCACCTCCGTGGCCGTGGATGTCGACGAACCCGGGGGTGAGCACGGCATCCGGCCCGGCGACGGCAGTCGCATCGACGACCTGATCCGCAGGCGCCCAGGTGTCGCCGACGCCGCGGCCCGTGACCAGTCCGTGCTCGATCCGAATCCAGGCGTCCTCGAGGATCGCGCCATCGTCCACCAGCCGGGCCGAGTGGATGACGAGCGAACCGGTCGCGGAGGAATCGGGTGTCATCGCGTGCTCCAAGGGATCTCTTCTGCGGGGTGGAAGTCGACGTTCCCAGCCTTCCACAGGGGCGCCATCGACCCGAGGCGCACCCGGAACGATTCCCAGTCGCGCTCGGCGGCGTCGCGCGGGGACCACGCGACCTCGGCCTGTGCGGCCGCGCGAGGGAACACCAGCCGTTCGACCTCATCGAAAGTCCGTGTGGTCTCGCTCCAGAGAGGGGCCTCGATGCCGAGGATCGCGGAGTCGGGAACATCCAGCACCTCGGTGGGCTCCCACTCGTATGCGGAGCGGACATCGATGATCGCTGCCCATGTGAGTCCGAGCGGGTAGTCGGCTGAGTACTTCATGTCGAGGTAGGCGACGTCGGCTGCCGACATGATGAGCGCGCCGCCGCGCTCGACGAAGTGCGCGGCCTCTGCGGCATGCGTGCCTTCCGGGGTGGTCTTGCCCCAGTACTGGCCCACGGTGCCCTCGGCGATCTTGTCGGCGGCACCAACCTCGTGCCAGGCGAGGGGGATCTTGCCCTCCTCCACGACGATCGCCGTCGCGCGCTCCACGAACAGGTCGAAGTCCGCCTGCGGTGTGCCCAGCGACTCGTCTCCGCCGATGTGGATGTACGGGCCAGGGGTCAGCTCGGCCAGTTCGCGCACGACATCCCGCACGAACTCGTAGGTGCGCTCCTCGTGGATGCGGACGCTCGAATGCCCGACTCCCCACCCGAGGTAGGGCTCACCGGCGACCGGCAGCGGCTGCCCGAGACGCTCCGACTCCGCGAGCAGACTGTCGTTCATGACCGGGGCCTCGACGAGTTCGGGGTAGGCGACGCCGATCGCGTGCGTGTGCCCGGGCAGATCGATCTCGGGGATCACGAGCATGTGGTGCTCCGCGGCGTAGGCGACGATCTCGCGATAGTCGTCCTTCGAGTAGAAGCCGCCGCGGTCGCCGAGCGACGCGGTCGAGGAGGCGAGCTCCGTGAGCTTGGGCCAGGAGTCGATGTGGATGCGCCAGCCCTGATCGTCGGTGAGGTGCAGGTGCAGGTGATTGAACTTGAGGGCGCTCGTGCTGTCGATGAACTTCTTGACCTCGTCGACGGAGAAGAAATGACGGGTGACGTCGAGCATCACGCCGCGTCGTGCGAATCGGGGGGCATCGGTGATCTCGGCGCGGAGGAACCCCCAGCCGTCGGCGTCCTCGCGGAGCATCTGCAGCAGTGTCTGCACGCCGTAGAACATACCGGCCTCGTCGCCGCCGACGATCTCGACGGAATCCGCGATCGTGAGGGTGTAGCCCTCGGGTGCTGCGACCTCCGCGTCGATGCGGAGGAGGATCTCTCCTGTCGCGTCGGAGGATCGGGTGAGGTGGATGCCGCTGCGCCGAGCGACGGCGTCGATCAGGTGAGCGACGACAGGGGAGTCGCCGACGACTCGAACTGTCTGGGAGAGGGGTGTCCGGCCATCGCCGACGATGACGGAAACGGGCAGGGGGACGAGAGGCATGGAATGGGGAAGGACCATGAACAAAACCTACCCTGCGTCGCGCCGGGAGCACAGGGAAATCGGCTATGCTTTCACACGTCGCGACTGGCGTCTGGGTGGACTACCACCGGGGAGCGACTGACCACGGAATTCGACCGCGCGCCTGGGCCGATAGGTATACCCCTTCGAATCCGTTGTCAGAGGAGCAAGTCATGACCGACCGTTACTTCAACGCCCCACTCGCCGAGGTCGACCCCGAGATCGCTCAGGTCCTCGATCGTGAGCTCGCGCGCCAGCAGACGTTCCTCGAGATGATCGCATCCGAGAACTTCGTCCCCGTCTCGGTGCTGCAGGCGCAGGGCTCCGTGCTCACCAACAAGTATGCCGAGGGCTACCCCGGCCGTCGCTACTACGGCGGCTGCGAAGAGGTCGACGTCGCGGAAGAGCTCGCGATCCAGCGTGCGAAGGACCTGTTCGGCTCGGAGTTCGCCAACGTCCAGCCGCACTCGGGTGCATCGGCCAACGCCGCCGTCCTGCACGCGATCGCGCGCCCCGGCGACACCCTCCTCGGACTCGCCCTCGACCAGGGCGGTCACCTGACGCACGGCATGAAGATCAACTTCTCGGGCCGTCTCTACGACATCGTCGCCTATGGTGTCGACCCCGAGACCTCGACCATCGACATGGACGAGGTGCGTCGCCTCGCGATCGAGCACAAGCCGAAGGTCATCATCGCCGGCTGGTCGGCGTACCCCCGCACCCTCGACTTCGCCGCCTTCCGCGCGATCGCCGACGAAGTCGGCGCGCTGCTGTGGGTCGACATGGCGCACTTCGCCGGCCTCGTCGCCGCGGGTCTGCACCCGAACCCGGTGCCGCACGCACACGTCGTCTCCTCGACCGTGCACAAGACGATCGGCGGCCCCCGTTCGGGCTTCATCCTGACGAACGATGCCGACCTCGCGAAGAAGATCAACACGGCGGTCTTCCCGGGGCAGCAGGGCGGCCCCCTCATGCACGTGATCGCCGCCAAGGCGACCGCGTTCAAGCTCGCGGGCACCTCCGAGTTCAAGGAGCGTCAGGAGCGTACCCTGCGCGGCGCATCGATCCTCGCCGAGCGTCTCTCGCAGCAGGACGTGAAGGACGCGGGCATCGGAGTGCGCTCGGGCGGCACGGATGTGCACCTCGTGCTGGTCGACCTGCGTGACGCCGACATCGACGGCAAGCAGGCCGAAGACCTCCTCCACGACATCCACATCACCGTCAACCGCAACGCCGTGCCGAACGACCCGCGTCCGCCGATGGTCACCTCGGGTCTGCGCATCGGAACCCCGGCGCTCGCGACCCGCGGATTCGGCGACGCCGAGTTCACCGAGGTTGCCGACGTGATCGCCCTCGCACTGCTTCCCGGTGCCGACGTCGACGCACTCCGTGCTCGCGTCGACGCGCTCGCCGCAGGCTTCCCGCTCTACCCGGACCTGCAGCAGTGACCGCTGCGATCCTCGACGGCAAGGCGGCGTCGGCCGCGATCAAGGCCGAGCTGACCGAGCGTGTCGCCGCGCTGAAGGTCAAGGGCATCGTCCCCGGCATCGCGACCGTGCTCGTCGGTGCCGACCCGGCATCCCAGCTCTACGTCGGCATGAAGCACCGCCAGTCCGAGGCGATCGGGATGAACTCGATCCAGCGCGAGCTGCCCGCCGACGCGACCCAGGCCGACGTCGAGGCGCTGATCGACGAGCTCAACGCCGACCCCGACTGCCACGGCTACATCGTGCAGCTGCCGCTGCCGAAGCACATCGACACCGACGCGATCCTCGAGCGGATCGACCCGGCGAAGGATGCGGACGGTCTGCACCCGACCAACCTCGGCCGACTCGTGCTCAACGTCAACAACCCGATCCACACTCCGCTGCCGTGCACGCCGCGGGGTGTGATCGAGCTGCTGCTGCGCAACGGCTACGATTTCGCGGGCAAGCACGTGGTGGTGGTCGGGCGCGGCGTGACGATCGGTCGCTCCATCGGGCTGCTGCTGACCCGCCGCGACCTGAACGCCACGGTCACGCTCACGCACACCGGCACGGTGGACATGCCGCGCTACCTGCGCGAGGCCGATGTCATCGTCGCCGCAGCCGGCGTGAAGCACCTCATCCGTGCCGGGGACGTCAAGCCCGGAGCCGCCGTGCTCGATGTGGGCGTGACGCGTGAGACCGATCCCGAGACGGGCAAGAGCCTGGTCTTCGGAGACGTGCACCCGGACGTTTCCGAGGTCGCGGGCTGGGTCTCTCCCAACCCCGGCGGCGTCGGCCCCATGACGGTGGCGCTGCTCATGACCAACGTCGTCGAGGCGGCCGAACGCCTCGTCTGACCCTCGTCGGTCCCGATCTGCGCATCCGGTCCCGATCCGCTGATTTCTCCCGCCGATTCGTCCGCGAATCGGGGCGAGGTCCGCAGATCGGGACCGTCTGCGTTCAGCCGAGCTCGTCGAGCATCCGTCGCTGCTCGGGGGTCAGACCGTCGTGGAGCTCCTCGCGCGCCTCGGCGGTGGCGGGCGCCTGTGCGGCGGGGGCTGCAGAGCCCGGGGCGGCCTTCCTGCCCGACACCTTGCCCTGCACCACGTCGTACAGCTCGCCGGCCTTCGCCCGCAGCTTGTCGTCGACCTGGTCGTAGATCATCCAGCCGAAGAGCAGGAACAGCGGAGGAAGCGCGTAGCTCCAGAAGCCGGAGGCGCGGACGCCGCTCAGCCACACGACGGCCACCCAGATGAGGAGCTCGACGAGGTAGACGAGGACGTACTGCACGACCTTCTCACCGGTCTTGGTGCGGTCGGCTGCGGACTTGGCTGCCGCCTTGCGGAACGCGCCGGTGAGCAGCGGCTTCACGAACAGCGCCGCGAGAGTCAGGATGACCGCGGCCCAGAGCGCGTGGAACCCGACGGAGACACCCGCTGACAGCAGGCCGATGAGGAGCAGCACCGCGACGTTGAACACGTAGAGGGCGGCGAACCGGACGATTCCGTTCTTCATGCGACCAGAATTCCACACTCCCGGATGCGGTGGCACCTCTCGGGCGAGACGGGAGTGTTCAGCGGGCGGGGAAGGCCCGCTCGACCGCATCCACCACCGCGTCGTAGACGGAGTCCCAGGGGACGAGCGGGGGAGTGACTCCGGCGAGCTCGAGGCTCACGGCGCCATGCACCTGCGCCCAGACGGTGAGGGCTGCGGCCATCACCTCGGGCTCGTCGACTCGCGCGGCGAGTGCGCGCACGAGGGGCGCCATGGCCGTGCTCATGGTCGCGTCGTCCGGGCGGCAGTCGTCGGTGGCCACCCCGCCGCCGAACATGAGGCGATAGAGCGCCGGGTTGGCCATGGCCCACGACCGGTACGCGAGCCCGAGAGCGCGCAGCCCCTGTGGCTCGGCCGCTGCCTGCGTATCGCCGAACGACGCGAAGCCATGCTCGATGACGGCCACGAGCAGCTCGGTCTTGCCGCCGAACAGCGCGTAGACCGCCGAGGTCGAGGTGCCCGCGTTCTGCGCGATGTCGCGCAGGCTGATCCGCTCAGGACCCTTGTCGTCGACCATCTCGGCTGTCGCCTCCAGGAGGCGGCCGCGCAGTGCGTCGTCGTACAGAGGAGGTCTTGCCATGGAGTCGAGCTTACCGTAACGTTGTTGCATAACGCAGTTACATAACAACGTTCCAAGGAGAATCCCATGGCTCAGCAGGTCTTCCCCGGTCGGTTCACGGCCTCGCCGGAACGCTCGGACGTCACGGTCTTCCTGATCGGGATGCGGGCGAATCGGTGGTGGCAACTGGGGCGCGTGATGCGCACGGCCAGCAAGATGCCGCCGATGCTGCGGCATCTTGCGACGCATGAGGATGCGGGGATGCTCGGAGCCCACAGCTGGTTCGGTCGCACGACCATCCTGTTGTCGTACTGGGAGAGCCCCGAGCACCTGCAGCGCTTCGCCGCCGACCGCGACGCGCCGCACCTGCAGCCGTGGCGCGACTTCATGCGCACGCTGCAGGGGAGCGGAAGCGTCGGGGTCTGGCACGAGACCTATCAGGTGCCGGTGGCGGACCTCGAGGCTGTGTACGTCGACATGCCGGTGTTCGGACTCGCGGCGGCCACCGCGCATGCACCGATCGGCCCCGGAACGAAGACAGCGCGTCAGCGGCTGGGCCGCTGACGCGCTGTTCTCGTTGGGAGATCAGCCCTGCGGGTGCAGGCTGCTCTCGATGTTGGTGATGCGCGCCTGCTCATCGAAGCGGAACGTCGCCGTGCCGGTGCTGTCGGCGATCGTGGCGCCGCTGAACGACTCATCGGTCCAGGTGAGAGTCCATCCGGCCAGGCGGACGGCGTCCCAGACCGCGGTGCGAGCATCGGACATCGCGAGGCCCGCCAGGATGCGGGGAAGCACGATCGCCGCGGATGCGACGGTGAGCGGGGGGAGCGGGGCGTCGAGAAGGAACACCGCGTACGTGCCGCCGCCGACCGGAGCGAGGTAGTACGGCGCCCGGCCGGTGAGCTCGACGGCCACGCCGCCGACCGTGTGGGCCGCCTGCGTGATCCACTCGGCATCGCCGGCGGCGTCTTCGGGGAAGGGCAGCTCGGTCTGGCTCAGCTCGGCGATGCCGTGCTCGGTGCCGTAGTCGCGCAGCTGCGCGGCGACACCGGCGGAGTCTCCCTGCGGGTGCGCCCACGCCCAGAGCAGTGAGCGGGGTCCTGGTGCGATCGTCGCGACGAGGTGCGCGCGCGTCACGATCTGACGGGAGGCGTCGTCATTCGAGGTGAACGTGAGGGTGCCTGCCGCCATATCGGCGTCCCAGCGATTGTCGCCGAGGCTCTCGAGTGCGGTGGCCAGGGCATCCTGGCGGAGAGCGGTGAACAGTGCGGCACGGTCTGCGAGCGGCTGGAGCGCGGCGAAGGTCATTCCCCCAGTCTCACCCGGATTGCTATGAATCCGCCAACTCCTCGCGCGGCGACACCGCATCCGCAGGGCGCCCCATGCGCCAGACGCTGGGCACCAGCAGGGTCACCACCGCGATCGATGCGTACAGGATCCCCGAGGTGATCAGGACCGTCTCGACGTCGCTGTGCGTGATGAGCCAGCCGTACACGAGGGTGCCGATGGGCATCACGACGTAGCTTCCGAGCATGTCGTAGCTCGAGACACGCGACAGCTTGTCGCCGGGCACGTTCTCCATCATCGCGAGGTTCCACCCGGTGCTGAACACCTCGGCTCCCGCACCGGCGATGAACGCGGCGATGGCCAGCAGGATCACGGCGGGGTGGATGCCGAGCACCGTCAGCGGGATCGCGAACGCGGCCATGCCGATCATCCCGTAGCGCAGTGGACGCCTCAGCGGGAACCACATCAGGATGAGCGTCATCAACAGGATGCCGACGCCTTCGGCGCTGACCACCCACCCCCACCCGGCGATCCCGAGCCGTTCGTCGTTCTTCGCGATGTACGGACCGACGACTCCCCAGGCGCCGATGTGGATCGCGTTCATCACCATGAAAGCGAGCACGATCACCCACAGCCACGTGCGACCCCAGAACTCCTGCCAACCGACTCGGAGGTCGTGGAACATCGTGGTTCCGCCCGCATGACCAGGCGGTGGGAGCCTGACCATGGCCAGGACGGGGATCGCGATGACCCAGCCGATCCCCTGCACGACCATGGCCCAGGCGGGGCCTGCGGCAGCGACCACGATGCCGGCGATGATCGGGCCGCCGATCGTGGTCGCAGAGCGTACGAACGACAGCATCGCGTTCGCCTGCTGCAGGTGCTCGGGGGAGGTGAGCTGCGGGATGATCCCCTGCATCGCCGGCAGCACGAACGCGGTGGAGGCTCCGTTCACGACCGACAGCAGCGCGAGCAGGGGAACCGTGGCGGTGCCGCTGAACAGGAGCGCCGCCATCGCGCCGACGGTGAGGATGTCGATGACGTAGCAGGACTGGATGATGAGCGCGCGCGGCAGTCGGTCGGCGATCACTCCGCCGAACAGCAGGAAGACGATGTTGCTGACGGTGAAGGCGGCGAGCACGAGCGACAGGGACCGCGCGTCGTTGTCGATCTCGAGCACCGCGAAGGCCAGGGCTATCGACGACATCGACCCGGCGATCAGCGTGATCGCGCGGGCGAGGAAGAACCAGCGGAATCCCTTGTCCTGCATCGCGGCGAGAGCACGGATCATGACGGCGCCTCGCTTCTCTGCATCCGTCGATCCTCCCACGTCGGTGAGGCGCGGCGAGGGTGTCAGTAGCTGGCGCGGGTCGCGTCGTCGGATGCCGGGATGAAGCGGGCGGCGAGCGCCTCGGACGCCCGCGCGAGCATCGCCACGTCGGCGCCGACTGCCACGAAGTCCGCACCAGCGGCGATGTAGGCATCGGCAGCGCTCGGGTCGAAGGCGTTGACGCCCACAGGCTTGCCCGCATCCTTCACCGCGGCGAAGACCTGCTCGACCGCGCTGACCACGTCGGAGTGGGTCTGCTGTCCGAGCAGTCCCATCGACGCCGAGAGGTCGGAGGGCCCCACGAACACCGCATCCACGCCGTCGATGGCCGCGATCTCGGCGGCGGCCTCGACCCCCGCGGCCGTCTCGATCTGCACGGTCAGTGACGTGTGCCGAGCCGAGTCCTGCAGGTACCGATCAACGCGGTTCCAGCGGGCGCTGCGCGCGAGCGCACTGCCGACACCGCGCACACCCTCGGGCGGATAACGGGTCGCGGCGACGGCTGCACGCGCCTCATCGACCGACGAGACCATCGGCACGATGAGGTTCTGCGCGCCGAGATCGAGGACCTGCTTGATCGCCACCGCGTCGTTCGACGGGACGCGCACCACCGGGGTGATCGGATAGGCGGCGACGACCTGCAGCTGCAGGAGGGTGGACTCCAGCGTGTTCGCAGAGTGCTCCATGTCGATCAGCATCCAGTCGAGGCCGGATCCTGCGGCCACCTCGGTCACGAGCGGGCTGCCGGAACACGCCCACATGCCGATCAGTGCACGGTCGGAGGCGGCGAGCTGCTCGCGAAAGGAGGGGCTCAGATGAAGCGGCATTCGATCGTTCCCATCGGTCCGTAGTCGCACAGCACCTGATCGCCGCGCGACACCCACATCGGGCGTGTGAACGATCCTGCCAGGATGATCTCCCCGGCCTCCAGACGCGCGCCGTGCTGGTGGAACTTGTTCGCGAGCCACGCGACACCGGTGGCGGGGTGACCCAGCACGCCGGCTGCGACGCCGGTCTCCTCGATCTCGCCGTTGCGCGACAGCACGCCGGGCACCCAGCGGAGGTCGATCTCGTCCGGGCGCTTGCGAACGGTTCCGAGCACCATCGCGCCGTATGCGGCGTTGTCGCTGATCGTGTCCACGATCGTGCGCCCCTCGAGCTCGATATGCGAGTTCAGCACCTCGAGCGCCGGCACCGCGTAGTCGATCGCCGCGAGTGCGTCGTCGAGAGTGCAGTCGGGGCCCTCCAGCGGATGCTTCAGCACGAAGGCGAGTTCGACCTCGATGCGCACGTTCGAGAAGTGGTCGACCGGGATCTCGGCGCCGGATTCGTAGACCGTGTCATCGAACATCACGCCGTAGTCGGGCTCGGTGATGCCCGTGGCCTGCTGCATCGCCTTGGATGTCAGACCGATCTTCCGACCCACGAGGCGACGCCCGGCGGCGATCTGCGAGTCGCGCCACACGCCCTGGATCGCGTACGAGTCCTCGACCGTCGCCTCCGGATACCGTGCGGTGATGCGCTGGATCACGGAGTGGTTCCGGTCGGCCTCGGCGAGTTCCGCGGCGATCTGCGTGACGGTGTCTGCGGACAGCATCCGTTCCTGCTTCCTGTATCTGAACCTGCGGGCGAATCGATCAGAGCTGGTGGCCGAGCTTGTACTCGCCCTGCTTGTACTCGGGCATGTCCTTCTCGTCGTCGGGCCGCGTGTACGAGAACCCGTCGGCGCCGATCGTGACGGCCATCTCGGAGCTGTCGGTGCGGGCGACGACCGGCTGCGGGTTGCCGTCGAGGTCGAGCACGAGCGAGGCCTCGGTGTACCAGGAGGGCACGACCGGGTTGCCCCACCAGTCACGACGCTGGTTGTCGTGCACGTCCCACGTGATCACCGGGTTGTCGGGGTCGCCCGTGTAGTAGTCCTGCGTGTAGACCTCGACGCGGTGACCGTCGGGGTCGCGCAGGTACAGGTAGAACGCGTTCGAGACGCCGTGACGGCCTGGGCCGCGTTCGATGGCGTCGGAACGGCGGAGAGCGCCGAGCTTGTCGCAGATCGCGAGGATGTTGTGCTTCTCGTGCGTCGCGAAGCACACGTGGTGCATGCGGGGCCCGTCGCCGCCGGTCATCGCCGTGTCGTGCACGGTGGGCTTGCGGCGCATCCAGGCGGCGTACACGGTGCCCTCGTCGTCCTGGATGTCCTCCGTCACGCGGAACCCGAGGTCCTGCATGAACTTGACGGCGCGGGGCACGTCCGGGGTGACCTGGTTGAAGTGGTCGAGACGCACGAGCTCGCCGGGGATGTGCAGGTCGTAGCGCCACGACATCCGCTCGACGTGATCCGACTGGTGGAAGAACTCGATGGGGAAGCCCAGCGGGTCGACCACGCGCACGGAGTCGCCGACGCCCTTGACGAAGCCGTCGGGGTTGCGGCGCACGTCGCAGCCGAGCTCGGTGTAGAACGCCACGGCCCGGTCGAGGTCCGAGGCGTCGCGGACGCGGTACGAGAACGCGGCGACCGCGGCGATCGGACCCTTGCGCAGCACGAGGTTGTGGTGGATGAACTCCTCGGTCGAGCGGAGGTAGATCGCCTCATCGTCCTCCTCCGTGACGTACAGGCCGAGCACGTCGACGTAGAACACCCGGGAGGCCGCGAGGTCGGTGACGACCAGTTCCATGTAGGCGCAGCGCAGCACGTCCGGCGGCGTGCTCTCGGGGGTCGGGACGGGGTTGTCGGTCTGGATCGGAGCCTCCTGGCTCACGTAGTAGCCCGATGAGGTCAGCGTCTTCGCAGTCTTGTCGGTCATCGCAGGGTCCTTGCTCAGTTCTTGCCGAAGGTCGGGTTGTGGGCGCCGCCGAGCGTGATGTGCACGCTCTGCTGGTCGGTGTAGAAGTCGATCGAGCGGTAGCCGCCCTCATGGCCGAGGCCCGAGGCCTTGACGCCGCCGAACGGGGTGCGGAGGTCGCGCACGTTGTTGCTGTTCAGCCACACCATTCCGGCCTCGACGGACTGAGCGAAGTTGTGTGCGCGCTTCAGGTCGTTCGTCCAGATGTAGGCGGCGAGGCCGTACTTCGTGTTGTTCGCGAGCGCGAGCGCCTCCTCATCGGAGTCGAACGGCGTGATCGCGACGACCGGACCGAAGATCTCCTCCTGGAAGATGCGGGCGTCGGGGGAGACGTCGGCGAACACGGTCGGGGCGACGAAGTTGCCCGTATCGAACCCCTCGGGGCGTCCGCCGCCGGCGACGAGACGGCCCTCGGTCTTGCCGATCTCGACGTAGCTCATCACCTTGTCGTAGTGCTCGGGGTGCACGAGCGCGCCGACTTCGGTCGCCGGCTCGTGCGGGTAGCCCACCGTGACGCGCTTCGCCTGCGCCGCGTAGCGCTCGACGAACTCCTCGTAGATCGAGCGCTCGACGAGGATGCGGGAGCCTGCGGTGCAGCGCTCACCGTTGAGCGAGAACACTCCGAAGATCGTCGCGTCGACCGCGGCCTCGAGGTCGGCGTCGGCGAACACGACGGCGGGCGACTTGCCGCCGAGCTCCATCGACAGGCCCTTGAGGAACGGAGCCGCGTTGCCGAAGATCAGCTGCCCGGTCGAGCTCTCGCCCGTGAACGAGATGAGTGGCACGTCCGGATGCTTCACGAGCGCGTCTCCGGCATCCTCGCCGAGTCCGTTCACGAGGTTGAAGACACCGGCAGGCAGCCCTGCCTCCTCGAAGATTCCTGCCCACAGCGAGGCGGAGAGCGGCGTGAACTCGGCGGGCTTCAGGACCACCGTGTTTCCGGTCGCGAGCGCGGGGCCGAGCTTCCACGACTCCAGCATGAACGGCGTGTTCCACGGCGTGATGAGGCCCGCGACGCCGATCGGCTTGCGGTTGACGTAGTTCATCTGCTTGCCCGGAACCTTGAAGGCGTCGTCGGACTGGGCGACGATCAGATCGGCGAAGAAGCGGAAGTTCTCGGCGGCGCGGCGGGCCTGGCCGAGGGCCTGCGTGATCGGGAGGCCGGAGTCGTAGGACTCGAGCTCGGCGAGGCGGGCGTCGCGCGACTCGACGATGTCGGCGATCCTGTGCAGCACGCGCGAGCGCTCCCGGGGGAGCATCCGCGGCCAGGGCCCCTCGTCGAACGCGCGCTTCGCTGCCGCGACGGCGAGCTCGATGTCGGCCTTCTTGCCGGCGGCGGCGGTCGTGTAGGTCTTGTTCGTCACAGGGTCGAGCACATCGAAGGTGTCGCCGTCGACCGAGTCGACGAATGCGCCGTCGATGTAGTGCTGAATGTGGTCGGGCAGGTCGGCGGGGATGCGGGAATCGGTCATGACTCGTCTCCTGGGTTGTGGTGAGAACGTGCGTGGAGGGCATCGAGGAAGGCATCCCTCGTGCGAAGGCGGTGGTTGCGGGCAGCGAGCTCGATCTCGAGCGGGTCCGCACCCGAGCGGATCAGCTCGAGGATCTCGGCATGCTCTTCGACCGAGTGCTGGGCGCGCCCCGGCACATACGCGAAGGTCGAATCGCGGATGCCGGAGAGCCGAGCCCACCCTCGGTGCACCAGATCGAGCAGGTGCGGGTTCGGGCACGGCTCGAAGAGCAGCGAGTGGAACTGTCGGTTGAGCTCGGTGAACGCGTGCGCGTCGAGATGACCGAGCATCTGGATCATCCGCTCGTTGACCGCTTCTGCCGCGTCGAGCGCCTCGGCGCCGAGCAGCGGAGCGGACAGTGCAGTGGCCGCACCCTCGACGAGACCCAGCGTCTGCATGGTGTGCGCGTACTCGCTCTCGTCGACGAGGGTCACCCTGGCGCCGACATTGCGCTCGAATGTCACGAGGCCCTCGGCTTCGAGGCGCCGGATGGCCTCGCGCACAGGCACGACGCTCATGCCGAGTTCCTCGGCCAACGACCCGAGCACGAGCCGGTAACCGGGTCCGAAGACATGTCCGGAGATCCGCATGCGGATCCAGTCGTAGGCCTGCTCCGACTTGCTGGAGCTCGCGACGGTGGTCATGACCGGGACCCGCCGTCGGATGCCGAACCGGTCGCCGCCTCGTACTTCTCACGCCAGGCGGCGTTCAGGGGGAACAGCCCGTCGACGGGGTGGCCGGCCACGACCTGCTCGGCGATCCAGGCGTCTTCGATCTCCTGGGCGAGAGCGTCGTCCGCCACCTGCTCGGCGAGGGCCGGCGGGATCACGATCACGCCGTCGCCGTCGCCCACGATGATGTCGCCCGGCTGCACCGTGGCGCCTCCGCAGGAGATCGTGATGTCGGAATCCCACGGCACGTGCTTGCGTCCGAGGACCGAGGGGTGTGCACCCTGAGAGAAGACCGGAAGTCCGATCTCGGCGACCGCATCGAAGTCGCGCACGCCGCCGTCGGTGACGACTCCGGCCGCGCCACGGGCGCGAGCACGCAGCGCGAGGATGTCGCCCAGCGTCCCGGTCGTCGCGTCGCCTCTGGCCTCGATGACGATGATCTCGCCCTCGTCGACGGCGTCGAAGGTGCGCTTCTGCGCGTTGTAACCGCCGCCATGGGTCTTGAACAGGTCTTCACGGAAGGGGACGAAGCGCAGAGTCTTGGCGGTGCCGACGATCTTGCTGCCCGGGATGTTCGCGGCCACGCCGTCGATGAAGCACGAATGATGCCCCCGCTTGCGCAGCTGGGCCGACAGGCCGGCGTTCGGCGCCTCCATCAGCTTCGCGCGCAGCTCGGGGGAGAGCGCGGGCGTGGTCGACTCGGCAGGGAGGCCTGCCTCTTCGCGAGAGCCCCAGGCCTCGGTCCTCTGCAGGTCGTCGACGGAGGGGAGGGATCCGATGTCACCGTCGAACGGGACCTCGCCCTGGGTGACCGTGGTCACGAGTCGGCCGGAAGAGGGGGAGCCGGCGGCATCCGGAGCATCGACCTCGACCTCGACCACGTCGCCCGGCACGATCACCGATGATCCGGCGGGAGTGCCGGTGAGGATGACGTCACCGGGTTCGAGCGTGAAGTGCTGGGAGAGGTCGGCGACCAGCTGCGCGAGCGGGAAGATCAGCCCGGCGGTCGTGTCGTCCTGCCGCAGCTCTCCGTTGACCCAGGCGCGGACGCGAAGAGCGGCCGGGTCGACGGTGCGTGCGTCGATGAGCTCGGGGCCGAGAGGGGTGTACCCGTCGCCGCCCTTCGAGCGGACGTTGGAGCCCTTGTCGTTGGCGCGCAGGTCGTAGAGTCCGAGGTCGTTCGACGCGGTGACACCGCCGACGTGGGTCCACGCGTCCTCGAGGGACACGTTCCGCGCTGCGGTGCCGATGACGAGAGCGATCTCGCCCTCGAACGCGAGCAGCTCGGTGCCGGCGGGACGCTCGACCGTACCGCCGGATACGCCGACGGAGCTCGACGGCTTGAAGAAGTAGGAGGGGGCTGCGGGCCTGCGGCCACGCTGATCGGCACGTGAGGCGTAGCTCAGGTGGATCGCGATGATCTTGCCGGGGCGGGTGATGGATGCCGTCACGGTGCGCCTCCTCGCGCTTTCGACGACGCCTTGTGCGTCGTATTCGAAATCATATATCATCGTGTCACCCCTCGGCAAGCAACTCGAATCACCTCGTGAGCGAGCCGTGACAATGCGGTCACAATCAAAGGAGACACCCCTATGAGCGGGCAGTCACAGGCGGGTTTCACCCCCACCGGAACCATCGCGACGGCAGCCGACAGGCGCCGCGTCGTCTTCGCTACAGTCGTCGGAACCACCGTCGAGTGGTACGACTTCTTCATCTATGCCACGGCCGTCGGTCTGGTCTTCGGTCAGCTGTTCTTCGAGCCGCTGGGTGCGAACAGCGCCATCATCGCCTTCGCGACGGTGGGCGTCAGCTTCCTCTTCCGGCCGCTCGGGGCCTTCCTCGCGGGGCACTTCGGCGACAAGCTCGGACGCAAGACCGTGTTGATGTGGACGCTGATCCTGATGGGGGCGGCGACCGCGCTCATCGGAATCCTGCCCACGTACGATGCGATCGGCATCACCGCGCCGATCCTGCTGGTGCTGCTGCGCATCATCCAGGGCATCTCGGCCGGTGGGGAGTGGGGCGGCGCTGTGCTGATGGCCGTCGAGCACGCCCCGCGCGCCAAGCGAGGGATCTTCGGTGCCTCACCTCAGATCGGCGTGCCGCTCGGTCTGCTGCTCGCGTCGGGCGTCATGGCGCTCATGACGGCGATCGCACCCGGTGACCAGTTCGCGATCTGGGGCTGGCGCATTCCGTTCCTGCTCAGCGTCGTGCTGATCCTCGTCGGCTACTACGTGCGTCGCAAGGTCGAGGAGAGCCCCGTCTTCACCGAGCTCGCCGAGCGCAAGGAGAAGGCGACGATGCCGATCGTGCAGCTGTTCCGCAAGCACCTGCTGCTCGTGATCATCGCGGCGTTCGTGTTCGCCGGCAACAACGCCGTCGGCTACATGACGACGGGCGGCTACATCCAGGGGTACGCCACGAACCCGGAGGGCCCGATCGGTCTCGACCGGGGAGCCGTGCTCTGGGCGGTCGCCGGATCTGCGGTGACCTGGCTGCTCACGACGCTGCTCGCCGGATGGATCTCCGACCGGATCGGTCGCCGTACCACCTACATCCTCGGCTGGGCCATGCAGCTCGTCGGCGTCTTCACGCTGTTCCCGCTGGTCAACACAGGCGAGATCGGCCTGCTGTTCGCGGGTCTCGCGATCCTCACGATCGGCCTCGGGTTCACCTACGGGCCGCAGGCGGCGCTGTACGCCGAGCTCTTCCCCGCCAGCATCCGCTTCTCGGGGGTCTCGATCTCGTACGCGATCGGCGCGATCGCCGGCGGTGCGTTCGCGCCCACCATCGCGACCGCGATCGTGCAGGCGACAGGGTCGACGCAGGCGGTCACCTGGTATCTCGCGGGTATGACGGTGCTCGGCCTGATCGCCACACTGCTGCTGCGCGACCGCTCCGGCATCCCTCTGGGCCCGGACCACGAGGAGGAGCAGTCCGTGAGCCCGATTCGTGGGCTCGCCAAGGTCTGATCTCGGCCAGCCGTTCACCTTCAGCATCGACGATGGTGCAGGCGATGCGTCGCTCCGGTCTATCGGGGCGACGCATCCGCCGTCTCCCGCTCACGCTGAATTGTGAACGGCGTCAGCCCTCGAGTGCGTCGCGGATCGCGGATGCCGAGAGCCGGAGGCGGTCGGCGATCTCGGCGTCGTCGAGATCGGTCGCGACGTGCACCACGGCGATCGCCGCAGGGCGTTGACCGCGGAGAACGAGCGGGACCGCGACCGACTGCACGGTGGGGATGACCTCGTCGTGGCTCGTGGCGTACCCGCGCATGCGCGCCTCGTCGACGTCGGCGCGCAGTGAGCTGCTCGCGTGGTCGGGCCACTCCGACGCGGCGAGCTGCGTCAGGATCGCCTTGCCCGGCGCGCCGACGGTCACGGAGTGGCGGGCGCCCGGGCGCTGGGCGACGCTTGCGATCGCGTGCCGGGGTTCGATGCTCGCGAGTGTGATGCAGTCATCGCCGTCGAGCACTCCGAGAAAGCAGGTCATGCCGAGTTCGTTCGCGATCGCGGTGAGTTCGGGGAGCGCCTCGGCTTGCAGGTCGTGGGCGACGCCGGCCGCGAGGGCGGCCATGCGGGGGCCCAGGGTGACGGAGCCCGATGCGTCGCGCCCGATGAGCCGGTGGTCTTCCAGCGTGCGCAGCAGTCGGTAGGCGATCGAGCGATGCACGTCGAGCCGCGCGGCGATCTCGTCGATCGTGAGGGGTGTGCGTGCATCGGCCAGCACTTCGAGGATGCGGATGCCGCGGCTGAGGGTCTGCGAGGCCGGAGTGCCTTCGGGCATGCGTGCGCTCCCTTGCGTTCGTCGACGGGTGGCTTTAGAGTGTGTTCAATAGTAGAACGGTGTGTTCGAATATAGAACAAAACTCGTTCGATGGCAACACCTGACAGAGAAGTCCGGAAGGAATCGACGACGATGCAGTTCCACCACCACGGCTATGTCTCCGGAGACCCGCGTGTGAAAGATGCCGTGGGCATCGGCACCGACCGCCCCGCAGACCTGCCAGACGAGATCGACGTCCTCATCGTCGGCTCCGGCCCCGCCGGCATGCTGCTCGCCGCACAGATGTCGCAGTACCCCGACGTCTCCACGCGCATCATCGAGAAGCGTGAGGGCCGTCTGGTGCTCGGCCAGGCCGACGGCATCCAGCCGCGCAGCGTCGAGACGTTCCAGGCCTTCGGCTTCGCCGAGCGGATCATCGCCGAGGCCTACAACATCGGGTGGATGAACTTCTGGGGCCCGAACCCCGACGAGCCGAGCGAGATCGTGCGCACCTCACGCACCGCCGACTACGCCTACGACATCTGCGAGTTCCCGCACCTGATCGTCAACCAGGCGCGCGTGCTCGACTACTTCGCAGAGGCCGCGGCGAACGGCCCCGGTCGCATCGCCCCCGACTACGGCATCGAGTTCGTGGGGCTGAACGTGCACGACGAGGGCGAGTACCCGGTCGAGGTCGCGCTGCGGTACGTCGCGGGGGAGCGGGCGGGCGAGGAGCGCACGATCCGAGCCAAGTACGTCGTGGGCTGCGACGGCGCGCGCAGCGGTGTGCGCCAGGCCATCGGACGCACGCACGTCGGCGGGAGCGCCGCACACGCCTGGGGTGTCATGGACGTTCTCGTGAACACGGACTTCCCGGACTGGCGCACCAAGTGCGCGATCAACTCGGAAGCGGGCAACATCCTGCACATCCCGCGCGAGGGCGGATACCTCAGCCGGATGTACATCGACCTCGGCGAGGTCGCAGAGGATGACGACCACCGAGTGCGGCAGACCCCGATCGAGGAGATCATCCGCAAGGCGAACGCGATCCTGAGCCCCTACACGCTGGACGTGAAGGAGGTCGCCTGGCACAGCGTCTACGAGGTCGGGCACCGGGTGACCGACGGGTTCGACGACGTGATCGACGGGTCGGGCCGCACGCCGCGAGTGTTCCTCACCGGTGATGCCTGCCACACGCACAGCGCGAAGGCCGGGCAGGGCATGAACGTCTCTATGCAGGACGGCTTCAACCTCGGGTGGAAGCTCGGATCCGTGCTCACCGGGCGGGCGCCCGAGGCGCTGCTCGCGACGTACGGTGCCGAGCGTCGACCAGTGGCCCAGCAGCTCATCGACTTCGACCGCGAGTGGTCGACCCTGATGGCGCGCAAGCCCTCGGAGATCACCGATCCCAACGATCTCGCGACCTACTATCTCGCGACAGCGGAATTCCCCTCCGGGTTCATGACGCAGTACACCTCGTCGATGATCACCGGCTCCGACGCGTACCAGGCGCTCGCCGCGGGGTTCCCGCTCGGCAAGCGATTCAAGTCGGCGGAGGTCGTGCGGGTGGGTGACGGCAACGCGATCCACCTGGGACACCACGCCAAGGCGGACGGGCGCTGGCGCGTCTACGCCTTCGCCGGCCGCGACACGGCGAGCCTCGACGCATGGGCAGCAGACGCTGCGCCGGTGTTCGAGCGGTTCACGCCCGCGGATGCCGACACCGACGCGGTGTTCGACGTGAAGGCGATCTACCAGCAGCCGTATGAAGAGGTCGAGGTCACGTCGGCTCCCGCGCTCTTCCAGCCGAAGACCGGTCCGCTCGGACTCACAGACTGGGAGAAGGTCTACGCCGCGGGGCCGTCGAAGTGGACCGAGACCGACATCTTCGAGGCACGTGAGCTGTCGCGGGACGGTGTCGTGGTGGTGGTGCGCCCCGATCAGTACGTCGCGGCCATCCTGCCGTTGGATGCCGTCGATGAGCTGACGTCGTTCTTCGAGGGAGCACTGCTGCCGGCATCCTGAGGGGCGGCAGCATGGTTTGGATCTGACGCTCATCCCTCCGCAGCGGATGCGGTGCGCGCCCGCTGCGCCGCTGCCTGCTTCTGCCGGGCGAGCCAGGTGTGGTCGGCGATCGCAGCTCGGAGTTCGGTCGAGTAGTCCCTTCCGTCGTCGGGGTATCGACGGAGGTTCCGCAGATGGAAGGGGGATTCTTCGCGATGGGGTCCGCTGCGGTCGATGCGCCGGGCGAGCTCGGTGAGGGTGTCGCGGCCCGCTTCGCGGTACTGGCGGCGCTCGGCGTCATCCAAGCGGATCAGGCACGAGTCGTCGAGCATCGAGCTGATCGTGTACCGGGAGTCGAGGTACAGGTCGCCGTGCTGTTCGACCAGGAACCACGATCCGGGCTCATGGTCGACGTAGCGCATCGCCTCTCGTGCCGCGGCGATGCGAGCGGCGTCGCCCCATCGTTCGACGGGAGGGACCGCTTCGTGGGGTCGTCGCAGTGCGGCATCCAGAGGGTGATGGCTGAACGTCGGTGAGGAGTCGCGATACAGGGTGAGACATGCGACCCGACCGCACGCGGTGCAGGTGACCTGGCTCTCCACCCGCTCCAAGAGGGCGGAGGCGTGCAGGGGGCGGAGATCGGCGAGGGGCACCGGCCCGTCCTTGCTCGTGAGTACTCCTGCCTCGAGGCCGTGGACGAGACGGTGGATCGTGCCGTCCAGATCGAAAAGACCGTCCTCGGCGCGTGCGATCAGCTCGCGGCACACGGGGCAGCCGTCGTGGGCCGGACGGCACGTGTCCTTCGGGTCATCCACGGAGAAGGCAACCCGCTGCAGGTCACCGGCTCTGCGGCCTCCGTACTTCACGAACTCCGGGCGCAGATACGCGGCCTCGAGCACGAAGTAGCGGTCGCCCTCTGCGAACCTCCACGGGACGTCGAAGCTCGCTCTGAAGTCGGCGAACGTCGCGCTGTTGCCGATCCCGGGGATCCACTCGGCCACGTCGAGTCCCCGCGGGGCGAACGACGTGGGTGTGAGGTGCAGGACCACGGCGATGACCACGTCGTCATGCAGCACGATCTCCCCACCGGATCCGAATCGCAGGTGCTGCGAGAGCACGACCGGCTCCCCGATCCGATACGCGGCGGTCTCTGCAGGTGCGGTGCCGAACGCGGCGATCAGATCTCTCACGGCGAGGTCGCCCTGCGGCTTGCCGAGTGCCTCGATGATCAGCTGCATCCGGTCATGCTCTCGTCGTCGCGTCACCGGACCAGTATCCGTCACCGATGAGCACGCGCGCGGCCAGTCATCGGGGTTCGGGAGCGCCACCGCTCTGGCGGGTGTCGGAAGCCCCGCGTAGCCTGAGGGCCGATGGGCGCCGACGCCCACAGCGAGGAGCGCATGATGACTTGGAAGATCGAGCTCATCTTCGTGCCGGTGACCGACGTCGACCGCTCGAAGGAGTTCTACACGAAGATCGGATTCAACCCCGACCACGACCAGGTTCCGTACGAGGGCCTGCGCTTCGTGCAGATGACTCCGCCGGGGTCCGCCTGCTCGATAGCCTTCGGCACGGGGCTCGATATTCCTCTCGAGCCGGGGCAGCAGAAGACGATCCAGGTGGTGGTGCCGAACGCCGATGAGGCGAAGGCACAGCTCGAAGCCGTGGGCGTGACGACCAAGGGCGTCGAAGACCTGGGCTGGGGGCGCTTCGTCTGGTTCGACGACCCGGACGGCAACACCTGGACTCTTCAGGAACTGCCCGACTACAGCGCGCAGGCCTGACGCGGCGGGAGACCCGAGGTCAGCGTGCGGAGATCGTGCGCAGGGCCTCTGGCGCGCCCTCCGGAAAGAGCACGCGGACGCCGGACTCGATGTCCGCGAGGGGCACCCAGCGCACAGGACTGCCCTCATCGAGGATGCGGAGCTCTGCGTCGAGAGGCACGGCATCGAGCGCTGCGGACGACACTGCGAAGACGTGGGCGATCTCGTGCCCGGGTTCGCCCTCGTACGTGAAGATGTTCTCGAAGACGCCGAGCGGATCGGCGCCCTCGAGCTCGACGCCGAGCTCTTCCATGAACTCTCGCCGCAGCGCCTCCACCGCCGTCTCACCGAACTCGATCCCCCCGCCGATCGCACGGAGGAAGTCGAGTCCGCGTGAGCGGTCGTGTCCTTCGAGGGCGAGCAGATGCCCGTCCTTCACGGGGAGGCCGACGGCGATGTTGCGGATGGCAGGCATCCCGGAAGGCTAACGCAGGAGCACAGGCACGGGGCTCATGACAGGCGGAACGCGCCGCCGGACACCACGATGCCGCCGGTCGGCGGGATCGTCACGGTGAGCAGGCTCGGCCTGCGCACGTGCGCGCCCTGATGGATCCGGACGCTGTGCTCCTGGTGCCCCAGGTCCCGCAGGTACGCGCCGACGGATGCCGCCGCTGATCCCGTCGCCGGGTCTTCGGTGATGCGACCGACCGGGAACAGGTTGCGCGCGTCGAAGTCCGCAGGACCCACCGCGTGCAGCACCGTCACGGTGCCGAGCCATCCCTGTTCCCGCATGAGCGCGGCGACGTCGGCGGGAGAGAAGCGGAACTGATCGAACAGCTCTCGGTCGCGGAGAGTGATGACCGGATGCCAGTTGCCGGCGAACGCCTCCTTCGGAGGGAAGCGCTCGTCGAGATCCGCGACGTCGACGCCCAACAGGCTCAGGAGTCTCTCGAGCACCGATGGATCGAGATCGCGCACCTGGGGCTCGACGCTCGTGAACGACACGATGATCCGTCCGTCTGCGTCGGCGACCGATCGCAGCGTGACGGCCCTGGCATCGGTGTCGAAGACCACGTCGCCGGTGCCGTCGCGCTCGGCGAGGGCGACGGCGGTGGCGACCGTCGCGTGACCGCAGAACGGCACTTCCGCCGCAGGCGACCAATAGCGCACACGATAACGAGGAATCGGTGCATCCGCGGCCCGGCCGACGATGAACGCGGTCTCCGAGTATCCGACGTCGGCGGCGATGCGCTGCATCCGCTCGTCGTTCATGCCGCCTGCGTCGAGGACGACCCCTGCCGGATTCCCTCCAGCGGGGGTCGCCGCGAAGGCGCTGTAGCGCAGGACGTCGAGATCATCGGTCATGACGAGGAGCCTAGTGATCAGACGACGCTCACGAGTTCACGCGGATGATCTCCTGCTGGTACGGCGCGATGACGTCGCCCGAGATGCGGAGGTCGAGCAGGAGGAAGCGTCGAGTCGCGGCATCCTCTTGCGCCCAAGCGGCGAGTCGATCGAGGTCTGCAAGGGACTTCACGACGACGCCCTCGGCACCGACAGCGGCGCCGAACGCGGCGAAGTCGACCTCGGGGATGCGCATCGGGCCGTCGGCAAGTCCCTTGAGACCGTACAGGTTGACCTCGGCGCCGTAGGCGGCGTCGTTCCAGATCACCGCGATGCCGCGGCCCTGGGCGGCGCGCACGGCGGACTCGAGGTCAGCGATCGCCATCAGGCCTCCGCCATCGCCCGACGTCAGTACGACGGTCGACTCGCGGCGGGCGAGGGCCGCGCCGACCACACTCGGCCAGCCCTGTCCGATCGACTGGAACGCGGTGCCGACCATCATCATGCGGTCGGGGGCCTCGACCGGCCAGTACATGTTCGCCCAGCCGATGAAGTGCCCGCCGTCGGAGACGACGACGCGGTCGCTCGGCAGCAGCTCGGCGATGCGGCGTGCGGCGGATCGGGGGTCGAGGCGTCCGTCGGCGGCGAGGTCGTCGCCCTCGTCGTATGCGCGGGCGGCGGCGACGTCGACGGTCTCGCGCCACGGTGCCGACGGCGAGGCGGAGCCGACCCGGGCGACGAGCTCCTCGGCGGCGAGGCGGGCGTCCGCACGGACGAAGCCGCCGACATGAGGATGCGTGGCAGCCGGGGCGATGTCGACCTGGAACACGCGGGTGCCCGGAGCGAAGAGCTCGCCGAAGCGCATCGTGAACTGGTTGAGGGAGGCCCCGAACACGACGGCGACGTCGGCGCTGCGCACGAGCTCCATGGCGCCGTCGGCACCGAAGCCCCCGGTCACTCCGAGGTCGTACTGCGTCTCGGGGAACACGCCGCGACCGAGTGCCGACGATGCGGTGAGTGCGCCGGTCAATCGGGCGAGCTCGCCCAGCGCATCACCGGCACCTGCCAGCCAGGCGCCGCGGCCGGCGAGCAGGAACGGGCGGGATGCTCCGGCCAGCGCTGCGGCGATCTCACCCAGCGTGCCCTCGGCGAACTCGCCGCGAGGGGCGAGCGGTGCGGGGAGCCGCGGCGCCGGTGCCTCGGGCACGACGCCGGCCTCGAGGGCGGCCACGTCGTAGGGGATGGCCAGCACGACCGGCACGCGGTAGGTCAGCGCGTGCTCGATCGCGATCACGGTGGTCGCGGCGGCATCGGCGCGACCGACCGTATACGTGCGGGCGCCGACGGCCGAGGCGAGCGCGATCTGATCGACATCCCACGGACGAGGGCCCGAGGTCGGCTCATCGCCGACCACGAGCACGAGCGGCACATGAGCCTGCACCGCCTCGGCGAGAGCCGTGAGCGTGTTGGTGAACCCCGCGCCGTAGGTCGAGGTGCCGGCGGCGATGCGTCCGGAGGCCCGGAAGTGCGCGTCGGCGGCGACGACCGCGCCCTGCTCGTGGCGGACGGCGGTGAAGACCGCATCCGTCTGCGTCTCGATCGCGTCGAGGAAGTAGGCGTTGCCGTTGCCCATCACACCGAAGACGGCGTCGATGTGCTGGGCGAGGGTGTGAGCGACGTGCGCGGAGACAGTGGGCATGGGGAAGCCTTTCGAGACAGGGACGGAGAACGTTCGATTCCGTATGTGTCTCGCCCCCGCATCATCGTGGGGTGCTTCGTGCCTCTTTTTCAGGCACCGGCGGCAGAGAGCGCCGGACCAGTCGATCCTACAGCCGCGGTCGCTGTCGCGGCTCCGTCTCGTGCACGTAACACCGCCGAAACGGTGGCAGGGAAACATGCGGTCATGGAGTCGCTGTTCAACGGATACACCTCGCGTCGATCACCCCACCGGGCGGGGGCCGCTCCGTGGGACGAGATGTTCCCCGCGGATGCCGCACCGGGCGGCGAGGGAGTCCGCATTCCCTACAAGGACATGTACCCGGCGCTCGCGCGCATGGATGACGCGGAGCTCCGGGCTCGTACGGATGCACTCGCGAGCTCGTATCTCGCGCAGGGAGTGACGTTCGACTTCGCCGGCGAGGAGCGTCCGTTCCCGCTCGACGTGGTTCCTCGGGTGATCGCCGCCGACGACTGGACGCTGGTCGAATCCGGCGTGAAGCAGCGCGTCCGGGCGCTCGAGGCATTCCTCGCTGACGCCTACGGGCCGCAGCTGGCGGTGCAGGACGGGGTGATCCCCGCGCCGCTGATCAGCTCGTCCTCGCACTTCCATCGTCAGGCGGCGGGGATCGTGGGGGCCAACGGCGTCCGCATCCACGTCGCTGGCATCGATGTCATCCGCGATGAGGCAGGCGCCTGGCGTGTGCTCGAGGACAACGTGCGCGTGCCCAGCGGCGTCAGCTACGTGCTCGCCAACCGTCGGGTGATGGCCCAGACGCTCCCCGAGCTGTTCACCAGCCTGCGGGTCCGACCGGTCGTCGACTATCCCGGCCACCTCCTGCAGGCGCTGCGCGCGGCAGCTCCCGCGGGGGTCGACGATCCGACGGTGGTGGTGCTGACCCCCGGTGTGCACAACTCCGCGTACTACGAGCACACGCTGCTGGCCCGCATGATGGGCATCGAGCTGGTCGAGGGACGTGACCTGTTCTGCTCGGCAGGTCGCGTGTGGATGCACACCACGGCAGGCCCCACCCGCGTCGATGTGATCTACCGACGCGTGGATGACGAGTTCCTCGACCCGCAGCAGTTCCGACCGGATTCCGTGCTCGGAGCCCCGGGATTGATGCTCGCCGCCAGGCTCGGCAACGTGACGCTGGCGAATGCCGTCGGCAACGGCGTCGCCGACGACAAGCTCGTCTACACGTATGTGCCGGACCTGATCCGCTACTACCTGGGGGAGGAGCCGGTGCTCCCGAACGTCGACACCTGGCGGCTCGAGGAGCCGGACGCTCTCGAGGAGGTGCTCGATCGGCTCGACGAACTCGTCGTGAAGCCGGTCGACGGCTCGGGCGGCAAAGGCCTCGTCGTCGGACCGGATGCATCGCGCGAGACGCTCGACGAGCTTCGCAAGACGCTGCTCGCTGATCCGCGAGGGTGGATCGCGCAGCCGGTGGTGCAGCTGTCGACGATCCCGACGCTCGTCGAAGACGGGTTCCGCCCTCGGCATGTCGACCTGCGACCGTTCGCGGTCAACGACGGACAGGACATCTGGGTTCTCCCCGGCGGACTCACGAGGGTGGCGCTGCCCGAGGGGCAGCTCGTCGTGAACTCCAGTCAGGGTGGGGGATCGAAGGACACCTGGGTGCTGGACCCGTCTCTGTTCACCGGGCCGACGGCGACCGTGGCGGGAGAGCCCGACCCCGCCGCCGACGAGGTGTCTCTCGCCACCGGGGCCATCGCGATCGTGTCGCCGCATCGCGAGGAGTCTCATCAGCCGTTCCTCTCGTCGCCGCAGGACGAGGACCTCGAACTGCGTCACCACCAGCAACAGCAGCAGCAACAACAGCAGCAGGGGGGTGCGACGTGCTGAGTCGGATCGCGGAGGCGCTGTTCTGGATCGGACGATACGTCGAGCGGGCTGACGGCACCGCGCGGATCCTCGATGTGCATCTGCAGCTGCTGCTCGAGGATCCGTGGGTCGAGGAGGACACCGCCTGCCGCGCGCTCCTCTCGGTCATGGGCACGACCGCCGATGATGACACGGTGCTGAGCCGTGACGACGTGGTGCGGCTGCTCGCGCTCGATCGCGACCACTCCGCCTCGATCGCCCACTCGATCGCCTCCGCGAGGGAGAACGCGCGCCGTGCACGCGAGATCATCTCGACGGATCTCTGGGAGACGCTGAACGAGTCGAACGCGCGGATGCCACGGCGGATCGCCTCCGACAAGACGCACCCCTTCTTCCGATGGGTGCGCGATCGGTCGGCGCTCGCCTTCGGGGTCGTGGACTCGTCGACGAGCAGGGACGAGGCCTGGCACTTCTTCGTGCTCGGCCGCTCGATCGAGCGCGCCGACATGACTGCGCGTCTGCTGGCGACGCGGTCGCTCACGGAGGCGGGCGGACCCAGCTGGACGACGTTGCTGCGCAGCTGCGGTGCGTACGAGGCCCACCTGCGCAGCCATCGGGCCGTGCCGACCGGGGCCTCCGCGGTGGAGTTCCTGCTCGTCGATCGGCTGTTCCCGCGGTCGGTGCTCTCGAGCATCCTCCAGGCCGAGGACTGCCTGCGCGGGATCGATCCCGCTGGCGCCTTCGGAACCCCCGATCGCGCCCACAGGGTGCTGGGTCGCATGCGATCCGAGCTGGAATACCGACCGATCGGCGACACCGTGCATCGTCTGTCCGAGAGCATGGAGGAGGTCCAGGCGGGGATGTCGATGGCGAGTGATGCGATCAGAGAGCGGTACTTCCCGTCGATCGCGATGCCGGTGTGGATCGGAGAGGCGCTGTGAGCCGGCTGCGGATCGTGCACCGCACGGGATTCCGCTACGAGCAGCCGGCCACGGCGTCATACAACGAGGCGCGGATGCTGCCGCACTCGCGTGACGGGCAGTTCGTGCTGCAGGCGGCTCTCGACATCTCGCCGACGGCGACGCAGCACTCGTATTCGGACTACTGGGACACGCGCGTCTCGACCTTCGAGGTGCTCACCCCGCACCAGGAGCTCTCGGTCACGGCGACCAGCGTGGTGGACGTCAGGCCGCTGCCCCTCGCAGGTGCCGGCATCGACTGGGACGAGCTCGCCGCTCGCATCCCGCTGTCGCTCGCCCTCGCGGAATGCGTGACGCAGACGCCGGCGACCGAGCCGGACGAGGAGATGCGTGAGCTCGCGCTGCGGATCGAAGCCGAGGGCGGAGGGGTCGATGAGACGGCCTTCGAGATCTGCAGGACCGTGGGAGAGGCGATGGAGTATCGCAGCGGCGTGACCGGGGTGAGCTCCACGGCGCGCGACGCCTGGCCCGCGCGATCGGGCGTCTGCCAGGACATCGCGCACGTCGCGCTCGGGGTGCTCCGGGCGGCAGGGATCCCGGCCCGGTACGTCTCGGGGTACCTCCACCCCGACCCGGCCGCGGCGATCGGACAGTCGGTGACGGGGGAGTCGCACGCCTGGGTGGAGTGGTACTCCGGCGAATGGCGCGGCTACGACCCGACCAACCTCGTCGACGTCGGGGAGTCGCACGTCTACGTCGGACACGGGCGCGACTACGCCGACGTCGCTCCGCTGCGCGGCGTGTACGCCGGGCCCAGTGCATCCGAGCTGTTCGTCTCGGTCGAGATCACCCGCCTGGGGTGAGCAGGTTCATGGTCGGACAGCGTGCGGCGGTGGGGAAGAATGAGACGATGACGGATGCTTCGATCGAGCGCGAGACGCTCACCTGGGACGGCTTCGGATCGGCGACGCGAGACCTCGCGCGCAGCATCCTCGACAGCGGCTTCATGCCCGAGGTCGTCGTGGCGATCGCCCGAGGCGGTCTGCTGCCAGCCGGCGCGATCGCCTATGGCCTCGGCGCGAAGAACTGCGGGGCGATCAACGTCGAGTTCTACACCGGTATCGGCACGGTGCTCGATGCGCCGGAGGTGCTGCCTCCCGAGCTCGACATGGCATACCTCGACGGCCGGCGCGTGCTTCTGGTCGACGACGTCGCCGACTCCGGGCGCACCCTCGCCCTGGCCGTGCAGTTGCTGAAGGACAAGGGCGCCGATGTGCGCTCTGTCACGATCTACACGAAGCCGTCGACCATCATCCAGCCCGACTACGCCTGGAAGGACACGGATCTCTGGATCAACTTCCCGTGGTCGTTCCAGGGCACCGTCCGCGAAGAGGACCTCGGGCTCGCGCCGAGCGCCTGACCCCCAGACCATGCACGCACTCTCCGCACCGATGGCGGCGGACGTCGACGCGTCCGGCCGAGCGGGTTCGCGGGCTTCGCGTCTGCGAACCCTCGGCTCGATCGCGCTGATCGTCAGCGGGATCCTGCTCGGTGTCGTGCCGCTCATCAGCAACGAGACCACGGGCGGTTTTTGGGTCGGTCTTCTGGGCGATCTGCTCGGGTTCGCGCTGCTGCTCGCGGGCGTCATCCTGATCAGCGCCGGGACGGCGCTGGCCGGGCGGATCATCCTGATCGCGGGAGCGGCGGTGGCCCTGTTCGGATTCACTTGGTTCCTGCACCTGGGGCTGGTCGTCCAGGTGCCGATCTGGGGGTGGTCTGCCGCGACGGCCCTCGCATTCTTCTGTGCTGGTGCCGCCTATGCCGTCGAAAGACAGGCGGGGCTCAGCATCGCCAGCCTGCTGCTGTGCGGCGGTTCACTGTGGACCGGGGTCATCGTGTTCGGCTCCCCGATCTGGGCGCCGCCCTACACATACCTCCCCACGAGTGTCGCGGCGATCATCGTGGGGCTCGCCCTCTGGACTCTCGACGCAAGCGCGCATCGCGCCGCGACAGAGCCTCAGGGTGTGCCGTCGAACCTGTCGTCCCACTGACCATGCCTTCGTCGACGTGCCGCCGATCACCCTCGCAGCAGCGCGCGCAGCGTCTGGATCGTGTCGGCACCTGACGGCGTCTTGTCGGGTCGATAGCCCTTGACTCTGGCGAAGCGCAGGGCGATGCCACCGGGGTAGCGGGGCGATCGCTGCACGCCGTCGATGGCGATCTCGACCACGAACTCGGGGCGCAGGAACACCGTGCTCTGGGTGCGCCGTGTCTCGAGTGGCGGAAAGTTCTCGGTCTGCCAGCGCAGCAGTTCGTCGGTGAGTCCCTTGAAGGTCTTGCCGACCATCACCAGGCCGCCCGGATCACCGAACTCGCCACTCGGATCGAGCGCGCCGAGGTGGAGGTTCGACAGCCACCCCTGGCGGCGCCCCGAACCCCACTCGGCGGCGAGCACGACGAGGTCGTAGGTCAGTACGGGTTTGACCTTCACCCAGGACTTGCCGCGGCGGCCGGCCGAATAGGGAGCGTCGATGCCCTTGACGAGCACTCCCTCGTGCCCGGCTGCCAGAGCCTCACGCGACAGCTGCTCGGCGGCCACGGGATCGTCGGTAACGATGCCCGGCATGCGCCATTCGCCCACGACCCTCTCCAGCTCGGTCAGGCGGGTGGAGAGCGGTTCGTCGAGCAGGTCGCGACCGTCGACGTGCAGCACGTCGAAGAACCAGGGGCGCAGCACGAGATCGCGCGAGACGTCGGCCCCGAACCGCGACATGGTCTCCTGGAACGGGCGGGGGCCGCCGTCCTCATCGAGGGAGAGCGTCTCGCCGTCGAGGATCAGGTCATCAGCGGGGAGGCTTCGCACGATCTCGACGATCTCGGGCACACGGTGCGTGATGTCGGCGAGGCTGCGGGTGTAGACGCTCACGTCGTCGCCGTGGCGGTGCACCTGGATGCGCGCACCGTCGAGCTTGTACTCCACCGAGGCGCGCCCCGTGACCTCGAGCGCAGCAGTCGGAGTGGCGGCGGTCGAGGCGAGCATCGGCAGCACCGGGCGACCGACCTGCAGGCCGACGGCCGCGAGAGCATCGGCGCTTCCGTGGAGGGCGAGCACGGCGGTCTCGCCCAGGTCACCGGACAGCATCGCCGCCCGCCGCACGGTGCCGACCGGACGATCGGAGGCGCGTGCTATCGCGTCGAGCAGGACACCGCCGAGTGCACCGGTGCGCAGCTCCCCGAGCATCGCGCGCGACAGGAAATCCCATTCGCAGGTGGTGGCGCGGCTGGCGAGCACGGAGAGGAGGCCGCTCCGTGCGGACGCAGATCCTGAGCCCGACGCATGGGTCAGGGTCTCGAACGCCTCGTCGACATCGCTGATCGACAGCGACGGTGCATCGGCGTGCTGCACGTCGAGAGCTGCGATCCCGCGCCAGCCCACGCCGAGGCGCCCCTGACGAGGCGTCGCGAGAAGCAGTCCGACCAGGGCGGGGACGTCCTCCGCGTCAGCGCGCGCGAGCAGCTGCGACAGTGCATCGATCTTGGCGAGCCGCGATGAGGTCGCGGTGACGGTGTCTGCGGTGGTGACGAGCTCCGAGAGCAACATGCATGCAGTCTCGCATCGGCATCCGACATCGACGACGGCCTTGCTTTCGCCTGTCCAGCCGCAGTAAGAACGTCGGGTCAGCGCCCGCGGAACTCCGGTTTCCGCTTCTCCTGGAACGCCGAGAAGCCCTCGCGATAGTCATCGGTGTCGCAGAGGGCTGCCTGCGCGGCGTTCTCGATCTCGATCGAGTCCCAGAGAGCGAGGCGCTCGTCGCGAATCCGGGCGACCAGCTGCTTGCTCGCGAGGAAGGCCGCGGTGGCGCCTCGTGCGGCGGTCGCCGCGGCATCCGTCGTCGCCCCGAGCACCTCGTCGTCGGGCAGGACGCGTGAGAACAGCCCCGACGTCACAGCCTCTGCGCCGGTCATCAGTCGCCCCGTATAGATGAGGTCGAGCGTCTTGTGCGCTCCGAGCCGCTCGACGAAGAGCGCATGGCCTCCGGAATCGAGCGTGGCTCCGAGCGCGGCGAACGGCGAGCCGATCTTCGCCGACTCCGCCACGTAGACGACGTCGGTGGCGATCAGGAGTCCGAGTCCGACACCCAGGCAGGCGCCGTGCGCGACCGCGAAGGTCGGCGAGGGGAAGCGCGCCATCCTCTGCAGCAGGGGCGTGACGAGGCCGCCGAGATAGCCCATGACGTCATCGTCGCGCGGGTCCACCGCCGAGATGTCACGGCCGGCGCAGAACGCTCGGCCCTCACCGCGCAGCACGAGCGCGCGCACGCCTGCGGCATCCGCCTCGTCGTAGGCTCGTCCGAGATCGTGGAGCGCCTGCTCGTCGAGCGAGTTCAGCTTCGACGGCGCGTTCAGGACGACTGTCGCGACGTCGTCCTCGATGGTGAGATCGATCATCTGATGCTCCTCAGACGTCGTAGTCGACGACGACGCGGTCGCTCGTCGGGTGGGACTGGCAGGTCAGCACGTAGCCGCGGTCGAGTTCGTCGGGCTCGAGGGCGTAGTTCTCGGTCATGGTCACGCTGCCTTCGAGGACTCGTGCGCGGCACGTACCGCAGACGCCGCCTGCGCATGCGAAGGGGGCGTCGGGGCGCACCCGCAGTGCGGCGTTCAGCACCGACTCATGCGCATCGACGGGGCTCTCGACGGTCGAGGAGACGCCGTCGAGGTTGACCTCGATCCGGATCGTCTTCTCTCCGGCTCGCATTTGGACCGGGCGTGCTGCACGCACCGGCTCATCCCCGGTCGTGAAGAGCTCGAACCGGATGTGCTCCCGCGGCACCCCCACATCGGCGAGCACCTCCCGGCACAGGTCGACGAGCGAGAGCGGTCCGCACAGGAACCACTCGTCGACGTCGGTCGGGTCGATCAGTATGCCCAGGATCGTCCGCAGCTTCTCCTCGTCGATGCGACCGGACAGCACCGGTGCCGTGCGCTGCTCGCGCGAGAGGACGTGGTGCAGGGTCAGGCGCGTCGGATAGCGGTCCTTCAGGTCGGCGAGGTCCTCGAGGAACATCACGTCGAGCGTCGAGCGGTTCGTGTAGAGGAGCGTGAAGCGCGAGGTGTCGGAGCGCGTCAGCACCGTGTGCGCGAGAGCCATCAGCGGTGTGATGCCTGAGCCTGCCGCTATGCCCACGACGTGGCGCTGATCGAGATCGTCGAGGCCCGAGGTGAATGTGCCCTGCGGACTCATCACGTCGATCTCGAATCCCGGGTGCAGGCCCGTCTGCGCCCACGTGGAGAACAGGCCACCCTCGTCGCGCTTCACGGCGACGCTGAGGCGGGTCGGCATCCCGGCGGCGATCTGCTCGTCGGTGCGATGCTCGGGTGCGCGACACAGCGAGTACGACCGGCGCACCTCGGTGCCGTCGAGCGTCGTTCGCAGCGCCACGTACTGGCCGGGCTGGTGGTCGTAGTCATCGGCCAGCTCGGCCGGAACGGTGAAGGTCACCTCGACCGAGTCGTCGGTGAGCGGCCGCACCTCTTCTACCGAGAGCGTGTGAAAGCGGGCGCGCTTCTTCGTGGCCGTCGACGCGGGGCGATGCGCGGCGGCCGCGGGAGCGATGCCGGGAGAGGCGAACAGCGACATCAGTGCACCTTGAAGTGGTCGAAGGGCTCGAGGCAGGCACGGCATTCGAACAGCGCCTTGCACGAGGTGGATCCGAAGCGCGAGACCTCGCGGGTGTCGAGCGATCCGCACCTCGGGCAGCGCACGCTGATCGCCAGGCGGATCGGGCCGGACGATATCGCTGAGCGGCCGGAGGGAGGCGCGATGCCGTACTGCGACAGCTTCTGCTTGCCGGCATCCGACATCCAGTCCGTCGTCCAGGCGGGGGAGAGCACGAGGCGTACCTCGACCTTCTCGTAGCCGGCCACAGTCAGGGCCAAGATGACGTCGTCGCGGATCGTGTCCATCGCCGGGCATCCGCTGTAGGTCGGCGTGATGTCGACCGTGACGGTCGACCCGTCGACGGCGACGGCACGGAGCACACCGAGATCCTCGATCGTGAGCACCGGCACCTCGGGGTCGGCCACGGCCGCGGCGATCCGCCAGGCCGCCGCCTGCGCATCGGTCTGCAGCGTGCCGGTCACCATGACGCTCCCGGATGGCGCCTGGCGAGCACCTGCATCTCGGCGAGCAGATGGCCGAGCGGTGTGGCGTGCGCGCCCCGTCGGCCGCCGGCGGACGATGCCGAGACGACAGGCGTCTCCAGCTCCGCCTCGGTGAACACGGTGTCGACGACCGCGTCGAAACCGGGGCGCAGAGTCGACGGCCGCACCGCGGCAGCGCCGAGTCGATCGATGAGGGGCTCGTCGCGGAAGAGCTCGTCGACGTAGGGCCAGACGTCGCCGAGCGCGCGGATGATCCGTCGTCTCGATTCGTCGGTGCCGCCGGCCAGGCGAAGCACCCATTGCACGGCGTGGTCGCGGTGGTAGTCGACCTCTTTGAGGGACTTCTCGGCGATCGCGGCGAACGTCTCGTCCGTGCTCGCCCGGAGGGCGGAGTAGAGCTCGAACATGTAGGTCGATACGACGAACTGACGTGCGATGGTCTGCGCGAAGTCGCCGTTGGGTTGCTCGACGATCCACGCGCTGCGGAAGTCCGGCTCGTCGCGGAAGTACGCGAGATCGTCTTCGGAACGTCCGTCGTACGACCCCGCGAAGTGCAGGAACGAGCGGGCGTGGCCGAGCAGATCGAGGGCGATGTTGCCGAGCGCGACGTCCTCTTCGAGCTCCGGCGCGCGGGCGATCCACTCGCCGAGCTGCTGAGAGAGGATCAGGGCGTCGTCCCCGAGCCACAGTGCGTACTCGGCGATGTCGGCGGATGCTGCGGCGGAGCCTGTTCCGGTGAGTTCCTCGCTCAGCCGCAGCTCGTCGACCGAGACATCGCCGTGCAGGTCGCCATGCAGGTCTGCGTGGATGTCGTTCACAGGTGCGGCACTCCTTCGGAAGCCGTGTAGTAGACGGCATGCCGGTAGTTCTTGCCCGCGGGGCTCTCGAAGTAGGCGCCCTTCGCGTCGGGGTCGCTGGTGGTGATCGCACCCGCCGGAACGGCCCAGATCGAGACGCCCTCGCCCCGGCGTGTGTACAGGTCACGGGCGTTGCGGATCGCCATGTCGGCATCCGGGGCATGCAGGGATCCGACGTGCACGTGGCTCAGACCGCGGTTGGCGCGGACGAAGACCTCCCAGAGGGGCCACGGTTCGCGTTCGTCGGCCCCCGGCGTCGCCATCATGCCACCGCCTTCGTCTTCAGCGCCTGCTTGCGGGCATACTCGGCCGCGGCCTCGCGCACCCACGCGCCCTCCTCGTGTGCCGTGCGGCGGCGCTCGAGACGCTCGGCGTTGCACGGACCGTTGCCGCGCAGCACCTCGAAGAACTCGTCCCAGTCGATCTCGCCGATCACGTACTGGCCGGTCTCGTCATCGAAGCGCAGTTCGGGGTCGGGAAGGGTGACCCCGAGGATCTCGGCCTGCGGCACCAGCATCCCGACGAACCGCTGGCGCAGCTCGTCGTTGGTGAAGCGCTTGATCTTCCACTTCATCGACTGGGCGGAGTTGGGGGACTGGTCATCGGGAGGACCGAACATCGCCAGGCTCGGCCAGTACCAGCGGTTCACGGCATCCTGTGCCATCTGCCTCTGCTCGTCGGTGCCCTGCATCAGGGAGAGCAGGATCTCGAAACCCTGGCGCTGGTGGAACGACTCCTCTTTGCAGACGCGCACCATCGCGCGGCCGTACGGCCCGTACGACGCGCGGCACAGCGGCACCTGGTTGCAGATCGCGGCACCGTCGACGAGCCATCCGATCGCGCCCATGTCGGCCCACGTGGGGGTCGGGTAGTTGAAGATCGACGAGTACTTGGCCTTGCCGCTGATGAGCTGGTCCATCATCTCGTCACGCGTGATCCCGAGAGTCTGCGCGGCGGAGTAGAGGTAGAGGCCGTGCCCGGCCTCGTCCTGCACCTTCGCCATCAGGATCGCCTTGCGCTTGAGGCTCGGCGCCCGGGTGATCCAATTGCCCTCCGGCTGCATGCCGATGATCTCGGAGTGCGCGTGCTGCGAGATCTGACGGATCAGCGTCTTGCGGTATGCGTCGGGCATCCAGTCGCGAGGCTCGATGCGCTGCTCGTTCGCGATGAGCTCGTCGAACAGGCGCTCGTCATCGGAGAGCTCGTCTGCGACGAGGGAGAGATCTGCGGGGCTGGTCATCGTCGACTCCTCGGTGTCCCACCGGCTTTACTGACCGGTCGTTAGGTAATTCTGACATGGAGGTCCGCTGCGCGCAAGGCGAGGCGCTCAGAGAGAGCGCGAGACGAGGTCGAGAAGGGCTCGACCGTATGCCTCGGAGGGGTCCGGATGCTCGAATCTCAACGTCTCGCCGGCGATCTCCACCTCGACGACGAACGCATCGGAAATGCGGGTCAGGGCGCGGAAGGTGCCCCGCAGCAGCTCGCGCAGCTGGTCCTCGCGGGGGAGCCAGACCGCGTCGGCGAGGGTGACGGCATCGAGAGCCCACTCGGTCGTGCCGTTGAAGGCCAGATCGGTGCCGCTGGGCGTCTGGCGGGCCTCGATCGTCATATCGCTGACCGTGAAGACGTCGGCCTCGGCCTCGAGCTCGACCTCGTCCGGCAGATCGAGCTGAAAACGATCACCCTCGGTCGGATGCCACACGAGACCGGCGTCGCGCAGGGATACGGCCAGTTCTCGGGTGATCATCGTTCCACGCTAGACGACGCGATCGGGTGCGGGGCCGTTCCGTCAGTGCATGAAAGTTCCCCGGTGATCGGCGGCCTGGACTCCTGACGTCGGTGGCATGCGGCACAGTGGAGACATGACTTCCCCCGCCGCTGTCGACACCCGCACCGCTGCGCTCTCGGCGCTCCGCGAGCTGGTCGGTCGTCCCGATGCCGACTTCCACGACGGCCAGTACGAGGCGATCGAGGCCCTCGTCGAGGGGCGACGCCGCGCGCTCGTCGTGCAGCGCACGGGGTGGGGCAAGTCGGCCGTGTACTTCGTCGCGACCCTCCTGCTGAGGCGGCAGGGCGCCGGCCCCACCGTGCTCGTCTCGCCGCTGCTGGCGCTGATGCGCGACCAGATCGCCGCCGCCGAACGGGCGGGCGTGCGCGCCGTCGCGATCAACTCGACCAACGCGCACGAGTGGTCCGAGGTCATGGAACAGCTCGACCGCGACGAGGTCGACGTGCTGCTCGTGTCTCCCGAGCGACTGAACAACCCTGCGTTCCGCGAGCAGCAGCTGCCGGCGCTCGTGCGAAGGATCGGGATGCTGGTGGTCGACGAGGCGCACTGCATCAGCGATTGGGGGCATGATTTCCGCCCCGACTATCGGCGGCTGCGCGATCTGATCGAGCAGATGCCGCCTCAGGTGCCTGTGCTCGCCACCACGGCGACCGCGAACAGCAGGGTCGTCGCAGACGTCGCCGAGCAGCTCGGCACCGGTGGGGTCGAATCCGGCGACGACCGACCCGAGGTCCTCACGATTCGGGGCCCGCTCGCCCGCACCTCGCTGCGGCTGGGCGTGCTGCGGCTGCGCGATTCGGCGAGCCGGCTGGCGTGGTTGCTGAGCCACATCGACGACCTCCCCGGCTCCGGCATCATCTACACCCTCACGGTCGCCGCCGCGGTCGACACCGCGCGGCTGCTGCGCGATCACGGCCACGAGGTGCGTGCGTACACGGGGCAGACCGACACCGACGAGCGCACCGAGTCCGAGGGCATGCTCAAGCGCAACGAGGTCAAGGCGCTCGTCGCGACGAGTGCACTCGGCATGGGGTTCGACAAGCCCGACCTCGGATTCGTGCTGCACCTCGGTGCGCCGTCCTCACCGGTCGCGTACTACCAGCAGGTCGGCCGTGCCGGTCGTGCGAGCGAGAGCGCCGACGTCCTGCTGCTGCCGGGCGTCGAGGATCGCGACATCTGGCACTACTTCGCGACGGCGTCGATGCCCGATCGCGAGCGGGCCGAGCGGGTGATCGGGGCGCTCGGCGACCAGCCGATCTCGACTCCCGCTCTCGAGGCGATGGTCGACATCCGGCGCACACCCCTCGAACTGCTGCTCAAGGTGCTCGACGTCGACGGTGCGGTGCGCCGGGTGCAGGGCGGGTGGGTAGCGACCGGTCAACCGTGGACGTACGACGCCGAGCGCTACGAACGCATCGCGGGTGAGCGCCGCGCCGAGCAGCAGCACATGATCGACTACGAGCAGACCGATGGCTGCCGGATGGAGTTCCTGCAGCGCTCTCTCGATGATGACACCGCTGCACCGTGTGGCAGATGCGACAACTGCGCGGGCATCTGGTTTCCGAACGAGATCGGGGAGGCTGCGACAACCCAGGCTGCGGAGTCGCTCGATCGGGTCGGCGTCCCGATCGAACCGCGACGCGCCTGGCCGACGGGGGCCGACAAGCTCGACGTGCCGGTCAAGGGCCGCATTCCAGCGGGAGAGCAGGCGGGCGAGGGGCGCGCTCTCGCCCGATTGACCGATCTCGGCTGGGGTGGCACCCTGCGGGAGCTCTTCGCCGCGGGGGCGCCCGACGCAGCGGTGACCCCGCAGGTTCTCGGTGGTTGTGTGCGGGTCCTCGCCGGCTGGGGGTGGGCAGAGCGCCCGGTCGCAGTCGTGGACATGCCGTCGCGTTCGCATCCGCTGCTCGTCGATTCGCTCGCCCGCGGGATCTCGGAGATCGGGCGACTTCCGTACCTCGGCGCGCTCGACCTGGTGAACGGGGGGCCCGCGGGACAGCCCGGCGGCAACAGCGTCTTCCGTCTCGCCGGTCTGTGGGACCGGTTCAGCGCGCAGGCCCTTGACATCCCTGAGGGCCCGGTGCTCCTCGTCGACGACATGGCCGACAGTCGATGGACTCTGACCGTTGCCGCACGCACCTTGCGTCAGGCCGGCGCCACGGACGTGCTGCCGTTCGTGCTTGCGCTCCGCGGCTGACGACGGCGTCAGCCGCATCGATCAGCGCTTCGTCGATGCGTCCCGTTCTCTCGACCGCATCCTCTGAACAGCTGCGGCAAGCAGGGGAAGCCTCTCGGACGTGTGCCGGTTCACAACGTGACGGCTTCACGTTCGACTGCCTCTGCCACCGCGGGTTTGAGGCCGTCGAAGGGGACGAGGTCGACGGGCCCTCCGAGTATCCGCCCAGCCTCCCGCCTCATCCGCAGCAGATCGAACACGCCGACGGTCGGCGCGACATCGACGGCCAGGTCGATGTCACTCGACCGCGCCTCATCGCCGCGAGCTACGCTGCCGAAGAGGCGGATGCGCTGCGCCCCGAGCGGCAGGAGCACGCGTCGGAGTTCACCGGAAAGTGCGATCACTCGGGTCGCGCGCGCTCTGCTCCTCCGCAGTGCGCGGAGCGACCTCGACGACCAGTCCGGCAGCCGAGACCAGCCTGTCGACCGCGTCGAACGACGGTTCGCGCCTGCCGTTCTCGTACTCGCTGACGACGCTCTGCGTCACGCCGGCGAGCCGGGCCAGCGCGGATTGCGTCAGCCCACTCTGGCGGCGGGCGTCGCGGATCAACTCGGCGGCGCGACTCATGCAGCGATTGATCTCTCAGCGCAGGTCGTACACGCGCTTGTACTTGCCCTCACTGCGGGGCAGCGTGCCGGGCTCTTCGACCTGGACGTCGACGCTGGTGCCGATGTGCATCTTGATGCGGTGGTGGAGCACCGCCGCCGCGGCGTCGCACTCCTCGGCGCTCAACGACGGGTGCCGCTCGATACGCACGGTCATGGTGTCGAGCTGCGCGACATGGTGCAGTTCGAGCACGAAGTGCGGCGTCAGGGTCTCGATGCCCATCACGAGCTCCTCGATCTGCGTGGGGAACAGGTTCACGCCGCGCAGAATGATCATGTCGTCGTTGCGTCCGGTGATCTTCTCCATGCGGCGCAGAGCGGGGTAGGTCGTGCCGGGAAGAAGTCGCGTCAGGTCGCGTGTGCGGTAGCGGATGACAGGGAACGCCTCCTTGGTGAGAGACGTGAACACCAGTTCGCCCAGCGCGCCGTCCGGCAGGCGATCGCCTGTGTCGCCGTCGATGATCTCGGGCAGGAAGTGGTCCTCCCAGATGTGCGGCCCGTCTTTCGTGAGCACACTCTCGCTCGCGACGCCCGGTCCCATGACCTCGCTGAGCCCGTAGATGTCGACTGCGTCGATGTTCAGTCGTCGCTCGATCTCCCGCCGCATCTCGTTCGTCCAGGGCTCTGCGCCGAGCACCGCCACCCGCAGCGACGTCTTCGTCGGATCGATCCCCGCCGCATCCATCGCGTCCGCGATCGTGAGCAGGTAGCTGGGGGTGCAGAGGATCGCGTCCGGCTCGAAATCGGTGATCAGCTGCACCTGCCGCGCGGTCTGTCCTCCCGACACGGGGATCACCGTGGCGCCGAGCCGCTCGATTCCCGCATGCGCGCCGAGCCCGCCGGTGAAGAGTCCGTAGCCGTACGCGTTGTGGACCTTCATCCCCGCCCGGATGCCGGCGGCGTGCAGCGACCTCGCGATCAGATCGCTCCACCGGTCGAGATCGCCCTCGGTGTAGCCGACCACGGTCGGACGCCCCGTCGTGCCGGAGGACGCGTGGATTCGCCGGACATCGGGCATGGGAACGGCGAACATCCCGAACGGGTAGCTCTCGCGCAGATCGGCTTTGGTGGTGAACGGCAGCTTCTGCACGTCGTCGAGCGTGCGGATGTCGTCGGGATGCACGCCGTGCTCATCGAACTTGCGTCGATAGACGGCGACATTCTCATAGGCGTGGTGCACCGTCCACTGCAGACGCTCCAGCTGCAGGCGGGCGAGAGCCTCGGGCGCGTGCAGCTCCGGTTCGGTTCCGATCTCAGCACGGAGTTCGGTCTCAGCACGGAGTTCGGTCTCGGTGCGGTGTGCGGTCATCGTCGACTCCTTCGTCGCAGGGGGGGTATTCCATCAGATCGTGGATCGGGAGGGCTCGATCTGCCCGAGGCGTACGACCCTGTGCCGCGTGTGCACGAAGGGCCGCAGGGCCTGTACCGGCCGGAGTCGGCGCTCGTAGGCTCCGGATACCGGACGGAGCAGTCCGCGATCAAGGAGGATGCTGTGACCACGACGACGACGATCCTGGAGTCCATCACCGCGCCGGAGGGCGTCGGACGCCCCATCCCGGACGCCGCGACGCGCGGGGTGATCGGCCATGCGCCCGTGCACTCGGTCGACGACCTGAACCGCGCCATCGCGGACGCTCGAGCCGCGCAGCCGGCGTGGGCCGCTCTGGGGCACGCCGAACGCAGCCGCATCCTCAATGCGATCGCCGACGACCTCGACGCGAACGCCGAGGAGCTGGCAGTGCTGCTCTCGCGCGAGCAGGGCAAGCCGCTGAACGGTCCGAACGCCCGCTTCGAGGTCGGGGCGTGCTCGGCATGGACGCGCACTGCCGCAGACACCCCGCTCGAACCGGAGGTCGTCTTCGAGGCCGGCGAATCCCGTGCGGAGGTCCACTACGACCCGCTCGGAGTGGTCGGCGCGATCGGCCCGTGGAACTGGCCGATGATGATCACGGTCTGGCAGATCGCCCCGTCGCTGCGCATGGGCAACACGGTTGTCGTCAAGCCGAGCGAGTTCACGCCGCTGTCGGTGCTCGCGCTCGCGGCGATCTTCAACCGGCACCTGCCCGAGGGTGTGCTGACCGTGATCTCGGGGGATCGGGAGGTGGGAGCGGCGATCGCCGCGCATCCCGACCTCGACAAGATCATGTTCACCGGGTCGACGGCCACGGGTCGCAGGATCGTCGAGGCGTCTGCGAACAGCCTCGCCCGACTGACCCTCGAGCTCGGCGGCAACGACGCCGGCATCATCCTGCCGGGTACCGACATCGACGCGATCGCCGAGAACCTGTTCTGGGGCATCTTCATCAACACAGGTCAGACCTGCGCCGCGCTCAAGCGGCTGTACGTGCACGAGTCGCAGTACGAGCAGGTCGTCGAGACGCTCGCGAAGCTCGCCGACGCCATGCCGCTCGGCAACGGCCTCGATGAGGCGAACGTCCTCGGGCCGCTGCAGAACGAGAAGCAGTTCGACATCGTGTCCCGCCTCGTCGACGACGCGAGGGCACAGGGTGCGCGGATCGTCACCGGAGGCGAGCCCGCACCCGAGCACGGACCCCTTTTCTACCGCACCACGGTCGTCGCCGACATCGATGACGGAGCCGCACTCGTCGACGAGGAGCAGTTCGGTCCGGTCATTCCGGTCGTCCGTTACACCGACGTCGATGACGCCGTCCGTCGGGCCAACGACTCGACCCAGGGGCTCGGCGCGTCGGTCTGGTCGGACGACCCGGATGCCGCGAGTGAGGTCGCGCGCCGCGTGCAGGCCGGCACCGTGTGGATCAACCAGCACGGGGCGATCAACCCTCACGTGCCTTTCGGGGGCATCAAGGCGAGCGGCTACGGGCAGGAGTTCGGCGTGGCCGGGCTCAAGGCGGTCGCAGCCCCCAAGGTCATCCAGCGCTGAGGGCTGACCGCAGCGCGGCACCAGGCCGGGGCCGGAATCGTGACGACACCGATTCCGGCCCTCACCATGCAGGGGGCCGCGCACCGTCTCACCCCGCCTGAGAACGGTTCGTCGTGAGCGAGCGGCCACGGACCTCGGCGACGACGTCGCCTGACTCGTCGGTGACCGACACGTCGTAGAGCCCGTTCCGGCCGCTGACGACCCGGCGAACGGCACGTGCGGTCAGGCGCTGGCCCGCGGTCGTCGACTTCAGGAAGGTGATGTCGGCGCCACCGGCGACGGTGACCCGCTCGTCTTCATTGCAGGCGATCGCGAAGGCGGTGTCGGCGAGAGTGAAGACCAGCCCGCCGTGCGTGATCGCGAAGCCGTTCAGCATGTCGTCGCGCACCGTCATCGACACCACAGCCTCGCCGGGTTCGTCGAGTTCGACGACCATGCCCAGCATGGCCGAGGCGGCGTCGCGCTGCATCATCGGCCTCATGCGGCGACGACCTCGGATGCCGGCTCCTTGTTGACCAGGGTGAGCACATCATAGGTCGCGACGAGCTCGTCGCTCTGGTTGCGGATGACGGCATCCCACCGCACCTCGCCGTACTCGTCGGTCTCGCGCGGGGTGATCTGCTTGGCGGTGAGCTCGACCCTGATCGTGTCGCCCGGGGAGACGGGCGTGATGAAACGCAGGTTCTCGAGCCCGTAGTTCGCGAGCACGGGCCCTGGTTCCGGGTCGACGAAGAGACCGGCCGCCCACGAGACGAGCAGGTAGCCGTGGGCCACGCGCCCGGGGAAGAACGGATTCGCCGCAGCGGCCGCCTCGTCCATGTGCGCATAGAAGGTGTCGCCCGTGAAGTGTGCGAACGTCTCGATGTCGGCGAGCGTGACCTCTCGCGATGCCGAGACGATCTGGTCGCCGATGCGGAGCTCGGCGAGCGACTTGCGGAACGGATGCCGGCCATCGCTGTGCGCGGCGGCTCCCGCATGCCACACACCCGTCAACGCCGTGAGCATCTCTGGCGAGCCCTGCACCGCTGTGCGCTGCATGTGGTGCAGCACCGCACGGATGCCGCCGAGCTCCTCGCCGCCGCCGGCCCGGCCGGGACCGCCGTGCACGAGGTTCGGGAGCGGAGAGCCGTGACCGGTCGACGATCGCGCGTCGTCGCGGTCGAGCAGCAGCATCCTGCCGTTGAAGGGGGCGATGCGCGCGGCCAGGTCCACCGCCTGCACCGGGTCGTGCGTCGCGATGCTGGTGACCAGTGACCCGCCGCCCCGCGCCACGAGTGCCGCGGCGTCGGCGGTGGTGTCGTACGTGAGCAGCGAGGACACGGGGCCGAAGGCCTCGATCGAGTGCGCGGCGTCGGTCTGCGGGTCATCGAAGCGCAGCAGCAGCGGCGACACGAACGCCCCGTCGGGAGAGAGGCCCGTGCTGCCGTCGGTGAGCCGCACCTCGGGAGCATCCGTCGATCCCACGACGATCTGCCCTCCCGCTGCCTGCAGTCTGCCCACCTGTCGCAGCACCTCGTCGCGCTGCGCGGTCGAGGCGAGAGGGCCCATGGTGACGCCCTCGGCGCGCGGGTCGCCCAGCACTGTCTTGTCGGAGATGCGCGCCTGCACGGCGGCGATCACGGCATCCGCGGCCCCGGTCGGAACGATCGCGCGGCGGATTGCCGTGCACTTCTGGCCGGCTTTCGTCGTCATCTCGGTGACGAGCTGGCGCACGTAGGCGTCGAACTCCGGCGTGCCCTCGACCGCGTCGGTGCCGAGTACCGAGGCGTTGATCGAGTCGGTCTCGGCGGTGAATCGCACACCGCCGGTCTGCACTGCGGGGTGGGCCTTGAGGCTCTCCGCCGTCGATGCGCTGCCGGTGAAGCCGACGATGTCGCCGAGTCGCAGGTTCTCGAACAGATCGGGCACGCTTCCGCTGACGAGCTGGAGCGATCCGCCGGGCAGCAGTCCGGACTCGACGAGGATGCGCACCATGGCCTCCGCGAGATAGCCCGTGGGGGTAGCGGGTTTCACGACGGTCGGCATGCCGGCCAGGAATGCGGGAGCGAATTTCTCCAGCGATCCCCACACCGGGAAGTTGAAGGCGTTGATCTGCACGGCGACGCCGGGAAGCGTCGTATAGACGTGGCGTCCGAGGAACGACCCGTCCTTCGAGAGCGGCTCGACCGGGCCGTCGACGTGCACATGGCTGTTCGGCAGCTCGCGGCGGCCCTTGCCGGAATAGGAGAAGAGCACCCCGATGCCGCCGTCGATGTCGACCCACGAGTCGTTCTTCGTGGCACCGGTGCGAGAGGACAGCGCATACAGCTCGTCCTTGCGCTCGGTGAGGGCGAGGGCGAACTGCTTGAGGAGCACGGCGCGCTGGTGGAACGTAAGCGCTCCGAGGCTCTTCTGCCCTGTAGTGCGGGCGTGCTCCAGCGCCCCGGCGAGATCGAGGCCCTCGGAGGACACGAGCGTGACGACGTCGCCGGTCGATGCGTCGAGAACCTCGGCGGAGCGCGCGGGCGCCGACGGCGTCCACCACTCGCCCTGGACGTAACTCGGCAGATACTCGGTCATCTCTCCTCGTTCCATGCGTAGAACCCTTCGCCGCTCTTGCGGCCGAGCTTTCCTTCGGCGACCATCCGTCGCAGCAGATCCGGCGGGGCGAACCGCGCGCCGAGCGTGCGTTCCAACTCCTCGGCGATACCCAGGCGCACATCCAGGCCGACCACGTCGGTCGTGCGCAGCGGCCCCATCGGGTGTCGGTATCCCAGAGTCATGGCCGCATCGATGTCGGCCGCGGACGCGACGCCCTCCTCGAGCATCCGGATCGCCTCCAGGCCGAGCATGACGCCGAGTCGAGACGATGCGAACCCGGGGGAGTCGCTGACGACGATCGGTGTCTTGCCGAGAGCGGTCACCCAACCCGTCGCGCTCTCGACGATCGCTGCATCGGTCGCTGCGCTGCGCACGATCTCAACGAGCGCCGATGCGGGCACGGGGTTGAAGAAATGAAGACCGAGGAACCGCTCGGGGCGCAGGCGGCCCGAGGCCAGATCACCGATCGAGATCGACGAGGTGTTGCTCGCCAGCGTCGCGTGCTCGGGCATCGCCGCCTCGGCGCGGGCGAGCGCATCATCCTTGAGAGTGCGGTCTTCGGGGACCGCCTCGATCGCCAGGTCGACCTCGGCGAAGGCCGCGAGATCGTCGCCGGTCGTGAGGTGGTCGCTGAGTTCGCTCTCATCCAGGGATGAGTCACGCTCGATCGATCTGCGGATGCTGTCGCTGATGCGGGTCCGTGCCGCGTCGGCGCTCGCCGCATCGCGTTCGACCACGCTGACGTGCGATCCCGCGAGCAGGAACGCGTGAGCGATGCCGGCGCCCATGCGCCCACCGCCCAGCACTCCGACCCTGCGTGGTGCCTCGGGGGTCTCGCTCATCGGCTCTTCCTCTCCAGGAACGCGGTCATGCGGCGGTGCTTCTCGGGCGACTCGAAGAGCTCGGCCTGCAACTCGAGCTCGATCGCCGGATGCTGCGCCCTCGGGGCACGCAGTGCGCGCTTCGTGTACTGCGTCGCCAGCGGGTCGTTCGCCGCGATCCGGTCGACGATCCCGTGCGCGGCGGCGAGCAGTTCCTCGGCCGGATGCAGAGACGAGACCAGTCCCCAGCGCAGCGCCTCCTCGGCATCGAGCGCTCGCCCTGTGAGCAGCAGCTCGCTCGCGCGGGCATCGCCGACGATCTCGGGAAGCCGCCAGGTCGCACCGGCCGCCGCGATGATGCCGAGCCCCGTCTCGGGGTTGCCGATGCGGAGCGACGGCGTCGCGATGCGGATGTCCGCGGCGTACGCGAGCTCGGCCCCTCCTCCGAGCGCATAGCCGTCGATCGCCGCGATCACGGGCATCGGGAGTTGGTGGATGCGGATGAACGCGGTCGCGTTGATGCCGCGCCTGGCATCGTCCGCGGTGCGATCGCGCAGCTGAGCGATGTCGGCTCCGGCGGCGAAGACCCCGCCCGACCCCGCGAGGATCAGCGTGCGCGGAGCCTCTTCGAGCATCGCGCACAGCTCGTGCAGCGCATCGACCGTCGCCTGGTCGATGGCGTTGCGCTTCTCGGGGCGGTCGAGCGTGGCGACGACCCGGTCGTCGCGCTCCTCGATGTGCAGGGTCACGTCAGACGCTCCACGATCATGGCCGTGCCCTGTCCGACGCCGACGCACATCGTGGCCAGTCCGTAGCGGGCGTTCTCGCGCTCGAGTCGACCGAGCAGCGTCACGATCAGACGCGACCCGCTGGATCCGAGGGGGTGGCCGAGCGCGATGGCTCCGCCGTCGGCATTGACCATCGCCGGGTCGAGTCCGAGTCGGCGGATGCAGGCGAGGGACTGCGACGCGAACGCTTCGTTCAGTTCGACAGCGCCGAGATCCCCGATCTGCAGGCCCGCCTTCGCGAGCGCCTTCTGCGTGGCCGGTACGGGGCCGAGGCCCATGATCTCGGGAGCGAGCGCGGCTGTCGCGGACGCGACGATCCGGGCCCGCGGCCGCAGGCCGTGCCGCGCGACGGCATCGGCGCTCGCCACGACGATCGCGGAGGCTCCGTCGTTCAGCGAACTCGAGTTCCCCGCCGTGACCACCTCGCCGCCGGCCACGACGGCGCGGAGCTTCGCGAGGGCTTCGAGGGTGGTGTCGCGTCGTGGTCCCTCGTCGATATCGACGATGCCGCGGCCCGTGTCGACCCCGACGATCTCAGGGGCGAAGCGCCCGGCGTCGATCGCCGCGATCGCTCGTCGGTGGCTCAGGAGGGCGAAGTCATCGGCATCCGCTCGGCTGATCCCGTCCAGGCGTGCGACCTCCTCCGCCGTCTCCGGCATCGAGAACGTCGCCTTGTCGCGCTCGCTCAGCAGGGGGTTCGTGAAACGCCAGCCGATCGACGTGTCGAAGGCCGCACCGGGCTTGGCCCATGCCCTCTCGGGCTTCGCCTGCACCCAGGGGGCACGAGTCATGGACTCGACCCCGCCGGCGACGATGAGGTCGGCGTCTCCTGCGCGCACGGCGTTCGAGGCGAGGGCGATGGCCGACATGCCCGAAGCGCAGAGCCGGTTGACGGTCAATCCGGGGATCGAATCGGGCAGGCCTGCGAGCAGCACGGCCATCCGTGCCACGTTGCGATTGTCCTCACCGGCCTGGTTGGCGGCGCCGAGGATCACCTCGTCGATCTCGTCGACGGGGATCGCGGATCTGCGGGCCGTCTCGCCGACCACGAGAGCTGCGAGATCGTCGGGGCGGACGGACGCGAGTGCGCCTCCATAGCGGCCGACGGGGGTGCGGACGCCATCGACGAGATAGGCCTCGGACATCATCATCCTCTCGATCACCAACGCTGGCGATAATTTCAGACCGATCGGTCAGGAATACGATCTCAGATCGGCGGAGGAATGGCAACTCATCGGGAATGACAGACTGGGCCCATGGCGCAGCCCGGATTCGACGCGCCGGCCCCCAAGCGCGGCCGGCCAGGTTATGACCGCGAGCAGGTGCTCGCGGTCGCCGTGAAGGTCTTCAACGAGCAGGGATACGACGCGACGAGCGTCGCCGACCTCAGTGCGACCCTCGGACTCACCAAGTCGGCGCTCTACCACCACTTCGAATCCAAGTCGGCGATCCTCGAGCTCGCGCTGAACGATGCCCTCGACGCTCTCGAGGCCGTCGTGGACGACGCCACGTCGCGGCATCCGCTCGCCTCCGACCGTCTGCGATCGATCATCCGCGGAGCGGTGCGTGTGCTCACCGAGAAGCTCCCGTCGGTCACGCTGCTGCTGCGGGTCCGAGGCAACGGCGATGTCGAGACGGCGGCACTCGTGCGCCGCCGCGCCTTCGACCAGCGGGTCACCGCGATCGTCACCGAGGCTCAGACCGAAGGGCTGATCCGCGACGACGTCGATGCCGCGGTCGCGACCAGGCTGATCTTCGGCATGATCAACTCGGTCGTCGAGTGGTATCGGCCCGGTGGACCGGTCGATCCTGACGAGCTGGGCGAAGACATCCTGCGGGTGAGCCTGGACGGTCTGCAGTCGCGCTGACCCCCTCCACGCCGAGGTGATGCGCGTATGCTGTCCGACACGCGATGAAGCGAGGAGTGACGAATGGACGATCGCACACCCGAGGCGGTCGCCGGCAGAGTCGTCGTCGACTGCGGTGCGGTTCCTTCCGCCGAGCGGTTCGACATGTGGACGGATGCCGTGAACCGCAGCTTCGTTCCGCTGCGCGCCTGGTCGACCGACGGTGCCGTGCGGTCGGGGTTCGAAGGCAAACTGGTCGCTCAACCCGTGGGGCCGCTGTCGGTATCGAGCGTCGCGGGGTCTGCCGTGCGGGTGAGCCGGACGAAGGCCGAGATCGCCCGAGACGACCCAGGCCACATCAAGCTGGGCGTGCAGCTGCAGGGGCGCAGCGTGATCAGCCAGGACGGCCGGGATGCGATCCTGATGCCCGGCGACTTCGCCGTCTACGACACCACGCGGCCGTACGCACTCGACTTCGACGGGCCCTTCCGCATGCTCGTGGTGATGTTCCCCCTCGAGACGCTGCGCATCGATCGGGCACGCCTGCGCGCACTCACGGCTTCGCGGTTCTCGGGGCGCGAGGGCGTCGGTGCGATCGCGTCGTCGATGCTGCGGGCCTATGACACGACGCTCGAGAACGGCACGCTGCAGAATCGGATGCCGCTGTCCGACGCCGTGCTCGACCTGCTCACCGCCGCACTGGGCGAGCGGCTCGAACTGGAGCTGGACGGCGGTGAGGAGGTCGGCCGCCGCGCACTGCTCACGCGGATCGAGCTGTACATCGCCGCGCATCTCGGCGACGCGGAGCTCACCGTCACGCAGATCGCGGTCGCCCACCACATCTCGGTGCGGTACCTGCAGAAGCTGTTCGAGGGCAAGAACGACACCGTCAGCGCCTGGATCAGGCACCGCCGGCTCGACGCCACGCGGCGCGACCTGAGCAACCCGACACAGAGCGGACAGCAGATCTCGTCGATCGGCGCGCGCTGGGGATTCACCGACGCGACCGAGCTGGTCAGGGCGATCGGCGGTCGCGACGAGTTCGCGCCCTTCCGCGCGTCCGAGTTCGCTCCGGGGGAGGGCGTCACGACCCGCGACGAGCTGCGCGATTTCGCCCGTCGGACCGTCGGGACCTATCACCACCAGGTCGGGACGTGCCGGATGGGCGTCGACGAGCTCGCGGTCGTCGACCCGCAGCTCCGGGTCCCGGGCATCGCAGGGCTCCGGGTCGCGGACGCATCGGTGATGCCGTTCGTGCCGAGCGCCAACACGAACGCCCCCTCGATCATGATCGGCGAGCGCGCGGCCGACCTGCTGCTCGCCGAGTAGGTCAGTCGTCCGCAGGGGCGACGCGCGGCGGCCACGACGTCGCGCCGAGCTCCCGCGAGATGTTCCGCGCCGTCTCGCGCAGTGCGTGGAGGACGGCATCGGAGGCGGGAGCCTGAGAGGTGGGCATCACGACGGCGACCGCCGCGACGATGTCGTTCGAGGAGTCGGCCACCGGAGCCGCGATCGAGGACTCGCCGAGGACGGCCTCGTCGACCTCGGTGGCGCTGCCGCGTTCGGCGATGGCCGGCAGCTCCAGGATCAGACGGGCGACGTCGGTGATCGTGTCTCCGGTGAGGCTGGGCAGCGGCCGCTCGAAGACCGTGCGCTGGAAGCCGAGATCGTGCGCGAGCAGCACCTTTCCCATCGCCGAGGCGTGAGCGGGGATCGCGACGCCGGTCTCGAGCATCTGCTGGCTGTCGTCGGGGCGCAGGTCGTGGTGGATGACGAGGACCTCGTGGAAGTGCGGCGCCCCGAGTCGCACGGGAAGATTCGTGCGGCGAGCGAGCTCCTGCGTCCACCTCATGGCCCTGGCCCTGACATCGAGTGTGTCGAGGTACACGTTGCTGAGGCGCAGCAGTGTCGGGCCGAGCATGTATCGCTGGCCGCCGCGCTCCTTGGCGACCAGTCCGTGCTCACGCAGGGACTTCACGATCCCGTGCACGGTCGACGGCGGAAGGCTCAACGCGAGCGACAGGTCGGTGATGCCGAGGTGGCGGGCGCCCTGCAGCAGTTCGAGCACCTTCGCTGCGCGATCGATGGCCTGGATCACAGCGGCTCCTCCCTCCGGTTCGTCGTCGAGCCGGGCGGTCTCATCGGCCGCCAGGTAGATCTTGACAACTCGACTGCGCCCGAGCATATTCGACATTGACGAATAACTTTCCAATATTGCGAAAGATCGCCGCCGCAGAGATCAAGGGAGATCGAACGATGAAGAAGCTCATCAACAACCCCGCCGACGTGCTGGCCGAATCGTTGCGGGGCGTCGCCCTCGCGCATCCGGAGCTGTCGGTGGACTTCGAGAACAGCGTGATCACCCGGGCCACGCCGAAGGACGCGGGCAAGGTGGCGGTGGTCTCGGGCGGAGGGTCAGGGCACGAGCCGCTGCACGGCGGCTACGTGGGCGTCGGGATGCTCGACGCAGCCGTCGCGGGCGAGGTCTTCACCTCGCCGACTCCCGACCGCGTGCAGGCCGCGACCAAGGCCGTGGACCGCGGCGCGGGAGTGCTGCACATCGTGAAGAACTACACGGGAGACGTGCTGAACTTCGAGATGGCTGCCGAGCTCGCCGAGATGGAGGGCATCGAGGTCGGCACGGTCATCGTCGACGATGACGTCGCAGTGCAGGACTCGCTCTACACGGCCGGTCGCCGAGGCGTCGGACTCACCGTGCTGCTCGAGAAGCTCGTCGGAGCGGCAGCCGAGGAAGGGCAGGACCTCGCCTCGATCGTCGAGCTCGCGAAGCGCATCAACGGCCAGGGGCGCTCGATGGGCATGGCACTCACGAGCTGCACCGTGCCCGCCGCAGGCAAGCCCACGTTCGACCTCCCCGAGGACCAGATGGAGATCGGCATCGGCATCCATGGCGAACCCGGTCGTCATCGTGAGCCGCTGGCGCCCGCATCCGAGATCGCCCGTCAGCTCGTGGAGCCGATCCTCGCCGACCTCGACGCCGCAGGACCCGCGATCGTGATGCTCAACGGCATGGGCGGATCGCCCCTGATCGAGCTGTATCTCATGTACGGCGAGGTCGTCCCTCTGCTCGAGAAGGCGGGAGTGCAGATCGCCCGCAACCTGGTCGGCGACTACATCACCTCGCTCGACATGGCCGGATGCTCGCTCACGGTGCTGAAGGCCGACGACGAGCTGCTGCGGCTGTGGGACGCCCCGGTGAACACGCCCGGCCTGCGGTGGGGAGCATGATGACGAGCGTCGATACGGCAGCACTCGTCGACTGGATCCACCGCTTCCGTGACGTGATCGCCGAGAAGCGCGAATGGCTCACCGAACTGGATTCGGCGATCGGTGACGCCGACCACGGCGCGAACATGTCGAGGGGCATGGATGCGGTCGTCGCGAAGCTCGACACCGGTGCGCCGGCCACCGTCGACGAGCTGCTGAAGACCGTCGGCATGACCCTGGTGAGCTCGGTCGGCGGCGCCAGCGGTCCGCTCTACGGAACACTGTTCCTGCGCATGGGGATGGCCGCCGGCCCCGTCACCGAGCTCGACGCCGCGGCGCTCGCCGCATCGCTGCGGGCCGGACTCGACGGGATCGTCGCTCGCGGCAAGGCCGAAGCGGGGGACAAGACCATGTTCGATGCGATGGCTCCGGCGGTCGACGCACTCGATCAGGCGATCGCCGGCGGAGCGGATCTCGGCGCGGCGACGGCTGCGGGTGCAACCGCCGCGGCATCCGGTCGCGATGCCACCGAGCCTCTGGTCGCCCGCAAGGGACGCGCGAGCTACCTCGGTGAGCGCAGCGCCGGTCACCTCGACCCCGGCGCCGCATCGACCACGCTGCTGTTCGAGACGCTCGCGCAGGCCACCGCGGAATCGTCCTGATGATCGGCATCGTCGCCGTCTCCCACAGCGCACGACTCGGGGAGGCGGCGCTGGAGCTCGCCCTGCAGATGGTGCAGGGCGGGGGAGCGCGCGTGAAGGTCGCCGCGGGTGCGGGATCGGATGCCGACGGCGCACCCATCCTCGGCACAGATGCGGTCGCAGTGGCCGCGGCGATCGACGAGCTCGCGGCGGACTGCGACGGGGTGCTCGTGCTGATGGACCTGGGGTCTGCGGTGCTGAGCGCCGAACTCGCACTCGAGCTGCGGATGAGCGACGTGCCCGTGCGCCTTGCGCCTGCGCCCTTCGTGGAAGGACTGCTCGCGGCGGTCGTCTCGGCTGCGGCGGGAGGCTCGCTCGACGTCGTCGCGGAGGAGGCCTCGGCCGCCCTGGGCGCGAAGACCGGTCAGCTCGGCGACGTGAACGTCGGCGATCCCCGTCCCGATGGACCCGCTCCCGACGAGAATCCCTCTGTCCGTCCCGACGCCGTCGTGCGTGCGGTGACCGTGCGGAATCCTCTCGGCATCCACGCGCGTCCTGCCGCGCTCATCGCCGAGACGTCGGCGGGGGCCGATGTGCGACTTCGGAAGCTGCCGGACGGACCCGATGCCTCGGCGGCGAGTCTCTCGCGACTGCTGATCCTCGGTGCTCGGCAGGGCGACCAGGTCGAGCTGTCCGTGACCGGCGTCGACGCGGAGGGTGTCGTCGAGCGACTCGCGGCTCTCTTCGACGACGGTTTCGGGGAGGCAACGACCGAGGTCACGGGCTCTCCGGTGGCTGCGGCAACGCCGTCGGTCGCTACGGAGACGCCGGCTCCCTCGCCGATCGCGGCGGGAACCGTGCTACGCGGGAGGGGAGTGAGCGGCGGACGGGTTGCGGCCCCGGCGGTGATCCTCGCCGCTCCACTCGATGAGCCGGATGCGAGCGCGGTCGTCGCGCCGGATGATCGCGAGAGCGAGGTGTCTGCGATCGAGTGGGCTGCCGTGGCGGTGGCCGATCAGCTCCGTGCGCGTACTTCGGCAGCGACCGGGGAGGCGCGGGCGATCCTCGATGCGTCGCGTCTGCTCGCCTCCGACCCGGAGCTCGTGGCCGAGGCCTCAGCGCTCGTCCGGATCGAGGGGCGCACAGCCGCGCGCGCGGTGTGGGAGACCGCGGTCGCGCACGAGCAGGGCCTCGCGGCACTCGGCGGACGGATGGCCGAGCGGGTGGCGGACATCCGCGACGTCCGTGATCGCATCGTCGCGGAGATCCTCGAGGTCGACATGCCCGGCGTCCCTGCGCGCGATGAGCCGTTCGTGCTGGTGGCCGTCGATCTCGCGCCGGCCGACACCGCCGCCCTCGAGGGCGGCAGCTGCGTCGGCCTGGTGACCGAACAGGGCGGGCCGACGTCCCACACCGCGATCATCGCCCGATCTCTCGGCATCCCGGCAGTGGTCGGAGCCGTCGGGGCGACCGGGATCTCGCCCGACGTCGTCGTACTCGTCGACGGTGACCGCGGCAGCGTGGAGGTCGAACCTGACGCGACGCGCGCCGACGCGGCGAAGGCCGAATCGGTCGTCGTGCCCTTCGGCGGAGAGGGCGTTCTCGCCGACGGGCATCGCATCCGTCTGCTCGCGAACGTCGGGGGAGCGGCGGAGGCGGCGTCCGCGGCGGACGCCGGAGCGGAGGGCGTCGGGCTCTTCCGCACTGAATTCTGCTTCCTCGACCGGATCGATGCGCCGTCGATCGACGAACAGGTGGCGGCCTACCGTGGTGTCCTCGCAGCCTTCCCCGGTCGCCGGGTCGTCGTGCGCACGCTCGATGCGGGAAGCGACAAGCCGCTGCCGTTCGCGAACGCGGATCACGAGGACAATCCCGCTCTGGGAGTTCGGGGCCTGCGCATCGCCCGACGGTCGCCCGCGCTGCTCGACGATCAGCTGCGGGCGCTGGCTCTGGCAGCCGACGCGGAGTCGGCGATCGTCGAGGTGATGGCTCCGATGGTGGCCACGGTCGACGAAGCACGTGCCTTCGCCGAGAGTGCTCGCGCGGTCGGGCTCATGACCGTGGGTGTCATGATCGAGACGCCCTCGGCGGCGCTGCTCGCCTCGGAGATGCTCGAGGTCGTCGATTTCGTCAGCCTCGGCACCAACGACCTCGCGCAGTACACCCTGGCGGCGGATCGCCTGCTCGCCGAACTCGGTGAACTGAACGATCCATGGCAGCCCGCCGTCCTCCGCCTGATCGGAGCGGTGGGTGCAGCCGGGCGCACGTGGGATCTCCCGGTCGGAGTGTGCGGCGAGGCCGCTGCAGACCCCTCTCTCGCGCCGGTGCTCGTGGGCCTCGGCGTCACCTCGCTCTCGATGACGCCGCGGGCGCTCGGTCGTGTGGCTGCCGCACTCGAGGCCGTCACCGAAGCGCAGTGTCGAGCGGCGGCGGAGGCCGTGCTGAAGGCGGCGACCACTGCGGATGCCCGTGCGGCGGCGGTCGCGATCCTCGGGCCTGAGAGCGTCAGCGGACCGGTCGCGTGAACGACCGGTCCGCTGACGGGATCTCTCAGGATGCCGCTCAGGCGTGCAGGTCGACGCCCTTCGTCTCCTTGACCATCGACACGCCGATCAGCGAGATGATCGCCGCGACGGCGATGTAGACGCCGATCGTCCAGGCTGCCTGGAACTGGTTCATCAGCGCCTCCGCGATCATCGGTGCGAACGCCCCACCGAGGATGGCGCCCAGTGCGTAACCGATCGAGACCCCCGAGTAGCGGACGTTGGCCGGGAACATCTCGGCATAGAGCGCCGCTTGCGGCCCGTACGAGAGGCCGAGCGCGAACGTCATCACGAACAGTGCGACGAAGTACCAGAAGATGTTCGCCGTGTCGATCAGGAACCACATCGGCACCGCCCAGAGGGCGAGCGCGATGTACCCGATCTGGAACGTGCGCACGCGCCCGAGACGATCGGAGAGATGACCGCCCCAGAGGGTGAAGATGAGCCATCCGAACGAGGCGAGGGTCGTGGCCAGCAGCACGGGCGGGCGTTCCATGCCGAGGGCTGTGACCGCGTACGTGGCGAAGAACGCGATGAGCAGGTAGCCGGCGGCGTTGTTGCCGATGAAGATGAGTGCGGTGAGCACGACCTGCTTGGTGTTCTTGCGGAACAGGCGGCCGAGCGGGGCCGAGGCCTCCTGACGGCGACGACGCAGGTCTTCGAAGACCGGGCTCTCGTCGACCGCGCGCCTGATCACGTAGCCGACGGCGATCAGCACGATCGACATCAGGAACGGGATGCGCCAGCCCCACTCGAGGAAAGCCTCCGGTGACATCGAGCTCGTCAGGACCCAGAGCGTGGCCGTGGCGAGGATCATGCCGATCGGGACGCCGATCTGCGGGAACGCGCCGAAGAGGCCTCGTCGGTTCGTCGGCGCATGCTCGACGGCCATCAGCGCGGCTCCGCCCCACTCTCCGCCGGCCGAGAATCCCTGCAGGATGCGGAGCACGATGAGCAGGATCGGGGCGGCGACGCCGATCGCCGCATAGGTCGGCAGCAGGCCGATCAGGGAGGTGGAGAGCCCCATCATCACGAGGGTGAACACCAGCATCTTCTTACGGCCGAGCTTGTCGCCGAGGTGCCCGGCCACGATGGCTCCGAGGGGACGGAAGAGGAAGGAGATTCCGATGGTGGCGAACGACAGGATCTGCGCGAAGCCCTTGTTCTCTTCGGCGATCGGCGCGAGGAACAGGGGCGCGAGCACGAGGCCGGCGGCTTGCGCGTAGATGAAGAAGTCGTACCACTCGATCGAGGTACCGACGAGTGTGCTGGCGAGGACTCGCCGTTCCTCGGCGGGCATCCGGGTCGAGCTGCGTGCGGATACTGCTGACGTCATGCGAACTCCGTTGTTCTGCGGTGGGGGAAGAGCGACGCGTCGTCGCCCGAGACACTTACCGAATGATCGGTCAGTAAAGCGAGAGTAGCGCACACGGAGAGGCAGTCCAAGGGCAGGATCCACGGCACTGCTTCCGGTTCTCGGTGCTGGGTGATCGTACCTGGAGCCTGGGGCATCGACGTATGCAGCGTGCGGCATGTGATTCTTCACATTCTGATATCGACATGCATGCGTCGCTCGTCAGGGTGATCGGAGCACCTCTAGGCTCCTCGCAGGGGCATCGATTCTCGATGTGAAGAGCCAAACGGAGGGTGTGTCATGCGTGTTTTGAACAGAGGCCGGGGGCGCGTCGCTATCGGATTCGTCAGTGTCGCAGCGCTCCTCGCCGCGCTGACCGCCTGTGCGCCCTCGCCAGGGCCTTCATCGTCGTCATCACCGACGCCCGAGGCCTCGTCGCCGGAGCCGTACTCGGGGCCCGTCGCGTTCGTCGGTGACGAGCTCTCGTGGCTCCTGCCCTCCGCGGGCGACATCACCGCCTTGATCCCGTCGGCGAGCGAGGTGAGCGCCCCCTCCGATGCCCTCGAGCAGACCTCCGACGGCGGTGGCCCCGAGTTCTCTCCGGCGATCTGCGGTGTGCTCTTCATGGAGCAGACGCTGGATTCTCTGGGTGCGCGGACGTCGTCGTGGTCGATGCCGAGCGACACCGAGTACTCGTTCAACAGCGTCATCGCCATGCAGTTCGCCGATGAGGCGCACGTCGCCGCGCGCATGGATCAGCTCGAGCGCGCAGCGGCGGAGTGCGGAGAGTTCGACTACGACGGGCTCAACACCTTCGAAGCGAAGGTCGTGGAGGAGGAGGACGGCGTGCGTGCGCTGGCGGGAACGGTGAACGCCGACCCGGCCTCTGACGGGTGGCGGGTCTTCCACGGGTTCGCCGCAGTCGGCAACACGCTCGTGCACCTGAGGACGTCGCTCCCCGATGCCGCGCCGATCGACGCGGCGGCCGCGGCCGAGCTGCTGCAGGCGACCGCGATCGATGCGAAGTCCGAGCTCATCGAGAGTCTGACCGAGACCCCTCCGACAGGGGCCGCCGAGCCGGTCGGCGAAGCGTCCACTCCCTGGGGTCAGTGGTCGATCACGGGGCAGGGCGTCGGCCCGATCCGCCTCGGTGAGACGAATGACGACATCGTGGCGACACTACCGGATGCTGCGGTGACACCGCCCGCGTACGACGGCGGGCCTTGGGTCTTCGCGAGCCCCGACGGTGCCTCGTCCTTCTCCGCGACGGCTGCCGAGGGTGCGGCGATCTCCGAGATCACCGTCGGGGCCGTATCGGACGAAGAGGATGCCGGAGCGGACGGTGCGACGTCGCCCCACGCGCTCGATGTGCGGATCGGCGACCCGGTCTCCTCGGCCGTCGCCGCGTTCCCCTCCGGAACCCGGGTGCACGTCGTCTCCTCCGGGCAATGGGCCTACTTCGTCGCCGACCGAGAGGGTCGGCTCCTGATCTTCCACACCACGCGGGAGGACACCGACTCCACGGAGGCTCGGATCATCGGGATCACGACCGCAGACACCACCCTGCGAGGAGACCTCACCGTGGAGTGAGGTGCGCGGGGCGGCCGATTCGGGCGGCCCTCACACCCTCCCGAATGCGCGCAGCGGATGCTCGATGAGCTCCGTCACACGGCGCAGGAAGCTCGCCGCGTAGCCTCCGTCGCACACCCGGTGGTCGAACACCAGTGACAGCTGCACGATGCGGCGTGCGACGATCTGCCCGTCGACCACCCAGGGGCGCTCGATGATGCGTCCGATTCCGAGGATCGCCACGTCGGGGTGGTTGATGATCGCCGCGGAGCCGTCGACGCCGAGCCCGCCGTAGTTGTTCAGCGTGAAGGTCGAGCCGCGCAGGCGCTCTGGTGGCATGGACCCGGATCGCGCCGTCGCCGACAGCTCACGCAGGGTCGTGTCGAGCTGCTCGATGCTGAGGTCGTGCGCCCGCGGGATGACCGGAACCATCAGTCCGCGCGCGGTGTCGGCAGCGACCCCCAGATTGACGCCCTCGAAGGAGATGATCTCCGAGGCATCGTCGCTCAGTCTCGACGCGAGCACCGGGTGATCCTCGAGCGCGAGCAGCACGAAGCGCGCGAGGAGTGCGGTGACCGACGGCGCCTTGCCTCCGTCGGGAGCCATCTGCGAGCGCAGGTTCCACAGTTCTGTCGCATCGACATCGACCCAGACGGTCGCCTCGGGGATCTCGGAGCGGCTGCGAGCGAGCTTCGCGCTGACGGCCTTTCGCAGCGGGGACATGCGTTCGCGGGAGGCGACGGACAGACCGTCGACGACGTCGCCGCCGCCGCTCTCGCGTGCGCCCGCGCTCGTTACTGCACCGCGATGCTGGGCGGTGACGCCGTCGACCGCGACGTCGACGGCCGCGGCGAGGACGTCGGCGCGGGTCACGGCACCGTCGTGTCCTGTCGGGACGATCGTGTGGACGTCGAGTCCGAGGTCGCGTGCCAGACGTCGCACGAGGGGTGAGCGGACCGCCACGGGGCGTCGTACCGAGGCATCCGATCCGGGTGCGGCCGGTGCCTGCGAGGCCGTCGTGGGCTGCGCCGGTGGCGAATCGATCTGCGAACCGGCCCGGGGTCTTCTCCGGCCGGACGTGGCGCGCTCGGACGTTCCATAGCCGATCAGCACGTTGCCGGATCCCGCGCGTTCCTCCTCGCGGTAGGCATCGTGCTCGACGGACCCGGAGGCAACGGGGCTGGAACCTGCGCCTGCGCCGTCGGCCACTTCGAGCACCGGGGCTCCGACGTCGATGGTCTCGCCCGGCTCTCCGTGCAGTGCGGTCACGACGCCGGCGAACGGCGAAGGCAGCTCGACGACGCTCTTGGCCGTCTCGACCTCGGCGATCGCCTGATCCGTGACGATGGTGTCGCCGACCGCGACGAGCCACTGCACGAGGCCCGCCTCGGTCAGCCCCTCACCGAGGTCGGGCAGGCGGAAGACCCGTGTGGTCAGGGCGGTCATGACTCGTCCTCCCAGTGCAGCGAGTCGATCGCGTCGAGGACGCGGTCGACATCGGGCAGGTACCAGTGCTCGAGCTTCGGCGGTGCGAAGGGGGTGTCGAAACCGGTAACGCGGCGAACAGGTGCTTCGAGGTACTCGAAGCAGCGCTCGAAGACCCGCGCCTGGATCTCCGACGCCACGCTGGTGTAACCGGGTGCCTCGGCGATCACGACGGCACGACCGGTCGCGCGCACGGCTGCGGTCACCGTCGCGTCATCGAAGGGCGAGAGCGAGCGGATGTCGACGACCTGAACGCTGCGGCCCTCGGATGCCGCGACCTCTGCCGCCTGCAGCGCGAGCGGCACGGAGGCGCCGTAGGCGAGGAGCGTGACATCGGTGCCGTCGCGAGCGATGCGGGCCGTGCCGATCTCGGCCGTGACGGAGGTGTCGACCTCGCCCTTGGTCCAATACAGCTTCTTCGGCTCGAGGAAGATCACCGGGTCAGGCGAGGCGATGGCTGCGCGGAGCATCGAGTACGCGTCCTGCGGCGTGGAGGGGCTGAGGACCGTGAGCCCTGGTGTATGCGCGTAGTACGCCTCGGACGAGTCGCAGTGATGCTCGACCCCGCCGATCCCGCCGCCGAACGGGATGCGGATCACCAGCGGCATCCGCACCGCGCCGCGCGTGCGGTTGCCGAGCTTCGCCACATGGCTGACGATCTGTTCGAATGCCGGCAGGGCGAACGCGTCGAACTGCAGCTCGACGACCGGGCGCATGCCGTTCATGGCCATGCCGACCGCGGTGCCCACGATGCCGGACTCGGCGAGCGGGGTGTCGAAGCAGCGCTCCTCGCCGAACCGTGCGGTGAGCCCGTCGGTGATGCGGAAGACTCCGCCGAGGGCGCCGACGTCCTCGCCGAAGACCACGACCTCGGGGTCTGACTGGATGGCGTCTGCGAGGGCGAGATTCAACGCCGCCGCCATGCTCATGGTCGACACGCTCGTCGAGCGCTCATCGATGCGGATGTCGTCGTGTGCGATGGTCATCGGGCACCTCCTGGGGTCGCCTGCGCGGTCGGTGCGGCCTCTGCGGCACGGGTCTGCTCGATCTCGCCCCGAAGCAGCTGCCACTGCTCCTCGAGCTGCGGCGAGCGCGTGTCGGTCACGAAACGGAAGAGATCCTCCGGGTCTATGTCGGTGTCGGTGTTCAGCGCCTCTCGCATCGCCGCCGCGATCTGCTCGGCCCCCGTCGCGAACTCGGTCTCGAGTTCGGGCGTGAGCGCGCCGGTCTCGGTCAGATGCGCCCGCAGACGCGTCAGCGGGTCTCGAGCGACCCAGGCCTGCACCTCGGCGCGTTCGCGGTAGCGGGTGTCGTCGTCGGCGTTCGTGTGCGCCTGCATCCGATACGTGTGGGCCTCGACCAGAGTGGGGCCTCCCGCCGAGCGGGCGCGATCGACGGCCTCGCCGAGCACGGCCAGCACCGCGGCGACGTCATTGCCGTCGACGCGCCGGCCCGGCATGCCGTAGCCGATCGCCTTATGCGCGAGAGAGGGGGCGGCGGTCTGGCGGCTGAGGGGCACGGAGATCGCGAACTCGTTGTTCTGCACGAAGAAGACGACAGGCACGTGGAACACCGCGGCGAAGTTCATGGCCTCGTGGAAGTCGCCCTCGCTGGTTGCGCCGTCTCCGCACAGGGCGATGACGACGGTGTCCTCTCCTCGCTGTTTCGCGGCGTACGCGAAGCCCACGGCATGCAGTAGCTGCGTCGCCAGGGGAGTGGCCTGCGGAGCGACGCGGTGGGCGCGCACGTCGTAGCCCGAGTGCCAATCGCCCTTCAGCAGCACCATCGCCTCGGCAGGGGCCACGCCCCGGGCGATCACGGCCACGGAGTCCCGGTATGTCGGGAAGAGCCAGTCATCGGCGTCGATGGCGAGTGCGGCGCCGATCTGACAAGCCTCCTGGCCGTGCGACGACGGGTAGACCGCGAGGCGCCCCTGGCGTACGAGTGCGCTCGCCTGGTCGTTGATGCGGCGTCCTTCGACGAGTCCCCGGTACGCAGCCAGCAGCGTGTCTGTGCGGGGCATCGTGTAGTGCTCATCGGCGACGGTCCTGCCGTCGGCGTCGATGAGCTGCACCGCCGCGTCGCGCGGAAGCAGATCTGCATGTTCCATCCGTTCGCCCTCCTTGCCGAACTCGGTGAGGCCAGCTTGCCCCGCACGCGACACTCGTCCAAGAGCATTCATGCGATCGTGGACGAATGCGCATGGCTTGCCGTTCTTCGTGCCAAAATGTCAGAATTCCGTGACCGGACGAAGGGGTGCCATGATCACGCTGGACGAGACCGATGACGCCATCCTCGGCGAGCTGAGACGCGACGCCCGCGCCTCGATGACGGCCATCGCCGAGGCGGTGCACATCTCGCGAGCAGGAGCCCACGCGCGCATCAAGCGCCTCACCGATGCGGGCATCATCACGGGATACTCGGTGCGCACCGATCCGGTGCTGCTCGGGCACCACGCGAGCGCGTACGTCACGCTGGCGATCGAGCAGGCCACGTGGCAGGAGGTGAGCGCGCGACTGCGGGCGATCCCCGAGATCGAGCACATGGCGCTCGTCGGCGGCGACTTCGATGTGATCCTGCTCGTCCGGGCGAGCGACGCCAGGGACCTCCGACGCATCGTCCTCGAGGACATCCAGGCGATCCCCTCGATCCGCTCGACGCGGACGACCCTGATCTTCGAGGACTTCACCCTGATCTGAGCGTCTGCGGGAGCATCCCTTCGCACTCGGACATCTGCGGCGCACTCCTCGACAAGTGCGCCGCCGCGAGCCATTCGACAATGAGACGAGCGCGCCGGATCCTTGGCACGCATCCGCTCGAAGGAGAGTCCCGATGTCCGAATCCGCCGCATCCGCAGCCGCCGCGCTGCTCGACCGCATCCAGGCACCGGAGGGTGGTGGGCGAGAGATCCCGGATGCCGCGACGCGTGACGTCATCGGTCGCGCACCCGTGCACTCGGTGAGCGATCTGGACGACGCGATCGCGCGGGCGAAGGCTGCCCAGCCGGGCTGGGAGGCGCTCGGCCACGAGAAGCGCAGCGCATTGCTCGTCGCCGCGGCTGACGCGATCGACGCCAACGCGGAAGGCCTGGCGTACCTGCTCTCGCGTGAGCAGGGCAAGCCCCTGAACGGCCCCAACGCACGCTTCGAGCTGGGCGCCTGCTCGGCCTGGCTGCGCACGAACGCGGCGACCGTGCTCGATCCGCAGGTGCTGGTCGACGACGAGACGCTGCATGCCGAGCTCGTCTACAAGGCGGCGGGCGTCGTCGGGGCGATTGGTCCCTGGAACTGGCCGCTGATGATCACGATCTGGCAGATCGGGCCGTCGCTGCGCATGGGCAACACGGTGGTCGCGAAGCCGAGTGAGTACACCCCGCTGAGCGTGCTCGCGCTGCTGGCGGTGATGAACGACGTGCTCCCGGCCGATGTGCTGATCGGGGTCTCGGGAGACCGCGAGGTCGGGGCTCGCCTGGCATCCCACCCCGACATCGACAAGATCATGTTCACCGGATCGACGGCTACCGGTCGCCGGATCATCGAGAGCTCGGCCGGCAACCTCGCGCGCCTGACGCTCGAGCTCGGCGGCAACGACGCCGGAATCGTGCTCCCTGGCACCGATGTGGCAGCGATCGCCGAGGACCTCTTCTGGGGCGCCTTCATCAACACCGGTCAGACGTGTGCGGCGCTGAAGCGCCTCTACGTGCACGACTCCGTCTACGACGAGGTGGTGGAAGCGCTCGCCGGGATCGCGGCATCCGTGCCGATAGGCAACGGGCTCGACGAGGACAACGTGCTCGGACCGCTGCAGAACCGGGCGCAGTTCGACATCGTGTCGCGGCTCGTCGAAGAGGCGAAGAGCCGCGGTGCTCGCGTCGTGACCGGTGGTGAAGCGGCTCCCGAACTCGGCGAGCTGTTCTATCGCCCGACGATCGTCGCCGACATCGACAACGACGCCGCCCTCGTGCAGGAGGAGCAGTTCGGCCCTGCGCTGCCGGTGATCCGCTACAGCGACGTCGACGAGGCCTTCGCCTTCGCCAACGCGGTCGACGTCGGTCTCGGGGCCTCGGTCTGGTCGAGCGATCCGGATGCCGCGCGCGAGGCGGCGACCCGCATGCAGTCGGGAACCGTATGGATCAACTCGCATGGAGGCCTGCACCCGATGGTGCCCTTCGGCGGGGTGAAGAGCTCGGGGTACGGCCTGGAGTTCGGAGTCGAGGGGCTCAAGTCCGTCGCCGTGTCGCAGGTCGTGTCCGGCCCCGGACGGAAGGCTCAGGCATGAAGACCGCGATCGTCGTCGGTGCCGGTACCTCGGGTGCGATCGTCGCGCGGCGGCTGGCGGATGCCGGTGTCGAGGTGACGCTGATCGAGGCCGGCGGCTACGACTCGAACCCCGCGATCCACGATCCGTCGAGGGCGGGGGAGCTGTGGCACTCGGCCGACGATTGGGACTTCTTCACCGTGCCCCAGGAGCACGCGGCCGGTCGACGACTGCATCTGCCTCGCGGCAAGGTCACCGGTGGATCGCATGCGCTGAACGCGATGATCTGGGTGCGGGGCGCCGCGTCCGACTACGACTCGTGGGAGCGCGCCGGCGCGACGGGGTGGGGGTGGGATGCCGTCGAGCCCGTCTACGACGCGATCGAGAACGATCTGCTGCCGGTGACCGACGACTACGCGCTGTCTCCGATCCAGGCATCGATCATCGACGCGGCGGTCGAAGAGGGGCTGCCGCACAACCCGGACTACAACGGGGGCACGCTCGACGGCGTCTCGCAGCAGCAGGTGACGATCCGAGACGGGAGGCGCGTGAACACGTGGATGACGTATGCGCAGCCGATCGCCGACCGGCTCACCATCGTCACCGGTCGCGAGGTGCACTCGGTGATCGTCGAGAGCGGTCGCGCAGTGGGGGTGCGCCTCGGAGAGGGGGCGGATGCCGAGGAGTTGCGGGCCGACGAGGTCATCCTCTCCGCCGGTGCGATCGGTTCCCCCGTGATCCTGCTGCGCTCCGGCATCGGCCCGGCCGATGAACTTTCGGCGCTCGGCATCCCGGTCGTCGTCGATTCGCCCTCGGTGGGCAAGAACCTGCACGACCACCTGCTCTCGCCGGTGATCTTCACCACCGAACGTCCGGTGGGTCCGCCGCAGACCGGTGTCTCGGTGACGCAGTCGCATCTGTTCTGGCGCAGCCGTGACGAACTCGCGGAGCCCGATACGCAGCCGATCCATTTCTCGGTGCCGATGTGGGGCGACCTCGAGCCGCGAGGCGATGACGGGTTCACGCTCATGGCCGGACTCGTCACCCCGCACAGCCGTGGTGCGCTGACCCTCTCCGGCCCGGATCTGACGGACCCGCCCCTGATCGACCTCGCCGCTCTCGAGGACGACCGGGACGTGGCGGCGCTCGCTGCATCCGTGCGGCAGTGCCGCCGGATCGGCGCGCAGCCCGCGCTCGCGGAGCGGTGGGGCGCGATGGAGGTGTACCCCGGACCCGAGGTGTCGGATGCCGACGTCGAGGACTGGGTGCGCCGCACCGCCATCACTTATCACCACCAGGTCGGCACCTGCCGGATGGGATCGGATGCCGAGGCAGTGGTCGATCCGACGCTGCGGGTGCGAGGCGTCGAGGGATTGAGCGTGATCGACGCCTCGGTGATCCCGACCGTCCCGACCGGCAACACGAACGCGCCGGCTGCGATGATCGGCGAGCGGGGAGCGAGCTTCCTGCTCGGTCGCTGAATTCGGGCCGAATCGCCTCGATCGCTGAAGCCCCCTCCTGCAGACCTTCGCAGGAGGGGGCTTCGGCATCCGCCGGCGATCACCTCGCCGTGTACACCTCGCGGCCTTCGAACCAGGTCGAGAGCACGGGCGTGTGCACGATCTCGTCAGCGGGGCCGGCGATCGCATCGCGGGCGAGCACGACGAAGTCCGCGGACTTGCCGGGCGTGAGAGAGCCTGTCTCGACGCCGAGGCCCATGGCCGTGGCGGCGTTGATGGTGAAGACCTCTAATGCCTCCTCCGCCGTGATCGCCTGCTCCGGCCACAGCACTCCCGGAGCGCGCCCCAGCGGGTCGGCACGGGTCACGAGTCCCTGCAGGCCCTCGAGCGTGTTCGGCGACTCGCTGACCGGCCAGTCCGATCCGCCGGCGACGAGCGCGCCGGCGTCGAGCAGGGCGCGGTTGGGCTGCGAGTGCTCGGCCCGGTCGCCGAGCACCTCGGCCAGCGCCTGCGGGATGACCCCGGGGAACCAGATGAACGGTGAGATATCGGCCGACACATCCAGCGCACGCAGACGCGGGATGTCGTCGTCGGCGAGGAACTGGCCGTGCGCGATCTGGATCGGCGTCGAGAAGCCGTCGGCGCGGATGCTCTCGGCGACATCGAGCACGAGTCGCGCCGAGCCGTCACCGGTGCAGTGCACCTTGGCTCCGAGCCCCCGTTCGGCCACCGAGCGCAGCCAGGCGTAGAGCTCATCGAATGTCATCGTCGTCTCGCCGTGGAAGTGCGCGCCGTGCACGGCATCCGCCAGGTACGGCTCGAGGAACGACGCGGTGCGCGCCGGCGGCACACCGTCGAGGAAGATCTTCACGAAGTCGGGTCGGTGATGGCGGGTGCGGAACTCCTCGCCGCGTGCGATGAGCGGTTCTCCGATCGGATCGAATCCGAAGATCTCGTCGTTGATCAGGAGCGACGAGACGACCCAGGCGTTCAGCTCCTGCGCGCGGTCGAGCGCGGCCAGGGCGCCGAGGATGTCCGTCGACACCCCGGCATCCTGGAAGGTCGTGATGCCGAACGAGTTCAGGATCTCGACCCCGCGGCGGGAGGCGGCGACGTGCTGCTCGTTCGTCAGTCCACCGCTGCGGTCGTACGCCTCCTGCACCGGGATGCCGGCCGCTTCCAGCAGCACTCCGGTCGGCGTCCCGTCGTCGGGGTCGAGCACCGTGACCCCACCGGACGGGATGCTGTCGGCGGTGATACCCGCGAGCTCGAGCGCGCGCGTGTTCGCCCACCGGTTGTGGCGTGAGTCCTCGACGAGGACCACGGGGCGTCCGCCTGCCGCCTCGTCGAGTCGCCGCCTGCTCGCCGAGTTCGCCAGCGTGGGAAGCAGCGTGGTCGACACCGAGCCGCCGACGATCCACGCATCGTCAGGCAGAGCCGACGCCTTGTCTCGAACGAGGTCGAGGATGTCGTCGAGGGGGAGTGACGGAGGCAGCGAGAGCTCGAACAGCTCGGTGCGACCGGCCATCGCATGGTGGTTGTGCACGTCGACGAAGCCGGGGTAGACCGCGGCATCTCCGACGTCCAGCACTCGCGTGCGCGGCCCTCGATGAGCATCCACCTCGTCCCTGGTGCCGACGGCGAGGATCCGCCCGGCACGCACCGCGAACGACTCGATGACCGGATGCCGACGATCCGCGGTGCGGATCACCGACCCCGTGATGATCAGATCGGCCTCGGCCGCCACCATGTCAGAGCGCTCCGAACAGAGCGGGCTCGAGTCCGGCCGCGTGGTGGGTCGTGGAGAGCAGGCGGCCGTGAGCGCCGAACGTGAAGTGCGTCGGCACCTCGCCCGACTCGTCGAGGCCGAAGAGCACGCCGTGCGAGCGGATCGCGTTCACGTCGCGGTGGTCGGCGATGGTCACGGATGCGCAGGGGATGACCTTCTCTCGCCACGCGAAGATGTAGATGCCGGGGCGCACCTCCCACACGCTGTTCTCGTCGGTGTCGGCGAGCCCTCGTTCGGGGCCAGCGAGGCACTGCCACGAGTACCAGCGCTCCGAGAGGTAGACGTGCTCGTAGGCGTGCTCCTCGCTGTACACCCACTCGACCCGGCGGCCGATGAGGGTCGTGGTCGGTGCAGGCTCGGCTCCGGTCACAGCGGCGCCCTCGATCACCGACGGGGCGAAGATGTGCTGCACGCGGGTGCGGCCCTGCTCGGGTGCAGGCAGGATCACCGAGATGATCGCGAGCGCCCGACCGTGACGCAGGTCGACGACCAGCGACACGGCCTCGTTCGGCAGGTAGTCGTGATGGAACTGCACGAAGTACAGGTCGTCATCGACCTCGAAAGCCTCGTAGTCGTCGGTGTCGGTGGTGGCTTCCGTGGGGTCCTCCGCGCCCGGGTGGTAGTCCCAGGTCACCGTGGTGTCGGCGAACCGGTGCGAGATGCGGGTTCCTCTCGCATCGACGACCGTGATCTCCCGGCCGCTGAGTGCGGTGGAGTGCGGTGCCTTGTTCGCGTCGAAACCGGGCGCGAGACCCTCGAGGGGCAGCCAGGTGGAGGTGTCTGCGGGGTTCAGAGTCGTCATGTCTCTCCTTGGATATGAGTGGCCGTGGTGTGTGCGTGGGGTGTCAGCGGTCGCTGAACCGCTCGAGGTCGGACGAGAGCCCCTCGTAGACGGCGGGCTTCGAACGCTTCAGGTAGGCGCCGTAGACGATGCCGCCGATCACTGCGAGCACGAGGAGCAGCGGCATGAGCCGGATCGCGAGCTCTTCGGAGCCGGCGACGATGTTGAAGTTCACGATCGCGAGCACCGAGATCGCGGCGATCCCCAGGAACCCGATCCCGGGAGCGATGAAGGTGCTCCACCAGCGGGGGTCGCCCTTGCGCCGGAAGTACACGACGATCGAGATCGCCGCGAGTCCCTGCAGGATCAGCACGCTCAGGGTTCCGAACCCCAGCATCGCGGGCACCAGTGTGAGGATCGGGTCGGCACCGGCGAGCGCGAAGATGATCGCGACGAGCGCGGCGAACGAGGCCTGCACGATGCCGGCGAGCTGCGGGGCGCCGTTGGCGCGCGTGCGGGCGAGGGCGCGAGGCAGGATGCGCGAGCGGCCGAGGGAGTAGAGGTAACGCGTGGCGGAGTTGTGGAACGCGAGCATGGCCGCGAACAGGCTGACCAGCAGCAGGACCATCATGACCGTGGTGAGCGGGCCGCCGAGGTACTGCTGCGACAGCATGAAGATCAGGTCGCCGGTGGGCAGGTGCTCGAGAGCCGTGGCCTGTGCCTGCGCGACGCCGGTCGCGCTGACGACGGCCCAGGTGGTGACACCCAGGATCACGCCGATCGCGATGATCGAGGTGTAAGTGGCGCGGGGGATGGTGCGCAGCGGCTGCTTCGCCTCCTCGCTGAACAGCGCGGTCGCCTCGAAGCCGAGGAACCCGGTGGCGGCGAGCAGCAGGCCGATCGGCAACGAGCCGGAGAACACCGCCTCGGGGCTGAAGGCGCCGAGGTCGTACCCGGTCTGCACGAGGACCGACACGTCGAAGACGACCAGCATGAGCACCTCCAGCACGAGGCAGACGCCGAGGATCTTCGACGAGAAGTCGACGCCGACCCTCGCGAGCACGAAGCAGACGGCGATCGACAGCAGGCCCCAGACCAGCCAGTTCACGTCGAGACCGGTGAGGTCGCGGATGATGTTCTGCATGAAGAAGCCGCTGGTGCCGATGGTGCCGACGACGAAGAAGTTGTAGCCGAGGGTCGCGATCAGCCCGGCGATCAGTCCGCCCGTGCGGCCGAGACCCTTCACGACGAAGGCGTAGAAGCCACCGGCATTGACGAGCTGCTTCGACATCTGCGCATAGCCCACCGCGAACAGCAGCAGGATGACGGCCACGAGGAAGAACGACATCGGTGTGCCGCCGCCGTTGCCGAGCGCGATCGCGAGGGAGGCGACCACCACGATGCCGGTCAGAGGCGCGACGGCCGCGAGGACGAGGAAGACGATCCCGGCGACGCCCAGTGCGCCGGGTCGGAGAGAAGTGTGGTCATGCTGCGTCGTGGACGCAGACGTCGGGTCTGCCACGTCGGCTCCTTTGCTCGGTGACGGCCGTGGGTGACGGCCTCGACGACGAGAGACGTCGCCGATAGAGCGATTCTGCTCGGGTGGTGCCCGTGGCGGTTGACGCTGAACGAAGGACGATGGTTCCAGCGCGCACAGCACCCTTCATCGCATTCACGGAGCCGAGGAGCGGGAGCAGGATGACGGTGAAGACACCGCCGTCCTCACCGCGCCACCGGCGCAGCGGCGGAGTCTCGAGGAGACCATGGAGCTGCAGCTGAACGGCACCAGCGCCCTGATCACGGGTGCGGCGAGCGGCATCGGCCGTGCGACCGCCCTCGCGCTCGCCGCGGAAGGAGTCCGCGTCGCGCTGCTCGATCGCGATGGTGCATCTCTCGCCGAGGTGGCCGGCGCCATCAGTGGCGCTGTCGTGCTCGTAGCCGACGCCACAGACGAGGTGCAGGTGGCTCGTGCCGTCGAAAGGGCGGTGGACGCATTCGGCGGGCTGGACGCGGTCGTGTGCTGCGCGGGGATCTCAGGACCTGTGGGATCACCGATCGATGAGATCTCACTGGCTGAGTGGAACGCGGTGTTCGCGGTCAACGTCACGGGGGCGTTCCTCGTGGTGTCGTCGGCGCTCCCTGCGCTGCGCGCCGCCGGCGCAGCATCCGTCGTCCTTCTGTCGAGCGATTCAGCGTTCGTCGCCTCCGCCGGCATGGTGCCGTACTGCGCAGCGAAGGCGGCGCTCGTCCAGTTCGGTCGCGCTCTGTCGGTCGATCTGGCAGGCGACGGCATCCGGGTGAACACGCTCGCGCCGTCGATCGTCGACACACCGATGAGTCGAGGCGACCTCGGAGATGATGCGTTCGCAGCGCCGCGCTTTCCCGTGCAGACGGCCGACGAGGTGGCCTCGCACGTGCTCTATCTGGTGTCACCGCGCAGCCGCGCCATCAACGGCACGACCGTCGTCAGTGACTTCGGATACTCAGCCCGGTCAGGCTTCCCCGCCTGATCCCCATCGACCGGACGATCGCGCGGGAGCGCAGGGAATCGCGCGAGAGCGCGGAGGAACAGGAGCAGAAATGGGACTTGCAGTCGGATCCACCGTCTCGGGGCGGGTCGTCGTCATCACCGGAGGAGGCACGGGCATCGGCGCGGCGATCGCCGAGCGGTACGCCGCCGAGGGCGCGCATGTCGTCGTCGTCGGGCGCCGCGCCGAACCCCTGCGCGCGGTGGAAGCCGCGGTGGGGGCGCACCCGATCGTGGCGGATGCCGCCGACACGGCGTCCGCGAAGGCCGCCGTCGCCGAGGTGCTCGCCACCTTCGGACGCCTCGACGTGCTCGTCGCCAACGCCGGAGGGCACGGGTTCTCGCCCGTCGCCGACACCGATGACGACAGCTGGGATGCTGCCATCCGGGCCAACCTCACGACGGCGTTCATCATGGCCAGGGAGGCGCTCCCCGCGCTGATCGAGTCCAAGGGGCAGATCGTGATCGTGTCGTCGTTGGCGGGTTTGTTCGCGGGGCCGTCTGTGGCCGGCTACACCGTGGGAAAGCACGCGCTCATCGGGCTCACGCGAACCCTGGCTCGCGACTACGGACGCCAGGGTGTGCGGGTCAACGCGATCTGCCCCGGATGGGTGCAGACGCCGATGGCCGACGACGAGATGGACGAATTCGCCACCCACGCCGGGCTCGGATCTCGTGAGGAGGCGTATGCGACCGTCACGGCCGACGTGCCGCTGCGTCGACCGGCACGGCCCGCCGAGATCGCCTCGGTCGTGCGGTTCCTCGGATCGGGCGAGTCGTCGTACGTCACCGGAGCCGTGATCGTGGCTGACGGCGGATCGCACGTCGTGGATGTGCCGACCATCGCCTTCGACCACGCGGGTATGTAGGGGGCGTTCGGTCGCGGGTGGCTCTGGGTCGCTGTTGGCTCTCGGTCGTGGTGAGGCCGATCGGTCGCTGTTTTCCGGTGATCGTTGTCGACCCTCCCGTCGTTCCTCGTGCCGTTCCTGCCGCGGCGCCTCCTGCAGCCCTTCCGGATCCCTCCTGCGGTCCGTTCCGTGTTTCTCCTGTGGTTCTTTCCGTGTTCCTCCTGCGGTTCCTTCCGGTGCGCTTCCTTCGGTTCTTTCCGGTGCGCTTCCTGCGGTTCTTTCCGGTGTTTCTCCTGTGGTTCTTTCCGTGCTCCTCCTGTGGTTCCTTCTGCGGTTCGTTCCGGTGCCCTTCCTGGGGTTCTGTCCGTGTCCTTCTGCGGTTCCTTCCGGTGCTCCTTCCTGCGGTTCCGTCCGTGTCCGTCTGCGGTTCCTTCCGGTGCCCCTTCCTGCGGTTCCGTCCGTGTCCTTCTGCGGTTCCTTCCGGTGTTCCTTCCGGTGTCTCTTCCGCAGTCTCCTCCGCCGTCCCGTCCGTCGTTCATGTGCAGCATTCCGGGAGATTGGAATACGCCTCTGAACTGGGGTAATTCGGGGCGGTTTGAGGTCTTCAATGTCGGTGGTCCCGTGTTGACTGACGGGTATGAACAGCACCGCCGAGCTTCTGGATCGGGTCATCGCCGACCTCGATGCGGTGCTGTCCGACGATGCACTCGCCGGGCTGACCGATGCGGATCGGGTCACGGTGTTGCAGGGTGCGGGGGCCGCATTCCGACGGGTCGAAGCGGTGATCGTGGAGACGGTCGCGACGGGTGATGCGGTGGATTTCCCGCATTCGGCGGGGTGTCGGGGTCTGAACGAGTTGTTGCAGCGGACGGTGCGGGTGGATGTGCGGGGAGCGTCTCGGGTCGACACGGTCGTCGATCTGGTGCGACGGCCGGTGAGTCTGGCGGGGGAGCGGATGCCGGCCCGCTGGTCCGAGATGCGGCTCGCGCTGCTGGATGGGGTGGTCGGGGTGGCGGGGTTCCTCGCGGCGACGGGGCCGATCGAGCGGGTGTGGGATCGCCTCACGGTCGATCAACGACTGGCGGCGGATGTCGCGTTGGCAGGGTGCGCGCGCGGGCACGGCCTCGTCGATGATGATGATGCGGATGCTGAGGATCTCGAGGCGGATGCGTCGGGCCCTGCGCCGACGGTGCAGGACTTGAAAACTCTCGCGGAGGATCTCGCGTCGATGTTCGACCCCGACGGGGAAGAGCCCAAGGACGAGGACTCCCGGCGTCGCCGCGGGATCACGATCGGTCGGTTGAAGGACGGTGTGCACGCGATCCGGGGGTATCTGACCCCGGACGTCGCCGCCCAGTTGCAGTTGATCCTGGACGCGATCCTCAACCCCAAGGGCGATGGCCCTCTCATGCCCGGGGTGCACTTCGCGCCCAGCGACGGTGCGGATGCCGACACGGATGCAGACGCGGGTGCAGGTTCCGAGTCGGAGGAAACCTCCGAGGGTGCCGATGCTGACTCTGATGTCCAAGTCGACTCTGAGGTCGGTGCGGATGCACGTGCTGGCGCAGCCCGAGACGATGCGGATCCGTTCAACTCGGATCCGCGGTGCGTGCTCGATGACCGCACCTCGGCGCAGAAACGCCACGACGCCCTCGCGATGGTCTTCCAGATCGCCGCCCGCCACAAGAACATGCCCACCCTCGGTGGTTCGTCACCGGTACTCGTCGTGAACGTCGATGCGAAAGACCTCGCCGTCCACGGTCATGGCGCTGGCGATGCCTTCGGGGCTTCTGTCTCTGGAAGGAGTGGGGGCCATGGCAACGGCGGGTGGGCGACGATCCCCGGATCCGGTGCCCACGTGCCCGTCTCGGTCGCTGCGCACATTGGATGCGGCGGCACGATCCAACGGGTTCTGATGGACGAGGGTCGGATCATCGGGATCACCACCACCGACCGCATCTTCACCGTGCATCAACGGCGGGCGATCGTCGCCCGCGACAAGGAATGTCTGATTCCTGGCTGTCATGTGCCGGCGTCATGGTGCGAGATCCACCACGTGACAGAGCATGCGAGGGGTGGGCCGACGCATACGGACAACGGTGTGCCGTTGTGCTGGTGGCATCACCGATCTCTCGGAGCCTCCGGGTGGGAGATCCGGATGGATGCCGGTCTTCCGCAGGTGCGGGGACCGCGGTGGTGGGACCCCGACCAACGATGGCGCACCCCACGACTCAGCGCTGCCCGACTGAAACTCCCCGCGCAGCTCGCCCGCGCTGGATGACCTGGGCGCGCCTGATCGAAACGACCCCGTCACTCGATCATCGACGTGACGGCTGCCGCATCATCAACGCGGCGCGTGCCGCATTGAGGACCCAACGGCTCTCGCATCACCGACGCGACGTCTGTCGCATCACCGCATCACCGGACAGTGAGCTCGAATCCGTCGGCCGTCGGCACGACGGCCACCTGCGTGAGGTCATCGACATGGAAGGTCGGTTCATGGGAGACCGCGTGAGATCCGACGCCGATCACGCGCATTCCCGCGGCGTGAGCGGCCTGGATGCCTGCGCCCGAGTCCTCGAACACGACGCAGTCGGCAGGATCGACGCCGAGCAACTTCGCGCCCAGCAGGAAGCCCTCAGGATCCGGCTTCGAGGCCGACACGTTCTCCGCGGTCACAGTCAGCGAGGGAACGGCGAGACCCGCCTGCCCCATGCGCGCATTCATCAACGTGAGATCGGCCGAGGTCACGATCGCGTGCGGGTAGGGGAGCAGCGCGGAAAGGAGCACATCGGCGCCCTCGATCGCGACGACTCCGTCGACGTCCTGGCTCTCGTTCGCCAGCATCACGGCGTTCTCCCGGATGTTGATCTCGTGATCGCGCTCCGGCAGCATGATCGCCATGCTCTGATGACCCTGGCGGCCGTGCACGACGCTCAGCACGGTCGCGGGGTCGATCTCATGCGGAGCAGCCCACGCCAGCCACAGCCGCTCCACGACGGCCGTCGAATCGACGAGAGTGCCGTCCATGTCGAGCAGGACGGCGCGGGCGCTGATGGTCTCGGTCATCCCCCCAGGCTAATGCCGCTGCAACCTGTACTCGACTGTACTGCGACTGGAGCGCTGGCGAAACCCCCTGTTAGTGTGGCGAATCATCGTCGAGAACCGGGGGGATCTCTTGTCCAGCACACCGACCCGTCGCGGACGCGGCTTTCTGATCGGCGCAGGCGTCATTCTCGTCGCGGTATTCCTCGGCTGGCTCGTCCTCCGAAACCACGGAGGTGGGGGAGTTGACGTCGGGATGGGGAGCATCCTCGGGTGGGTGACGCACGGCATCGCGCTGCTCGTGCTGCTCGGCGGCGTCGCCCTCATCGCCCGAGGGACGACCAGACCCCCGAGTTCGGACTCGGACGCGGACGACTGACGCCGCTCAGGGCACCTCAGCCGCCGAGATACGCGCGATGCAGCAGCTGCGGGTCCTCCTGCAACGCCCCAGAGGTCCCCTGGAAGGACACCTGCCCGCCGGCAACCACGACCGCCTCGCGCGCGAGTCCGAGGGCGAGCTGTGTGAACTGCTCGACGAGAAGCACACCGACGCCTGAGTCCGCGATCGAGGTCACGATCGGCATCAGCCGCATGAACACCACAGGCGCGAGCCCGAGCGACATCTCGTCGATCAGCAGGATCCTCGGCTTCGCGGCGAACGCCCGCGCGAGCACCACCATCTGCTGCTCGCCACCCGACAGCAGCGCGGTCGGTGAATCGATGCGCTTCTCGAGCTCAGGGAACTGCTCGAGCGCAGCATCCACCTCCGCCGGGGTCCGTGCGGTCAGCGAGATGTTCTCGCGCACGGTCAGCGAGGGGAACACCGCGCGACCCTGTTCGATGTGCACGATGCCGCGGCGCGCCCTGGCCACTCTCGAGAGCTTGTCGAGTGGCTCGCCGTCGAGCGTGAGCGTGCCCGCCGAATGCGGCGTCACCCCCGACACCGATTCGATCAGGCTCGTCTTGCCGGCGCCGTTCGGGCCCACGAGCGCCAGCACCTCGCCACCTCTGACGGTCAACGACACGTCGGAGATCACGGGACCCGCTCCACGGCTGACCGTCACCGCATCCAGTACGAGTTCGCTCACTTCAGCAGCTCCGTCTCTCCCATGTAGGCCTTCACGACGGCCGGGTTCGCGAGCACCTCGGCCTGTGGCCCCGACGCCAGCACCCGACCGAAATCGAGCACGGTGAGCGTCGGGCAGACCGAGCGCACCAGATCCAGATCGTGCTCGATGATGATCAGCGCCACCCCGTATCGAGTGGGCAGTTCGCGCAACCGCGCCGCGAGCGCCAGATGCTCCTCGTGCGACAGCCCTGCCGCGGGCTCATCGAGGATCAGCAGCCGCGGACGAGCGACCACGTTCGCCGCCACCTCCACGAGCCTGCGGGTGCCGACATCGACGCTCGACAGGCGGGAGCGCGCGGACGGGCATCCGAAGAACTCCAGCACCTCGTCGATGTCGGATGCCGCGAGTCGACGTCGAGCGACGAACCGCACATACGCGCCGACCGTGAGCGCGGGTGGCACCCTGTCCTGCTGGAAGGTCCGTCGCAGCCCCAGCCTCGCGCGACGAGTGGGCGACAGGCCGGCGAGATCTCGGTCGCCGAGAAGCACACGCCCGCCGTGCTTCGGTAGGAAGCCGCTGATCGCGTCGACGAACGTCGACTTCCCGGCACCGTTCGGTCCGATGAGACCCATGATCGACGCGGCGGGAACCTGGAAGGACACATCGTCCAGCGCCTTGAGCGCGCCGAACTGCACGGTGAGTCCCTCGACTCTGAGCACGGGTGCGCCATCCAGTGCTCGTTCGTCGACAGTCGCGGTCGTCGTGGTGGTGATCGCGGCGGCGTCGGCGTCGGCATCCGGAGGCAGTGCCGTCAGCGTCGCCGTCGCGGTCCTGCGATCCGCGCGCTTCCAGATCACGTTGCGGATCCCCTGCCCGAGATTGGTGCCGCTGGTGAGAGCCTGCACACCCAGCACACCGAAGACGACGAAGGCCCAGTCCTGCGGAACACCCCAGCGCTTGAGCAGCTCGGGGACGAGCACCCAGAGGATGCCGCCGAAGATCGCCATGTCGATCAGGTGCGCCCCCGACATGATCGCGAGCACGTACAGCGCAAGGGACTGCAGAGGTGTGAAGCTCGACGCGAACGGCAGCTGCACCTGGCCTGCGAGCAGCCCGCCGGCGATACCGCCGAGCGCGGCCGAGACCGCGAAGGCCGTGAGCTTGGCGGTCTGCACGCTCTGCCCCGCCGCGGCCGTACCCCGCTCGGAGAACGCGACGGCCTTCCAGCTCGAGCCCCACCGGCCCCGCTGCAGGAAGAACACGCCGAGAGCGCAGACGGCGAGCACGACGATCGACAGGAAGAAGAACTCCCGATCGTTCGAGAAGAGTGCCGGTCGCTCGATCGCGGTGCCGTCGGCCGAGCCGGGGAACTGGATCTGCACCAGGGTCACGTCTGCCGCTGCCGCGAACCCGAGAGTGACGACCGCGAGGTTGACGCCCCGCAGCCGAAGCGCGGGCAATCCCACGAGGATGCCGACGAGACCCGCCGCGATGCCGCCGAACACCAGCCAGACGACGAAGCCGCCGGGAGCTTGCATGACGTTGAGCAGCGACACGATCCAGGCGCCGACGGCCGCGAACGTGAGCTGGCACAGGGCGATCATTCCCGCGGATCCCGTGACGATGCCGAGACCGAGGATCGCGATCGACGCGATGACCGCGCTGATCGCGAGGAAGACGAAGTAGCCGGGCAGTGCCGTGCTCAGGATGGCGCCCACTCCTATCGCGGCGGCGGCGACGGCGAAGGGCCAGGACAGACGGAACCAGGGACGGTCAGCGAGCGGCATCCCACACCTCCTTGCGCTGCGTCCACAGGAGCAGGACGACGATGAACAGGAACGGGAGGAAGTTGCGTACCAGCGCGACCTCGTCGATCTGCGCGACGAGACCGCTGAGCACGCCGAGCACGACGCCGCCGATGACGGCGAGGTCGAGGCGGCGGAAGCCTCCGAGAAGGGCGGAGGCCGCCGCGGGAACGATGAGCATGGCGAGGCTGGTCGCGTCATTCGATTGCGAGGGCGCCACGATGATGATCGCGATCGCGCTGATCACACCCGTGACGAACCACACGGCGATCGAGAGCGGGCGTGAGCGGATGCCGAGCAACTCCGCAGTGGTCGGACGCTCGGAGAGCGCGCGCAGCTGCGTGCCGACCCTCGTGCGGCGCAGGACGATCCGCACGGCGACCGCGGTGACGACGGCCATGACGACCGTCGCGACCGTGACCTGGCTGATCACGACGCCACCGAACGAGAACGCGGGGCCGGCGATGATCGGGGTGAACGGCTGCGGCTTGTTGCCGAACAGGATGAACGACAGGGAGATCAGCAGGAGCAGCGGCCCGACGGTCATCGCCGAGCGGGTCGTCGTGGATGCCTCGGAGAGCCACGTCGCCGCGATCCATCCGATGGCGGCGGAGAGGAACCCGCCGACGAGCACGCCCAGTACGGATGCGAGCCAGATCGGCACCCCGAGCTCGCTGACGAACCACACCGCACTGAACGCACCGAACATCGCAGTGGCGGCCTGTGCGAAGTTGACGACCCGCACGAGGCGGGACATCAAGGTCAGGCATACGCCGAGAACGGCGTAGAGACCGCCGGCGGCGAGACCGGCTATGGCGCCTTGCAGCATGAGGCGTCCTTTCTCGTCTGAGAGCTTCTGCTCCGAGAGCTTCTGTTCCGAGGCGAGCTCGGAACCGGGAGGGGAGGGCCTGCCGCCGAGAATGCGCTCGGCGGCAGGCGGGGTGGCTACTCGCCGATGCGCAGCCAGTCGTCGGCGACCTTCTCCCAGGAGTTCGTGCCGGATTCGAGGACGATGGGCCAGCCCGCGGTGTTCTGCGTGCCGAAGACGTACGGCGTTCCGACCATCGGGTTCTCGATCGGATCCATTCCCCGCAGCGCTTCGGTGACGCTCTCACGGGTGATGTCGCCGTCCATGCCCTCGAGCACCTCGATGAAGTACTTCGCCGCGAGGTATCCGCCCTGGCTGAAGGACGTGAGCGGAATGTCGTTGGCCTCCATCAGCTCGCGCCAGTCGGAGTTGATCTCGTCGTCGTCGGTGAACGGGTAGAACTCGGCGGGGACGTAGATCCCCGCACCCGCGTTGTCGATCGCTCCGGCGAAGTTCTCGCTGTACACGCTGGTCAGGTACAGCCAGGTGACGTCATCCCAGCCCTGGGCGTTCGCGGCCTTGACCTGTCCGATCGCGTCGGGCTCGACAGGGTTGATCGCGAGCGCCTTGCAGCCCTGCTCGCGCGCCTTCACGATGTACGGCGTGTAATCCGAGGCGCCGTACGGCACGGTGTCGTCGACGTACTTCGGCTCTTTGCCGGTGATCTCGGTCCACTTGTCGATCGCGGCCTGGTAGGTCGGACGTGTGGATCCTGCGATCTCGAGCAGGATGCAGATGTCGTCGAGCCCGAGCACCTCGGAGCCGTACTGCAGAGTGAGGGTCATGTCGTTGAACGGACCGACGTTCGCGGGCGAGATGTTGTCGCTCGCGAAGCATCCGGTGTCGACGCCGATGCCGGGCATCGAGAGGATGTCCTCCTGCTCGTAGTATTTGGCGTTGATCTCGCATTCGATGAGGCTGGCCGAGCCGACGAGCGCCACTGCTCCGTCGCTCCCGACGAGCTCGCGGGCGGATGCGGTGGCGGTCGCCGGGTCTCCCTTGTCGTCGAGGGTCTTGTACTCGATGGTTCGGCCGTCCAGACCGCCGGCCTCATTGAACGCGTCGAAGACCGCGGCTGCCGCCTGCGACGCCTCGGGGAAGGTCGCCGGGCCGCTGATCGTGTTCACGGAGCCGACCACGATCGGGGCTCCTTCGCCTCCGCTGCTTCCGTTGCCGCCGGCGCAGCCGGCCAGGGTGAGGGCTGCCACGGCGATGAGCGCCGCGGTGCCGGATACTCGCTTGTTCATGTGGTTCCTGCCTCTCGAGTTCGGGTGATGCTGTGTGTTCGGGTGATGCTGTGTGATCGGGTGATGCTGTGTGATCGGGTGATGCTGTGATCGGGATGCCGTGTGGGCGTGCGGGTCGTGCCCTCAATCGCGCAGTGCGCGGTTGACGAGCTCGGTGTCGGTGAACTGCTCGAAGGCGACGACCTTGCCGTCGCTCAGCCGCCAGACGTGCGCGACGCGGGCAGCGAAGAACCGCCCGGTCGAGCGATACGTGCCCGAGTAGGTGCCGATGCCCACGACCACGTCGCCGCCGTCGATGACCTCGTCGATCGTGACGGTGTAGTCATCCCACTCCTCCTGGATCCGCGCGAAGACGTGGGCTGTCACCGCATCCGGCCCGATGTACGTGCCGGCGTAGGGGAAGCCTGCCGCCTCGGTCCAGCGCACGTCGTCGGCGAACGACTCGAGCATGCCGTCGAGGTCTCCGCGGTCGTTGGCCGCGTAGTGCGCCGTGATGATGTCCGCGTTGCTCATGAGGGATCCCTTCGTCCTCGAAGAATCGGTGCTGCGTCAGACCGGCTGCGCGTCGGGGTAGTCGACGGAGCCGAGAGGGTAGATGTGTCCGCCGCCTCGTGAGTGCTCGGCGTCGCCGTCACCGTTCAGGCCGAGGAAGATGCCGGTGGTCATCAGCTGATAGCCGAGGTCGTGCAGCCAGACGCTGGCGACCGCGATGCGGAACTCGCGGAAGCAGAAGAGGTAGAGGCCGTCGGCGAACTTCCAGACCGTCGACAGGTCCATGTCGCCGTGGCCCCGCTGCACGCCCTCGAGGCACTGCCATGCATAGCGCCGGCTCGAGATGTACACGTGCTCGTAGAGATGGTGAGGGCTGTAACGATAGATGTTGCGCTTGCCGATGAGATCGCGGCTCGGGCCGGGCACCTCTCCGGTGGCCGCGCCCCGATCAGTGGTCGCCGCCCAGAAGTCCTGCCCGACCTGCGGTGTTCCCTCGACGGCCTCGGCGGCGATACGCGATCGCACGACCGTGGCGCGATGCGTCGTGGTCGAGTAGACGACCGTGATCGCCTCCCGTTCGCGGCTCTCGAGCGGGATGTTGACGAACACGACGTCATCGCGCACCGCGACGGCGTCGTAGGGGTCGGTACCTGACTCGTCGAGACCCGACCAGGTGACAGCCACAGCGTCGAACGAGAGCGAGAGCGTGGAATCGTCGTCGAGGGTCAGCGTGATCTCGGTGCCCGAGAGCGAGGCGTTCGGCAGCCGGAACGTGTCGATCCCCGCGGCGAACTCGTCGTAGGTGCGCCATTCGTCGAGCGCTGGGTCGGTCGTGACAGGGGCGGTCATGGGGGTCCTGACGTCGCATGCGGCGGAGCATCCTCGCTCCGGGCACCGCATCCTCGCGGTGTGCTTGCCTCATGCTCCGGCGGGGCACGGCATCCGTTCAAGGGATGCGGAGCCATCGCGCGCCGAGAGTCAACCGGCGTGCCCTCCGGGGCAAGGGCGTGCCCGGCTGGTCGATCGACGACGGAGCGAGCGCGCGTCGGAACGCGGGATCAGCGCGCGTCGGAACACGGGATCAGCGCGCGTCGGAACGCGTGCTCAGCGTGCCTCGGAACGCGCGATCAGTGCGCCGCGCGGTACTCGCTGGGGGAGATGCCGAAGGCCGTCTTGAACGCGCGGCTGAAGTGCGCGGCGTCCACGAACCCCCAGCGTGCGGCGATGGCCGCGACGGGGCGGTCGGCAAGCATCGGGTCGAGCAGGTCGCGGCGGCACTGCTCGAGTCGCCGCGTGCGGATCCAGGTCGAGACCGTCACACCCTGCTCCTGGAACAGCCCGTGCAGGTGCCTCGTCGAGATGAAGTGCGCCGACGCGATCGAGGCGGGCCCGAGGTCGGTGGAGGCGAGGTTGCGGTCGATGTACGAGCGGATGCGTTGCACGAGCGCGCGGTGCGGGTCGGCAGACACCTCGTCGAGCCCGAGCTCACGCGTGAACACTGTCGTGACGAGGTCGAGGGCGCTGTGCGCCAGTCGTGCCCCGGTGGTTCCGGCGAGCTGATCGAGATTGCCGGCGAGCTGCGTGAGGTAGGGCACGACCATTGCGCCGAGTCCGCCCTGCCCTGAGATCCGCACGGCCGTGAGCTGACCGACCATGTCGGCCGGGAGGCTGATGAGGTGCTTGGGGAACATCACGACCATGGTGCGGAAGTCGTCGTCGAACACGAGGGAGTACGGGCGATCGGTGTCGTACACGGCCAGGTCGCCCGCCTGCAGCACCGCTTCCCGGTCGTCCTGGATGAGCATCCCGGTTCCGGCGAGCATCAGGCTGAGCTTGAAGTACGACCTGTCGCTGCGGGCGATGAGCTCGGGGGTGCGCTCGACGACATGCGAGGTCGCGCGCACCTCGTTCACGTGCACCTCGTCGACGGAGGCACCGCGGATCACTCCTCGGAAGTGGTCGGGACCCGACGTCGACACTTGCAGCGGAACGAACGACTCCGAGACGGCCGCTCTGAACTCGCTGATGTTGCGCGCGATGAGCGTGGATACCGATTCGGCGGGGGCTGCGGGCACACCGTTCATGACTGACTACCTCGGGTGGTGGAACGACGACGTTGTATACGATCCGTGTCGTGATGCTACCACCGGCTCGTTCGGAACCGCGAGGCTTCTATGATGTCGACGGAGGACGGCTATGAGGAATATCGGTGACAGGGTCATGCAGGTCCTGAGACAGCTGCGAGGACCCGATACCTCGGACGCAGTCTTCGAGGCGACCGCGCTCATCGTCGGCGCCGTCTTTCTGCTGCTGGGCTTCGCGATCGGATTCCCCGTCTTCTGGGGGGCGGGAGATGGCGATCAGCGGCGCGGGGTCGATCGGCTCGTTCGCGGCGTACGGCGGCGCGGTCACCGCGGTGCTCGCGTTCGCCCTCGGTCGTGTCGTCTCGCGACCTGCGACGGTGGCGCCTGACGGCACACGTGACGGCTTCAGCGTTCCCGGCGACCGGCTGCGCTGGTACGACCTCGTCGCGATCGCCTTCGCTCACGCGGCGATCGCGTATCTCGGCTGGCTCGGCATCGCCGAGCTGCTCGAGCGGAGCTTCACGGATGCTCCGGTGTTCCCGTTCCCCGGAGCTGTGCTCGTCGCGGTGGCGTTCGCCCTCACCGCCTATGTGACGTTCCTCAGCGCCGTCGCGCTCACACCGACGGTGCTGTCGCTCGTACTCGCGGTGTTCCTCGTCGTGGGCGCTTTCGCGGCGATGCTCGCCTCGAGCGACGTGCACTGGTGGCGAGACAACCTCTCAGCCCTGGGCATGAGCACGAACAGTGCCTCGTTGGCCTTCAACGCCACGCTGATCATCGCCGGCGTGCTCGTCACGACGATCGCACGATATGCGACGGCCGGCCTGCCCGTCGATGATCCCGTCGATCGACGCGGCCGATTCGTCGTGCGCGGCGGCCTGATCCTGATCGGCGTCTTCCTCGCGTGCGTCGGCGTCTTCCCCGTCGACGAGTTCTTCCTCGTGCACAACACCGTCGCCACCGGCATGACGGTCGCCTTCGCGGTGATCGTCATCGGGCTGCCGTGGTTCCTCCGCACGATCCCTCGGGTCTTCGTGGTGTTCGGCTGGGTCTACGTGCTCGTGATCATCCTGCTCGCGGCGTTCTTCGCGGTCGGCTACTACAACCTCACGGCGGTCGAGCTGATCGCCGCCGTGCTGATCTTCAGTTGGATCATCGTGTTCCTGCGCACCGCGGGTTCGGTCGGCTCGGCCGGTTCGGCCAGCATTGAGCGCAGCAGCGATCCCGTGGCCGCCTGAGCAGCCGGCGGGGTGCGGAGCGCGCGGTTCAGCGCAGCGTCTGCGTGGCCTCGGCCGTGCGCTGCAGAGCGTGCACGGAGTGGGCGTGGCGCTTCTGGGCGACCCCCACGAAGAGGCAGTCGACCAGGGCGAGCTGCGCGATCCTGCTGACCATGGCGCCGGCGCGCAGGCGCGGTTCGCGGGCGTGACTGAGCAGTGCGTGGTCCGCCTCTGAGGCGAGAGGGGAGCCGGATGCGCCGGTGACGCCGATCGTGGTGCTCGCCGCCGACCGCGCGGTCTGCAGGAAGTGCAGCGTCTCGCGGGTCGTGCCCGAGTGGGAGAAGCCGATCGCCACGGTCTTCTTGGCGCCGAGCGCGGCCGCGGCGCTCGCCTCGTGTGCGTCGGTGAGGACGATCGCCGCATGGCCGATGCGCAGGAGCTTGTGGCCGAGGTCCGCCGCGACGAGACCACTCGCGCCGATGCCGAAGAGCAGGATGCGGTCGGCGTCGTCGATCGCATCGACCGCTGCGGCGAGCACTTCGTAGTCGACTCCGGCGATCGTCTCCTCGATGGCGAGCAGCTCCAGCGCTGCCACCTTCGCGGTAGCCTCCTGCAGCGAGTCCGCCGCAGAGATCTCGGCGCCGAAACCGGTCGACGCGGGGAACTGCACGGATTCTCGCCCGAGTTCTGCGGCCAGGGCCATCCGCAGCGCCGCATACCCGTTCACGCCGATCGCGCGGCAGAAGCGCACGACGGAGGCGACCGAGGTGGCGCAGGTCGCGGCGATCTCGGTGATCGTGCTGTCGACGACGATCGTCGGATCATCGGAGATGGTGCGGGCGATGCGCGCGAGCGACGGCGGAAGCTTCTCGGCCGCTGTCGCGATCGTCGTCTGGATGCTCATCGCTCTCCTGTGTTCGGCGATTCAGGACACTGCTGAACAATTATTTCATGTCGGGCGCTCAGTGCGTAGACTATTTCCATGTCTTCACCGTCCGCCGTCGTCGCCGTCGATCTCGGCAAGTCACGGTGCCGCGTGGTCGTCTCGGAACCGGATGCCGTCACCGGCAGGCGGTCCACCCGCCGCTCCCTTCGCGATGGCGTCGGTGCTCCGGGCCTGGCCGCAGCCGGTGGTGTCAGCGCCGCGCTCGACTCGATCCTTCCGCTGACGGCCCATCTCGACGTGCCGATCTCGTCGATCTCGGTCGGCGCCGCCGGCGCGTGGACGTCACCGACCGCGGCATCCGAACTCGCTCGGCGCCTCGCCGACACGATGGGCGTCCCCGCCGCGGTGACCTCCGACGTCGTGTCGGCGCACGCAGGTGCCCTGGACGGCGACGCAGGCGTGCTCCTCGTCGCGGGCACCGGCGCGGCGGCCCTCGGCATCGACGGGGTCGAGGGCGGTCGAGCCACCCTCGTCGACGGCTGGGGCCCTGAGCTCGGCGACTTCGGCAGCGGGTCGTGGTTCGGGCGCGAGACTCTGCGCGCGGTGCTGCGGGCATCCGTCGGCCTCGGGCCGAGCACCGCTCTCACGGACGCCGTGGCCATGCCGATCGGGGCACCGTCGGCGTTCCAGGCCTGGCTCGCCCAGGAAGGCTCCCTGCCTCGACGCCTCGCGACCCTGGCGCCGCTCGTGCTCGATGCCGCGGAGTCGGGTGACAGCATCGCCGCCGAGATCGCCGCAGAGGGCATCCGCCTGCTCACCGCGTCAGCGGTCGCCGCATCGTCGCGCAGTGATCGGGTGGCACTCCATGGTGGTCTCACCGAGCACGTCTGGTTCCGCGCCGGGATCGAAGAGGCCCTGCGCGCTGCCGACCGGACGGTCGTCGTCCCCGCCGGTGATGCTCTCGACGGCGCGCTGCTGCTCGCAGACCGCACCGATCTTCCCCATGAAAGGTTCGTCCATCGTGCCGAATGAACACGCCAGGTTGACCACGCTCCTCGACGTCCTGTCGACCCTCGGAACCGAGGCCTCGACGACCGAGCGCGGCGATCTCGACCTGCTCGACACGATCGAGCTCGTGGACAGGATGAACGCCGAGGACCGCCGCGTCCCTGAGGCTGTCGCCGAACGCGGCGCTGAGATCGCGGCCGCCGTAGACGGCATCACCGCGCGCTTCCGCGAAGGCGGGCGCCTGATCTACATCGGAGCCGGCACCGCCGGACGCGTCGGCGTGCTCGACGCGAGCGAGTGCCCTCCCACCTTCGGCACGGATCCGTCGATGGTCATCGGGCTCATCGCCGGGGGCGAGACGGCGATCCGCTCCGCGGTCGAGAACGCCGAGGACGACGCCGAGGCCGCGGGCCTGTCCCTGCGTGAGATCGGGCTGACGGAGCGGGACACGGTCGTCGGGATCTCCGCTTCCGGGCGCACACCGTATGTCGTGGGAGGACTGGAATTCGCCCGGGGGGTCGGCGCGCTCACCGTCGCGATCGCCTCGAACGCGGCATCCGACATCGGCGCGGTGGCGGACATCGCGATCGAGGTGGTCACGGGACCCGAGTTCATCTCGGGGTCGACGCGACTGAAGTCTGGCACCGCGCAGAAGCTCGTCGTGAACATGCTGACCACGCTGTCGATGATCAAGCTCGGCAAGACGCATCGCGGCGTGATGGTCGACCTCCTCGCGACGAACGAGAAGCTCCACGCCCGTTCGATCCGCACGGTCACAGAACTCACCGGCGCCACCGTCGACGAGGCCGCGGCCGCGCTGACCTCGGCGGACGGGTCGGTCAAACTCGCGATCCTGATGCTCTCGACCGGGGCGTCGGCGGACCGCTCGACTCAGGCGCTCCGGGATGCGGACGGCATCCTGCGCGTCGCGATCGCCGACCTCTCGTGAGAGGGACCTTCGACGCGTGCTTCCGCCGGGGAGCGCCCGACGAGAGCGATGCGGCGAACGCAGGCTCGGGTCAGTGGCCGCAGGTGCAGGATTCGCCACCGCCGCAGCATCCGGCCTCCGCGGAGCCGTGCGCTTGAGATGACGGGGGCACGTCCATGGCGGGGTTCTGGTCGAGGAAGCCGTTCGGCTTGAACCAGAATCCGGCGTAGTCGACGGGCATGATCGGCCAGTCCTCGGTGCGGGGGAAATGGGTCAGCCCGAACGTGTGCCACAGCACGATGTCCTCGCCGTCGAGCGACCGGTCACCCGCGGAGTACTCGGGCAGACCGGATCCGCCCTGATGGGCATTGGGGTATCGACCGGCCGGCCAGTTCTGCCCCTGCTCGTGCTGCGTCGCCCACAGATGCTTGGTCGCGAAGGTCGCGCGAGCGGCGACGGACGACGCCGGGTCCGCCATCAGCAGCGCCGTCGGCTCGGGGATCAGGTGGTACGCGGTGGGGCGTCCGACGTGGTTCGTGCGGGTCGTGCTCTGCACCTCCCAGGCGCGGGCGACCGAGGTGTCGGCCTCGCGCTGCGCCTCGAGCTCCGTACGGAGCTGCGTCTCGGACCACGTGAACGCGTTGCCGAACGGGTTCTCCGGACCCATCGGGATGCGCTGCGCGTCGATCTCGAACAGACGGTTCTCGTCGCCGTCGATCGCGACGTCGAGCCGCGCGCAGAAGAGATGCTGATGCACGGGGGCGAACACCCCGGGCGCGAGCTCGGTCGCGTGCTTCTGGCGCACGCCGGGCTCGCCGGCTCCGGCGAACACGATGCCGGTCGCCTTGGCCACGACCTCGATCGAGCCGTCGAGCGAGAAGTTCCAGTAGAAGCCGTAGTCGTAGTTGCCGATGGTCGAGAAATACGAGATCACGAAGCGGCGCGAGCGTCGCACGTCCGAGCGTCCGGCGAGATCGGTGTGCTTCCAGAGGATGCCGTAGTCCTCCTCATGCATGCAGACCACGTTCGGGATGCGCACGGGGTTGCCGTGATCGTCGGCGACATATCCGTCGAGATAGCGGATCACGCCCAGGCAGTCGCATCCGAGTTCGAGGTGGTTCGCGTTCTTGCCGAGCAGGTACTCGCCCGCGTCGAAGTAGCTGATCCAGAATCTGCCGGGGGCGGTGTCACCGTAGGGCACGACCATCTCGGGCACGCTCGCGCGGCTGAGCACCGAGCGTCCGTCGAAGGCGACGTCGTGCAGCACGAGACCCTCACGGGCGTTGAAGCTCACGCGCATCGACCAGTTCTCCCATTCGACGAGCGATCCGGTGACCGCGAAGCTCGGCCCTTCCGGCTGGGTGATCTCGATCGGCTTGAGGGTCGTGCGTGCCGCGCCCTGCACCTCGGAGTAGTAGTTGCCGTGGCCGGCGGGAACCGGCACGTCGCCCTCGTCGTCGATGCGGATCACGCTGCCCGCGGTCAGGTCGATGTGCACTACGAGGCCTTCGACCGGATGCGCCCAGGGCGAGTCGTTCTCGTCGTACTTCAGGAAGGTGAGCGAGCGGATCACGCGGCGTCCCACTTCGTCTGCCCGGCCGGTGTAGCCGGGAGCGAGTGGCCCGCAGAAGGCAAGTTCCATGTGCTCTGCGAGACCGCGCCGCGTCATCGCGGCCTGCCACTCGGGGGAGGCTTTGACGATCTCCTCGGCACGGCCGTACTCCTCGAACAGGTACTGCGGCTGTCCGTAGGGCGGGGCGTCGTTCGGCACCCGCTCGGTGCGCAGCACTGCGCCGCGGGTGATCGAGACGATGACCTCGGTCGCTGTGCCCGTCGCCGTGTCGAGCAGTGTGGCGTCGATGCGTCGGTCGATCGGCGCGCCGGGCTTCCAGGTCGCGAGCTCCTGCTTGGTGGGCTCGTCGGGTAGGAGCATCGGCACACGCACGGTCTCACCGAGCAGGCCGGCGGATTCGAGCACGGCTCGGGCTGCGGCGATCTCCTCGCCGGTGAGCGGATCGAGCGGGTGCGGCGTGGCGATCCGGTCGATCGTGACGGGCTGGGGGTGGGACATCGTCGTACCTCACTATTTCGAGCGAGTGCTCAATAAACGGATTGGCATGATGGTACGCCGATGCGGCCGATGCGCACAAGAGTGTCGGGGGAGGGGATTCCGGAGCCGGCGGCGGGGCTGAGGGGAGAGGGCCGCGTGCTCAGATCCGCCAGGGGGAGAGGATGCTGTCGAGCACCGCGAGGTGCGCCTCGGCGCCGTGAGGTTCGGTGACCTCGAGCACCTGCTGCCCGTAGGTGATCGAACGCAGCAGCGACATGAGCGCGTGCTTCGGCGTCGCGGGCGACAGGTCGCCGTCGGCGACGGCTTCGTCGAGGGACTCGCTGATGCCGTCCTGCCAGGTCGCGAAGGTCGGTGATCCCGCATCCGGGCTGGAGGCGAGTGCGGCCAGCCGGCCCCAGAAGCCGACCACCACATAGGCCTCGGTGCGCGTGCCGTCGTCGACGGGAAGGACCTCGCGCATGAGGGCGTCGAGTCGTGCCAGGCCGCGCAGCCCGGTGGTCGCCGACCTGATCCGCTCGTCGGTGCGGCGGGTGATCTCGGCCGCCGCGGCGCGCACGACGTCGTCGAATCCGTCGAAGTAATGCCAGAGCGCCCCCGTCGCCACACCGAGCTCTTTGGCCACGGCGCGAGACGACACCGCGTCATGGCCGTCGCGTGCCGCCACGGCGAGCAGCGCCTCGGCGATCTGCCGGCGGCGCTCATCGTGATCTACGACGCGGGGCACCAGCCCATCCTGTCGCATCGCACGGGGGTCTGGCTATTTTGAGCGAGTGATCAATATGATGCCGGTGTGGATCCGCTCCTCCCCGCAGCACCGTGGCTGATGGCACTCGCCGCCGTCGTCTCGGCCGCGGCGTGCGTGGCCGCCTGGCGGGCGGTGCCGTGGCAGGGGAGGCAGAGCGCCCTGATCATGGCGGCGGCGATGATCGTGATCGCGGCCACCGCGGGTGACGCCATGGTCGGTCTCGCGCTCGGGATCGTCCTCCTCGTGTCCGCGATGCTCGGCACCGCCGGTGTGCGGGGAACGCCGGCCGCAGCGACGTGCTGCCACCGCGCTCTGGTGTCGCTCGTGATGGCGATCTGCTCGTTCGAGAGCCTGTCGACGGGGGAATCCCTGGCCGAGGCAGGCGGCCACGGCGGGCACGGGCTCGACGGGTTGCTGTCTGCCCTCGTCATCGTCGGGGTCATCGGGGTCATCGGGGTCGTGCTCTGGACGGTCGTCTCCGAATGGGTTCTCGTTCCCGTGCATCAGGGGCGTACCGCCCGCCTGCTCACCGTCGAGTCCTGGGCGATGGCCGCCGGAGTCACCGTGATGTGCCTGGGGCTCTGATCTCGCGCGGCCCAACACGCATCGCGCGGCGCCGTGTTGACCACGCGTCAGTGTGCACCGCCGAACTCGATGAGCACGACGCCGAGAGCGATCAGCGCGACGCCGATCGCCATCATGACGGAGAAATGATCCTTGAAGAGCACCCGGCCGAGGATCGCCGTGATCGCGACTCCGGCGGCGGCCCACACGCCGTAGGCGACTCCCACCGGCATCCCCATCGCGAGGATCGTGCCGAGCAGGGTGAACGCGGCGAGGTACCCGATCACGATCACCGGGATCCACCGCTTGCGCCGGAGGCCCTCGGATGCCCGAAGGCTGAGGGTCGCGGTCACTTCGCTCGCGATCGCGAGCACGAGGAGCAGCCAGGTCACGACGTCGCCTCCGCTCTCGCTTCGCGGCTGTGGGATCCGAGCTCGACGAGCAGCACGCCGACCACGATCGCGCCGATCCCGATGACCTGCACCGTCCCGAGCAGCTCGCCGAAGAGCACCGTGCCCATGATCGCGGTGAGCACGACGCCGATGGCCGACCAGATGCCGTAAGCCACGCCCACCGGCATCCCGCGGTCGAGCACGATCGAGAGCAGCCACAACGAGCCCGTGTAGCCGATCACGACGGGGATCAGCCACAGCGGATGCGCGAAGCCCTCGGCGGCGCGCAACGACAGGGTGGCGCTGACCTCGAGAACGATCGCGATCAGCAGCGGCGGCCAGGCCGACGGGCGGGAGGGGTCAGTCATCGGGGCCTTTCGAGGGGTGTGCGCGGGGTGTGCGCGGTGTGCCTGGGAGAGAACGCGTCGGATGCTCGCACGATTCCCTGTCGCGCAGGTGAACGGCGGGCGGGAGGCCGCGATTTCGAAAGACTCGCGCGCGGCGCGTACCCTGGATGCATCCCCCGAAGCTCACCCGGCAACCTCGCGCGCCGGCGACCTCGGCGCGCTCACACATGCAAGGACGCAGATGAACGTAACCGCCGCACCCCACGACGACTGGACGGCGAGAGAAGAGCTGGCAGAGCGGATGATCCCACTCATCGGCGCACTCAAGCGCGAACGTGACGTGGTCACCTCTCTCCACGGGCACCGACTGCTGGGCCTCTCGGCCACGGGCATCGTCGAGGTGCACGATCGGGTCGCGCAGCTCGGGCACGAGCAGCTCGCCGTCGATGACACCCTCGCCGTACTGGAGGCCGTGCACGTGCTCGCGCCGGGTGCGTCGTCCCTCGACCTCGCCCGACTCGTCGAGGGCCAGGCCGAGAGCGACCTGCCGCTCGACGCCTACCTGGCCGAGGCCCTCGCACCGGCGGTCGGGGCCGTCGCCGCCGAGCCCACCGACGTCGTGCTCTACGGCTTCGGCCGCATCGGCCGGCTGCTCGCACGCATCCTCATCGCCCACAACGGCGGGGGCAGCGGTCTGCGTCTGCGGGCGATCGTCGTGCGCCGAGGCTCGGACAACGACCTCGTCAAGCGAGCCTCGCTGCTGCTGCGCGACTCGGTGCACGGCCGGTTCGCCGGCTCCGTCACGGTCGATGAGGACGCCGAGCAGATCATCGCGAACGGCACCCGCATCCAGGTCATCTACTCCGATGACCCCTCGGTGATCGATTACACCGCGTACGGCATCCATGACGCGATCGTGGTCGACAACACCGGACGCTGGCGCGACGAGGCGGGACTCAGTCGCCACCTCGAGGCGACCGGCGTCGCCCGCGTGCTTCTCACCGCCCCGGGCAAGGGCGCGCTGAAGAACATCGTGCACGGCATCAACGACCACACCATCGCGCCCGACGACCGGATCATCACCGCAGCGTCGTGCACCACGAACGCGATCACGCCCGTGCTCAAGGCGGTCGACGAGGCGTACGGAATCGTCCGAGGGCACGTCGAGACGGTGCACTCGTTCACCAACGATCAGAACCTGATCGACAATTTCCACAGCGGTGACCGCCGTGGCCGGTCGGCCGTGCTGAACATGGTGATCACCGAGACCGGAGCAGCGAAGGCCGTCGCGCGAGCGCTCCCGGAGCTGGAGGGAAAGCTCACCGGTTCCGCGATCCGGGTGCCCACGCCCGATGTCTCGCTGGCCGTGCTGCACCTGAGCCTCGAGCGCCCTGCGGTCAAGGACGAGCTCAACGACTACCTCCGCCGCGTCTCGCTGCACTCGAAGCTACGGCAGCAGATCGACTACGTCGAGAGCCCGGAGGTGGTCTCGACGGACTTCGTCGGCTCGCACCGCGCCGGGATCGTCGACGGGCTCGCGACCATCGCGAACGACACGGATGTCGTGCTCTACGTCTGGTACGACAACGAGTACGGATACTCCTGCCAGGTCATCCGGGTGCTCGAGGTCATGGCGGGGTCGCACCCCGTCGTGCTCCCAGAGCGTCGTGAGGTCACCCTGCACGGATGAGTGCGCGGTGTCGGTCCTGCCCGGCATGATGAGGGCATGAAGACCTCTGCTCTGCTCGCCGAGCGGCTCCGTTCGCATCGGCTCAGTGCGCCGGCGCGCACGGTGACGGATGCCGCGGACCACATGCTCGCGGTGCAGAGCCAGGACTTCACGGCGGGGCGGTGGGCGCTCGCCGCACGTACCCGCGGCGAGCCGACGCTGAGTGCGGTGGACCGCGTCTTAGACCGGGGCGACCTGGTGCGAGCGTGGACCATGCGCGGCACGCTGCACATCATTCCGGCGCGGGACCTCCGCTGGGTGCTGTCGGTGACCGCCGCGAGGCAGCGTCAACAGGCGGCGGGCCGACGGCGCGACCTCGGAATCGACGGCGCGATGGTCGACGCGGTCGTCGCGGCAGCGGTGCCGCGTCTGCGTGACGGTGGCCTCACGCGTACCGAGATGTTCGAGGTCTTCACCGTCATCGGCATCGACCCCGGTGGGCAACGCGGCATCCATCTGCTCAGCGAGCTGACTCTCGACGGTCTCATCTGTCAGGGTCCGGTGGTCGTTCGGGAGGGTGTGAGCCGCGATCAGCGTTTCGTCCTGGTCGACGAGCACATCGTGGAGCATGCGACGCCCGACGATCCGCTCGCAGAGCTCTTCGTGCGGTACATCGACGGGCACGGGCCGGCGGGGGCCGCCGACTTCGCGTGGTGGTCGGGGCTCACCCTCGGGCAGTCGCGTGAGGCGCTCAGCCGCGCCCGAGCGAGAGTCACAGAAGTCGACGAGGGGATGTTCGTCTCGAGCATCCGCCCCCGACGGACTCCGAGCGCTCCCGAGGTCTTCGCGCTCGGGGCCTTCGACGAGTACTACATCTCGTATGCCGACCGCACGGCGGTCTGCGCTCCCGAGCACCTCGCGCTCGTGGGGCCGGGAAAGAACGGCATGGTGCGAGCGACGATCGTCGTGGGCGGGCGAGTTATCGGATGCTGGACGCACGCGAGCGCCTCGCTGGGGTCTCCGCCGGAGCTGTTCGCGCCGGGAGCGGACGAGGAAGTCGTTCGCAGCGCTCTCGCGCGATTCGCACGCTTCCTCGACGGCTGACGGCTGACGGCTGCCAGTCCACGACTGAATCCCTGACGCCTGGACGTCAGCGGGTGGTCCGCTGTGGTTCAGGCGACTGCGACGGGGGAGGTAAGCGCCGCGAGCTCCGGCGCCAGCTTCACGAGTAAATCGTTCGCCTCTCGTTCGGCGATCGTGACACGGAAGCCCTCGCCCGCAAACGGACGCACCAGAAGGCCGTGGCGCTCGAGCAGATCCGCGGCGGCCGTGGTGGCGTCGCCGAAGGGCACCCAGGCGAAGTTCGCCTGGGTCTCTGGCAGCGAGATTCCGGCTGCCAGGAAAGCAGCGACGACGCGCTCGCGCTCGGTGACGAGATCGGCGACGCGCGCCGAGAGCTCCTCTTCGGCGTGGAGCGAGGCGACGGCTGCTGCTTGGGCGAGGTCTGTCACGCCGAACGGGATCGCGACCTTTCGCAGCGCGTTCGCGAGACGCTCCGGAGCGATCGCGTAACCGATCCGCAGGCCCGCCAGGCCGTATGCCTTCGAGAACGTGTGAGCGACGGCGACGTTCGCGTAGCGGCGGAAGTACTCGATTCCCGAGGGCGAATCGGCTCGCTCATTGAAGTGCACGTAGGCCTCGTCGATCACGACGGTGATGTCGTCGGGTACCGCGTCGAGGAACGTGGTCAGCTCCTCGGCTCCGATGGTCGTGCCCGTCGGGTTGTTCGGGTTGCAGACGATGATGAGTCGAGTGCGATCGGTGATCGCCGCATGCATGGCGTCCAGGTCGTGCCGGTGGTCGGCGGTGAGAGGCACAGCGACCGGAGTCGCGCCGGCGGCGCGGACGAGCATCGGGTACGCCTCGAACGACCTCCACGCGAACATGACCTCGTCGCCCTCGCCGGCGGTGGCGCGCATCAGCTGGGACACGACCTCGACCGATCCGCTGCCGAGCACCACGTTCGCCGATGAGACCTCGAATCGGGCGCAGAGCATCGAGGTGAGCGCAGTGGCGGCGGTCTCGGGATAGCGGTTGATGACGCCGATCCGGTCCGCGATGGCGGCGGCGACGGACGGCAGCGGCGGGTAGGGATTCTCGTTCGACGACACCTTGTACACGGGCACCTCCGGCGCGGTCTGCGCCGTTGCCTTGCCCGGCTTATAGTCCGGGATCGCGCTCAGATCCTCGCGCAGCCTCAACTCCGACATCCGTTCCGCCTTTCTCTCTTCGCCCGTTTGACAGTCCGGGGCAGGATTCATAGTATCGCAATTGACTATATCCATTGTTGTCAATTCGATCAGGGGTGATCGGAACGAAGAAAGGAGCGGAACGACGGTGTCTCAGTTCGCGCCCGAGCTCTCCCCGCTGACCCTCGACCTGCGAGTCCGGGCGATGCGCTGGGAGGCGCACGATGTGCTTTCTCTCGAGCTCGATGATCCGACCGGGGCGCTCTTGCCGGCCTGGACCCCGGGCGCTCACATCGATCTGCGCTTCGCCAACGGCGTCGAGCGTCAGTACTCGCTGTGCTCCGACCCGGCCGAGCGACGATTCTGGCGGGTCGCGGTGCTGTCCGAGACTCCGAGCCGCGGAGGCTCGCGTTACGTGCATCAGACGCTGCGCACCGGCGACCCGGTCACGGCGTCGGCACCCATCAACCACTTCGAACTCGGCGATGCGGCCTCCTACGTGTTCGTCGCCGGCGGCATCGGCATCACGCCGATCCTGCCGATGATCGCCGAGGCCGAGCGCCGCGGCACGCCCTGGCGTCTGGCCTACCTGGGCACCCGCGCCGACGGCATGGCCTTCGCCGCCACGCCCCATCTGACGGCTGCGAGCGCGCTGCTGGTCAGCCGAGATCGTGATGACCGGCTCGACCTCGCGGCGTGGATCGGCAGTGTGTCCGACGGCACCGGCGTGTACGCGTGCGGCCCCGCCCGCATGCTCGACGAGCTCGAATCCCTCAGCGTCACCTGGCCGCAGGGTGCGCTCCACCTCGAGCGCTTCCAGGCCAAGGTCTTCGGGGAATCCCAGGGCGCCGACACTTTCGAGGTGGAGGCGAGCGCCTCGGGACTCATCGTCACCGTCGAGCGCGGCTGCAGCATCCTCGAGATGCTCGAGCAGGCGGGCATCGGCGTGCCGAGCTCGTGCCTCGAGGGCGTCTGCGGCACCTGCGAGACCGCCGTGATCGACGGCGCCCCCGAGCACCGCGACTCGATCTTGACCCCCGACGAGCGGGAGAGCAACGAGACCATGATGATCTGCGTCTCCCGATCGCTCGACCGCAAGCTCGTCCTCGACATCTGACATCCGAAACGGAGAGACCATGGACACCGGCACCGCATACGGCCTTCGCCTGGGCCAGCCCCTGAATGAGCTCGCCCAGGTGGGGCCCGGCACCCCCTATGGCGAGGTGCTGCGCCGTTACTGGCATCCGGTGGCGAAGGTCGAGGACGCGACGACGCGCCCGATCTCGCTGCGTGTGCTCGGCGAGGAGCTCGTACTGTTCCGCACGAGGAAGGGAAAGCCCGGCCTGCTGCACCCCCGCTGCATCCACCGCGGAGCCTCGCTGTTCTACGGCGGGGTCGAAGACGAGGGCATCCGCTGCTGCTATCACGGCTGGGTCTTCGACACCGAGGGGCACTGCCTCGAGCAGCCCTGCGAACCCGATCTGGGGCTGCACCGCGATCGCGTGCGGCAGCCCTGGTACCCCGTCGAGGAGCAGTACGGACTGCTCTGGGCCTACATGGGGCCGGCCGATAAGAAACCGGTCCTCCCGCGCTACGACACGCTCGAAGAGCTCGCACCCGGAGAGCAGCTGATCGTGAACGACCAGGGCGTCGGCGGCGGAGGCCCCGCGCAGCTCGACTTCAACTGGCTGCAGCACTGGGAGAACGTCATGGACCCCTTCCACGTGCCGATCCTGCACGCGCGCTTCAGTGGAAACCAGTTCACTCCTGAGATGGCGTTGATTCCCGAGGTCAGCTACGAGTACACCCCGCTGGGTGTGAGGTCGATCCAGATGCGCGACCTCGGCGACGGGCGTCAGCTGCGACGGGTCACCGAGGTGATCTTCCCGAACCTGCGCGTGGTGGCGAGCCCGAAGCTCAGCTCGGGGCAGACCAACATGATCGGATGGGTCGTGCCGATGGACGACACGAACTTCCGCATCTTCACGGTGGCTCGGGACGAGGACTCCGACTTCCTCGCGAAACTGCGATCCACCCACGAGGGAAAGCCCTGGAAGGAGCTCACGGATCTCGAGCACCAGCGACTGCCCGGCGACTACGAGGCTCAGAAGTCGCAGGGCTCGATCTCGCTGCACTCCGAGGACCACCTCACGACGACCGATCAGGGCATCGCGATGATCCGCCGGATGATGGCGAAGCAGCACCGAGCGGTCGCCGGTGGTGGCGACCCGGTCGGCGTGGTCTTCGACGAGTCCGAGCGCCTGGTGCGCATCGAGGGAGGTAACTACTTCGAGGGCGAGGCGGACGCCCCGCTGCTCGCCGAGGCTGTGGACGACTGAGGTGGCCAAGTACACGGCGCGCCCTCCGCGAGGCGATCGACCGCTGCTCGTGCTCGGCATCAGCGGCGTCGTGGTGCTCGAAGGCGAGGCTGCCGTGCCCGTCTCGACGCATCATCTCTCGGCGTGGGGTCGCTGGGTGCGCGATGTCGAGATCCCGGACGCAGCCTCCGAGCGTCTGGCCGAACTCGCCGAGCGATTCGAGATCGTCTGGGCCTCGGAATGGGGGCACAACGCGCACACGGCTTTTCGCGAGGCCCTCGATCTGCCGGAGGAGCCCTGGCCGTTCCTGCCGGTGCAGTTCGACAAGCTGCGGATGATCCGCGAATACGCTCGGACGCTGCCCTGGGTGTGGGTCGATGACCCGATAGTCGACCTGCACGGCACGCCCGAGTGCGTGGACGGTGTGATCGTGCGAGTGGACCCCGCCGTCGGAATCGTCGGGGTCGACCCCGACGATCTGTGGGAACGGGTCGCGCAGCTGCCGCAATGCGGCGCTGCTGTGTCCGAAGGCGCTGCTGTCGTCGGAGACACTGATACGAGAGGACGCGCATGACCGCGGACGTGGCGATCATCGGTGGGAGGGTCGTCACCGGGCTCGGCGACGACATCGAGGGTGCGACCGTGCTCGTGCAGGGCGGGCTCATCACCGCGCTCGGCGTCGGCATCGAGGTGCCGGACGATGTGCCCACGATCGACGCCTCCGGCGCCTGGGTGCTCCCCGGGCTCATCGATGCGCACAGTCACATCGGTGCGCACGAGGAGGCGAACGGGGCCGCGGGGTTCGACGGCAGCGAGGTGACGTCGCCCAACACGGCGGGAGTGCGAGCGATCGATGCGATCAACATCGAGGACATCGCCTTCCGTGATGCTCTGGCCGGCGGAGTGACGACCGTGGTCGTCAAACCGGGGTCGGGCAATCCGATCGGCGGGCAGAGCGTGGCGATCAAGACCGGCGGCGGTTCGACCGTCGATGCGCGCGTGGTGCGTGCCGACGTCAGTGTGAAGTCTGCTCTCGGTGAGAACCCGAAAGAGACCTACGGCAAGCGCTCGCAGATGCCGGCGACCCGACTCGGTATCGCCTACGTCATTCGTCAGGCCCTCCTGGATGCCCAGGACTATGCGGTGCGCCGTGCGAAAGCCGACGACGACGGCACGCCGTTCGCCCGCGATCTCGGCAAGGAGGCGCTGGTGCGCGCGCTGTCGGGCGAGCTCAGCTGGGATCAGCACGTGCATCGTCATGACGACATCGCGACGGCGCTGCGGATCGCCGACGAGTTCGGGCTCCGGCTCGTGCTCAACCACGGTACCGAGGCGCACAAGCTCGCCGATCTGCTCGCCGAGCGCGACGTGCCGGTGATCTTCGGCCCGATCCTGTCGAGCCGATCGAAGGTCGAGGTGCGCGAGGCAGATCCCGCGAACCTCGCCACGATCGCCGCAGCTGGCGTGCGCATCGCGTTGACCACGGATCATCCTGTGGTGCCGATCGGACACCTCGCACTGCAGGCCGCCGTCGCGGTGCGGGCCGGTCTTCCGCGGGACGCGGCGATCGCGGCGATGACGTCGTCTGCCGCTGAGATCGTGCGCGTCGACGACCGCATCGGAGCGCTCGACATCGGCCGCGACGGCGACGTCGTCATCTGGTCGGGTGACCCGTTGCAGGTGGCATCGCGAGTGCTGCGGGTATTCATCGACGGCATCGAGGTGCACGCCGCGGAGGCCGGCTGATGAGCTCACTTCGAGAGGATGCCGCGGTGCTCCAGCCGGATCTCGTCGCGCTGCGGCGCCGACTGCACGCGCGCCCAGAGGTGGGCTTCGCGTTGCCCGAGACACAGCGGACCATTCTCGAGGCACTCGCGCCGCTGGGCCTGGAGGTGGCCACCGGCAATGACCTCGGGTCGGTCACGGCCGTGCTGCACGGCGCGTCGGACGGGCCGTCGGTGCTTCTGCGCGGTGACATGGATGCGCTCGCCATCGTCGAGCAGACCGGACTGTCCTACGCGTCGACGAACGGTGCCATGCACGCATGCGGGCACGATCTGCACATCGCGGGTCTCGTCGGCGCCGCACGACTGTTGGCGAGCAGACGCGAGCAGATCGCCGGGTCGGTGGTCTTCATGTTCCAACCCGGCGAGGAGGCGGGCGGTGGCGCGCCGCTCATGATCCGCGACGGAGTGCTCGATGCTGCGGGGCCGCGTGTCGAGGCCGCCTACGGCATCCACGTCATGCCCGGGGTGCCCGGTGTCTTCCAGACGAGGGCCGGAGCGCTGATGGCGAGTGCGAACTCGGTGCGCATCCGCGTCCGCGGCCAGGGGGGCCACGGATCTCGGCCCTATCAGGCTGTGGACCCGGTGCCGGTCGTCGCCGAGATCGTCCTCGCACTGCAGGCGTGGGTGACGCGCGGCTTCGACGTATTCGATCCGGTCGTGCTCACGGTGACGCAGTTGCACGCGAGCGAGGTGATCAACGTGATTCCCGATGAGGCGGGGCTGGGCGCCACACTGCGAACCGTCTCGGACGACGCCGTGGCGAAGGCCCAGCGCGAGATCCCGCTGCTGGCGTCGCGCATCGCAGCGGCGCACGGATGCTCAGCAGAGACCGAGGTCGTCGTGGGCTATCCGGTGACCGTCAACAGTGCTCCGGAGACTGCGGGCGCGATCCAAGCTCTCGGCGCCGAGTTCGGGCACGTCCGCGTCGAGCGATTGGCCGCTGCGGTCATGGCCTCGGAGGACTTCTCATTCGTGCTCGCCGAGGTGCCGGGAGCATTCGTGTTCCTGGGGGCGACGCCCGCGGGGATCGATCCTGCCACCGCCGAGATGAACCACTCGCCACGAGCGGTGTTCGACGACGGGGTGCTGGGCGATCAGGCCGCCGCGCTCGCCGCTCTGGCGTTGCGCCACGTCGGCACCGAGGCGCAGTAGCGAGCGGTCAGCGCCCGAGTGTGCGGTGGTCGAGCACGGCCTTGCGCCCTGCTTCGACATCGCCCGAGCGGATGGCCTCGATCAGCGCGGTGTGGATGTGCAGACGCTCGTCGGTGTCGGGACGGAATCCCGGAACCGAGAGGTCGGCGTCGTCGGTGCTTCCGCTGGTCTCGCCTTCGATGTAGTCGACGAGGTTGAGGTAGAACGTGCGGAGCACCGCGTTCGGGGAGATCTCCGCGATGCGTCGGTGCAGGCGCCAGTTGCCGTGCAGGCCCTCGACCGGGTCGTGCCAATGGTCGGCGATCTCGGCCATCAGCGCATCGAGGTCGGCGATGTCGGCGTCGGTGCGATGCACGACGGCGTCTCCCATGACGGCCTCGTCGAGCGCATCGAGCACCTTGACGACGTCGTGCACGGGGGCGCCTGTCTGGCGGAGCCGCAGCACGCTGTGGGCGAGTCGGATGAGCGGCGACTGGTCGGCGACGAAGATGCCGCCGCCGGGGCCGGGGCGGAGGTCGACCGAACCGCGGGCGCGGAGCACGCGGAGGGCCTCTCCGAGGGTGGCGGGCGCGACACCGAACTGCTCGCACAGCTCCTGCCTCGTGCCGATCCGATGGCCGGGGGTGAGCTCTTCGGCCTTGATCATGGCCTCGACCTCGCTCACGACCCTGTCTGCCACGGACTGTGCCGGCGCGACACGCTGGAAGGTGCGTGCATCGTCCTGGGTGTTGGCCACGGTTGTCCTTCGGTCGAGATCGGGGATGTGGAGCGGATCCTTCACATCCTAGGGAGCGCGTGACGCGGCGAGGACGTGACACGGGGGAAATCTCTTATTTGCAGTAATTGAATGTATCTAATACAGTCAATCTCGCAATGCTGCTCATGAGAGGAACCAGATGACCGACCCCACCGGTGGCGATCTGCTCGCCGACTCCCTGATCAACCAGGGTGTCTCGACGATCTTCGGCATTCCGGGCGTGCAGCTCGATGCCGCCGCAGACGCGCTCCAGTCCCGTACCGATCAGGTCGACTTCATCTGCGCACGCAACGAGCAGGCGACGACCTATATGGCAGACGGCTATGCGCGCAGCACCGGAGAGGTCGGCGTCGCGATGGTCGTCCCCGGCCCCGGAGTGCTCAACGCCCTGTCGGGTGTCGCCACCGGGTACTCGGCGAACTCGCCGATGCTGCTGATCGCCGGACAGATCGACTCGAAGGCGATCGGCCGAGGACTCGGTGCCCTGCACGAGCTGCCGGACCAGACCGGCATCCTCGAGCGCCTGACCAAGTGGACGGGGACCGCCCGGTCGGCCGACGAGATCCCCGGACTCGTGCGTGAGGCGTTCGTGCAGCTGCGCAGCGGCCGCCCGCGTCCCGTCGCGATCGAGGTGCCGCCGGATGTGCTCGCCGCCACGTCGAGGGCCGTCGCCGCCGAGAACGTCGTCGCCGCCCCGCTCGTGCCCGACGAGCAGCAGATCAGGGCTGCCGCGGCCCTGCTCGCCGCCGCCGAGCGTCCGATGATCGTGGTCGGAGGCGGAGTGCTCGCCTCGAACGCGTCCGTCGCGCTGCAGGCGCTCGCCGAAGCGCTCGAGGCTCCGGTGCTCATGACTGAGAACGGACGTGGTGCGCTCGATGCCCGTCACCGTCTCGCCTTCGACTCGCTCGCACTCCGCGCCTTCCGTGAGGACGCAGACCTCGTGCTCGCCGTCGGCACGCGCTTCGTCTCGACATTTGGCACCAAGGTCGACACCAACGGTGCTCCGGTGATCCTCGTCAACGCCGAGGAGGCCGATCTCGGCGCTCCTCGCGCCGCCGTGCAGAAGCTCCATGCCGATGCCCGCCTCGCACTCTCGGCGCTCGCCGCGGAGGTCGGGCGCGCGACCCGCGGCTCTCGCGAGAGCGAGTTCGCCCGGGTGCGTGCATGGGTCGGTGAGCAGTTCGACGACATCGCTCCGCAGCGGGAGTACCTCTCGACGATCCGTGCCGCACTGCCCGACGACGGCGTCTTCGTCAGCGAGTTCACCCAGGTGGGCTACGCCGCCAGCGCCTGCTACCCGGCGTACCAGCCGCGCACCTACATCGGCCCGGGCTACCAGGGCACGCTGGGATACGGCTTCGCGACGGCTCTCGGCGTCAAGGCTGCAGACCCGTCGAGGGTGGTCGTCTCGGTGAACGGCGACGGCGGGTTCTCGTGGACGCTCCAGGAGCTCTCCACCGCCAAGCGCTACGGTCTCGGGCTCGTGACGATCGTCTTCCACGACGGTTTCTACGGCAACGTGCGTCGCATCCAGAAGAACCGCTACGGCGCACGCTACTTCGCGAGCGACCTGACGAACCCCGACTACGGCGTGCTGGCCGACGCGTTCGGCATCCGCTCCGCCCAGGCGTTCACCCCGCAGGAGCTCGCCGGCGTGCTCGCCGACGCGATCCCCGCGAACGAGCCGATCCTGATCAACGTCCCGGTGGGGGAGTTCCCCTCTCCGTGGCACCTGATCCATGAAGGGGTGCCGCGCCCGGCGCCGCTCGCGCCCGGATCGCACCTGATCGAGCGGGCAGGGGTCTGACATGATCATCGGCCACGACATCGCAGGCATCAGAGAGGATGCCGAAGGGCGCGCCTCGATCGATGTCATCGATCCGGCGGACGGCACCGTGATCGGTGCCGTCGTGGCCGGTGACGCCGCGGATGTCGACCGGGCGGTGGCTGCGGCCGTATCGGCCTTCGGCCCCTGGTCGACCACGCCGATGTCGGAGCGGATCGCCCATGTCGAGGCTCTCGCTGCGGGACTCGATCGTCACCGTGAACGACTCGCATCGACGCTCAGCGCCGAGATGGGCTCGCCGATCGCCTTCGCGAGAGCCGCGCAGGTCGGGGTCGCGATCGCCGATCTCGCGCAGCTCGTCGACGCGGCGCGCGCCCATGTCGAGCGCGAGTCCGTGTCGAACTCGCTCGTGATCGCCGAGCCCGTCGGGGTGGTCGCCGCGATCACGCCGTGGAACTTCCCGCTGCACCAGATCATGCTCAAGGTCGGGGCGGCGATCCTCGCCGGCTGCACCGTCGTACTCAAGCCGAGCGAGGTCGCACCTCTCAATGCGGCGATCGTGGGAGACATCCTCCGCGAGATCGAGCTGCCGGCTGGTGTCGTGAACATCGTCCACGGCGACGGGGCGGGGGTCGGCTCTCCGCTGGTCTCGCACCGCGGCGTCGACATGGTGACGTTCACGGGTTCTCGCGCGGTCGGCGAGAGTGTCGCCAGAGCGGCGGCCGCGACGATCAAGAAGGTCGCGCTTGAGCTGGGTGGCAAGTCGGCGGCCATCGTGCTCGATGACGCTCCGCTCGAGGAGTCGGTGCGGTCGGTGCTCGCCTCCTGCTTCGCCAACGCCGGTCAGACCTGCGCCGCACAGACTCGCGTCCTGGTTCCGGCTCCGCTCGTCGAGGCGTGGCAGGCTGCCGCCGTCGAGGCCGCTGCAGGCTGGGCTCCTGGTGACCCGAAGGACGAGGGCACGGCCACCGGGCCGGTCGCATCGGCGCTGCAGCGCGATCGCGTGCAGGGCCACATCGAGACAGCGATCATGCAGGGCGCACGCGTGTTGACCGGCGGCCTCGATATCGTCGAACCGACGGCAGGCGGCGCCTATGTGCAGCCCACGATCTTCACCGATGTGACACCCGAGATGCAGATCTTCCACGAGGAGGTCTTCGGACCGGTGCTCACGATCACCCCATACGCCACGATCGATGAGGCTGTCGATCTGGCGAATGACAGCGTGTACGGGCTGTCGGGCGGCGTCTGGTCGAGTGATCCTCGACGCGCCCTCGATGTCGCTCTGCGCATGCGAACGGGCACCGTCGGCATCAACGGCGCCGGACTCGACGTGGGTGCGCCCTTCGGGGGGTACAAGCAGTCGGGGATCGGCCGGGAGTGCGGCGTTCACGGCTTCGAGGAGTTTCTTGAGCTCAAGTCGGTGATGGGCGCCGCTGCCCTCATCGGCGACCATTCGTGATCAGTTACAAACCCGAAACACCGCTGACACGAACCTATAAAAAGCAATTCATAACATTCAATTGGGTTGAACCGCACCCCGCGGAACCCGTGAGAGAGGACACCATGAGACGCAGCATTGTCGCCGCGGCCGCCGTCGGCGTGACGGCCCTTGCCCTGTCCGGTTGTGCCGCAACGGCGCAGCCCGGGGGAGAGGGGCCGCAGACGATCAAGCTCGCCGTGCAGTCGGATCCAGGAACGCTGAACCCCATCACGAACGCGACGAACGCCAGCGAGTCCGTGTCCACGTTCGGATACGAGTCGCTGCTCTTCTACCCGACGGGAGCAGAGCCGAAGGGGCTGCTCGCGGACTCGTGGGAGGCCACCACCACCACCGTCCAGTTCACTCTGAAAGACGGCATCCTCTGCGTCGACGGCGAACCGCTCACCGCGACCGACGTGAAGTCGACATTCGAGTACGCCGCGGCCGATGAGACGGGCTCTCCGTACAAGGGCGTCTACTTCCCTGCGGAGGGGCTGACGATCGAGGCGGATGACGCCGCGAACACGGTGACGTTCACGAGTGCGAACGCCCAGAGCTTCCTCGCGGAGACCATCGGCGCGCTGCCGATCGTGTGCGCCTCCGGACTCGCCGACCCCTCGGTGCTCGACACCGAGCTGCACGGCACGGGTGCCTACTCGCTCGAGGACTCGTCTCCTGGACAGTCCTACACGTTCGCGCTGCGCGACGACTACGCGTGGGGCGTCGACGACACGACGAGCAAGACCGAGGGTCTTCCCGCCACTGTCGAGGTGTCGATCATCGAGAGCGACTCGACGGCGGCGAACCTGCTGCAGACCGGCGAGGCGAACATCGCCGAGGTCGGCGGCAGCGAGCGTGATCGTCTCGGATCGACCGACTTCGCGACAGAGCTCGAGGTGCCGCTGCGACCCGGTCTGATCTTCTTCAACCAGGCCGAGGGACGTGTCGGCCACGACCTCGCCGTGCGTGAGGCGCTCGCTCAGGCTGTCGACCGCGAGGCCGTCGGCCCCGTCGCGTCCGCAGGACGCGGAGAGCAGATCACGACACTCGTGTCGGAGTTCGGCGCCGCGTGCACGACCATGGACAGCTCGTCGGCGATCCCGTCGTACGACGTCGAGGCGGCCGCGGCCGCACTCGACGAGGCCGGCTGGGTCGAGGGTGCCGACGGCATCCGCGCGAAAGACGGCAAGCCGCTCTCCATCCTGATGCTCTACCCGGCGTCGGAGAGCCAGGGAGTCACCGCGGCGATCGAGCTGCTGCAGACCGAGTTCGCCAAGATCGGTGTCGACGCGAAGCCGACCCCCTCGGCCGCGTACACCGACGTCATCTTCTCGGGTGGCGACTGGGACATCGTCTGGGCGCCGATCTTCACGAGTCTGCCGAGCGACTGGGCGGGAATTCTCGGAGGCGACTTCCCGCCGAACGGCGGCAACTGGACCTACAACGCCAACCAGGAGTACTTCGACCTGGTGGGCGAGGCTCAGGCACTCGCCGGCGCCGACTCGTGCGACGCGTGGCAGGCGGCGCAGGACTCGCTCTTCAGCAACCTCGAGGTGCTGCCGGTCTACTCGTCGACGTCGACCTTCTACGGCGTGGGAGTGGAGTTCGGGATGTCGAAGAGCATCCTCGCTCCCACCACGATCCGCGTGACAGAGTGACCGTATGACGTCGCAGATCGTGACGCGGCCGAAGACCGTCGTGGTGGCCACCCCTCGGGGTGGTCGCCACGGCGGCGGGCGCTGGGTCCCCTTCCTCCTTCGGCGAGTAGGCCGGATGCTCATCGCGATGCTCGTGATCGTGACGGCGGCATTCGTCGTGCTGCGCGCTGCCGGCGGAGACCCGGTGCGGGCCGCGCTCGGCCCCACCGCGCCGGCATCCGTGGTGGCTGAGCGCCGCGCGCAGCTCGGGCTCGACGATCCGCTGATCGTGCAGTTCTGGGACTACCTGACGGGCATCGTGCTTCGGGGCGATCTCGGCGTCTCTCTCATCACCGGGCGATCGGTCAACGAGCTCGTCGAGTTCCGGCTCCCCGCGACGGTGCAGCTCGCGGGGATCGCGTTCATCGTGATCCTGCTCATCGCCATTCCGCTGGGGCTCGCGATCGCGATCCTGACCGTCGGCAACAGGCGCCGTCCGGTCGAGCTTGCCTTCACCTCGGTCACCGGCTTCTTCGCCGCCGTGCCCGAGTACCTGATCGGCGTCGTGCTGCTCATGGTGTTCGCGATCACGATCCCGCTGCTCCCCGTCGCCGGAATGAGCGGGCCGCAGTCCTTCATCCTTCCGGTCCTCGCCCTCGCTCTCGGCGCCTCGGCCTCTCTGTCGCGCATCGCCCGTGTCGAGGCGATGAACGTGCTCACCGACGACTACATCCGCACCGCGCGATCGAAGCGGCTGCCCGCCGCGATGATCTACTTCCGGCACGCGCTGCCGAACATGCTCACCGCGACACTGACTCTCGGCGGCGCACTGCTGGCGACGATGATCGCCGGAAGCGTGCTCGTCGAGCGGGTCTTCAACTGGCCGGGCATGGGCAGCGCCTTCGTGCAGGCCATCCTCACGAAGGACTACGGCATCGTGCAGGGCCTCGCCATCGTCTACGCGGCGATCATCCTCGTCGTGAACCTGCTGGTCGACGTCGTCCTCGCCGTCCTCGACCGTCGCACGACCATTCTGGAGACCGCATGACCTCCGCACACCGGCGTCGTTCCTGGCTGCTGCAGTCACCGATGGCGTTGATCTCCCTGACCTTCATCGCGATCTTCGCCCTTCTCGCCGTCATCGCTCCCATGCTCTGGGGAACGGAGGCCGAGACCCCGTCTCCGGCCGACCTGCTGCAGCCTCCGAGTGCGGAGCACCTGCTCGGCACCGATGCGCTCGGCCGCGATCTGCTGCTGCGCACGCTCGTGGCGACGCGCCTGTCACTCGTGATGGCGCTGGCGGCGACCGCGATGGGTGCTGTCGCAGGGCTCATCCTCGGCGCGCTGCCGGTGGTCGCGGGTGCCCGCGTGCAACGCCTCTTCGGGTCGGTGATCAACACCTGGCTCGCGTTCCCGGTGCTGCTCGTGGCCATGCTCACGGTGATCCTGCTCGGCACCGGATCCACGACCGCGGTGATCGCGCTGGCCCTGACGATGACCCCGTCGTTCGCCCGTCTGGCGCAGACCCTGTCGTCTCGCGTCGGCGGCTCGGAGTATCTCGCAGCGGCCCGCCTGCTCGGTGTGTCGAAGACGCGTCAGTTCACCCGGTACATCATTCCGAACATCGCCGAACCCGTGATCGTCAACGTGACGCTCTCGATCGGCGGCGGGCTGCTCGCGCTGTCGAGCCTGAGCTTCCTCGGGGTCGGTGTGCAGCCACCCGAGTACGACTGGGGCCGCCTGCTCAGCGAGGGCTTCGAGCAGGTCTACAGCCAACCGTCGGCGATCGTCGGCCCCGGCGTGATGGTGGTGGTCGCCGGCATCATGTTCGGCATGTTCGGTGAGGCGCTCGCCTCGCACATGCGCGGTCGAGGCCGGGCGCGCACGCTCTCGGCGCGCGAACTCGGCGATCCGACCCGCGTCGATGCGACGGGCGTCGCGGAGGAGCCCACCGACGACGTCGAGCCGCTCCTCGAAGTGGCAGGTCTCAGCGTCTCGTTCCCCGGCGAGCACGGCTGGGTTCGTCCGGTGCAGGACGTCTCGTTCCGCATCGCCCCCGGCGAGATCGTCGGCGTCGTCGGCGAATCGGGCAGCGGCAAGAGCGTGACGATGATGGCGATCGCGCAGCTCGCGCCGGCAGGTGCCGCGGTCAGTGCGCAGCGGCTCCGCTTCGCCGGTGAGGAGCTCGCGGGTCTCTCGGACGAACGTGCGGCGAAGAAGCTCGGTACCCGCGTCGGCGTCGTCTTCCAGGACTCTCTGACCGCGCTCAACCCCGCGCTCCGCGTGGGCACGCAGCTCGCCGAGGTTCCGCGGGTGCACCAGGGCGCATCGCGCAAGGATGCCGATGCCGCGGCGGTCGAGGCCCTCGCGGCCGTGTCGATCACCGATCCGAGCCGCCGTGCCAAGCAGTTCCCGCACGAGTTCTCCGGAGGCATGCGTCAGCGCGCACTGATCGCGATGTCGCAGATCGGCAAGCCGAGACTGATCATCGCCGACGAGCCGACGACGGCCCTCGACGTCACGGTGCAGCAGCGCGTGCTCGCTCTGCTGCGTCGAGAGTGCGAGGAGACGGGCGCTGCCGCGATCGTCGTGTCGCATGACATCGCGGTGCTCGCCGAGCTGTGCCAGCGGATCCTCGTGATGTACGGAGGCCGGATCGTCGAGGATGTCGACGTGCGTCATCTCGCCGAGCCCGAGCTCCTCGCGCACCCCTACACGCGGGCGCTCGCCGAGTCGCTCCCCGACCTCGACACCGATCGCACCGCTCCGCTCGCGACGATCCCCGGTGAGCCGCCGGATCTCTCGCTGCCGGTCGTGGGATGCGGATTCGCACCACGCTGCGCCTTCGCGACCGAGGTGTGCCGCACCGAGACGCCGCAGCTCGTGGCCCACGGCTCCGGACGTGTGGCGTGCTGGCATCCGCAGGATCAGGATGCGGGCGTCCACGAAGACTCCTTCGAGAAGGCGGGTGCATGATGGCTGATCTCGTCATCGAGAACCTCGTGGTCACGTTCGGTCGAGGCCACCACGCCGTGAACGCTGTCGACGACGTGTCGCTCACCGTGCCGCACGGCACGACGGTGGGGCTCGTCGGCGAGTCGGGTTCGGGAAAATCGACCGTCGCGCGCACCGTCGCCGGGCTGCAGAAGCCGACCTCGGGGCGCATCCTGCTCGACGGCACAGACCTCGCGGTCGGCCGCCGCGATCGCCGTGCACATGCCCGCGACGTACAGATGATCTTCCAGGATCCGTACTCCTCGCTCAATCCGCGCATGTCGGTCGGAGAGACCCTCGATGAGGCCCTCGCGACTCACGGAGCGGGCAACGCGCGCGCTCGCGCCGCCGGAGTCAAGGAGCTCCTCGAACTCGTCCGGCTCAAGCCCGGGGTCTCGGAGCTGCATCCGTCGAGCCTGTCCGGAGGCATGCGGCAACGCGTCGCCATCGCACGCTGCCTCGCCGTGAAACCGCGACTGATCATCGCCGACGAGATCACCTCGGCCCTCGACGCCTCGGTGCAGGGTGCGGTGCTCAACCTCATGCGCGAGCTGCAGCGCGAGCTCGAGCTCTCGGTGCTGTTCATCACGCACAACCTCGCCGCGGTCCGCTACATCGCCGACACGACGGCGGTCATGCGCAACGGCGAGATCGTCGAGTACGGTGACGCCGACGCGATCGTCTCGCACCCGGTGCATCCGTACACCCAGGCGCTCGTCGCCGCGATCCCGCGCATCCAGAACGCGGGAACCGACAGCCTCCTCCACTCGATCGGACACTGAATGACCCTGCTCGACGATGCTCGGGGCCTCCTTCCCGAACTCGTGGCCCTGCGCCGCGCGATCCACGCCGACCCCGAACTCGGACTCGCGTTGCCCAGAACTCAGCAGAGAGTGCTCGACGCCCTCGAACCGTGGGAGCTCGAGACACGGTGCGGCACCGGCCTGAGCTCCGTGGCCGCGGTCGTTCGCGGCGCGCACCCCGGCCCGACGGTGCTGCTGCGCGCCGACATGGATGCCCTGCCGCTCACCGAGGACACCGGACTCGACTACGCAGCCTCGGGAGAGCGGATGCACGCGTGCGGGCACGACCTGCACGTCGCCGGTCTCATCGGCGCCGCTCACCTGCTGGCCGCCCGTCGGGAGGAGCTTCACGGCGACGTGCTGCTGATGTTCCAGCCGGGTGAGGAGATCGGCGACGGTGCGAAGCGGATGATCGACGAGGGTCTGCTGGAGCTCACCGGGTCGACCCCTGTCGCGGCTTTCGGCATTCATGTGGTGCCGGGGGAGTACGGGATCTTCTCGACCCGCGTCGGTGCTCTCATGGCCGGAGCGATCGAGGTCGAGGTGACCATCACCGGTCAGGGCGGCCATGCCTCGGCGCCGCACCTCACCCGCGACCCCGTGCCGGCACTCGCTGAGCTGGTGACGGCTCTGCAGGCTTTCGTCACACGACGCTTCGACGTGTTCGACCCCGTCGTGCTCAGCGTCACCCAGGTGCACGCGGGCGGTCCCGCCCGCAACATCATCTCCGACACCGCGACCCTCGTCGCCTCGGTGCGGGTGCTCTCGCACGAGAGCAGCGCGCGGGTGCAGGAGGAGCTGCCGGTGCTCGCCCGCGAGATCGCCGCGGCTCACGGCTGCACCGCGGAGGTCGACACCACCGTGCTCTGCCCGCCGACCGTCAACGACGAGAGCGCTGTCGCCGCCGTGCGCTCGACGCTTGCCGGGCTGTTCGGCGAGGCGCGGGTGCGCGAGACCCCGAATCCGGTGATGGGGTCGGAGGACTTCTCGTACGTGCTCGAGCAGGTGCCTGGCGTCTTCCTCTTCCTTCGCGCGACGCCCGCGGAGGTCGATCTCGAGACGGCCGCACCGAACCACTCGCCGCACGTCGTGTTCGACGACTCGGTGCTGGCCGATCAGGCGGCCGCGCTCGCTGCCTTGGCGCTCGACCGGCTGAAAGGCTGAGGGCGCGGAGCCCGCTGTATGGCGCTGTCCGGCGAAGCGGATTCTGATTGAGCAGGGTGCAAGAGCGCGCCGGTCGGCGAACGCGGTTGCGAAGACCCAGAAGAACTTGGTTGCGCCTCGCTAGTCACTTATGTATAGCTGAGGAGCCCTACTCGGGACAGTTTGACGGTTGACATCAACCTGATCCGGCCGGCGACCGACCCATCGCTTCAGTTGACGGGGCAGCGTTCCGCTAAAGGCCGACCTGCTTGTTCCAGTCGCGCATCAGTATGCCAATCCGCTCTACGTCCGGCATCTCGAGATTTCCGCTGTGCATGATGACATTACGGGAGCGCTCGATGGTGCCGAAGATAGACGTTGCCCAGTCCAACCGCCGCACATACGGCTCGAACAGTTCCCAGTTCTGTTGCATGATGTTTGGCAGATGGCCCAGCTCGGTGTAGCTCAGGAGGTTTTCCCCTCGCACGCCGTGCCATTTCGTCTTCTCTTCGTCATTCTTGCGGCTCTCCGCAAACTCGCGAATCTTCTTGGAAACGCCCTCATCCCACCAATCCTCCGCGAACGCGTCAATCAGAACTCTGGAGACAAACTTGCGAACGGAGTGTTCGAACGCGGCTATGGCGGCATACAAAACGGACATCAGACGCGCGGCGTCGAGCATGTCTGGGTCGAAGAGTTCGAGACTGAGCGCCCTCTCGATGTCTGCCTCCGTGGCGCTGAAGACAGTGCGGCCGGGACGGCCTGCTGCGTCTAGAGCCTCCTCAGTGAGCATGCCGCGGTAGACGAAGTTATACAGCCGATCGTCCACGGTCAGCCCAGATGCTCTCTCAGAGACTTGAAAAGTGCATCGTAGACCGCGGGATCGCGCGACTCAGGCAGATGAATGTTGATGTTGTAGACCAAGTCGCCGATCGCCTGCCTACCGTTGCCGCCCCTGCCCGGAGCCCGGCGTTCCGGCGTGTCAAGTGCGACCTCATCCTCGGCGCTGTCGCCGACCAAACTTTGCTCCTCGTCCAGGCTCGTAGTGTTGAAATCCGCCATCTTCACCAGTGCGGCGAAGGTAGCTGCCATTTGGGTTAGCACGCGGTCTGTATACGCGCCTTCGGATAACGTCTTCATCTTGTTTCGGACGTCAGTCGACGTCATGGTGTTGGCGTTCTTGTTCACTTTGAATAGGTCACTGTACGCCTCTCGTATTGCCTGGGCCAGCACCACCTCGGAGCGAGTCTGGTCGAGATACTCGTGGTACCGCCGGGTCGGAATGCCCGACTCGTTGAGCATTCCCAGCGCTTTCAGTACGTTCACCATCGCGCGATCGTTGCTGCCCGCGTATCCAAGGCCTTCCAAGAATTTGATCGTGAACCGATCCGGTGCCTGCGCTGCTTGCATCGCGCGGAGGATGTCAGCAGTGTTCTTGGTGCTAGTCAGGTACGCCGTTGGCAGACTCATGGTCAGATCATAGCGACGTGGGCGCAGTGCGGAGATTCCCATTCAGGCTCACACTGCAAGCGGCGACGATGTCTGCGAAGGGCTCCGCGTCGACGGCGAGGATCGAGCCTTCAAGCACGTCGAAGACGAAGTCAGAGATCTTTATCACCGATATCGTGATGCCTCCACGCGCTAGCCTCAACTATGACCAAGAACGAACCCGAGGGTGACGACACGCCGGGCGATGAATCCACGCCGTCAGCGGCCGACCTCGGAGCGGAAGAGGTCAACGCTGACGACCTCGCGTCTGGACCCTCCACTCCGAGCGGGTTCACGACGGATCAGTATGGTGCTTTCATCAACTCGATACTCCTGGGGAGCGAAGCCGTTCGCGGAATGCGGGAGCAAATGGCGGCTACCCTCGCGCCCGCGATCAGGTCTATGCAAGAACAAGTGGCCAAGAGTGCCGGAACATTCGCCTTAGGCATCGAGGCCTACAACCGCGCGATGCTTCCCTCCGCTGAGGTAGTAACGGCACTCGCGCGTCAACTGAAAAACATGCCCGCGCTGACCCGTCCGGGGGACTTCGACGAGCCCAGTCCGCCCCAAGGCCCGTATTCGGATGTGATGGATTCGCCGCGCAGTTACTTCCAGGCGACAGAAGAGGTCATCGAGTCATTCGACGATCTGCATGCGGCTATCACCAAGCTCATATCTAAGACTCCTGAACTTCCGCTTGTGTGGCGCGGAGTCAGAAGCGCCGACTGGGGGCTACACAGTTACCTCTACAGACATCTGATGGAGGTGAATGGCGTCGTGCCGCCTGCGGAGCGACCGACGGAGCCGCAGCCCTATCCAGATGAGGATCAGATGGTCGCCGCTGAGCGCGAGGTTCTCCGGATCGCACGCAGTGACTGGAGATTCGACAACCTCTCAGCGCTAGAGACATTCGCTAGAGTGCAGCATTTCGGTGGACCGACGCGCCTAATTGATGTGACGAAGAATCCCTACATCGGCGCGTGGTTCGCTATCGAACTCGATGCGACGACCGAGAGCGATGACGCTCGTCTATTTGCGCTAGCCACCAAGCCGGTAAGCCGCGAGGGGAAGCAACAGCCGCCTGACTCGGCTCTTTCATTGGATGACCTTGGCGCGGCGCGCGACCCGTTCTGGCATTTGTTGGAGACGAACGCCGATCGGCAACTGTTCGAGTGGGGGACCGGTGCCCGACGTCGTGTCTGGGTGCCACCGGCATACGATCCGCGTATCTCTGCTCAGAACGCCGCGTTCATCCTTGACGGGGTACCTATCACGTCCTCGAAGCTTGCGCCGTACTTCAAGATCGAGGGAAGCACGTATTGGAGGCGGAACGATCTGCTCGCTTCTGCATCGATATACGCGAAGATGTTCCAGTCGACGGCCAAGCCTCGATACAACGCACGTAACTTCGCGCCGACGTTCAGCTTCCGCATCTCCGCCGAAGCGAAGCGCGAGATTCGCGAGGTTATGGAGAGCCGTTTCGGCTATCGGCGCTCGTACATCTATCCAGATATGTCCGGGCTAGCTAGCCACCTAAAATCCCTACCCCTCGACGGTAGCGCAGGTTGAAGGGGCCGATCAGGCAAATCTCACTCAGTCGCTTGATGAGAGCGTCCTGGCTCCCGCACTGCTAGGCGCAGAACGGGCTACCAGGCCCGGCCAATGATGCCCGCCTGTGGTGGGGTGTTGTCATCTGCCTTCTTTTGGCTTTCGTGCTCGGCAGCGGGCGACTCACGCCGTGCTCGAATGCGCGCAGTCCGAGCGGGTCCTTGGAACACTTCGTTCAAGACCTCATCCATGAGCGCTAGAACCTCAGCTGCGTCGTCCTTGGAAGGTGCAGCCTCGATGTCCCCGTGAGCCATGTCGTTCCCGAAGTGTCGAATCTCGTGCGCGGCATCCTTGGTGCTGCCGCGGATGAAGTCCTGCTCGGCGAGTGCGTCGATCTTTTGCACAAGGCGACCCGACGTGATGCCTTTCGCTTTCGCTGAGGCTTCGACAACAGTGCGTGCCATAAGTATCGCGGCCATGGGCGCTCCGACTGCGAAGGCAACGTGTGCCTCCTTCGCAGCTTGCTCTATGTGTTCGGGCACGTCGGAGAAGCTGGGGGTCTGAGCCTTGAGCGGGTGCCAGGTCAAGGCGGTCCGTCCGAAGATCTCCGGGGTGTTCGACGGGTGCACATCGTTCGGCAGTTCTCCGAAGGCCACTGACATTCGTGCGCAGTTGTCGCACAAGAACGCGCCTTGCGCGGTGTAGATCGTGCGTGCGGGGATCGTTCCGGCCATGTTCTTCAGATGAAACGGACCGATCGTGCGTTGGTGGATGTGGCTGACTTGCAGTGTCATGTGAGTGAGCCTGCCGCAGTATCCGCACGTCGTTGATGTCATGTCCACATTTTGGCAGTCGTCTGGCACGCCTCAGGCCAGATTCACACTGATCCTGAAGTTCGTCACGAGATTATCTCGGGGGCGCGCGGTCAGCGGTGGTGATCGCGTTCTGCACCACCAGTCAGATCACTCAGCGTGACGGAAGTGTGGGCGGCTCTTCTGGGAGCGCTCGTTGGTGGTCTTTTAGCTGCCGGAGCGGGTGCGTGGCAGACCGCCAAGGTGTTGAAAGCACGACCCCGCACTGACCACTACGCGCGACGCCACCCAGTAAGTAGTTCGGCGCAGCGCTCTGGGCTGGTGCGGCGCGCAGCGTCAGTTAATACGGCCTTGAGTCGCCCATGGGTTGCCCTCGTCAATACTGCAGGCCGCTTCGTCCCGAGCACGGTCTACTGTGTGCCTCCTATGAAGGGTCAGCCGGGCCGGGCCTCAGTGTTAGTGGCTTCAGGGTTGTCGTGGTCCAACCCGAGCCCGGCCCGGGGTGGGTGCGGCTCGTCATCTGAGTCCTCTGCAGATCGCACGCAGCGATTCACCATCGAGCACGCGCTGCACCGCAGCCCGGAGGGTCTTTGCCCTGGCATCGTGCAGCACCATCACGCCGGTGGCCGTGGCCGACCCGCCCTGAGTGGGCGCCCTGACAGCCCGCTGCACGTCGGCTGTGACCTGCATGTGGCCTTCTGCTCGCCCTCGTACTGACTCCATGCGGCCACCGTGCGCGCTCCGGCTCTCCGCTTCTCCCCGTCTACCCCACCCTCTCATCCAGCGGTGTCCTTGCTGTCGCATCAGCGCTGCAGGAACGCGCGGAGGTCGGCGTTGAGCCGGGCTGAGACATCGGCGTCGCTGTACATCATGTGCCCGGCCTCGTAGCGGTGGGCTTCTGTACGCTCGCGCGGCAGGTTCCAGTGGCGCAGCAGGTGGTCGGCCGCGCCGACGGTCGTGAGCGAGTCGTAGACCCCGGTTCCGATGAAGAGCCGCGACCGGGGCATCTGTGTCATCCACTGCGAGAGCCGTGCCGGGTACGGATAGGTGTGGAACGGCGACGGGCGGCCCATAGCGATGAACCGCGCGCTGCCCTCGTCTTCCCACGTCCAGTTCCTGCCGGCCTCGGGGTCGACGATCCGATACGGACGATCAGGGGAGTGGGGGAAAGCCGTGGCCAGCAGCTGTGCGAGTCCAGAGGCGTACCGCGGCGACAGCGCGACATCAGACGGGTCGATATCCCCCTCTCCCCGCGAACGATCCCCGGCCCGCGACCGGTAGCGACTGTCCGTGACTCCCAGCGAGCTGCCTGGCAGCAGCCGTGCGCGGAAGTCCTGCTTGCTGATCCAGAGTCGTGAATCGATCAGCTCCTGCGTCGGGATGCCGATCATGTCGGACAGCCTCGCCGCTGTCTCCGAAAGCGCGGATGCCGAGATCTCATCACCCTGCAGCATCGCAAGTGCCAGGTCGTTGCGCGCGAAGTCGAGCGCGGCGTCGATCGCATCGTCGACCGATGAGTGCTCGCGCGAGGCGACGCCGTGGAACCACGCGGTGGCCGCCTTGTAGGGCAGGTTGGCGAGCGCGCCGACGACGTTCCCGGGCCTGTCGAGGGTCTCCTGGATATTCACGGCCTGTCCGAGCAGCGCGATGCCGGCGAGGGGCGCGGTGTCCACACCGTGTGCGGTGGTCGCGAGAAAGGCCGCGCGCTGCGTGCCATAGCTCTCGCCGAGGAAGAACTTCGGAGAGTCCCACCGGCGGTGACGGTTCACCCACTCGGAGATCGCGACGGAGATCGCGTCGGCGTCGCCCTCGACGGAACGGAAGGCCGATGCATCCGCGCCCTCGGTGAACGAGCCGAAGCCGGTTCCCGGGGCATCGAGGAACACGAGGTCGGCGACATCGAGGATCGTCGATGGACTCGCCTCGATTCCGTAAGGCGGGGAGCCGTCGGCCACAGGGTCGAGAGGGATCCGCGCACGCCACGGGCCGATGCCGCTGAGATGCAGGTAGACCGACGACACCCCCGGGCCGCCGTTGGTGAGGAACAGCACGGGGCGAGTGGGCGTGCCGTCGACGACGTAGCTGAACGCCGAGACGGTGCCCTGCGCGCCGCCGTCGGAGCGGCGCAGTGGCAGCTCCTCGAGGCGCGCGGTGTACTCCACGGGACCCACGCGCCGCATATCAGCGGGCGGTGGCGTCGAGGTAGAACGCGTCGAGGTCGCTCTTCATCCGCTCGACCGCTCGCTCGTCGACGAACGTCATGTGACCGGATTCGTAGAACGTGAAGCGGATGTTCTCGCGTAGAGACGGCGCGAGGTAGAGGTGAGCGACGTCGAGCTCCGGACCGAAGAAGGGCGTCGCCAGGTCGTAGAAGCCGCCCATGACGTAGACCTTGAGGTTGGGATTGCGTCGAACCGCTGCCGAGAGATCGAGCGAGACATCGGGAACGAGCTGCGGAGCGTCGATCCCCGGCGCCTTGTGCTTCCAGTCCCAGGCCCGGGCGATCGGCATGTTGTGCAGGTGCCGGTAGTGCAGCTCGCTCGTGTAGCCGATGTCATCGACCAGATGGGTGCGGTACGTCGACAGGTGGGCGCTGTTCACCCCGGCTGTCGCGGCATCATCGGTCGCGGGGTCGTGCGAGCCGTTGCCCACGACGTACTGGTGCTCGGCCGTGAAACGGGTGTCGAAGCGTCCGATGACCTTGCCCTCATCGGCGAGCAGCGCATAGCGGTACTGCTCCATGCCGATGCGGAAGTGGTGCTGCTTCAGGTAGTCGGCGTCGAGCCCGATCAGGGCGCTCAGCTGTTGGGCCACCGCATCCTCCTGCACGTCGGGAAGCAGGTCGCCGCGCAGCAGAGCTTCGGCGAAGGGGCCCTGCGCGAACTCGCGGGCATCCGCGAGGAACGGATCGAGCGCCTTGTGCGTCGTGCGCGCCTTGCCGTGATACCAGGCGGTCGCCGCATACGAGGGCAGCAGGTTGATGTACTCGCGCGGTCCGCCCAGGTTGCTTTCGCCCCAGTTCAGCACGGTCGACAGCAGCACCACGCCGTTGAAGTCGAGTCCCTGGTTCTGCAGGCGGTGCACGAGCGCCGACGCCCTGGTCGTGCCGTACGACTCGCCGAACAGGAAGCGGGGGGCGTTCCAGCTGTTCGTGATCGTGAGCCAGCGGGTGATCGCCTTGGCGAAGGCGTCGACGTCCTGGTCGACGCCGAAGACCTCGGACTCCTTGGCGTCTCCGAGCAACCGCGAATAGCCGGTGCCGGGGGCGTCGATGAACACGAGATCCGACGCGCTGAGCAGCGTGTGCGGGTTGTCGCCCGAGAGGTAGGGCGCCGGAGGGGTTGCCTGCGGGGTGTTTGTGGGGGTGCGCTTCGGGCCGAAACCGCCGATGTTGAGCCATAGGCTCGCAGATCCGGGGCCGCCGTTGAAGAGGAACGTCACGGGGCGCACGGGGTCGCCGTCGACGCGGTCGGCGATGTACGAGGTATAGAACATGCTCGCGAGCAGTCGCTGCTCGTCGTCGCGGACGATTACCGTGCCGGCACCCGCGGAATATGCCAGCGTGCTCCCGCTCACCGAGATCTGGTGGCGACGCGACGTGAACGTCTCAGAGGTGGCGGTGTCGGCAGGCGTCGGCTCGGTCACGGTGCTCCCTGGATCAAAACGAATGAGTAAATTGAATATATCTTAATCAATCACTCGCTCGCGTGCCGCCCGAGGAAGTTGTAGACCTCGTTGTCGTCGACACCGGGGAACGCGCCGCGGGGGAGCGGCGAGAACATGTGCGTGTGCACGCGCGCGCTGGGCCAGGCCTTGCCGTTCCAGCGCTCGGTGAGGTCGGCTGAGGGGCGTCGGCAGCAGGCCTCGTCGGGGCACGTCGAGACGGCTCGGTCGGTCGTCTCGCGTCCGCGCCACCAGCGGGCATCGTCGAAGGGCACGCCGACCGTGATCGAGAACTCGCCGTCGGTCGAGGCGCCCGTCTGGGTGGAGCACCAGAAGGTGCCAGACGGTGTGTCCGTGTACTGGTGGTGCTCGTTGGTGCGGTTCTGCTGGGTGAACGCCGCCCGTGCCTGGAACTTGCGGCACACGCGCTGCCCCTCCACGGCGCCGGTGACGTCCATGGGCAGCGGGAGGTCGTCGTTCTCGTAGACCCGGGTGATGGCGCCCGTGGCATCGACGCGCAAGAAGTGCAGGGACATGCCGAGGTGCTGCGTGAGCAGGTTCGTCATGCGCATGCCTGCAGCCTCGTGTGTGACGCCGAACGCGTCGCGGAAGTCCTCCACCGCGAGGTTGCGATCCTTCTTCGCCTGCTGCAGGAAGGCCACGGATGCCGTCTCGGGCATCAGGCAGGACGCGGCGAAGTAGTTGATCTCGAGGCGCTGCTGCAGGAAGTCGGCGTAATCGGTGGGCGGGGTGTGTCCGAGCAGGCGATGCGCCATCGCCTGCAATGCCATCGACCGTAGACCGTGACCACCGGGGATCGACGCCGGCGGCAGGTAGATGCGGCCGTTCTCGAGATCGGTGACAGAGCGTGTCGAGTGCGGCAGGTCGTTGACGTAGATCAGCTCGAAACCGAGCTTGTCGGCCATGATGCTCACCGTGCGGTGCGTGAGAGCGCCCTGCACGTGGCCGGCCGAGCGGAGCTGCTTCTCTGCGAGCTTCTCGATGTCCCCGAGGTAGTTGTTCTGCGCGCGCATCCGCAGCCGCAGCTCGGTGTTCGCGCGTCGTGCCTCCTCCGGCGTGGCGATCGCCTCGCGCTCGCGTCGCTGCAGCTCGCGGTGCAGTCCGAGCATCGACTCGATCGTCTCGTCGCTCATGCCCTTGGTGACGCGCACCGGGGCGACGCCGAGCTGGCGGAACACCGGGCTCTCCTGCGCGCGTTCGAGCTCGATCTCCAGCGCGGCGCGGCGGTTCGGCGGCTCACCCGAGATGAGATCCGTCACCTGGGTGTCGGTGGCCTGGGCAATCGCCTGCAGAAGCGACAGCTTCGGTTCGCGTTTGCCGTTCTCGATCAGGCTCAGCTGCGAGCCGGCGACCCCGACGAGTGCGCCGAGCTCATCGAGTGTGAACCCCTTCTCGAGGCGGTGGTGCCTGATGCGGTGACCGAGAGTCGCGAGGTGGATGCCGGAAGGAGCCATTCCTTGATCTTAGCGAAAGAATAACGATTCTTATCGTCATGAATGACGGAAAGTCGTGTTCGGAGGGGGTGAGGATGGAAACAAACGCCCCTCACTTCAAAGGAGTAGTCATGGCGATCGCCGAAGTCTTCACCCCCCGAGCAGCATCCGTCGCACCGGTGCGCACCTTCGGGACGGCTCCGACGTATGACACTCCCGCCATGGCGGAGCTCGCCGCATGGGTCGACGAGATCGCCACGCTCACGCAGCCGGCCTCGATCCACTGGGTCGACGGTTCGCGTGCCGAGAACGACTGGCTGCTGCGCGGGCTGGTCGACGAGGGCAAGCTCATCAAGCTCAATCCCGAGTGGCGTCCCGGCTCGTACCTCGCCCGCTCGCACCCCAGCGACGTCGCCCGCACCGAGGGCCGCACCTTCATCTCGTCGGAGAGCGAAGAGGACGCCGGCCCTACGAACAACTGGGCGCCGCCCGCCGAGATGCGCGAGAAGATGACCGAGGTCTTCGAGGGATCGATGCGCGGTCGCACGATGTTCGTCGTCCCGTTCTCGATGGGTCCTGTCGGGGGCCCCCTCTCGCACATCGGCGTCCAGGTCACCGACAGCGCCTACGCCGTCGCATCCATCGGCATCATGACCCGCGTCGGCGATGCCGTCACGCGTCAGATCGCCGACGGAGCGCCGTGGGTCAAGACGGTCCACTCGGTCGGAGCCCCGCTCGCCGCGGGTGAGGCCGACGTCGAATGGCCGTGCAACGACGACAAGTACATCGTGCACTTCCCCGAGACGCTCGAGGTCTACTCGTTCGGCTCCGGCTACGGCGGCAACGCGATCCTCGCCAAGAAGTGCTTCGCGCTGCGCATCGCCTCGGTGATCGCCCGTGACGAGGGCTGGCTCGCCGAGCACATGCTGCTCATCCGCGTGATCGACCCCGCGGGCAAGGCATACCACGTCGCTGCGGCATTCCCCTCGGCCTGTGGCAAGACGAACCTCGCCATGCTTCGACCGACCATCCCCGGGTGGCGGGTCGAGACGCTCGGTGACGACATCGCGTGGATCCGCCCGGGTGAAGACGGTCGCCTGTGGGCGATCAACCCCGAGGCCGGCTTCTTCGGTGTCGCACCCGGCACCGGCGAGTCGACCAACGTGACGGCCGTCGAGACCTTGTGGGGCAACACGATCTTCACCAATGTCGCGCTGCGCCCCGACGGAGACGTGTGGTGGGAGGGCCTGACCGATCAGGCCCCCGCTCACCTCGTCGACTGGGAGGGCAACGACTGGACGCCGGACTCCGACCGCCCCGCCGCGCACCCGAACTCGCGCTTCACGGTCTCGGCCGCGCAGTGCCCGCAGATCTCCGAGGACTGGGAAGAGGCGGTGCCGCTCGACGTCATCCTCTTCGGCGGCCGCCGCGCGACCAACGTGCCGCTCGTGGTCGAGGCGACCGACTGGACGCACGGTGTGTTCCTCGGGTCGAACATCTCGTCCGAGCGCACGGCCGCGGCCGAAGGTACCGTCGGCGAGCTGCGCCGCGACCCGTTCGCGATGCTTCCGTTCTGCGGCTACAACATGGCCGACTACTTCGGCCACTGGCTGACGGTCGGCCGCGGACTGCGTTTCGACCGCGCTCCGCGCATCTTCCAGGTCAACTGGTTCCGCCGGGGCTCCGATGGTCGGTTCCTGTGGCCCGGATTCGGCGACAACTCGCGCGTCGTCGACTGGATCATCCGCCGCATCTCCGGCGAGGTGTCCACCGTCGACAGCCCGATCGGTCGCCTGCCCATCGTCTCGGACCTCAATCTCGACGGCATCGACGTGCCCGAGGCCGATCTCGACGAGCTGTTCTCGGTCGACGCCGAGGCGTGGAAGACCGAGGCCGACCTGACCGAGGAGTTCTACGACACCTTCGGCGACAAGGTCCCGGCTGCGCTCCGCGCCGAGCTGGCGTCGCTGCGCTACAGGCTCGACAAGGCCTGACACAGACCGGCGCCGGTTCGGGGGAGCCGGCGCCTCACCCTTTCCCAGACCCGCGAAGGCGGGACGTCAGAGACGAACCCATGGCTGAGTGGTCTCCGGCATCCCGCCTTCGCGTACTTCTTCGCCTGGAAGCAGCGTGATCAGCGGAGCAGCGTGATCAGGCAAGCAGCTGGTGACGCGCGAGGTCGCGGTACAGCGGGGTCGACTCGACCAGCTCGGCATGCGTGCCCTGACCCACGACGACGCCGTCCTGCAGCACGACGATGAGGTCGCTGTCGACCACGGTCGACAGCCGGTGCGCGATGACGATCAGCGTGCGGTCGGTCGACACGGCATCGATCGCTTCGCGCATGCGCTGCTCGTTCACGCCGTCGAGCGACGAGGTGGACTCGTCGAGCAGCAGGATCGGCGCATCGGTCAGCAGAGCGCGCGCGATGGCGAGGCGCTGGCGCTCACCGCCCGAGAGCATGACGCCGTCTTCGCCGACCGGTGCTTCGAGGCCCGACGGGTTGCGCTCGAGCACGTCGCCGAGGTTCACAGCGCGCAGCACCTGCTCGCACTCGGCATCCGAAGCGTCAGGGGAGGCGAGTCGAAGGTTGTCGGCGAGTGTGCCGGCGAGTGTCGGCGCATCCTGTTCGACGTATCCGAACTGCGCGCGCAGCTCGTCGCGGGGGTAGGTGCGGGCATCGTGTCCGTAGAGGCGGATCGAGCCGCCGGTGGGATCGTAGAACCGCTCGACCAGCGACAGGATCGTGCTCTTGCCGGCGCCGCTCGGGCCGACGAGCGCCACGCGAGCGCCCCGCGGCACCGCGAACGAGACCCCGCGCAGAACCTCGCGTTCGGGTGCTGCCGTCGCGTCGTCGGCGGATTCGAGGTGCGCATCGGCGAGCAGCGTCTGCGCCTCCTTCGCTGCGGCCTGGCGCGCGGCGACGACGTTCTCGGGGTACCGGAAGTGCACGTCCCGGAACTCGATGGCCGGTGCGTCAGGGGCGGGCGCGTCGCGCGTGATGGTCGCTGCGATCTCGTCGTCGTGCTGCGTCTCGGTCGGCAGGTTCAGCACCTCTTGGATGCGTCCGAGCGCTCCGAGAGCCTGGTTCACCGAGGTGATCGCGCCGAACGTGGTGGCGAGCGGCATCACCAGCATGAACAGGAACATGATGAACGTGATCAGCGAGGCGATCGTGATCGTGCCGGCGGCGACGCGGAATCCGCCGACGCCGAGCACGACGAGCAGGGACACCTGCAGCGCGACTCCCGCGATCGGCACGACGAGAGACGAGATCTTCGCGATCCGCACGCCGATGCCGTACGCCTCGGAGGCGAGCGTCGACACGGACTCGGTCTCGCGCTCGGTGGCGCCGGACGCCCGCACGGTGCGGATCGAGCCCACGGCCCGCTCGACTCCGGAGGCGAGCTCTCCGACCTTCTCCTGCTGCGCGGTTGACGCGGTGCGGATGCGGCCGCTGAGCGCGGTGACGACCACGACCGAGATCCCGATCACGATGACGATCAGCAGCAGCAGCACGGGATCGATCACGAGCATCGCGATCAGCGCGCCGAGGAACAGGATCGCGCTGCCGACGGCATCCGCCAGTCCCTGCGTAAGCACGGCGTACAGCAGCGTGGTGTCGGTGCCCACCCGCGAGACGAGGTCGCCGGTGCGGCGCGCGTCGAACTCACTGATCGGCAGATGCAGGATGCGGGAGATGAGCTTGCGCCTGCTGGAGTACACGACGGCGGTGCCGGTGCGCTGCAGAAGGTAGTGCTGGTAGCCCGAGATGATCGATGAGACCACCACGAGCCCGACGAGCACCCACACGAGGATGCCGAGGCCCTGATCGGACTGCACGGCTTCGATCACCTGTCCGACCAGCAGCGGCTGCGCGAGCGAGGTGGCAGCGCCGAAGACGCTGAGCACCGCGACGACGATGAGCGTGCGCTTGTGCTCGAAGAGGAAGGGGAGGAGCTGGCGGAAAGTGGCGCGCGGACCATCCTGCGGCGCGCCGCGTCCGCGTCGGCGTGACGTCGCCGTGCTGGACATGCGGAACCTCGTTCTGAAAGGGGTAGTTCGACCGTACTTCGTGCAGGGCCGAATTCTGTGGATGGGCTGTATGCGCCTCAGTGCTTGCCGAACCGGCGGTGCACCGCCTGCTTGGTCACGCCGAGTGCGCTCGCGATCGCCTGCCACGAGTATCCGAGGTTGCGCGCTCGGCGCACCTGCGCCTCCTCGGAGCGGGCGAGCTCGGTGCGGAGCGCCGCAAGGCGGTGGAGCTCGGAGAGCGGCTCGCCGCCGTCATCCTGTGCCAGTGCTGTCTCGATCGTCATGATGACCTCCGGCGTCAATCCTTGTTGACGCACGTCGGTTTGTCAATTCATGTTGACGAGCGCCCTCGGCTTCGCGGTGCGAGACTGGGCGGATGCTGGCTGCACCGAAACCCGTCCCCGGCGACAGGATCGCCGTCCTCTCACCCGCGTTCGCCGCGCCCGCGGTCGCGCCGGAGCTCCACGAGCAGGCGATGCGCAGACTGCAGGAGCTGACAGGGCTCGTCCCCGTCGAGTACGCGACGACGCGTCAGCTCGACGCGAGCCCGGAGGACCGCGCGGCCGATGTGAACGCCGCGTTCGCAGACCCCGGCATCCGGGCGATCCTTGCGACGATCGGCGGTGACGACCAGATCCTGGTGGTGCCGCATCTCGACGCCGCGCTCGCGCAGGCCGACCCCAAACCCTTCCTCGGCTACAGCGACAACACGAACGTCCTCAACTGGCTCTGGCAGCACGGCGTCACCGGGTACTACGGCGGGTCCACCGCGGTACACCTCGGCCCGGGGCCCGCGGTCGACGACGTGCACCTGCGGTCGTTGCGCGCGGCGCTGCTCGACGGCGGCACGGTCGAGATCACGGAGCCCGGCGAGTCGGAGGACAACGGACGGCGCTGGGAGGACCCCCGTGCACTCACCGAGTACGGCGACCGTACTCCGACCGGGGAGTGGGCCTGGGCGGGCCCGGCGTCGCGGGTCGAAGGGCGCACGTGGGGCGGTTGCCTCGAGTCCATCGACGGGCTCGCACTCGCCGACCGGCTGCCGACCGCGTATGACCTGCGCGGCGGCATCCTGCTGCTGGAGACGAGTGAGGAGCGGCCGTCCGCGAGCTGGGTCGGGCGGTGGATGCGCGGACTGGGGGAGCGCGGCATCCTCGCCTCCGTCGCGGGTGTCGTCGTCGCGCGTCCGCCCGTGAGCGACTTCGAGTTCCTGCCGTCACGCGATGAGGCCGATGCCCTTCGCGCGGCGCAGCGAGATGTCGTGATCGAGACGGTCTCCCGCTACAACCCCGACGCGGTGGTCTGCGTGGGGGTGCCCTTCGGCCATACCCGCCCTCAGTGGATCCTGCCCTACGGCGGGACGATGACTCTCGACGGAGCCTCGCGCACGGTCACGGCCTCCTACTGAGCCCGACGACCACCCCGAGCACCCGAAAGGGCGGCACCCCCCCGAGGAGGTGCCGCCCTTTCGCGTGAGGTGACGTGTCAGAGTTCGACGGCCGCCGCGACGCCGAGGTCTTCGTCGTAGTCGTTGTCCTTGGTCTCCTTCGACAGCAGCAGCGCGATGAACGTCAGCACGCCCATCGCCGACAGGTACAGGCCGACGAGCCAGGGAGCGCCGTCGCCGAGTTCCCAGAGCCAGAGCGCGATGAGCGGAGCCACGGCCGCCCCGAGGATCGACGACACGTTGTACGAGATCGCGGAGCCCGTGTAGCGGACGTTCGTCGGGAAGAGCTCCGGAAGCAGCGCACCCATGGGGCCGAACGTCGCACCCATGAGCATGAAGCCGAATACCAGGAAGGCCTGCGCCAGAGCGCCGGTGAACTTCGGGTCCATCGCGGGGAGCAGGAAGGCGTTGAACGTGAAGCCGAAGACGATGATGAGCCCCGTGACCCACAGCAGCAGCTTGCGGCGGCCGATCGCGTCGGCGATCGGTCCGGAGAGCAGGGTGAAGATGCCGAAGAAGACGACGCCGACGATCTGCATGAGCACGAAGTCGGTGTAGCCGAATCCGAGCCCCGGATAGAACTGCGCGGCGAACGCCGACGCGTCGAAGTCCTTGCCCGTCGCCTCCGCCGCGGCCTGCGCGGCGGCGGATGCCGTCTCGAGGGTGGCCGGCTTCGTGCCGTACGCGAGCGTGAAGTTCGTCATGAGGTAGAAGAGGACGTACGTCGCCAGCATGATGAACGTGCCGAGGATCAGCTGCTTCCAGTGGTGACGGAACACGGTCGCCAGCGGCAGCTTGCGGATCGCGCCCTTCTTCTCCGCCTTCTTGAACGTGTCGGACTCGACGAGCTTCAGACGCACCCAGAGGCCGATGATGACCATGACGGCCGAGAACAGGAACGGGATGCGCCAGCCCCACGACAGGAACGCCTCGGACTTGAGCGCCGGGTTCTCGGCGTGCGGGAGCAGCCAGTTGATCCCGAGGAACAGGAAGTTGGCGATGATGAAGCCGAGCGGTGCTCCGAGCTGCGGGAACGTACCGTACCAGGCGCGCTTACCGGCCGGTGCGTTCTCGGTGGCGACCAGAGCTGCACCCGACCACTCGCCACCGAGCGCGAAGCCCTGCGCGAGGCGGAGGATGAGCAGCAGCAGGGCGGCCCACCAGCCGATCTGCTGGAAGGTGGGGAGCAGGCCGATGATGAAGGTCGCGATGCCCATCGTGAGCAGCGACGCCACGAGGGTGGCCTTGCGGCCGAACTTGTCGCCGAAGTGGCCGAAGATGACCGCGCCGATCGGGCGAGCGACCATCGCGGCGCCGAAGACGGCGAACGAGGAGAGCAGCGACGTCGTGTCGTTTCCGGTGGGGAAGAACAGCACAGGGAAGACGAGAACGGCCGCGGTCGCGTACGCGTAGAAGTCGTAGAACTCGATCGTGGTTCCGACGAGGCTCGCCGTGATGACGCGCGAGCGCGGATTCGCGGGCGCTGTGGTCGTGCTCATGCTGCTCCTTAGATCTGCGGCCCGGTATACCAAGGCACCGACAGATCCTACGCCTTCCTGAGTGTTTGCTGGGTGCGTGTGACGTCATGGCGACGGTCCTGCGTAGAGTCGGAACCGACTCCGATGCCCGCCTGAGATGGGAAGACCGTGACGACGAGCCTGCTGCTGATCGCCGACACGCATGTGCCTGCGCGCGCCCGACGCCTGCCCGACTCGGTGCTCCGGGCCGTCGACGAGGCGGACATCGTCGTGCATGCCGGGGACTGGATCGATGTCGCGACCCTCGACGTGCTCGAGTCGAGGGCACGGACGCTGTACGCCGTGTACGGCAACAACGACGGCCACACGTTGCGCGATCGGCTGCCTGAGATCGCCCGGTTCGCCGTCGAGGAGGTCGACGTCGCGGTGGTGCACGAGACGGGGCAGAAGCAGCGGCGCGAGGAGCGGATGGACGAGGCCTTTCCCGGGGTGGACCTGCTCGTGTTCGGGCACTCCCACATCCCGTGGGACACCGTCGCCCCGTCCGGGATGCGGCTGCTGAATCCGGGGTCGCCCACCGACCGCCGTCGTCAGCCGGTGTGCACGATGATGACGGTCGTGATCGACGGCGCACGGATCGAGGCAACGCTGGTGCCGATCGCCTGAATCGCGTGGATCACCGAACCTGCGTCACCCGTCTTCGCGCAGGGCGACGAGGATCTCGCCGTATCGGCTGAGGAAGGCGCGCTCGTCGAGTCGCTTTCGTCTCAGCCACGACGTGACCTCGTCGTTGCGCTTGCTCGCGTTGCACGACCCGCACGCGGGCACCACATTCTCCACGGTGTAGCGCCCGCCTCGGGAGATCGGCATCACGCAGTCGCGTTGGAGCGCGACGTCGACCGCTCCGCAGTACGCGCATCCGCCCCACGTCTCCTGCAGCGAGGCCCACTGCTCGGCGGTGAGGTCGTTGTCCACCCTCGCCAGACGGCCCTGGCGTCGCTTCGCATAGCGGGCGCGCGCAGCGGGCGTGGGGGTGGAGAACCTTCGACGCGGCACAGACACACGGTACTGGGAGGAAGCGCGTGCCAGAGCGCCATTCCGCTGTGTCTCGCTATTCCTCCGTGTCGCCCAGGGCCAGCGCCGAGACGAAGTCGGCGGTCGGGGCGATCAGGTGCTCGAGCTCCAGCACGACGAGCCTGTTCGCTCCGGCGACGGTCGCAGGCGACGGGACGAAGAGCGTGCGCTGCGGGCCGTTGCGCCAATAACGCCCGAGGAAGAACCCGTTGACGAACGCGTAGCCCTTGCTCCACGACGCGGTGTCGAGGAAGAGATCTGCGGGGGAGTCGAGGTCGAAGTCGGCCACCCACGCGGACGGTGCGCTTCCCGCCTCACCCGACGGGTCCCCGGCACTGGAGGCGATCTCCATTGCGATCTCCGCGACGTCCAGCGGCGTCGAGCGCCAGCCCGTGAGGGCGACCCCGTCGAGGGTGGGCGTGCCGATGAGGCCCTTCTGCTCGCCGAGCCGGTGGTCGTAGTTCACGCGACCCTGCTCTTCGACGAGGATGCTGAGCACGCGCCCGGCGGGGATCCTCAGCGCGCGGTCGTGGCGTGTGCGCGAGAGGGTTCCGACGGCCTGGCCGTCGACGCTCACCCAGGCGAGGTCGCGCACCTCCTCGGTGACGAGGAGGCCGCCCTGGCCCTCGGGGAGTTCGACCTCGTACCGGACCAGAGCGCTCAGGTGCTCGAGCTCATCGAACGTCGCCGGGGCCTCAGCCTTGGCCGCATCGGTCGCGGCATCCGTCCACGTGCCCGCAGGGGCGAGCGATGCAGAGAACACGGGAGCGGGGGTCGCGGTGGCGGGACGCTCGTCGGGCACCGGTGCATACTTGGCGATCACATCACGGAAGGCGAAGAACTTCGCCGTCGGGTCGCCGGCTTCGTCGAGAGGGGCGTCGTAGTCGTACGAGGTGACGATCGGCAGGTAGCGGCCCTTGTGGTTCGCGCCGTTCGTGAGGCCGAAGTTGGTACCGCCGTGGAACATGTAGATGTTGACCGAGGCGCCGGCGGCGAGGAGCTCGTCGAGGTCGGCGGCCGCGGCATCCACGTCGGTGGTGTGGTGCACGCCACCCCACCAGTCGAACCAGCCGTCCCAGAACTCCGAGCACATCAGAGGGCCCGTGGGCTGGTGGGCGCGCAGCGTGGCGAGGCGCTCGGCGCTGCGCGAGCCGAAGGATCCGGTCTTGTGCAGCTCGGGGAGGCTGCCGTCGGCGAGCATCTGGTCGGTGGGCTGGTCGACGGTGGTGAGGGGGACCGTGATACCCGACTCACGGGTCACGGCGACGAGCGCCTCGAGGTAGGCCTTGTCGGAGCCGTACGCGCCGTACTCGTTCTCGATCTGCACGAGTACGACCGAGCCGCCGCGGTCGATCTGCCGCGGTGCGACGATCTCGTAGACGCGGCGCAGGTACTCGCTCACATCGGCGAGGAAGGTGGGTTCGGAGGAGCGGAGCTCGCGCTCGCCGGCGGTGAGCCAGTTCGGGAGCCCGCCGTTGTGCCATTCGGCGCAGATGTAGGGGCCGGGGCGGACGATCGCATCCATGCCCTCGGCCTGGATGAGGTCGAGGAAGCGTCCGAGATCGTTCCAGCCCGTGGCATGCCACTCGCCGCGCCGCGGCTCGTGCGCGTTCCAGGCGACGTAGGTCTCGATCGTGTTGAGCCCCATCAGACGGGCCTTGCGGATGCGGTCCTGCCACTGGTCCGGGTGGATGCGGAAGTAGTGGAGGGCTCCGGCGATCACCCGGTGGGGGTGCCCTGCGCGGAGGAAGTCTGTCTCGCCGATGGAGAAGGAGGTCACGATGAGGTGCTTTCGATGGGGAGGGCCGGACGGGGAGAGGATCCCCGTCCGGCCCGGACGTGCGATTACTTGTTGACGGCGAAGCCCTGCGAGTTGCCGTACTCGACCAGCGCGTCCTGCCAGGTCACGAGGCCCTCGTTCAGGTCGGTGCCGTTCTGGTACGACTGACCAACGGTGTCTCCGAAGATGCTGTTGCCGTATACCTGGTAGGGCAGGTAGTTCCAGCCCTCGACCACGTCGTCGGCCGCGGCCGCGAGGACCTCGTTGATCTTCTGGCCGCCGAAGTACTCGGGGGCGTCGGCGAGGAACTCGTCGCTCGAGAGCTCGGCGGTGGTGGAGGGGAATCCGCCGGACTCGAGGAACGTCGAGATGCTCTCCTCCGAGTTGTTCAGCCACCACAGGAAGCCGGCTGCGAGCTCCGGGTTCTTGCTCTGCGTGGTCACGGCCTGGCCGCCGCCGCCGTTCTCGGCCGTCGCCGGGGTGCCGTCGTAGGTCGGCATCGGCGCGACGCGCCAGTCGCCGGCTCCGTCGGGAGCTCCGGTGATCAGGTTGCCGGGCATCCAGGCGCCGATCACGAGGGTCGCGAGGCTTCCGTCGCCGAGGGCGCGGAACCACTCGTCGCTCCAGCTGCCGTACGGGGCGAGCAGGTCCTCCTCGACGAGGCGGTTCCAGTTCTCGGTCCACTTCTTGGACCCGTCGTCCTGCAGGTCGATCGTGACGTCGGTGCCGGAGGTGGCGAACGGCTTGCCGCCGGCCTGCCAGATCATCGAGGTCGCGAAGCCGGCGTCACCGGTGTCGTTGGTGATGTACGCGTCGGGGTTCGCGGCGTGGATCGCCTTCGCCGCCTCGTAGTACTCATCCCACGTGGTGGGCACGGCGACGCCTGCGGCGTCGAACACGGCCTTGTTGTAGAACAGGGCCATGGGGCCGGAGTCCTGCGGCAGGCCGTAGATGGCGTCACCGTCGGTGACGGAGTTCCATGTCGAGGCGGTGTAGTCGTCCTCGAAATCGGCGAAGCCGTACTGCGAGAGGTCGACGAACGCGTCGGTGAGCGCGAACTGCGGGAACGCGTAGTACTCGACCTGCACGACGTCGGGGGCGCCGGATCCGGCCTTGATGGCGTTCTGGAGCTTGGTGTACTCCTCGTTGTTGGTGCCCGCGTTGACCACGTTCACCTTGACGTTCGGGTACTCCTTCTCGAAAGCCTCGACCTGGGCCTCGGCAGAAGGGGTCCACGACCAGTACGTGATCTCGCCGCCCTTCTCGAGAGCCGCCTCCACGGAGTCGAACGAGCCGTCGCCGGAGGCCGAGCCTGAGCCTGCGTCGCCGGTGCTGCAACCGGCCAGCGCCAGCGCTGCCACGGTTCCGGCCGCGAGCACGGCGAGGGTGCGCCGTGCGGCCGGGGAGGGAAGGTGCTTCATTGCTGTGTCCTTTCGGGGGTGCGGTCCAGCGTCGGACCGACGTGTGCGGTGCAGAGGGATGCCGGGAGCTACTGCTTGACGCTTCCGGCGGTGAGACCTGACTGCCAGAAGCGCTGCAGCAGCAGGAAGGCGATGACGATCGGGATGATGGTGAGGAGCGACCCCATGATCACGAGGTTGTAGATCGGCTGGGATCCTGCGCCGATCGCCTGGGCGCTCCACTGGTTGAGGCCGACCGTGAGCGGGTACCACGCGGGGTCCGACAGCATGATCAACGGCAGGAAGTAGTTGTTCCAGGTCGCGACGACCGTGAACAGCGCGACGGTCACGATGCCGGGTGCGAGGAGCCTCATCGAGATCGTGAAGAAGGTGCGGAACTCTCCCGCGCCGTCGATGCGGGCAGCCTCCAGGAGCTCTGTCGGCACCGACTCGGAGGCGAACACCCAGATCAGGTAGAGCCCGAAGGGGCTGATCAGCGACGGGATGATCACTGCCCACGGCGTGTTCGTGAGACCGAGCTCGCTGAACAGCAGGAAGGTCGGCACGGCGAGAGCGGTGCCGGGGACGGCGACCGCGCCGAGGACGACGGCGAACACCGCACGGCGGCCGGGGAAGCGGTACTTCGCCAGGCCGTAGCCGGCCATGGTGGCCAGGAGCGTGGCGCCGCCGGCGCCCACCACGACGTAGAGCAGGGTGTTGCCGAGCCAGCGCAGGAAGATGCCGTCCTGGTACGAGAAGGTGGCGACGAGGTTGTCGAAGAACGCGAAGTCGTCGGAGAACCACAGACCGAACGAGCTGAAGAGTCCCGACTGCGTCTTGGTCGAGCTGAACAGCAGCCAGACGAGCGGCACGAGCGTGTACAGCGCATACGCGACCATCACGATCAGCAGGACCTTGGACTTGCGCGGGTTCATCAGGTCGTGGCGCTTCTTGGACGGGCGAGCGAGGGGGAGTGCCATGTCAGCGCACCTCAGACTTCGAGCCGCGCAGCTGCACGACGTAGGCGATCACCGCGGTGATGACGCCCATGATGATGGCGATCGTCGCGGCATAGTTGAACTGCTGTCCGGCGAACGAGAGGTTGTACGCGTACATGTTGGGTGTGAAGTACGTCGTGATCACGTTCGGGGCCAGGGGGCGCAGGATGTTGGGCTCGTTGAAGAGCTGGAAGCTGCCGATGATCGAGAAGATCGTGGCGATCACGAGTGCACCGCGGACGTTGGGGATCTTGATCGAGAAGATCGTCCGCCACGCGCCGGCGCCGTCGAGCGATGCCGCCTCGTACATGTCGGTCGGGATCGTCTTCAGCGAGGAGTAGAAGATCAGCATGTTGTAGCCGACGAACTGCCACGTCACGATGTTCCCGATCGAGACCAGGATCCATTCCCGGGCGAACGGGGTGATGAGGTCGCTGCCGAGGAAGTCGTTGAAGTTCGACGTCAGACCGAACTGGTCTCCGTAGATGTATCCCCACATCAGCACCGCGACGACCGCGGGCACGGCGTAAGGCAGGAAGATCAGGATGCGGAAGAAGGATGCTCCGCGCAGGCGTGCGCTGTCGAGGGCGAGAGCTGCGGCCAGTGCCAGGACGAGCATGATCGGCACCTGCACGACGAGGAACAGGACGACGCGCCCGAACGCCTCCCAGAACTGGGGGTCGGTGAGTGCGCGCACATAGTTGTCGACCCCCACGAACGCGGTGCCGCCGATCAGCTTCTCCTGGAAGAAGCTGAGGTACAGCGCGTAGGCGAGAGGTGTCAGGAACACCAGCGCGAAGACGACCATGAACGGGCCCACGAAGGCCCAGCCCTTCCAGTCGCGCTTCTCGCGCCGGCGGATGCCGTTGCCCGCAAGTACTGCGGAGTCTTGAGTCGTCATTGACGAGAACCTTCTTAGAGATCGAGCGCTCACCGCGCCGTGTGTCAACGTCAACATATGCGATGCGCTGGTAGTGTGTCAACGTCAACATATGAATGGATGGTTGATCGTGACCTCGGAGCAGTCGGCAGAGCCGCCGCAGCGGCGGAGAGACCCGTCGATGGAGGACGTCGCGCGTGAGGCCGGCGTCTCCGGGCAGACCGTCTCACGCGTCGTGAACGCCCGTGGCTACGTCGGGGCCGCGACCAGAGTGCGCGTCGAAGACGCCATGCAGCGACTCGGCTACCGGCCCAACAGCGCCGCTCGGGCCCTGCGATCGGGTCGTTTTCGCGCCATCGGCGTGATCATGTTCTCCTTCAGCTCCTACGGAAACCAGCGCACCCTCGACGCGATCGCCGTGCGCGCCTCGCAGATGGGATACGCGCTGACGCTGATCCCCGTGGAGTCGAGTGCGCGCGACACCGTGGCCGGAGCCTTCCGCCGACTCGAGGAGCACGCGGTCGACGGCATCATCATCGTGATCGAGGCTCACCAGCTCGACGAGGCCGAGGTCGAGATCCCCGACGGACTCCCGGTCGTGCTGGTCGACTCCAATCGCGGAGACGCGCATCCGTTCGTCGACACGGATCAGGCGCAGGGTGCGCGACTCGCCACCGAGCACCTGCTCGACCTCGGCCACCGGACGGTGTGGCACATCGCGGGGCCCGCGAAGTCCTACTCCGCAGAGCGTCGACGCGAGTCCTGGCGGCAGACGCTCGAGTCCCGCGGCGTCACCGCGCCCGATCCGCTGCAGGGCGATTGGTCAGCGGAGTCCGGCTATCGGGCGGGACTGCGACTCCGCGATGATGACACGGTCACGGCGGTGTTCGCGGCGAACGACCAGATGGCGATCGGCGTCGTGCGGGCGTTCCGTGAGGCGGGGCGCGACATCCCGGGAGACGTCAGCGTGGTGGGCTTCGACGGCCTGCCCGATGCCGCGCAGCTCTGGCCGCCGCTCACCACCGTGCAGCAGCACCCCGAGCGCGTCGGCGCGCTCGCCGTCGATGCGCTGCTCGCCGAGCTCGACGGTGGCGACCGGGCTCAGACGCCCCTCGTCGGCACCGAACTCGTGGTGCGCGAGAGCACGGCATCCCCTCGCCGCTGATCACGTCCTCTCCGGTGCACTCTCGTCGTCACCCGCGCGGCGGCGGATCATGGCCTCGGCAGGGATGCCGCGTGAGAACAGGATCGACAGCAGGCTGATGGCTATCAGCCCGACGAACGCCACTCGCAGCGATGAGAGCTGAGAGCTGCGATAGATCTCGGCCAGTTCGGTCGCTTCGTCCTCGGTGAGTCCGGCGGCCTCGCCGAGACCGACCACGTCGGCCGCCGGGATGACGGTGACTCCGCGGTCCGTCGCCGCGCTCACGGTCGCGCGCACCTCCGACGGAAGAGCGCTCGCGGCGACGCCGGACGCGAACGATGTGGACAGCGCCCCGATCAGGAGCGAGCCGATCAGCGCGGTACCCAGGGAGGATCCGAGGTTCTGGAATACGCCCTGCAGCCCGCCGGCCTCACTCGTGTCCTTCTCGCTCACGCTCGACATGTTCACGTTGCCGAGCTGCGAGGCGAGAAGCCCCAGCGCGCTCCCCGTGAAGAACATGCCGACCCCGAACAGCACACCGCGCAGATCCTCCGTCACGGAACCGAGCAGCAGTACCGCACTGAGGGCGAGCACCCATTGCCCGACGCGGACGATGCGCCGAGGCGACCAGCGCCGCGACAGGGTCGTGCCCACGATCGAGAACAGCACGAGGGCGATCGAGAGCGGGAAGATCTTCACGCCCGTCTCGAGCGCGTCCAGACCGAGTGTCATCTGCAGGTACACCGGCACCATGAAGAACAGCCCGGCTGTCACGGTGTACTGGGCGCCGAGGACCGAGAGCCCGCTGCGCAGAGTGGTGATGGAGAGCAGATCCGGCTGCATCAGGGGCGATCGCCCGTCACGCAGGAGTCGGCGCTGCCATCGGATGAACAGTGCGATCAACGCGGCCCCGAAGCCGATGCACCACGCGGTGAGGGAGACTCCGAGCGGCGCGAGAGGGACGCCGGCGATCTCGGGCGTGTGGAGCGGGACCACCCATCCCCAGGTCTTGCTCTGCAGCATCCCGAAGACGATCAGCACCAGACCCGCCGATGACAGAAGCACGCTGCCGATGTCGATGCGGATCATCTGTCGCGGGGTCGAATCGGTGATGATCCGCGCGCAGAACACGACGACGAGCATGATCACGACCTCGGCGACGAAGACGAAGCGCCAGCTCGAATACGTGGTCACCGCGCCGCCGATCAGCGGGCCCGCGGCGACGGCGGCGCCCGAGACGGCGCCGATGACGGCGAAGGCCGTGACGCGTTCGCTGCCCCGATAGTTGTCGGCGACGAGAGCGGCGATCGCGGGGATGACCAGGACCGCGCCCAGCCCCTCGATGATCGACCAACCCAGGAAGAGGAAACCCACCGACGGGCTCAGCGCGGTGATCAGGGACCCTGCCGCATACACGCACGACCCGACGACGAACGCACGGCGGCGACCCCACACATCGCCCAGCTTGGCGCCGAACAGCATGAACGCCGCCATCGTGAGCGTGTAGAAGGTGATCGCCGCCTGCATCGCCGCGACCGAGGTGTCGAGGTCGCTCACGACCGTCGAGATCGACACGTTCATCACGGTGCCGTCGAGCACCATCACGAACTGGGCGGCGCCGAGCACGATGACGACGTTCCACTTCCTCATGACTGCTCCTCGGCCCGGGGCACGGCTGCCGGTTCGTAGGCGGGACGTCGGGATCCGCGCATGATCCTCGCCACAGCGGTGATCAGGAACAGCTGTCCGGTGATCGCCTCCGCCACGGCGATCGCCTGCACGGCAGGGGCGGCAGGCACGATGTTCCCGTACCCGGTGGTGGTGAGCGTCGTGAACGAGAAGAAGAGCTGACTCGAGAGGGAGTCGACGACCTCAGTGCCGAACGTGGGGGAGATCGTGAGCAGAGCGACGAGGTTGTAGACGAGCGTGAAGAACATCCCCACCAGGATGTAAGCGGCGGTCGCGGCGAGCAGGGCCTCGATGTCGAGTCCTCGGCGCTGCACCTGATGCCGGATGATCGCCACGGGAGCGATGAAGAAGGCGACCATCGACGCCGCTGAGAGAGCGACGTCGAGCAGTTGCCCCTCGGTACCGAGCGCAGAGGTGATGATCGCGGCGATGCCGGCCACGGCGAGGATCGCCCATGCGATGCGCTGCACACGCCGATGCGCCCGGGTGACCCTGAGCACGACCGCGACGGTGATGAGTTGCACGAGGAACGCCGGCGGACTCGGATTGCTCGTGTCCTGGATCGCGCACAGCACATAGGTGACGACGAGAAGGGCCAGGACGAACCAGTATCCGCTGCGCCATCCGGAGGCACCGCCCGTGTCGGGCGATCGAGCCGGCGAGTGCAACGCGTTCTCCGGTTCCACGCTCAGACCTCACCCAGCCCGCGCGCCGCGGGCAATCGGCCGGACGAGAGCGCAGCCACGAGCGCGCGGTGGTCGCGGTCGTTCTGATCGGCGTAGGCCGAGGCGAAGTCTGCCATCGCCTCATCGAACGCCGTGCCGCGCCCGATGTAGCCGGCTATCACGACGCGATCTCCCGAGCGCGAGTGGGCCCGCGCGAGGGTCTCCCCGCAGATCCGCGCATAGAGGACAGCGCCGCGGACGCTCATCGTGTCCGGGTCGCTCCCGCCCTTGCCGTCCTGAAGCTGGCGGAGGTAGAAGTCCCGTTCCTGTCCGTCGAGACCGATGATCGACTGCCATCCGAGGAAGATGTCGCTCGACGCCTGCATCAGACGCTGCCCTCTGACGACGCGTTCCCCGTGTGTGGCGAACTCGCTCGGACCCAGAAAACGTTCGAGGACCGATTCCTGCGCCTCCTTCGCCTGCAGCAGAAGCGGGTCGCGATCATCGCGCCCGCTGAGCAGGATCACCCAGGCGCGAGTTCCCACGCTTCCGACCCCGACGACCTTGCGTGCCATATGGCGATAGCGGTACTCGGCGATCGGATGCCGATCGCCGACGAGGGTGGTCCGATACTCGTCCAGGACTCGCCGCATGGTCACGACGTCATCATCGAGGGCACCCGCGTCACGGAGGATATCCTCCACAGGCACGATCAGCGGAGGTGCGGCTGCGATGCGCAGCTCACCGTCGATCACGCGCACGAGCTTGCGGAACGCCTTCCTGTGCCCCCGCGTGCGTGCCTTCTCGATCACCGCGTCGAGGCGTTGCACCTCGTCATCGCCGGCGCGTTCGTCGCGGTGCTCCTGACGGATCCACCGCTGCGCGCGCTCTGCATCGAGTCGGTCGTACCAGGCGTCGAGCACGGTGGACCTCGCGGCTGCCCTGATCGCGGACCGGTAGCCGCGGGCGGCGGCGGCCACGCACTCGTGTTCGGCCTCGACGGTGAATCCTCGCTGTCGACAGGCCACGGCGAAGCTCGCCGTCAGCCGCTTGACATCCCATTCGAAGGGGCCGGGAAGCGTCTCGTCGAAGTCGTTGATGTCGAATGCGAGCGACCTCTCCGGAGTGCTGTAGAGACCGAAATTCGACAGATGGGCGTCTCCGCAGAGCTGCGTGATGATCCCGGTGTGGGGGTGGGCCGCGAGATCGGACGCCATGAGCAGAGCCGCACCGCGGTAGAACGCGAGCGGTGATGCCGACATCCGCGCATAGCGGAACGGTGTGAGTTCTCGGACGCGTGACTCTGCCTGCTCCTCCAGCAGCGCGATCGGGTCGGGGCGGTCTGCAGACGGCGACCAGGCACCGAGCCGCGCGCGTGGCATCCGTGCGCGTGCCTCGCGGCCCGCCTCGCGCCTCGCGCGGAACGGCCCGGCGTCGTCCGCGCGGCGGTCCTTGCTCATACGGTTCTCCGTTCTCACATGTCGGTCAGACGAGAATCCGGCGCAAGTCTCCCAGGGAGTGGCCGCAGCAACCACCACAGGATCATCCGCGCAGGGTGAGCCTCACCCTGCGCGATTCGCGGGTCACACTGTGAGGGTGAGGTCAGGGCGGAGCCGGCCGCGCGCAGCGCTACGGTGTCGGCATGACCGACCTGACCATCGGCTCTCTGACCGCCGAGCCCACGGAGTCCGTGCACCTGGACGCGCGCCGATTCAACCGTCATACGTTCTGGTGCGGCCAGAGCGGAAGCGGCAAGACCTATGCGCTCGGAGTCGTGCTGGAGCAGCTTCTGCTGCACACCGAGTTGCCGATGCTGATACTCGACCCGAACGCGGACTTCGTCAGGCTGGCGGAGACGAGGGCGGGTGCGTCGACCGAGCATGCGGTCGCCATCGCCCAGACGGACATCCGCGTATTCCGATCAGGTCACGGCGAGGGGGACAAGCTGCACGCCCGATACATCGACTTGTCTCCGGCCGCGAAAGCCGCGGTCCTTCAGATCGACCCCATCGCCGACGCCGAGGAGTACAACGTCCTGCTCCACTGGGCGAAGAGTGTCACGGTGTTCGACGCGGAGGAGATGCTGCGCGGCTTCCGGGCGTCCGGAGACCCCGCGCGCATCCGGCTCGCGAACCGCATGGAGAACCTGCAGGTGCTCGAGTGGGACCTCTGGTCCAGAGGAGCCGGATCCGTCGTCGACGTGATCGACGAGCGACCGCGGGCCACCGTGCTCGATCTCGGAGGATTCGACCATCCCGCCGAGCCGAAGGTCGCAGCTCTCGCGGTGCTCGAGGCTCTGTGGATGCAGCGCGAGAGTCGTCGGCCGCTTCTCATCGTGATCGACGAGGCGCACAACCTCTGCTCGCCCGAGCCGCGCACCGCCGTCGAGAAGGCTCTCACCGAGAGGCTCGTTCAGATCGCTGCGGAGGGACGCAAGTTCGGTCTCTGGCTCTTCCTGTCCACCCAGCGCCCGACCAAGATCCACCCCAACGTGCTCTCGCAGTGCGACAACCTCGGCCTGATGCGCGTCAATGCTCCGCGCGACATCGCCGAGCTGGCCGACGTGTTCGGCTTCGTCGGCGAGGACGACATCCGCCGGGCTCAGGGTTTCTCTCAGGGACAGGCGCTGTTCGCCGGAGGGTTCATCGCGCAGCCGACGTTCGCGCAGATGGGGGAGCGGCTGACCGAGGAGGCCGGAGCAGACGTGCGAGTGCCGTTGCGCTCGTGACCGAATGGTGGGCGGATCAGCGCCAGATCACGGCGATGGCCGCGTTGACCGCGGTCAGAATGCCGACCAGCCAGAACATCGCCGGCGGCACCGAGCCGGCCTTGCGCTGCTTCGCCATGCCGATGCCGAGAAGCGCGCCGATCACGAGCAACACGACGAGCTTCGTGCCGATCTTGGCGTAGTTCATCTCGACGCCGTCGGGCAGACCCCACGGAGCAGCGAGGGCGAGACCTGCGACCGCGGCGATCGTCATGCCGATGCTCATCAGCCGGGTGAACTCGCGCTTTCCGCCGAACGCCTGCACCGCCCAGGCCCCGAACAGCACGGCGAAGCCGATGAGGTGGACGAACAGAACGACGTGGCGCAGAGTCTCCATGCCCCCACGCTAGGAGCACGCGGTGTGCGCGCGCCAGCAAGGGCAGGCTGACCTCTCAGCCGCGCAGCTCGCGCACGAGGAGGGCGGTGCGCAGCGCGGCATCCGCTGCCTCGGCACCCTTGTCCTCCTTCGATCCTTCGAGCCCTGCGCGGTCGAGGCCCTGCTTCTCGTCGTCGAGCGTGAGAACGCCGAAGCCCACCGGCTTGCCTGCATCGAGCGAGACGCGGGTCAGTCCGTCGGTCGTCGCCGCCGAGACGTACTCGAAGTGCGGGGTGCCGCCTCGGATGATCACGCCGAGGGCCACCACGGCGTCGGCGCCGCCCGCGAAGGCCGCCTGCGCGGCGAGGGCGAGCTCGAACGAACCGGGCACGCGCACGAGTCGGTATGCGGCATCGGCGTCGTCGAGCACGCGCTGCGCGCCGGCGATCAGTCCGTCGGTGATGACGTCGTGCCAGGTGCCGGCGACGATCACGACCTTGAGGCCGCGTCCGTCGATCTTCTCGGTCTTGGGTGCTCCTGCGCCGCTCATGAGTGATCCTTCTTTCCGTCGGCGAGAGCCTCAGCGAGCTCCGCCTCACCGATGATGTGACCCATCCGGTCACGCTTGGTCTCGAGGTACTGGTGGTTGTTCGGGCCGACTCCGACGATCAGCGGAACCTGCTCCACGACATCGAGGCCGAGGCTGCGCAGCTGGTTCACCTTGTCGGTGTTGTTCGTCAACAGACGAACCTTCGACACTCCGAGGTCTGCGAGGATCCCGGCGGCGGCCGCGTAGTCACGGGCGTCGGCCGGCAGTCCGAGAGCGAGGTTGGCGTCGACCGTGTCGAGGCCCTCCTCCTGCAGGCTGTAGGCGCGGAGCTTGTTGATCAGGCCGATGCCGCGACCCTCGTGACCGCGCATGTAGATGACGACGCCGCCGTCCTGCTCGATCGCGTCCAGGGCCGCATCCAGCTGCGGACCGCACTCGCATTTGAGGGAGCCGAACGCCTCACCCGTGAGGCACTCCGAGTGCACCCGCACGAGAGCCGTCTCGCCGGGCTCTCCCGAGACCACCGCGATGTGGTCGGTCCCGGTGACCCGGTCCTTGTAGGCGAGGAAGCGGAAGGTCCCGTGCGTGGTGGGCACGGTCGCATCCGCGCGCAGGCTCACACGCCTGCTGGCGCGTTCCGGTGCCCAGCCGGTGGGATCGATCTCGTTGAGGTGAGCGATGAGCTGCTCGATCGTGATGACAGGCACCCCGTCGCGCGCGCCGAGCTCGATCAGACCCGGCAGGCGCATCATGCTGCCGTCTTCGGCGACGACCTCGGCGATCGCCCCGACCGGACGGAGTCCTGCGAGCTTCATCAGGTCGACGGCAGCCTCGGTGTGGCCGCTGCGCTCGCGCACGCCGCCGTCGACAGCCCGCAGAGGGAGGACGTGTCCGGGGCGGATGATGCTGGTCGCGGTCGATGCAGGGTTCGCCAGGACATTCAGCGTGTGCGCGCGGTCGTGCGCACTGATGCCGGTGGTGACGCCTTCCGCTGCGTCGACGCTCACCGTGTACGCGGTCGAGCGCGCGTCTTCGGAGGCAGCGACCATCGGCGGCAGGTTCAGATTGTCGGCGAGGTCGGTCGGCATCGGCGCGCAGATGAAGCCGGATGACCAACGGACGGTCCAGGCGACCCACTCGGGCGTCGCGAGCTCGGCCGAGAGGATGACGTCGCCTTCGTTCTCGCGGTTCTCGTCGTCCGCGACGAGCACGGGGCGCCCGGCACGAAGAGCCTCGAGGGCCTCGGGGATGGTGGAAAGGCTCATCGCGAGCCTCCTTCCGGTGCTGCCCTGAACGCCACCAGGCGTTCGACGTGACGGGCGAGGATGTCGGTCTCCAGGTTCACACGGTCGCCGACGGAGCGCGATCCGAGGGTGGTGGCGGCGAGGGTCTCGGGGATCAGCGAGATCTCGAACCAGTGGCTCGCGGCATCCGCCGCGCTCACGGCGCTCACGGTGAGCGATGTGCCGTCGACCGAGATCGAGCCCTTGTCGACCACGAGCGGGGCGAGGTCGTCGGGAAGGGCGATGCGCAGCACGCTCCACTGCTCGCCCGGCCGCACATCCACGACTCTGCCGACGCCGTCGACGTGTCCCTGCACGATGTGGCCGCCGAGGCGCGCGCCGACCGGCATCGCCTTCTCGATGTTCACGCGCGTTCCGACGGATGCTCCGCCGAGGGCTGCGACGTCGAGCGTCTGCTTCATCACGTCGGCGTCGAAGGTGTCGCGCGTCGACCCCACGACCGTCAGGCAGACTCCCGAGACGGCGATGGACTCGCCGTGGATCGCGTCGGAGGCGGCCTTCGGCGCGCGCACGGTCAGCCGCCACCCGTCTCCGGCGGGCGAGATCGCGGTGATCTCCCCGATCTCCTCGATGATTCCGGTGAACATCAGGCGGCTCCTTCGTCGAGGTCGAGCACAGGGGTGGCGATCGCGAGCAGGTCCTCGCCGAGCGGCAGCCACCCCTCGACCGTCAGACGGTGGGCGGCGCCGATCGTGGCGACGCCGATGTCGGTCACTGCGAGCCGGTCGCCGCCGAGCAGCACCGGCGCGATGTAGGCGAGCACCCGATCGACGAGGCCCTGCGCGATGAACGCGCTCGCGAGAGTGGGGCCGCCCTCGACGAACACGCTCTGGATGCCGCGCGCGTGCAGATCCGCGAGCACGGTGTGCAGATCGTGGGTGTCGTAGAAGAGCGGCGTGTGCGGATGCCGACGGATCGCGGCCGCGTCGGGGGTGGGCCGCGAGCCGATCACGACGGGGACCGGCTGCGTCTCGTGCAGGGCGTCACCGTCGCGCGCGGTCAGGGAGGGGTCGTCGGAGAGCACGGTGCCGGTGCCGACGGCGATCGCATCGGCCGCCGCGCGGCGTCGGTGCACGTCGGCGCGGGCCTCGGGACCGGTGATCCACTGGCTGGAGCCGTCGGATGCCGCGGCGCGGCCGTCGAGCGACTGCGCCCATTTCACGGTCACATGCGGTCGGCCCAGCCTCTGGGCGGTGAGCCAGCCGTCGATGATCCGGTGGGCGACGTCGGCCTGCTCGCCGGCGTCGACGCTCACTCCCGCGGCGCGGAGGCGATCGGCGCCGCCGCCCGATACCGCGCCGGGATCGTCGAGGGCGTAGACGACTCGGGCGACGCCCGCCTCGATGAGCGCGACCGCACACGGGCCGGTGCGCCCCGTGTGGTTGCAGGGCTCCAGGGTGACGATCGCGGTCGCGCCTCGTGCCGCCCCCGGCGCCAGCTTCGAGAGCGCATCGACCTCGGCGTGAGGGGTGCCGGCACCGTGGTGCCACCCTTCGGCGATGACGGTCCCGTCGGAGCCGAGGATGACCGCTCCGACCTGCGGGTTCACTCCGCGCGGGCCGAGGGCTGCGAGTTCGAGCGCACGGGTCATCGCCCGTCGTTCCGTCTCGTTCACTGCCATCCGTGGTCCTCTCTGAGGCTCCGGGGTTCTCCTCGAGGGGAGACGCAGGCAGAACGCGCGCGCGGCGGCGCACCGTGCTGCCTCCCTTCCGGACTAGCGAGGCTGGGCCTCGCACCACCGTCGGTCCCGGAATTCCACCGGATCGGCACCTCGGAGAACCGAGACGCTCGCGGACTGTCACCGCCGGTTCGGATTCTCACCGACCCCGGAGCACGTTGATGCTCTGAGTGTACTCAACGCGTCCGAGGACATTTCATTCCGCGTCGAATTGCTACTTCAGCAGCCGCGACAGGCGGCGGTCGGCGAGCGGCTTGCCGCCGGTCTGACAGGTCGGGCAGTACTCGAGAGAGCGGTCGGCGAAGAAGACGCTGCGCACGGTGTCTCCGCAGACGGGGCAGGCTTCGCCGCGGCGGGCGTGCACCTGCATGCCTCGGCGCTTCGCGTCCTTCAGATCGGCCGGCGGCTTGCCCGACGCCTCGGCGACGGCATCCGTCAGCGTCGTCTGCATCGCCGCGAACAGCCGGTCGACCTCGTCGTCGCCGAGCTTGTCGGCGATCGCGTAGGGAGACATGCGGGCCGCGTGCAGGATCTCGTCGGAGTAGGCGTTGCCGATGCCGGCGATGATGCTCTGATCGCGCAGCAGACCCTTGATCTGCGTGCGCCGCCCACTGAGCAGGCTGCCGAAGACCTCGCGCGTGAAGGTCGATTCGAGCGGATCGGGTCCGAGGCGAGCGATTCCCGGCGCTTCCTGGGGATCGCGCACCACGTAGACGGCCAGAGACTTCTTCGTACCGGCTTCGGTGAGGTCGAACCCGCTCTCGTCGTCGAGTGCGACCCGCAGCGCGATCGGCGACTTGCCCGGCTTGATCAGAGTCGTCGGCAGAGTCTCGTACCAACGCAGCCACCCGGCCTTGGCCAGATGGAAGACGAGATGCAGGTCGGCGCCACAGGAGAGCACGATGAATTTGCCCCGCCTCGACGCGGCCGTGATCTCGGCACCGTGCAACGCGGTGTTCGGCGGGTCGTACGTCTTCAGCGCGGCGATCGCGCCCACGGCCGTGCGGACGATCGTTCGCCCCACGGCGCGCTCCGTCAGGAATGTCGTCAGGCCCTGGACTTCCGGCATCTCAGGCATGCGCTCATCCTGCCACCGACGTCGGACACACGGCTAGGGAGGCTCCCTGGAGGATCGGCCAGTCCACCGGCGCACGGTCATCGGCCGCGAGGAGCCCGCCGAACCATCCGTCGTCGCGACCGCGGTCGCTGGTGAGCGCCTGGCGCCCCAGCCCCTCGTATCGGAAACCGAGCGCGCGAGCGGCACGGGCCGACGGGACGTTGCCGGCCACCGCGCGCCAGCCCAGTCGAGCGAGACCGAGCTCTTCGAACCCCCAGCCGACGACGGCGCGAGCCGCTTCGACGAGGTAGCCGTTGCCGCGTGCTGATTCGGTGACCCAGTATCCGATCTCCGCATGCCCGCCGGTGCGGTGCTCAGTGATGTGATGCAGCCCGATCGACGCGACCAGTTCGCCCTCGCGGTAGGCGCACCAGATCGCCTGGCTGCCGTCGGCCCACCATTCGCGGATCAGGCGCACGTAGCCTTCGCCGTGCTCACGTGTGTAGGGGCTCGGCACGGTGGTCCACCGGGGGATCTCGGGGTCCTGGCAGGCTGCGGTGATCGCGTCGACGTCGGACTCGTCCGGCACGTGCAGGACGAGGCGCTCGGTGGTGAGGGTGACCGGTTCCATCCGTGCATCCTATGGGCGACCGGGTCCCCGCCCGCAGCCCCGCGAGCCCGTGTCTGTGGCCGCGGCTAGGCTTGTCCGGTGACTGTGCCGGGGATTCTGCGCGCCTTGGAAGAGGCATCTCTTTTTCGTGACGCTCTGACGTGGGCCCAGACCGATGCCGATCTCGGCCTCGTCGACGGACTCGACGCTCCGGCACTCGCCGGTCTGCTCGACAAGCGGCGGGCGGCCGGGCATCCGCCGGCACTCCTCACCGTCGTGCCGACGGGGCGGCGTGCCGAGAGTCTCGCCGCGGCGCTCGGCGCCTACATCCCCGACGCCGAGATCGTCACCTTCCCGGCCTGGGAGACGCTTCCCCACGAACGTCTGAGCCCCAGCCCCGACACCGTCGGCCAGAGACTCCAGACCCTCCGCCGCATCGCCGAGTGGTCGGGCGACCACCCGCTCGTCGTCGTCGCGTCGGTGCGCGCCGCGCTGCAGCCGATCGCGGGCAACCTCGGTGAGATCGCGCCGCTGGAGCTGCGCGCGGGAACCCGTGGTCACGAACTCGACCACGTCGTCGAGCAGCTGGTCGAGCGCGCCTACTCGCGCGTCGACATGGTGTCGCGACGCGGCGAGTTCGCGGTGCGCGGCGGCATCCTCGACGTCTTTCCCGCGATCTCCGAGCATCCGTTCCGCGTCGAGTTCTTCGGCGACGAGGTCGATCAGATCCGCGCGTTCTCGGTCGCCGATCAGCGTTCCCTCCCCGGCGATGTCGACGGCGTCGACCTGCCGCCGAGCCGTGAACTGCTGCTGACCCCCGACGTCCGCGATCGCGCGAGGGCGCTGATCGGCGGGTTCCCCGCGATCGCGGGAATGCTCGAGAAGATGTCGGAGGGCATCCCCGTCGAGGGCATGGAGTCGCTTCTTCCGGCCGTCTCGGGTCCGCTCAAGTCGCTCGCCGAGTACCTTCCCGAGGGCAGCGCGACCGCCGTCGTCGACCCTGAGCGGTCGAGCGCCCGCGCGATCACGCTGGGCGAGACCAACCGCGAGTTCCTCGACGCGGCCTGGAGCGCGGCCACCTCCGGCGCTTCCGCGCCCATCGACCTCGGAGCAGGAGACTTCCTCACGATCGCCGAGCTGCGCGAGGTGGTGCGCGATCGCGGCGGCGTGTGGTGGCGGCTGAGCCCGTTCTCGATGGGCGGCGAGGATGCCGAGACCATCGACGCGTCCGTCATCCCCTCGTTCCATGGCAACGTCGACGGCGCGATCTCGTTCGTCGATGCGAAGGTCGCCGACGGATGGCGCGTCGTCGTCATCGCGGCGGGTGCCGGTCTCGTCGACCGCGCGCGTGACGTCCTCTCCGACCGGGGCATCGCCGCCCGCATCGTGGGCGAGCTCGTCGATGCGCCGGACACCGGCGTCGCGACCCTCGTCACCGGATCCGTCGAGGCCGGATTCCAGATCCCCGAGGCGAAGCTCGCCGTCCTCACCGACAACGAGTTCTACGGCCGCACGATCGGTGGCGACCAGCGCGTCGTCAAGAAGCTCGCCTCCCGCCGCAAGAACGTCGTCGACCCGCTGCAGCTCAAGCAGGGCGACTTCGTCGTGCACAACACGCACGGCATCGGCCGGTTCGTCGAGATGACGCAGCGCGAGGTCTCGACCGGGGGCCGCAACGCGACCAAGTCCGTGCGCGACTACCTCGTGCTCGAATACGCACCGTCGAAGCGCGGATACCCGGGTGACAAGCTCTTCGTGCCCACCGATCAGCTCGACCTGCTGTCGAAGTACGTCGGCGGCGAGGGTCCGACCCTCTCGAAGATGGGCGGCAGCGATTGGTCGCAGGCCAAGGGCAAGGCCCGCAAGGCCGTCCGCGACATCGCCGTCGAGCTGGTCAAGCTCTACTCGGCGCGCATGAGCGCGAAGGGGCACGCGTTCGGGCAGGACACCCCGTGGCAGCGCGAGCTCGAAGAGGCGTTCCCATTCGCCGAGACTCCCGACCAGCTCCAGACGATCGACGAGATCAAGGCCGACATGGAGCGTCCGATCCCGATGGACCGTCTGCTCTCGGGCGACGTCGGCTTCGGAAAGACCGAGGTCGCCGTGCGTGCGGCGTTCAAGGCGATCCAGGACGGCAAGCAGGTCGCGATGCTCGTGCCGACGACGCTGCTCGTGAAGCAGCACCTCGAGACCTTCACCGAGCGTTTCGCCGGGTTCCCCGTCAAGGTGCGCCCGCTGTCGCGCTTTCAGACCGACAAGGAGGCGCGTCTGACGCTCGACGGCCTGCTCGACGGCACGGTCGACATGGTGATCGGCACGCACCGCATCCTCACCGACCAGGTCATGTTCAAGGACCTCGGATTGATGATCATCGACGAGGAGCAGCGCTTCGGAGTCGAGCACAAGGACACCCTCAAGAAGATGAAGACCAACGTCGACATCCTCGCGATGAGCGCGACGCCCATCCCGCGCACGCTCGAGATGGCGGTCACCGGCATCCGCGAGATGTCGACGCTCGCGACACCGCCGGAAGACCGGCATCCGATCCTGTCGTTCGTCGGACCCCGCAGCGACAAGCAGATCACCGCGGCCATCCGGCGTGAGATCCTCCGTGAGGGCCAGGTGTTCTTCGTGCACAACCGCGTGCAGTCGATCCAGCGGGTCGCGGCGCAGCTCGCGGAGCTCGTGCCCGAGGCGCGCATCGCGGTGGCCCACGGTCAGATGGGCGAACACGCGCTCGAGCAGGTCGTCGACGACTTCTGGGAGCGCAAGTTCGATGTGCTCGTCTCGACCACGATCATCGAGACGGGCCTCGACATCTCGAACGCCAACACGATCATCATCGACCGTGCCGACAAGTACGGGCTCAGCCAGCTGCACCAGCTGCGTGGTCGTGTCGGGCGTGGTCGCGAGCGGGCGTACGCCTACTTCCTGTACGACGAGATGAAGCCGCTCAGCGAGACCGCGGCCGACCGTCTGCAGACGATCGCCGTGAACAACGACCTCGGTTCGGGCATGCAGGTCGCGCTCAAGGACCTCGAGCTCCGCGGCGCCGGCAACCTGCTCGGCGGCGAGCAGGCCGGCCACATCGCCGGCGTCGGCTTCGACCTGTACCTGCGGATGATCGGCGAGGCCGTCGCGACCTTCCGCGGCGAGGACGTCGAGTCCGGCCAGGAGCTGCGGCTCGAGCTCCCGCTGGATGCGCGCATCCCCGAGCACTACATCGACAGCGAGCGGCTGCGGCTCGAGGCCTATCAGAAGCTCTCCGCGGCGTCCGCCGCGACGGCGAAGGACGACGCGATCGATCTCGTGATCGACGAGCTGACCGACCGTTACGGCACTCCGCCCGACGAGGTCGAGGGGCTGATCGCGGTCGCCCGTCTGCGTCGCCGCGCCGCCAGGGCAGGACTCGCCGACGTCGTCGTGATGGGTTCGAACCTGCGCATCGCGCCCGCTCATCTCGAGGAATCGATCAAGGTGCGTCTGCAGCGTCTGTACCCGAAGGCCAAGCTGGTCGCGGGTGGCGACGCCCTCGTGGTGCCGATGCCGACGATCCCCGCGGCAGTGGGCGTCGGACTCGAGCCGCTGCCGAACGCGGAACTGCTCGAGTGGGTCGGCCAGCTGCTCACGGCGATCTTCCCCGAACCGGCGAAGGTCGAGTGAGGGCAGTTCTCCAGAGAGAGGATCTCTAGAGCGAGAAGCCGCCGTCCGTCGTCAGCACCTGGCCGACGACCCACGACCCCGCGTCGCTGCAGAGCCAGCCGATCAGTCGCGCCGGGTCGTCGGGGCGCCCCACCCGGCCGAACGGCGTGCCGGCGATCCACTCGTCGACGCCTGACAGGTCGCGATCGGTGGTGTCGGCGTCCAGGTATCCCGTGTTCACGGGGCCGGGGTTCACCGTGTTCAGCACGATCCCGACGTCGAGGAGCTCGGCAGCGGTCGAGCGGGTGATGCCCGCCAGAGCGGCCTTGCTCGTCGCGTACGAGATCTCGCCTCGCATCGCGCCGTGGCCCTGACCCGAGGTCATCCAGATCACGCGGGCCGTCGGCGTCTCGAAGGGACCCAGCGAGGGGATGCTGTCGCCGGGGCGCGCGGCGGGAGTCGCCGCCCCGCCGAGCTCTGCACGGATGCGGCGTGCCAACCCGGCTGTGAGCAGCAGCGACGCACGCGCGTTGGCCTGCCAGTGCGCGTCGAGTCGCTCGGCTGTCATGTCGAAGATCGTGCCGTCGCCGCCGCTCATCGCCTGGTTGCAGACGACGATGTCGAGTCGCCCCGACAGGGACCAGGCCGCGTCGAGCAGCGGTTCGATGCCGGCCGGGTCGCGCAGGTCTGCCTGAGCGTCGCCCATCACGGCCCCGGATGCGAGCGAGTCGCGGATGCCGTCTCGCACCGCGTCGAGATCGTCACCTCCCCACGGGTGGTCGAGATCGTGAGGACGGAAGTGATGGAAGAACACGTTCGCGCCGAGGGAGGCGAGGGTCGTGGCGGTCGCGAAGCCGATGCCCCGACGACGGGAGACACCGGTCACCAGGGCGGTACGGCCGAGGAGGGGGAGTGCGAGGGAGTTCATGACGGAGGCCTTTCGATCGTGGTGCCGGGGCGCGCAGACGTGCGGCCCAGCGGCAGGGTGGAGGATCGAGTCACCGGCATTGCATGGGCGACAGCGTAGCAGCGAGGACTCCGGCACGCTCCACGCCGGGAGCAGCCTTCTCGCCGTGCATCCGGCAGCACTACGCTGGCGTCATGTTGTACGAGCACCTCGGGGCTCGGCCCCGGATCCATGACACCGCCGTCGTCGCTCCCACCGCCGTGATCTCCGGCGATGTCGAGATCGGCGCCGGCTGCCAAGTGCTGCACGGCGCCGTGATCACGGCGGAGGGCGGGCCGATCACGCTCGGGGAGCACGTCATCGTGATGGAGAACGCGCTCATCCGTGCGACGGCGGCGAACGCCGTGCATATCGGCGCGCACACGCTCATCGGCACTCTCGCGAGCATCGCGGGCGCCACGGTCGGGGAAGAGGTCTTCTTCGCATCCGGTGCGCGGATCTTCAACGGGGCGCTGGTCGGTGACCGCTGCGAGGTGCGCGTCAACGCGATCGTGCATCGACGTGCGGTGCTGCCGGCCGGCACGGTCGTGCCGATCGGATGGGTCGCGGTCGGCGACCCCGTGCAGCTGCTCTCTCCCGACCGTGAGGCGGAGATATCGGCTGCGCAGCCAGAGCTCGACTTCCCCGGTCACGTCTTCGGCGTCGACCGCGACACCCCCGATCTGATGGTGCAGCTGACCGAGCGCTACGGCAGCTCGCTCGCACGTCACGCCCACGATGTGCGTCTCGACGTCGACGGCCGCGCGGCGGGCCGAGGGTGAGCGATGGCGCAGGGCTCGTCCGACCCGATGTGAGTGCGGCCGACGCGGCCGCGATAGCTCGGGAGTGCTACGGCGTCGAGGCGGTGGCGAGCGAACTCGGCAGCAATCAGGATCGCAACTTCGTGCTCGTCGAGGCCGACGGCTCGCGCAGCGTCCTGCGCGTCGACAACCCGGTGTTCTCTGACGATGCACGCGACGCGCAGCATCAGGCCCTCGACGCCTACCGCGCGGCGGGGGTGCCGGTTCCTGCCGTGCTGCCCGGCCTCGACGGCGCGCTCACGCAGCGGTGGCGCGGATTCGCCGTGCGACGCAGCGAGTTCGCCGATGGCGAGGCACTCGTCGATGCGGGGTACCTCGCACCGGTCGTGCTCGCTGAGTTCGGCGCGCTCGCGGCGGCATCCGTGAACGCGCTGGCCGGGCTCGAGCATCCGGGGCTCGACCGCGAGCAGATGTGGGACATGAGGGTCGCCTTCGAGCAGATCACGATGCTGGCGCCGTCGGTGACCGACGCGGAGCTGCGATCGCGCGTGCGCACGGCGTCGGACGTCGCGCAGAAGGCGGTGGCGGTCGTGGCCGAACGGCTGCCGGTGCAGCCGATCCATGGCGATCTCACCGACGACAACGTCACCGGTCGGCGGGGCGCCGACTCCCGACTCCATCCGCACGTCGTGCTCGATCTCGGCGACCTCGGCCTCGGCTGGCGCGTCGCCGAACTCGCGGTGTGCGTCTCATCGATGCTCCACCACGAACCCGAGCGCCCTCTGCGCGCGCTCGACACGATCGCCGCTTTCCACGCAGATGCGCCGCTCAGCCGCGACGAGGCGCTCGCCGTCTGGCCGCTGATCGTGCTGCGATCGGCGCTCCTCGTCGCGAGCGGCTGGAGGCAGCTCGAGATCGACGGCGACAACGAGTACGCGCGCGAGCGGATCGCGGGGGAGCAGGCCATCTTCGACGCCGCGACCGCCGTACCGCTCGCCGAGGCGACGGAGCTCGTGCTCGACAGATTGGGATTCGACGCCCCCGTCTTCGAGGCGCCGGTCGTCGAGGTTCCGGTCGTCGAGGTGCCAGGCGTCCCCGGGCCGGTCGTCACCGCGCCGGTGGTCACCGCGCCGGGAGCCGAAACACCGGAGGCGGACGGATCAGAGGAGAAGGCGCCCGAACGCGAGGCGCCGGAGGAGGACGCAGCGCCGCCCGACGGCGATCACCTGACCTCCCCACTCGCTCCGCTGCTCCCTGACCTCGACGGCCGCATCGTGGTGGTCGACCCTGGCGTGGAGTCCGACGCTCTGGAGGCCGGCCGCTGGACGGCTCATGATGCAGAGGCGGAGCTCATCGCCGGCGCCCATGCCCGGGGCGCGCGTGCCGCCGTGGTTCCCTACGGCGTGTACCGCCTCACGCGCACAGCCCTCGACACCCCGGATGCCGCGGCCACCTGGCCGGTCGAGACCGAGGTGCACGTCGCTCCCGGGCCGTCGTCGCGCATGATCGCCCCGGTCGAGGGCGACCTGAAGATCACCGACGGCAGTGTGCGCATCACGATCGACGGCGGGTGGGAACTCGACCTCCGCGGCACCGACTTCGAGCCGACGCGCAACGGCAGGGTCGAGAAGGGCGAGAGCATCGGCCGACTCGCGGCGTCGTTCGAGATCAGGACGCTGGTCGTCGGACTCCGCCGAGCGGATGCGCCGCCACTGCCCGCCGAAGCCGCTGCCGCGCACCGGGTCACGCCGGACCGGGTCGAGGCCTGGCGTCGTTTCACCGCCGATCCCGCGGCTCTGCTCGGCCTCGCGTCGCACGCGCAGCGCGACGGCGCTCACGACGAGCTGCGCCGCCGAGAGCGGATCTTCGCCGAGGCGCAGGAGCGCTACTACGAGCACCCTCCGCAGATCGAGCGCGGCTGGCGGCATCACCTCGTCGACACCACCGGCCGCAGCTACATCGACATGGTGAACAACGTTGCGGGGCTCGGCCACGGGCATCCGAAGGTGGCCGCCGCGGCGAACCGACAGCTGAAGACCCTCGCCACGAACTCGCGCTTCCTGTTCCGCGATCTCGCCGAGTACAGCGAGCGGCTGATCGCGCTGATGCCCGAGGGGAGCGGACTCGACACGGTGCTGCTGGTCAACAGCGGCTCGGAGGCCGTCGATCTCGGCATCCGTCTCGCGCAGGCGGCCACCGGGCGTCGTACCGTGGTCGCGCTCCGCGAGGCCTATCACGGCTGGACGATGGCGAGCGATGCTGTCACGACCAGCGCCTACGACAACCCTCACGCCCTCGAGACGAGACCCGACTGGGTGCACGTCGCCGATGTGCCGAACCGATTCCGTGGCACGTACCGTGGAGACGATACGGCCGATCGCTATCTCGCAGACCTCGCCGCAGACCTCGACGGTCTCGCCGCGGAGGGCCGTGACGTCTCGGCGTTCCTCTGCGAATCCGTTCTCGGCAACGCCGGCGGTGTGCTGCTGCCCGACGGATATCTGGCGGGCGCCTACGATCTGGTGCGCGCACGCGGCGGTCTCTGCATCGCCGACGAGGTGCAGGTGGGCTTCGGTCGCATGGGCTCGAGCTTCTGGGGGTTCGAGCAGTCGGGCGTCGTGCCCGACATCGTCACGATCGCGAAGCCGATGGGCAACGGGTTCCCGATCGGGGGAGTGATCACCTCCCGCCGGATCGCCGACGCGCTCAGCGATCAGGGGCAGTTCTTCTCCTCGGCTGGCGGCAGCACCCTCAGCTGCCGCGTCGGGCTGGCGGTGCTCGACGCCATGGTCGAGGACGACCTGCAGCGGAACGCTCTCGAGGTGGGCGCGCACTTGGCCGAGTCCCTCCGGGCGCTGGCGCATCGGCATCCGCTCGTCGGTCCCGTGCACGGCGAAGGTCTCTACCTCGGGGTCGAGCTCGTGCGCGACCGCGAGAGCATGGAGCCTGCGGACGCCGAGGCCGCCGCGATCTGCGAGCGGATGCGGGAGCTCGGCGTGATCGTGCTCACCACCTCCGAGCGTTCCAACGTGCTGAAGATCAAGCCGCCGCTCTGCCTGACGGTCGAGAGCGCGGATCACGTGGTCGCGATGCTCGACCGGGTGCTCTCCGAAGGCTGGTGATCCCGGATGTCTTCGAATCCCGCGTGGATTCGCCATGTTAAATGCGTATTTCGAATCAGATCCGCTCTTCCGCTGACGAATATCCCGGGTACATACTGAGCCTCAGCGTCGGACCGCCCGAAGTCTGACCCATGCGCTGTTCCCGAAGGAGTACTCATGGCCACGACCATCAAGACGAAGCCGCTCGCGCAGGGTGGGGGCACCCTCCGACGCAACCTCGGACTCTGGGCGATCGTCGGTCTCGGCCTCGGCTACATGACGCCGACCGTCGTGTTCGACACGTTCGGCATGGTGGCGCGCGACACCGACAACGTCGTTCCGGCCGCGTACCTCGTCGCGCTCGTGGTCATGGTCTTCACAGCCATCAGCTACGGCAAGATCTCCAGCGCCATTCCGAGCGCCGGCTCCGCGTACACCTACGTCCGCGAGTCGATCCACCCGAACCTCGGGTTCATGGTCGGCTGGACCTCGCTCATCGACTACGTGCTGCTCCCGATGGTGAACTGCCTCATCATCCGCAGCTACCTCGAAGCGCTGTTCCCCGACATCCCCGGCTGGATCTGGGTGGTGCTGTACTGCATCCTCGTGACGAGCATCATCTACATGACCATGCGCGGCACCTCGAACATGAACATGATCCTGCTCGTGTTCTCCATCGTCGTGATGATCGTGTTCGTCGTCATGGTCGTCGCCCAGCTCATGCGCGGCGAGGGTGCGGCCACGATCGCTTCGGCCGCCCCGTTCATCCACGACGGCGCGACCATCAGCGCGGTGCTCATGGGAGCCACGATCGTCTGCTTCTCGTTCATCGGCTTCGACGCCGTCACGATGTACGCCGAGGAGGCGAAGGACCCGAAGATCATGCCCAAGGCGATCCTCCTGACCGTGATGCTCGGTGGAGCGATCTTCCTGATCGCCGGGTACGTCACGCAGCTCCGCTTCCCCGACTGGAACGAGTTCGCCCCGGGCGGCGACATGCAGTACGTCGAGGACTCCACGCTGCCGATCATCGGAAACCTCGTGGGGGGCAACGTCCTGATGGCGGTGCTGACGGCGGCCGGATTCTGCGCCACCCTCGCCTCAGGCCTCGCGTCTCACGCTTCCGTGTCGCGCATGCTGCTGGTGATGGGGCGCAACAACGTCCTTCCGCAGAAGGCATTCGGCTACATCAATCCACGCACGCACACCCCGACGTTCAACATCGTGCTGGTCGGCGCGATCTCGCTGCTGGCGATCCCGTTCACCCTCGAGCTGATCGCGGCCTGGATCAACTTCGGCGCCCTGATCGCTTTCACTTTCGTCAACATCTCGGTGATCGCGTGGTTCGCGATCCGCAAGGGCCGGCGCCACACGCCGCGCGACATCTTCTCGTACATCGTGATGCCGGGCATCGGCATGCTGCTGACGGGACTCCTGTGGGTGAACCTCCACGCCGATGCTCTCACCGGAGGCCTCATCTGGACGGCCATCGGCCTGATCTACCTCGCCGTGATCACGAAGGGCTTCCGCAAGAAGGTGGTCGCGTTCGACGAGAACCAGGCAGTGACCGGTTTCAACAAGGTCGTGAAGGTGCCTGTCGACGAGAGCTGAGCCCTGCAGGCTCACACAACGAGAATGCAGAAGAGCCGCCCACCTGGGAGGGGGGCGGCTCTTCTGGCGTGTGCAGGCGGAGGCCGGCGGGTCAGATGACGCCCTGCGCGAGCATCGCGCCGGCGACGCGCTCGAAGCCGGCTATGTTCGCGCCCGCGACATAGTCACCCGCGACGTCGTAGCGCTCGGCAGCGTCGAATGCGGCGCTGTGGATGTCTGCCATGATCTCGCGCAGCTTGCTCTCGCTGGCGTCGAAGCTCCAGCGCTGACGGGACGCGTTCTGGCTCATCTCGAGGGCGGAGGTCGCGACACCACCGGCGTTCGCGGCCTTGCCCGGTGCGAACAGCACACCGGCGGCCTGGAAGGCGTCGACCGCTGCGGGTACGCAGGGCATGTTCGCACCCTCGGAGACCGCGCGCACGCCGTTCGCGATGAGAGCCTCGGCCGCGTCGAGGTCGAGCTCGTTCTGCGTCGCGGAGGGCACCGCGATGTCGACGGGCACCTCCCAGACGCTTCCGCCCTCGACGAATCGCGCACCGGGACGACGGTTGGCGTACTCGACGATACGAGCGCGCTCGACCTCCTTGATCTGGCGCAGCAGGTCGACGTCGATCCCGGCGTCGTCGACGACGTAGCCGGACGAGTCGGATGCGGTCACGGCGGTCGCGCCGAGCTGCGTGGCCTTCTGGATCGCGTAGATCGCGACGTTGCCCGAGCCCGAGACACCGACGCGCTTGCCCTCGAGTGAGTCGTTGTGCACGCCGAGCATCTCCTGCGCGAAGAACACCGCGCCGTAGCCCGTGGCCTCGGTGCGCACCTCGGCGCCGCCCCAGCCGGTGCCCTTGCCCGTGAACATGCCGGACTCGTGACGGTTGGTGATCTTGCGGTACTGGCCGAAGAGATAGCCGATCTCGCGGCCGCCCACTCCGATGTCACCCGCGGGGACGTCGGTGTGCTCGCCCAGGTGGCGGTAGAGCTCGTTCATGAACGACTGGCAGAAGCGCATGATCTCGCCGTCCGACCGGCCGTGCGGATCGAAGTCCGAGCCACCCTTGCCGCCGCCGATGCCCTGTCCGGTGAGAGCGTTCTTGAAGATCTGCTCGAAGCCGAGGAACTTGATGATCGACAGGTTGACCGACGGGTGGAAGCGGAGCCCGCCTTTGTACGGGCCGAGGACCGAGGAGAACTGGATGCGGTAGCCGCGGTTGACCTGCAGGCGACCCGCATCGTCGACCCACGGAACCCGGAACAGGATCTGACGCTCCGGCTCGACGAGACGCTCGAGGATGCCGCCGTCGACGAACTGCGGATTGCGCACGAGCACCGGGGCGATCGAGTTCAACACCTCGTGCACGGCCTGCTGGAACTCGGGCTCGTTCGGGCTGCGGTGAAGCACCGTGTCGAAGACGGGCTGCACCGAGTCGGCGAGCGGATGGAAGTCAGCGGAAGACGAAGAGGTCACGCGAAAGAGCTTTCTGAACGGGGGAAGAAGATGATGCGTGCGATCGTGTCGCGTGAGAGGTCGCCGGATCGGGCAGAAACCTCACTCTAGCGGGCACGCCGAAGTGAGGACTCTCGCACCGGAGTGCACGCGACGACGACGATGCGGCGGCTCAGCCGGTGTTCTGCAGGCCCGCGGCGACGCCGCTCACGGAGAGCAGCAGCAGTCGCTTCTGCTCGTCCTCCGCACCGGATCCGGTCGCTTCCGCGGGGTCGCGCAGCGCACGCAGAGCGCGCAGCTGCAGCAGCGAGAGTGCGTCGACGTAGGGGGTGCGCAGCTGCACCGCGCGCTGCAGGATCGGCTTGTTCTCGAGCAGTCCGACGCCGCCGGTGAGACGGATCACCCACTCGCGGGTGAGGGTCATCTCGTCGAGCACGAGCTGGGCGAGATCGTCGCGGTCGCCCAGTGCCAGATACTGGCGGGCGATGCGCTCGTCGGTCTTCGCGAGGCTCATCGCGACGTTGTCGATCATGGTGCGCAGCAGCGGCCAGTCGCGGTAGGCCTCGATGAGGCGAGCCTCGTCGCCCACCGCTGCCAGCGCGGTTCCGAGACCGAACCAGCCGGCGAGGTTGATGCGTGCCTGAGTCCACGCGAACACCCACGGGATGGCGCGGAGGTCTTCCAGGGACTCGACCGACAGGCCCCGTCGCGCGGGGCGCGAGCCGAGTGCGAGCAGACCGATCTCCTCCATCGGGGTGACCGTGGCGAACCAGGGCGCGAAGCCCTCGGCTTTCACGAGCGAGAAGAAGCGCTCGCGCGAGGAGCGGTCCATCACCGAGGCGATGTCCGCGAATCGCGCCGCGGCCTCGCTCGTGTGCTTCTCGACCGTCGGCGACGATGCGAGCAGGGTCGCCGCGGCGACCTGGTCGATGTGGCGCATCGCGATCGCGGGCTCGCCGTAGCGGGCGAAGATGACCTCACCCTGCTCGGTGAGCTTGAACCGGCCGTCGACCGAGTGCGGCGGCTGCGCGAGGATCGCCGAGTTGGCGGGTCCGCCACCACGGCCGAGGGCTCCGCCACGGCCGTGGAACAGGGTCAGCTCGATGTCCGACTCCTGCGCCCACAGCGCGATCTTCTCCTGCGCCTCATAGAGGGCGAGGTTGGCGGCGACGGGGCCGACGTCCTTCGACGAGTCGGAGTAGCCGAGCATGACCTCGAGGCGGTTGCCGGTGGCGGCCATCCGCTCCTGGAACTCCGGGAAGGTCACCGCCTCGGCGAGGATCTCGGGTGCCGCCTGCAGGTCGGCGAACGTCTCGAACAGCGGCACGACGTCGAGCACGGGGGCGTCGTCGCCGAGCGCGTGCCGCGCGAGTGCATACACGTTCGCGAGGTCGGAGGCCGCCTGCGTGAACGACACGACGTAGCGGCCGGCGGCTCGGAGGCCGCGGTCGCGCTGGATCTCGGCGATCGCACGGAAGACCTCGAGCACCTCTTCGGTCTGCGCGCTGATTGCCTCACCGCTCGCGAGCTCTGCCAGAGCCTTCGCGTGCACCTGCGAGTGCTGGCGGACCTCGAGCTCGGTGAGATGGAAACCGTACGTCTCCACCTGCCAGATCAGGTGCTGGACACCGCCGAAGGCGTGGCGCTTCGCTCCGGCATCCGACAGCGACGACTGCACCGCGCGAAGATCTGCGAGGAGCTCCTCGGGGCGGCTGTAGCGGAGCTCGTCGTCGCGGCGGGTGGCGGCGACGCGGTGGGCGAGCGCGAGCAGCACCCGGCGGTGCGGCTCGCCGGGGGAGCGGGCTCCGAGCTCTTCGGCGCCGCGCGGATCCGCGGCGGCGAAGTCGTCCCACAGGGCGGAGACGGCCGCGCTCGCGGGGGTGTCCTCGGCGTCGAGCGTGAGCGTGCGGCCGATGCGTTCGAGCGCGCGCTCGAGACCACGGAGCACGTGATCCGAGGCGATCTGCGAGGCCTCGCGCGTGACGGATGCCGTGACGAACGGGTTGCCGTCGCGGTCGCCGCCGACCCAGGAGCCGATACGCACGAAAGCAGGGACCACGGGCTCGGAGGCGCCGGAGTCGTCGCCGCGCAGTGCGTCGTCGATGCGGCGGTACACGTGGGGGACCGTCGTGAACAGCGTCTCGTCGAACACGCCCATGACCGTGCGGACCTCGTCGGTCGGAGACGGCTTCTCGGCGCGCAGCGGCGCGGTGCGCCAGAGGGTGTCGATCTCCTCCAGCATCCGACGACGGGCGCGGTGCTCCTCGGAGCCGCCCTCGCTCGCCGCATCGTGCTGCGTGAGCAGCTCGGACAGGCGGCGGATGCTCGACGACACGGCCCGGCGACGGGCTTCCGTCGGGTGGGCCGTGAAGACGGGGTGGAAGCGCAGACCCTTCAGGCGACGCAGCGCCTCGTCGTCGCCGACCTCGGTCTTCAGACGCGCGTAGGCCGTGGCGACCGTGTCAGCGGCATCCTCGCGGCCGGGCTGCCCGGCGCGCTCGCGGAGGACGCGCACGCGCTGGTGCTCCTCGGCGAGGTTGACCAGATGGAAGTAGCACGTGAACGCCCGCGCGACCTCGTCGGCGCGGTCGATGCTGAAGGACTCTGCGATCGCCGCTGCGCGCTCGAACGCGTCGGATGTCTCTTCGTCATAGGCCTGGATGGTGGCGAGGCGCAGCTTCTCGACGTCCTCGAAGAGATCGTCGCCGCCGGCTTCTCGCAGCACCTGGCCGAGAAGGGCGCCGAGCATCCTGACGTCGGAGCGCATCGCGTCCGGAATGCCACGGCCCGCTTCGAATCGGCCGATGATGCGGATGGCCGAGGTGTCGGTGGGCTCGGGGAAAGCGTGTTCGGGGGTCACCGTTCGAGAGTATCCCGGGTCGAGGTGGTGCTCTGAACGCATGACGATCCGAGACGGCCGCGACGACCGGCGAACTACCATGGAGGGGATGCGAATCTCCGCGAACCCCCTCCGCGGGCAGCAGTTCCCCGCTGTCCTCCTCCTCGTCGCCGCCGGCCTCGGTCTGCTGCTGGCGAATCTGCCCACGCATGACGCGCTCGCCGCAGTGCTCGACTTCCACATCGCCGTGCCGGGCACCGCGCTGGACCTCTCGATCGAGCACTGGGTGTCCGACGGGCTCCTCGCCGTGTTCTTCCTCGTGGTCGCGATCGAGCTGCGCCACGAACTCACGCACGGAGAGCTGGATTCGCCTCGCAAGGCCGTGCAGCCGGCGATCGCCGCCGCGGGTGGTGTGCTGGTGCCGATCGCGGTCTACCTGCTCATCGCCGGAGACTCGGCGACCGCCACCGGATGGCCGATCCCCACCGCGACCGACATCGCCTTCGCGCTCGGTGTGCTCGCGATGTTCGGCAAGGGCCTGCCGTCGACCGTGCGGGTGTTCCTGCTGGCGCTGGCGATCCTCGACGACATCATCGGCATCATCTTCATCGCCGTTCTCTTCGCGCACGACGTGCAGTGGCTGCTGCTCGTCCTCGCCGTGGTCGCGGTCGTGGCGTTCTGGCTCCTCAGCCGCGCGCTGCACGCCAAGGGGCACCCCGCGATCGCCGTCGCGATGGTCGTGGTCGGAATCGTGGCATGGGGACTCGTCGCCGCGTCAGGCATCCACGCCACCATCGCGGGCGTCATGCTCGGCCTCGTGATGTCGCCTGTTCCCGCCGCCCGCACCAG